>NZ_JBPDIH010000005.1:0-427883 GCF_052030545.1 Thalassotalea sp. PLHSN55 | reverse complement strand
CAATAGCGCTGTGGTACCACCTGACCCCATTCCGAACTCAGAAGTGAAACGCAGTAGCGCCGATGGTAGTGTGGGAGGTCCCATGTGAGAGTAGGACATTGCTAGACTCTTCTTTAGAGAAACCCGTAGCTAACGCTACGGGTTTTTTGCGTTTAAGGATATAAATTACTGATTGTAGAAAATAGAGTTACATTTACATAAATGAAAAAATTGCTAACCGCCCCTGTCAAAATGGCATTGTCTGACGCTGAAAATGCCGTCTATCAAAACATCCTTAAGTACGTCACTGAACTTAGTCTAAATTTAATGGCGGTAAAAGTTACTAATCACCCCGATGACTTTTTGGGGTGGTGTAAAGAGCTGCATCGTATTTGCCAAGAAGATCTTAATCTTGATTATTTGGATGACCATCAAATCCCACCGTTAAAAAAGCTTGAGTCATCACTTGAGCAGGGTATCAGTATTAATCAGCTTAAAATGGCTAGAATTGCGCCGTGGCCCATATTCATGAGCTTCATTGAAGAGCAATCTGATCTACATATAGTAGAAGAGCGTTTACGCTTATTAGATTATGTTCATGAACTTGACTTACCACTAGCTCAAATGAATGAAAATGAAAGACTAGCGATTTCAGGTAAACACACAAGTAAGCATACCCCGGCGGAATTTAATTTTGACGTTGAGTTATTTGCCTCTACTCGTGGTGCAAAGGTTTTTCATACCTTATTGGCTCAACAGCCAGAGCTATTTGATGAAGCACTTAGCTGTATTCCTGTAGAAGGTGATGTAACTCCTGCGCAATACCAGCTGTTTGTTGCAGCTTATTCAAAAATATTTTCGGATCATACTGTCGATAAACCACAAGGGGAGAAGGCGCCTCTCGCACCAGCTACTCGCTTATTAGCAATGAAAAGACCCGATCAATTTATTGCACTTACCAATGCCAAGATAGATGTATTATGCCAAGGGTTATCAATTGCAAAGTTTAACGCTTTTGACTTTAACGGGTATTGGCAAGATATGATAGGTACCCTGAGAACTTGTCCATGGTGGCATGAAGCGGAACCTGAAGATGAACAAGAAGCCAAATTATGGAAAGCACGCGTTATTTTATTAGATGTGTTTTTATTTGTTGAAGCTGAATTTGCCGACAACTCTAATTATTTACGTTTACTTAATAAGTCACTTAATAAAGCGACTACTGCTTCAAGGTTTAGTCGAGCTAAAACCAAACTAACAGCGGAAGAATTGGCTGATAAAGCATTAGCGGAAGAAGGTATTCCCGAATACATTAAAGGTAAGCGTGCGACAATAATTAATGAAATTAAAAACGGTAAAACACCTGAGCAGGTGATTGGCTTAATGCGCGCCATTTTTGGTTAATTATTTTTAAGTTATTTATTAGGCAGCTACCTTTATTGTTCATGAGGGTAGCTGCTTTTTTTATGACTTTAAATTAGTGGCTAAGGGCTATAAGTGCCCATGGATACAGTTAAATCACTGAATAGTTTGATTTGGTCAAGTACTTCGACCACTTTGTTATAGTTGGTATCCACATGGGGACTTAGCACCACATTTTCCGTGACTTGATTTGCTAAGAAGTTTTCAATTCTTGCTGGGATTCTGCTGACATCAACAGCTTTATTGTTAAAGAAAACGGTGTTGTTTTCGTTAATATGAATAGTAATGTTTTGTGAGGTGTTATCGGAGCTTTTATTGGTTTGTGGTTTGTTTACTAACAGACCTTGCTCACGAACAAATGAGGTAGTAACAATAAAGAAAATTAATAAAATGAATACGATATCTAACATTGGCGTCATATCAACTTCAGAATTATTTTCTTGGTACAGCTTTCTTTTTTTCATAGCTTTTCCCTTTTTATTTTCTGATGTAACAATAATTACTATGTACGAAGAGTTACGTATTATCAAGTTTTAAAAATTTAGGCATAAAAAAGCCCAATCAATATTGGGCTTTTAAGCGTTAATTTAGTGGCAACAGTTATTCAACAATATCCATTTCTTCAATTAAGTTAGTGGCACCGTCAATATGTTCCATTACCCATAACATATAGCGCACATCGACATGAATTGAACGATTTAATTTTGTGTCATAATCCCAATCACCAATAATGCTTTCATAAACACCATCAAATACAAGGCCAACAAACTCTGCTTTGTCGTTTAACGTAGGTGAGCCAGAGTTACCGCCGGTAATATCTAACGTTCCCAAATAGTTCACCGGCACAGAGCCTAAGTTTGCTTTAGCGTATTCGCCATAATGTTTTTTCTTGATAAGCGCTAATTGCTCTTTTGGTGCGTCAAATGGTGCAACACCTGTGTCTTTTTCAACAATCCCTTCAAGGGTTGTATATGGCGTTGCTGTTAAGCCGTCACGAGGAGAATAGCCTTTAACGTTTCCGTAAGTAATACGTAATGTACTGTTAGCGTCTGCATATACCGGTAAGTTTTTATCGTTAAAATAAGCGATTAACGCGGCCATGTACTTAGGACGGAATGCTTGAATGTTACCTGTTAACTCTTCACCTTGTGCTTCAATGGCTTTGCGATCTGCAAATGTTGCTACGGCGAGTTTAATAAAAGGATCTGAACTGTTGTTGAAGTCCTTTTCCGTTTTGTTCATTAACGCTAATCGTTGGCTTTGATTGGCTAACTGAGTTGTCGCATACATTTTGTCTAACTTAGCGCTAAGTGTTTTAGGGTTGAATGAATTATTAATACCAAAAAACGTGTCAATGCTCGCAATGCGTTGTGCTTTTGGTAGCTTGCTATAATGCATTAACATGGCTGATAAAATTGCTTTATCAATGTCAGCATCGTAACGACGGTCTACCGTTTTCATCGATTGCTCAAAGCGTGCGATATCACGTTCTTGATATCCTTTTTTACGTGCTAAATTGTCTTTTTGTTTTTCAATCGAAAGACGGTGCAGTCGCTCTGCAGTACTTAACATTTTGCTGTAACGCATGTAGCCTAAAATTAAGTCTCTTGCCTGAGTTTGTTGATCTTGCTTGATGAGTTTTTCTAAGCCAGCTAAAGCATCACCATATTTGGCCTGACGAGTTTTGTCTGCTTTTATCCATTGGCTAAGCTCTTGTTCAAGCTTTTGTTTACGCACAAGGGTAGATCCTTTTTGATAGCTGTTGATCATGCTACCGTAATTTTTTGCGTAATTGGCTAAGCTCGCGAGTGTGCTTTCATATTTAATACGTGCATCGCTGCCGACTTCTGAACCATTATGAATGATATCAATAATTTCTTCGCGGTAAGCTTTTGCTTTTGGGTACGTCCAGGTAAATTGATTTTCAACTTCTAGTGCGCTTCGGTATCGGTTTGTGCGACCCGGATAGCCTAACACCATGATGTAATCACCTTCATCAACACTACTTTTGTTTACTTTTAAGTGGTGTTTCGGTTGATATGGAACATTATCTTCGCTGAAATCTGCTGGTTGGCCGTCTTTTCCAACGTAAGCACGGTAAAAGCCGTAATCGCCGGTATGGCGTGGCCACATCCAGTTGTCGATATCGCCGCCGTACTTACCAATGCTGGTTGCTGGAGCGTGCACCAAACGTACGTCACGAATAGTAAGTTGTTTAAATAAGTAATACTCTAAGCCTCCGTGAAAATTAACCACGGTACAGCGATATTTATCACTACTTTCACATTCAGCAACTAACGCTTTTGAGTTTTTATCAATAATGTCGTAACGCTTACTGCCTTTGGTATTGTTGGTAATACCTGCGTTTACTAGTTGAGTAACTTCGGTGATTTCTTCAGTCACGTAAATTCTGCTACCTGGGGTTGCTGGTAATTCTTCTTCAAAAGATTTTGCTAAGAAACCATTTTTAAGCAAGTTATTCTCTTCAGTAGAATTATATTGCACTGAACCGTAGACACAGTGGTGATTTGACGCGACTAAACCTTGGTCAGATACAAATGATGCTGTACAACCACCTAGGCTAACAATTGCGCCCATTGGAAAGCCAGTAAGGTCGGTAAGTTTATTTGGATCCAATGCTAATCCTGCTTTGGTAAGCTGATCAGCAATATTAGGTAATTGGTGTGGCTGCCACATGCCCTCATCAGCAAGCGCTGTACTTGCAACAAATGCTAATGATAAAAGTGCGGTACGTTTCATTTAAACCTCTAAGCGTTGTTTTTATTGTGCGTAAGTGTCTGGTAGTGCAGGGTGTTAGTCAAAAAAATGGAGAATTTTTATTGTGAATATGTGTAAACATTGCTTTATATTTGGTCAATGTTGTTAGAGCGTGTTGATCTTTCAAGTTTGTTTTTGCAGCAGTTTGTTGGGTATTTATACAAGGCGGTGCTTTTGATGTGTGGTTATTCCACATGATAAAGCACCAACACCGTATAAATGACAACAAACGCTGTCCGAAGGATTCGGCTAAAAGCTTTTTACTCTTTGTTGCCTACATGGATGTAGGTACTTAGGTTACGTTTGGAACTAGTAACCTGTGTGAGGTGTTTTGCTTAGATGACTAGGCAACAAACCTCACGCCGCGATTAAAACGCTTTTATCTCGAACAAAATTCAAACAGCAAAGATCAACACGCTCTAGTTTTATGTAATAACTTGGTTAAATCACTGAGATTAATGCGGCAAGAAGCTTTTTTGATGAAATGAAAAGTTGAATGATTAAAAGGTTAAAAGAAGAGCAAAGCGATTATTACTCTTCATGTTTAGTGATAGGTTATTGTGAGTTTTCAACCAATACGTCTACTTGGCGTTTATTGTTTTGCTGAGAAATGACTACACGAGTCACTATTTCATTGTTTGAAAAATACAGCGTTAATCTGCCACGTTTACGATCACTTGATATCGCTTCGCCGTATACAGCTTGATAAAAACTGATAATGGCCTGTTCACTTTCTGAAGAAAAATAATTCACCACAGCAGGAAGTTTATCGGTAAACTCTGCAAATACCTCAGCATCTGGCACTTTAGGTATATTAATGAGCAATTCACTTTCTGCAAATGCCGTTGGTAAAGTTAACAAAGTGGTAAAGACAAGTGCCACGACTTTTTTTGTTGGTAAGAACTTTATCATTGGCTTTCTCCGTAAAATTTTTATCAATGTAAAATGTCCGTATCTTAGGGTCAACAACTATTTCATATTTAACAATAAATGCAGTGAAATAAGAAAAAAGCTAGAAGTTCGTAAAATACACTCAAAGTGTAGAAATTAAAGCCTGTTTGTACAACATTTGTTAGTTAATTGGTTGTTTTTAAATTAGTATGTTCGGGCGACTAAATTTAAACATGTGCAGTTAACCAAGGTATTTCTTTTGGTAATGGTCAACCCAAAGTGCAGTTGCACCGCATATTGCTACCGGCATAACAATAAGATTGATCAAAGGGATCATTGCAAAAATTGAAACCGTTATGCCAAAGCTATAACTCAGCCCTTGATTTGCTTTTAAAGCACTTTTCATTTCATTAAAAGGAATTTTGTGATTATCAAAAGGGTAATCTTTATATTGAATTGCCATCATCCATGCGACAAATAAAAACCAAAGAATCTGTCCGATAAGTGGCAGCACAAACAGTAATATTAAAAAGCCAATAGCACGCGGCAAATAATAAACAAACTTAGTCCATTCTCTCGATAGTGTGCGAGGAATATCTTTAACGAGTTCGGTCATGCTCATATCTGTTGGTTTTTCACCTGATAATAAAAGCTCCATTTTTTCGGATAACAAACCGTTAAATGGCGCAGCTATCCAGTTAGCAACCGAGCTAAAAATAAACGAAAAGGTAATAAGCATGGTAATCACTGCTATTGGCCATATAACAACACTTAACCAACTGAGAAAGTCTGGCAGCCAGCTTTCTATCATTGCCATATAAACATCGAGTTGTTGGAATAAATAATAAAAAGCGATGCTAAATAATAAGACATTGGCAATTAACGGAATAAAAACAAACCGGCGAATGCCTTTTAGTTTGATCAGTTCAAAACCTTTAAAAAAATAGCCGGCACCACTTTGTGCGTATGGAGTCGTTCGAGAAGCATGCATTGTTTTATTTTTAACCTAAGTCATTGATAACACATCGTAGAGTATACACTAGCGTTACAACTAGCACAGCGCCCAGATGTTACAAAGTACATCGAATTCTGCTAAAGTTGGCGTTTATTTTCAACCCTAATTCACAGGCGCCAAACTTAATGCGGTTAAAGCATATAAAACTCGCGGGATTTAAGTCGTTTGTTGATCCGACTAAAGTGCCCTTTGAACAGCAAATGACCGCAATTGTTGGCCCTAATGGCTGTGGTAAATCAAATATTATTGATGCTGTGCGATGGGTATTAGGTGAAAGTTCAGCAAAGAATTTGCGTGGCGATGCCATGACCGACGTGATTTTTAATGGCGCTGAAAGCCGAAAACCTATTGGTCAAGCAAGTGTTGAATTGGTCTTTGACAACAGTGAAGGTCGTTTGAAAGGCAACATGGCCGATCGCTCAGAAGTGTCGATAAGACGTCTGGTCAACCGAGAAAGTCAAAACACGTACTTTTTAAATGGTAGCAAATGTCGTCGCCGTGATATTACCGATATCTTTTTAGGCACAGGGTTAGGTCCTAGAAGTTACGCCATTATTGAACAGGGCACTATCTCACGTTTAATTGAGTCTAAACCTCAAGAGTTACGCGTTTTTATTGAAGAAGCCGCGGGCATTTCAAAATATAAAGAACGACGCAGAGAAACTGAAAATAGAATTGTTCATACCCGTGAAAATCTTGAACGGTTAGCGGATATTCAAGCAGAGTTAACCCTACGTATTGATACCTTGCACCAACAAGCTGAAGCCGCGAAAAGATACCGCACGCTAAAGTCACAAGAACGCACGTATAAAGCTGAACTTAATGTGTTGCGTTGGCAGCAGTTTGATCTAAAAAAGCAAACATCATTAGATAAAATCACCAAAATACAAGCTGATGTTGAACAATTAGTTGTTTGCCAAGGACAAAATGAAAATGCATTATTTATTGCCAAGCAAAAACTTGCTGTTGGCACTGAAGATATGGGCGAATTGCAAAGCGAAAAACTATCGTTAACCAACAACATTGCGCGCGCAGAGCAAAACCTAAAGCATATTCAATTACAACAAGGTCAGTTGCAAAAAGAGTATGACGCAGCAAAACAGTATTTAATTGAAGATCAAAAAAGGCTAGCTGAATTTCAACAACAAACCCTAGATAAAAAAGCATCGCTCGAAGTATTAACGCCTGAATTAACAAGTTGTCAGCAAAATTTAACCAATGCTCAGCAATCGCTCGATGAAAATAATCAAAAGCTGTATGTCTGGCAGCAATCACGCGAACAATACTATACGCAGATGCAAAAGCTTAATCACCAGCGTATAACATTAAGTGGTCAAGTTAGTGCACAATCTGCAACGGTTGAGCAGCTCGAGCAAAAACAAACTTCATTGGAAAAAACGATTGCTTCGTTAATGGAAAAAATAGCAGAGCAAGATAAAAGCGCAACCTCAAACGAGAAAATTCACGAGTTCGCTAATAAACTTGATGAAGACAAAAGTGTGTTAGCACAGCAGCTTCATTCTGCTGATGAAATCAGTGAGCAATTAAATGAAAATAAACAGCAATTAGCTGAACTTCAAGGGCTAGAACAAGCACAACAAGCCAACTTAGACAGTTTAGTTAACCAACAAAATAAACGTAGCGATTGGCAAATATCGCAACAGCGATGGCTTGCAGAAAATGGACAGACAAGCGAACAATTGCTTTTTGACCAGTTAAATGTCGCCTCAGGTTGGCAAACGGCGGTTGAGCTAGTGTTATCAGATTGGCTGCAAGCGCAAGCAGTTGAACAATTTCCAACGAAGCTTGATATAGAACCGGTATTATTAATAAGCCAATACAGCCAAAGCAAGCAACAAAGTGCTTCTATGGCATTAGAGTCGATGAATGAATCGACATTGGCAAGTAAGGTTTCAGGCAATGGGAGTTTTCAGGCGTGGTTAAGCAATATTTTTGTAGCGACAGATTTTGAACAAGCAAAAAAACTGCTTTCAAGTTTGAACGATGAACAGTCTGTTATATGCCAAGATGGTACTTGGCTGGGTCATCACTTTCTCAAGAAAGGGCAGATAAACGACGCTAATGAACAGCTTACCCGAGTCAATCATATTAGAGATCTTGAAAGTGAGTTAATCAAAAGCAAACAAAATATTAGGGCTTTTCAGACAAAAATAAGCCAGTTAACAGAGACACGTAAGTCGGTATTGTCGAATATTGAAAATAGCCAAGCTGACATTGCGTTGCTTGAAAAAAAATTAAATCAGTGGCAGCAAGAGCGCGCGCTATTTAAGCAAGAGCAACAACATTTAAGTCTGCAACTAGACTCGCTAACCACAGAGAAACAGCTCATTGAGCAACAATTGCCAGAGCAGCAGAAAAAGCTGACCATGTTTAAAGAGCAGCTGGCACAATTACCGCAAGTAGATGAATCAAATAATCAACAAGCTGAATTAGAGCAACAACAATTACAACAAGCGATTAAACACGATCAGCAATCGGTGAATCAATTAAACCAGCAAATGCAGCAAGTCGCGGTGCAAATTGAACGTGTTAATAATCAACTTACGCATATAGCGCAAAGCGAAAAGCACTTACAAGAACAAGTTCGCTTAAGCCAGCAGCAGCAACAACAACGCGAAAGTAGCTTAAGTCAAAATAGCGATCCTTTGTCTGAAAACGAATCGCAATTGCAAACCTGGCTTGCGCAAATGCTTGCGGTAGAAGAAAAACTTGCATTAATACAAAATAACCAAGCGCAGGCGCATCAAGAAGTTAGTGACTTAGAGCAAGAAAAAGTGCGCACGAATGGCCAAATTACGCAATTAAAAGAACAGTTAACTAAACACCACTTAGATGCTGAGAGTTTTCGTGTCCGCGCACAGGCGTTATTAGAGCAGCTTGAAGAACTACAGCTTGATTATAAAGAGGTGATTAAAAACCTGTCTGCTGATGCTAAAGAGGGCGTATGGCAAGCGCATATCGTAAAAATTGCAAAAGATATCAGTAAACTCGGGGCGATTAATTTGGCGGCAATTGCCGAATATGAACAACAATTAGCGCGAAAAAACTATTTAGCGCAGCAACATGATGATTTAATAGACGCGATTACCACTTTAGAAGCTGCAATCCATAAAATTGATAAAGAAAGTCGACAAAAATTTAAAGCAACCTTCGATCAAGTGAATCAAGACTTAAAAAAATTGTTTCCAAAAGTGTTTGGCGGCGGCAGCGCATACCTTGATTTAACCGGGGATGACTTGCTTGAAACGGGCGTTACCATCATGGCAAGACCGCCCGGGAAAAAAAATAGCACAATTCATCTATTATCGGGTGGTGAAAAAGCGCTGACCGCATTATCATTAGTATTTGCAATTTTCAGGCTTAATCCTGCACCATTTTGCATGCTCGACGAAGTGGATGCGCCATTAGATGATGCAAATGTAGAAAGATTTTGTAATTTGGTTAGAGAAATGTCTCAAACCGTGCAATTTATATATATTAGTCACAATAAAATTGCGATGGAAATGGCGTCACAATTAACAGGCGTAACTATGTTTGAAGCGGGTGTTTCACGTATGGTTGCTGTCGATATTGATGAAGCTGTTGCTATGGCAGATAATTCCTAAAATAGGCTAGGTATGGAAGATAACGTAAGATACACACTTATTATAATTTGCGCTGTGATCATCGGTGCTATTTGTATTCATGGATTGTGGAAGATCCGCAAAAATAGCAATCCATATAAACTGAAAGCTAAAAACGAGCCTGTGCAGCCGCAAGAACGTGGTTTTGACCAGTCAGGCTTTGACCAAGACGGCGTTGGACCTATCCGCGTGGTTGGCGCTAATGCATTAAACGGTGAAATAGATAATCCGCCAAACGATGATGAAATTGCTCATCAACCGGCACCTGCGCCAAAATTTAGTGCCGATCCTATTCCAAAAGATCTACTCGATGAAAAAGCGATTTCATTAGAAAATGAGCCTAACTTAGGTGATTTAAACCTCAATGAAGCTGACGCGGTTATGATCCAAGAAGCTGAAAGTAAGCAGCGTTCGACAGAAGAAGTATTAATTGCTGAACAAGAAGTACCGCCTGTGGCTGAACTTGAATTAGTGCCTGATTTACCGCCTGAGCCGGAAGTGTCAGTGTATCAAGAGCCAGTGACGCAATTAAAGCCGAATATGAAAAAATCGCCGGCAAAAAAGCCGGTACGCAAATCCGCGAAAGCTGAACTTAAACGCAATCAAATGGAAATAAATTTTGGTGACGAGTCGGCAAATGTTAAACCGACCGCTAATATTGACCCCGAGGTGTTAGTGATTTCTGTGGTAATGCCAGAAAATCAAATTATGTCCGGTGCTGTGCTTTTACCTACCTTATTAACCTTAGGCATGAAATATGGCGATATGAATATCTTCCATCGTCATCAAGACAATGCCGGTAATGGCAAAGTCACTTTTAGCTTAGCCAATATGCTCAATCCTGGCACATTTGATTTAGATGCTATGGAAACATTTGCCACTCAAGGTGTTACTTTATTTATGACCTTGCCAAACGAAGGTGACCCTTTTGAAGTCTTCCAACAAATGTTGTCGGCGGCCAAACAATTGGCGAACGAATTTCATGGACAATTGCTCGACGATAAGCGCAGTGTATTAACAAAGCAAACCGAGCAACATTATATGAGCAAAATACGCGAATTTGATCGCAAAAATCGTATAGCCGCGTTATAAACGCATTTTGTCGCTGTATTGTAGTAATTTAAGCAGTACAGCGATTACCATTTCTCTGTTAGCCGTTGCAAACAACTTGCAAGCGTTACAGAAAACAGTCAACTATTACTTAACTTATTTAGCCTAATTCTATGTCAAATATCCCAGCAGAGCAGCGTGTAGCTGAACTTAAGCAGCAAATTAACTTATACAACCACCAGTATTATGTGCTTGATCAGCCCACTGTGCCCGATGCGGAATATGATCGATTAATGCGTGAATTACTTGCGCTTGAAACACAGTACCCACAACTTAAAAGTTTAGATTCACCAAGTTTGAAGGTCGGCGGCGAAGCGTTAAAATCCTTTAGCCAAGTTAGCCACCAATTACCTATGCTGTCGCTTGATAATGTGTTTTCAGAGGATGAGTGGCAAGCGTTTACTAAGCGAATTAGTGACCGCTTAACGACTACACAAACTATTGCTTATTGTGCGGAACCTAAACTGGATGGTTTAGCGGTGAGCTTACGTTATGAAAACGGTCTATTTGTACAAGCGGCCACTCGTGGCGATGGCGCAGTTGGCGAAAATATCACTGAAAATGTGCGCACGATAAAATCGATCCCATTAAAGCTAATGGGGGATGATTTTCCAGAGGTGCTAGAAGTGCGCGGTGAAGTCTTTATGCCCAAAGCAAGTTTTGACAGCTTGAATGAGCAAGCGAAAAAGAAAGGCGATAAATCTTTTGCCAATCCAAGAAATGCCGCAGCCGGCAGCTTACGCCAATTAGACTCAAAAATTACCGCTAAACGAAACTTAGCTTTTTACGCTTACGGTATTGGTTTTGTTGGCCAATTAAATTCTACTGAACTAGACGAGTCGTGGCTTAAAAATTCACATTATCAGCGTTTATGCCAAATTAAAGCGCTTGGTTTACCTATGTGCCCTGAAGTTAAATTACTTGAAAATGCTGCGCAAGTTGACGGCTTTTATCAACAGATTCTTAACGAACGCGATAACTTAAGTTATGAAATTGACGGTACCGTGTTTAAAGTTGACGATATTGCCTTACAAAAGCAACTGGGCTTTGTCGCACGTGCGCCGCGTTGGGCAACTGCTTATAAGTTTCCGGCACAAGAAGAACTTACTGTGCTCGATGATGTTGAATTTCAAGTTGGGCGTACTGGCGCAATTACGCCAGTTGCACGTTTACAACCTGTATTTGTTGGTGGTGTTACTGTTAGTAACGCGACACTTCACAACCAAGACGAAATCGACCGCCTTGGCATAAAAGTTAAAGATACCGTTATTATTCGCCGCGCAGGTGATGTTATTCCACAAATTGTCAGTGTGGTGCTTGATAAGCGACCAGACAATGCACAAAGCATACAATTTCCAACTGAGTGTCCAGTTTGTCAATCTGCTGTTGCTAGAGCTGAAGGCGAAGCGGTACTGCGTTGTACCGGCGGCTTATATTGCGGGGCGCAGCGTAAAGAGGCGATTAAACATTTTTCTTCACGCAAAGCGCTAGACGTTGACGGCCTTGGCGATAAATTGGTTGAACAACTCGTCGACGAAAACCTCATTAAAACACCTGCCGATTTATTTAAGTTAACCGAGCTAGACGTTAGCACTATGGAACGCATGGGGCCTAAATCTGCACAAAACTTAATTAAATCACTTAACGTTGCAAAAGAAACTACCTTGCCTAAATTTATTTATGCGCTAGGTATTCGCGAAGTGGGCGAAACAACTGCCGCCAATTTAGCGAATTACTTTTTAACCTTTGATGCTATTAAAGCGGCTGATGAAGAAACGTTGCAAAAGGTGCCAGATGTCGGTGCAATTGTTGCGAAAAATATCGTTAACTTTTTCAAGCAAGCCCATAACATAGAAGTTCTTACTGAACTTGAAAGCATTATGTCGTGGCCGGCGATAGAGCAAAAAAGTGCCGATCAGCAACCTTTGTTAAACCAAACGTTTGTTCTAACCGGCACCTTGTCTCAAATGGGCAGAAACGAAGCCAAAGCGGTATTGCAAACGCTTGGCGCAAAAGTATCAGGCAGTGTTTCAGCTAAAACTCACTTTTTAGTCGCCGGTGAAAAAGCCGGCTCTAAATTAACTAAAGCGCAAGATTTAGGGGTTGAAGTGCTAACCGAAGATCAGTTAATTGCATTATTTCAACAGCATAATATTACGGTATAAAATAAGCCCATGGACTTATTTGGCGATAGCTTAGCAGAGCCGATTAACATTTTACCTTACGACGGTGAAGTGGATTATTACGGCACGCTATTGCCAACGGATATGGCAGATAAGTATTTTCAACTTCTGCTAAATAAAGTGCAGTGGCAACATGACGAAGCGGTGATCTATGGAAAGAAAATTGTCACAGCTCGAAAAGTTGCTTGGTATGCCAAACAAGCATTTTCATATACCTATTCAAATACCACTAAACACGCGTTGCCATGGCTTGACGAATTAGAACCACTCAAAGCCATGGTTGAAGAAAAAACAGCAGAAACTTTCAATTCTTGTTTATTAAATTTATATCATAGTGGCGCAGAAGGTATGGCTTGGCATAGCGATGGTGAGATGGACTTGAAAAAAAATGGCGCGATTGCTTCATTAACGCTAGGAGCAAAACGTAAATTTGCTTTTAAACATAAACAAAGCAAAGAAACGGTGTCATTAGCGCTTGACCACGGTAGCTTATTAGTGATGAAAGGCGTTACGCAAACACACTGGTTACATCGTTTACCACCGACAAAAAAAGTCACTGAGCCTAGAATAAACCTAACCTTTCGAACTATAGTAAAATAACGTTATAGATAACAATGACTCACCAGTTAAGGTTACATAAACCAACATAAAGGTGGTTGGATTTTAGTGCGTAGTTACGTATTTTAGCCGTCACTGATTGTCGTTATAAATGTTCATACCGAGGCAAATTATGAAACACTTTCGTATAAGCATTATTATCTTAATTGCTTTTTTAGGTTTGTATTTGTATACGTTAGTGAGCTCGCCATTACCGTATAGCGTAATTGATACTGACAATTCAGGTATTGTCAGTATCACCGAAGCGTTAAATGCGTCAGAAATTGGTACTCGCTCATTAATCAAAGAAAATGAAACCTGTATTGATTACTACTGGCTAAAAGACGGTTTAAGCGCTTATCAAGATTGCAAAGCACATCAATAATGACTTCATTTTTAAAAGACGCGTAAAATAAAACGTTAAACCAAGGCTAAACTACTCGCTAGCTAGATACGTAAAACCACTAATAGCTGCTGGCGTTAGTGGTTTTTTGTTTATTTTGTAGTGTTTTGCGGCAACAGAGAGAAGGTGCAAGGAGAAAATCAAAGTAACAAAGCATAAATAAAAATTAGCGTAGGCAGCGGTAATAGCAGAGCAAATAACACAGTTTCACACCACTCAACTGTACGGTAAACTCTAAACCAATAGCGATCTGTTGCTTTTGACGAAGGTAAGTTTTGGAAGAAAAATATAAACGCCGCTAAAACGAGCGCTTGCAGCGCGGCAAATAAAATAAATAAAGCAACCCATACCAGCCAAGTTGGGGTTTGGCTTTGAATTTGCAGTTGTAATAGTGGAAATAAAATAAAGCCAAAGGCACTCCATGCTAATAAATGCCAACGAAAGGCGATAAAGGTTAACGCCAATTGTTGAAATAAATCTGGAGTAACGGGAGACTTCATGGGGCCACACTCTATGCTTAATGATTGTCGTACTATGCCTCGCAAAATTAGCGAGCATATTACTTGGTCTTACTTGTTAGTTTACGCGAAAATTCACACAATTGTTAATCTGCATCGTCATATCTGATCTTACCTTTGTAAAAAGCATTAGGGGCTGTTGCTCTTTCGTGTTTATTTTTGCAGCAGTTTATAGGTATTTAGACAAAGCATTGTGATTGCTATGTGGTTATTTCACATGAAAGCGCAATAATGCAGTATAAATGCCTAGAAACGCTGCCCTTGGGGTTCAACTAAACGCTATTTCTTCATCGTTGTTCACAACTTACATGGAACAACCATGCTGTGTTGTTCACGCCTTGAACAAAAAGCGTTTACTTTGAACAAAAGTTAACCTCGAAAGATCAACAGACCCTAGAAAAGCCGTTAATATTTACTTAGACTATGGCTAAGCTTGTTAATTATTTCTCGCTTTGTAAATAGAAAAAATACTACTGCATTACTTATAACTACGGAGATAACGTGAAGAAATATATTGTATTAGGATTAATCGTTGTCGGCTTATTCGGCTGTGCTAAATCGTCGACTGGGCGAAATCAAATTATGCTGATGTCAGAATCAGACTTAAGTAAAATGGGTGTTGCCTCTTTTGAAGAAATGAAAAAAGAAGTGCCGATTAGTTCACACAAAGAAACCAATGCCTTTGTACAGTGTGTCGCTGACGCTATTACGAAAAATGTGCCAAAATCTGCGCATAGTGGCGAGTGGGAAGTGGTGGTATTTGATTCAGCCCAAGTTAATGCCTTTGCCTTACCCGGTGGAAAAATTGGTGTATATACCGGTATTTTAAATGTGACTGAAAACCAAGACCAATTAGCTGCGATTATGGGGCACGAAGTAGGGCATGTAATTGAGCATCACTCGAACGAGCGTTTATCCGCGAACAAAGTCTCTCAAGTGGGCATGGCAGCCGCGGCAATTGCCTTAGGTGCTAGCGATATTGATAACAAAGGTCAGTGGATGGCAGGACTTGGTTTAGGTTTGCAATACGGTATTATCATGCCATATGGCCGTAGCCATGAAAGTGAAGCTGATATTGTTGGTCAAGATCTGATGGCACGTTCAGGTTTCAAGCCTGAGGCAAGCATTCATTTATGGCAAAATATGGCGAAATTAAGCAAAGATGCGCCGCCAGAATTTATGTCAACTCACCCGTCGAATGAAACGCGAATTACGCAGTTAACGCAACACCTGAAGGTATCAGAGCCGATGTTTAATGGCGCGAATCGTCCAAACTGTATCAAACCAAAACATATTCCAGAGCCGCCAAAGCCTAAAGCCAAGGCTGAGCAAAAGTAAGCACGCATTATTTTTTAAATTAAAAATAAGCAAGATAAAAAAACACCGCCATTTTAGGGCGGTGTTTTTGTTTATGCTTCTTAAATAGGTGAATTAGCTAAATATTATTTTTTGGTGATTTTCCAAAAGGCAATGCTAGCAACTACCAATAAAATCATCGGGTAGAAGGCATGAGTTACTACATCAAGTGGTGATATTTTCAACGTAGCGCCAAGTAATAATGCTTGTGCGCCATAAGGCAGAAGACCTTGGTTAATGCAGGCAAAAATATCTAACAAACTGGCTGAATGTGCTGGCGAAAGCTCAGCATCATTGGCGAGTTCTTTTGCGGTTTCACCAGTAATAATAATCGATACTGTATTGTTAGCAGTGAAAAAGTTACAGCAAAAGGCAAGGGCGCCAATACCAATACCTGCAGCGCGTTTGTCGTTGTTATCGCTTAAGCGTTTCGCGCCATTTCTAATTTTAGTGGTTAACGCAGCTAAGCCACCTTGGCGACGAACTAATTCACTTAAACCACCAATAAATAACGATAAAATGAAAATGTCTTGCATGCTCGCAAAACCACTATTAATGTCGCTTACCCAAGCGCCAAGTTGGTAGTTATTTGTTGCCATGCCGATCATTGCAGCAAGTACAATACCAATAACCAGCACTAAAAATACGTTAACACCCGACAGCGCTAGCGCTAAAATCACCAAGTATGGTAGTAAGCCTAATACTTCAATATCACTAGTTTCAGGTAGAACAACAGAGCCGCCAGCATAGGCAAAAATAACCAAACATAACAGTGCAGCAGGCACGGCAAATTTAAAGTTTACTTTAAATTTATCTTTCATGTGTGCACCTTGGCTACGGGTAGACGCTATGGTGGTATCAGAAATAATCGATAAGTTATCACCAAAAATGGCGCCTGAAATAATACAGCCAGCAACCATACCAGCATCAAGGTTCGCGGTTTCAATAAAGCCTAAGGCAATAGGCGCAATCGCTGCGATTGTGCCCATTGATGTACCCATTGCTGTTGCTAAAAAAGCAGCGACTAAAAATAAACCGGGTAAAATTAAATAATCTGGAAAAATTGATAAGCCTAGTTGCACACTGGCATCAACACTACCGGTTGCTTTGGCCACAGTAGCAAACGCGCCAGCAAGTAAATAGATAACACACATGGTGACAATATTTTGATGACCAGCGCCTGTGATGAACTGGGATATTTGTTCGTTGATATTATCTTTACCCATGCAAATAGCGACAAAAATTGCAGGAATTATCGCGATACTTGCCGGAAGTTGATAAAAGGCAAACTCAACACCTTGCAGTGTTAAGACAATACCCGTACCTAAAAATAACCCAAGAAAAACAAAGAAAGGCAATAAACTGCTGAGTTTTTCAGTCGGTTGTTGTGCAGTCGATATTGGCGATTGCGTTGTTGGTTGTGTCATAAATAAAGCCATTAATGATCAAATTTTATTAATTGATCAGAGCATAACAATATTCACCCCAAATTAAATGTTAATTAAATCGTAACCAATAAAATTAATTGTAATTGAGTAATAACTATCACTGACTCAGCCTTATTGAAAAAAAGTGAAAATAAACACGATAAGTACTAAGAGAACACTACAGACTATTATCTGTTTATGCTATTCTTGCGCGAATTTTTATTTAGTCAATATGTGAATTACTATGTCTGAGAACAACTTTGAAACAATTGAACAACGTGTAAGTTACGGTGTAGGTCGTCAACTAGGCGATCAATTACGTAATAACCCTTTTAAAGAATTTGACGTAACTGCAGTTCAAGCCGGTCTTGCTGATGCAATTGCTGGTGCTGACAGTCAAGTTTCTGATGAACTATTAAACGAAGCGTTTGGTATTGTTTCTAAGAAACTACAAGAGCAAGAACAAGCAGCTGCAAAAGTTAAAGCAGCTGAAGGCGAAGCGTTTTTAGCTGAAAATGCTAAGCGTGAAGAAGTAACTGTTACTGAATCAGGTTTACAATACGAAGTACTTGCAACGGGCGAAGGCGAAAAGCCGACTGCTGCAAGCACAGTACGTACGCATTACCACGGTACTTTCATCAACGGTGACGTTTTTGACAGCTCTGTTGATCGCGGTCAACCAGCTGAATTCCCTGTTGGTGGCGTAATTCCTGGTTGGACTGAAGCATTACAATTAATGACTGAAGGTTCTAAATACCGTTTATACATTCCATATCAATTAGCTTACGGCGAGCAAGGTTCACAAGGTGCTATTCCTCCTTACTCTGCGTTAGTATTTGACGTTGAATTATTAGCTATCGTTAGCTAATTAAAAGAAGCCGGGTTATCCCGGCTTTTTTATATCTTTTAGTTTAAAGAAATAAAGAGAAACGGTAATACAGGGATAACATAACCCCTTGTGAATTTTGTAAGAATCAAATGGAAGTGTGTACCGCTAAAGCTAAATAAGTTAGTAATAGAAAACCAATAGATAGTTAGTGAACCCCTTGTGATAGAGAAAAAACTGCAACAACTTTTCCAACAATACATTCATGCCTTTCAACACTTTGAACTTGGCAGTGTGGTTGGTTGTTATAGCTTCCCATGTACCTTAACAACACCTGACAAAATTGTATTATTAAAGTCATCATCAGACGCTGAAGATGAATTTACTAATATTTTTTCGTGGATGAAACAAGAAAATGCTAATCAAATAGGCGTATTGTCTGCCAGTTATCATGAATATTCTAAAAGCCTTGCGGTGGTGAATATTCATTGGCAATTTCTAAACGATAAAGGGCAAAGCCTTGCTGATTTTGCCGCGCTTTATCATATTGATGTTAGTGCAGAGCAGGCTAAAATAATGCATGTGGTCTCACATGAAATTAGCCACTCTGTTGATTTAGCAAATAAATTAACCATATTTGAACAAACAAGCCAATAGTTAGGAAATAAAAATGAAAGTAAAAGTAGCCATTTTAGGTTGTAGTGGTCGTATGGGCCGAAACTTAATTCAAGCGGCAGTTGAGCATGAGCAAATTGAACTTGTTGGCGGCAGCGTGCGTGCAACATCGTCATTTGTTGATTTTGACTTAGGTGAACTTGCCGGCATTGGCGCTATTGGACAAAAAACTTCAACAGAGCTTAGCGAGCTGTTAGACGCTGACGTTTTTATTGATTTTACTTCCATTGAAACTACCCTTGAGAACATTAAATGGTGTCAGGAAAATAAAAAATCATTAGTCATTGGTACAACAGGCTTTACTGATGAGCAAGTTCAAATTATTGAAAATGCAGGTAAAGGTATTCCTGTGATTCTAGCGCCCAATACCAGCGTTGGCGTGAACTTAATGTTTAAACTATTAGAAATTACCGCGAAGGCAATTGGCGACTATACTGATATAGAAATTTTTGAAGCGCACCACCGCTTTAAAAAAGATGCGCCATCTGGCACCGCGGTAAAAATGGGGCAGGTGATTGCTGATACCTTAGGCCGCGACTTAAATAAATGTGCGGTTTATGGCCGAGAAGGAATTACCGAAGAACGTGACCGTGAAACTATTGGTTTTGCTACCGTTCGTGCTGGCGACATTGTCGGTGAACATACGGCCTTTTTTGCCGATTTGGGTGAGCGAATTGAAATTACTCATAAAGCCAGTTCTCGTATGACATTTGCTTTAGGGGCAATGCGTGCAGCGGCGTGGTTGTCAGAAGCCGATAACGGTTATTACGACATGCAAGACGTACTTGGTTTGAAATAATAACAGCCAAGTAAAAACTAGATAACACTTACTTTTGAGGCTTTAGTAACAAAAACGGTAAAAATGGCACTTTATTTCATTTTTTACTAGACGAAAACCTGTTACAAGCGTAAAATAAGTGGATTTTGTCAAAAATTTACAGGTAACTGTGTTTTTGGCATTTTTTATGCGAATTATATTGTACTTAGTGATGAAAGTTTTTAGTTGTTTCTTCATTAAGTTTATTTCTTCTTTACGGAGGTTAAATTGACTAAATCTGCCATTTTAGTGCTTGAAGACGGCACTGTATTTAAAGGCACCGCAATTGGTGCAGAAGGGGCGGCTGTTGGTGAAGTAGTATTTAATACTTCAATGACAGGTTACCAAGAAATTCTGACTGATCCCTCATATGCAGAGCAAATTGTAACACTTACTTATCCACACATAGGTAATACAGGCACCAATAGTGAAGATGAAGAATCTAACACTATTTGGGCGAAAGGTTTAGTTATTCGTGACTTACCGCTATTAGCGAGTAATTTTCGAAGTGAACAAAGTTTAAGCGACTACCTGAAAAGCAAAAATATTTTAGGTATTGCTGATATTGATACCCGTAAATTGACCCGTCTTTTACGAGAAAAAGGTGCGCAAAACGGTTGTATCTTAGCTGGCGACGCTTTAGATGAAGCAAGTGCTTTAGCGCAAGCCAAAGCATTTCCGGGCCTTAAAGGCATGGACTTAGCAAAAGTGGTTTCAACCAAAGAACAATACCAGTGGACTGAAGGTAGCTGGGTGCTTGGGCAAGGCCATGTAACACCAGAAAATAAGCCTTTTCACGTAGTTGCTTACGATTTTGGTGCCAAACATAACATTTTACGTATGTTAGTAGATCGCGGCTGTAAATTAACGGTTGTACCTGCGCAAACACCAGCCAGTGAAGTATTGGCGATGAATCCAGATGGGATTTTCTTATCAAATGGCCCAGGTGACCCAGAGCCATGTGATTATGCAATCGCTGCTATTAAAGAATTTTTAACCACCGATATTCCAGTATTTGGTATTTGTTTAGGCCATCAATTATTAGGTTTAGCAAGTGATGCTAAAACCATTAAAATGAAATTTGGTCATCACGGTGGCAATCACCCAGTAAAAGATTTTGCTCGTAATGTTGTAATGATCACTGCGCAAAACCACGGTTTTGCTATTGATGAAAGCAATGTTCCTGCGAACATTGAAGTGACACATAAATCATTATTTGATGGCACTATTCAGGGCATTCACCGCACTGACAAACCAGCATTTAGTTTCCAAGGTCACCCAGAAGCAAGCCCAGGTCCACATGACGCCGCGCCGTTATTTGACCACTTCATTGATCTAATCAAGCAATACAAAGCTTAAGCCCAGACAGAGAGAGATTTTATAACATGGCAAAACGCGAAGATTTAAAAAGTATCTTGATCTTAGGTGCTGGCCCAATTGTTATTGGCCAAGCCTGTGAGTTTGATTACTCTGGTGCTCAAGCATGTAAAGCATTACGTGAAGAAGGTTACCGAGTTATTTTAGTTAACTCTAACCCTGCAACGATCATGACTGATCCTGAAATGGCCGATGCGACATACATCGAACCCATTCACTGGGAAGTTGTTCGTAAAATTATTGAAAAAGAACGCCCGTGTGCTGTACTACCAACTATGGGTGGTCAAACAGCACTTAACTGTGCGCTTGAATTAGAAGCGAACGGTGTATTAAAAGAATTTAACGTTGAAATGATCGGTGCTACTGCTGACGCAATTGATAAAGCCGAAGACCGTAGCCGTTTCGACAAAGCAATGAAAAACATTGGCCTTGAAACGCCACGTGCTGAAATTGTTCACACTATTGAAGAAGCGCACGATACCTCTACTCGTATTGGTTTCCCATGTATTATTCGTCCATCATTCACTATGGGTGGTACCGGTGGCGGTATCGCGTATAACCGTGAAGAGTTTGACGAAATTTGTACGCGTGGTTTAGACCTTTCACCAACGTCAGAATTATTGATTGATGAATCATTAATCGGTTGGAAAGAATATGAAATGGAAGTTGTTCGCGACAAAAATGATAACTGTATCATTATTTGTTCAATCGAAAACTTCGACCCTATGGGTATTCACACCGGTGATTCAATCACGGTTGCACCAGCGCAAACGTTAACGGATAAAGAATACCAAATCATGCGTAACGCCTCTTTGGCAGTATTACGTGAAATTGGTGTTGAAACCGGTGGTTCAAACGTACAGTTTGGTGTTTGTCCTGATACTGGCCGTATGGTTATTATCGAAATGAACCCACGTGTATCACGTTCATCAGCACTCGCTTCTAAAGCAACCGGTTTCCCAATTGCGAAAATTGCGGCAAAACTTGCGGTAGGTTACACCCTTGATGAGCTTCAAAATGATATTACGGGTGGTGCAACGCCAGCATCATTTGAACCAACAATCGATTACGTAGTCACTAAAATTCCACGTTTTAACTTCGAAAAATTTGCCGGCAGCGAAGACCGTTTAACCACGCAAATGAAATCAGTTGGTGAAGTGATGGCGATTGGCCGTAACCAACAAGAGTCAATGCAAAAAGCCTTACGTGGCTTAGAAGTTGGCGTAAGTGGTTTTGACCCAATTGTTGATGTTACCAAGCCGGGTGCTAAAACAACGATTATGCACGAGCTGCAAGAAGCTGGCGCAGACCGTATTTGGTATGTCGCTGATGCCTTCCGTTTAGGCTTAACTCTTGAAGACGTATTTAACGCGACTAAGATTGACCGTTGGTTCTTAGTTCAAATTCAAGACTTAATTTTAGAAGAGCAAAAAGTGTCTGAAGGCGGCATGAAGTCGTTAACACCAGAGTACTTACGTCAATTAAAACGTAAAGGTTTTGCTGATTCTCGCTTAGCTGATGTTATCGGCGTAAACGAGTCTGAAATTCGTAAGAAGCGTCAAGCAGCTGACATTTTCCCAGTGTATAAACGTGTTGATACTTGTGCGGCAGAATTTAGCTCAGACACTGCTTACATGTACTCAACTTACGATGAAGAATGTGAAGCAAACCCAACAGATAATGACAAGATCATGATCTTAGGTGGCGGTCCAAACCGTATCGGCCAAGGTATTGAATTTGACTACTGTTGTGTACATGCGGCGTTAGCCCTTCGTGAAGACGGCTTTGAAACCATCATGGTTAACTGTAACCCTGAAACGGTTTCAACCGATTACGATACTTCTGATCGTTTATATTTCGAATCAATTACTTTTGAAGACGTATTAGAAATTGTTCGCATTGAAAAGCCAAAAGGCGTCATCGTGCAATACGGTGGTCAAACACCACTTAAATTAGCACGCGCTTTAGAAGCGGCTGGCGTACCAATTATTGGTACTTCACCAGATGCGATTGACCGCGCAGAAGACCGTGAGCGTTTCCAACAAGCGGTTGACCGTTTAGGTTTATTACAACCAGAAAACGCGACAGTTACTTCATTAGATGAAGCCATGGCCAAAGCTGAAGCGATTGGTTTCCCATTAGTGGTTCGCCCATCGTATGTATTAGGTGGCCGTGCGATGGAAATTGTTTACGACATTGAAGATTTACGTCGTTACATGACCGAAGCGGTAAGCGTATCAAACGACTCGCCAGTATTACTTGATCACTTCCTTGATGATGCGATTGAAGTCGATATTGATGTAGTGTGTGATGGTACTGATGTGGTTGTTGGCGGTATTATGCAACATATCGAACAAGCCGGTGTTCACTCGGGTGACTCAGCCTGTTCATTACCAGCATACAGCTTAAGCCAAGACGTACAAGATGTTATGCGCAAGCAAGTTACCGACTTAGCGTTTGAATTAGGCGTAATTGGCTTAATGAATACGCAAATGGCAGTGAAAGACGGTAAAGTTTACTTAATTGAAGTAAACCCTCGTGCAGCGCGTACAGTACCATTTGTTTCAAAAGCGACATCTGTACCGCTAGCGAAAGTTGGTGCACGTGTAATGGCGGGTAAAACGTTAAAAGAGTTAGGCATTACTAAAGAAATTATCCCTGATTATTTCTCAGTAAAAGAAGTAGTTATTCCGTTTAACAAATTCCACGGTTCAGATCCTCTTGTTGGCCCAGAAATGCGTTCAACCGGTGAAGTGATGGGCGTAGGTAATACCTTCGAAGAAGCGTATGCTAAAGCGAACTTAGGTGCTGGCGTTTCTGTACCTAAAGAAGGTCGTGCGTTAATCTCAGTTCGTAACTCTGACAAAGGCCGTGTGCTTGACCTAGCTAAGCAAATGGTTGCACTAGGTTATGAATTAGACGCAACCCATGGTACTGAAATTATTTTACGCGAAGCGGGCGTTCCGGTTCGTCGTGTTAATAAAGTTCATGAAGGTCGTCCTCATATTCTTGATAGAATTAAGAACGAAGAATACAGCTACATCATTAATACAACTGAAGGTCGCAAAGCGATTGAAGATTCAAAAGTATTACGTGGTGGTGCATTACGTTATAAAGTTGCTTATACTACAACGCTTAATGCTGCGTTTGCTGCTTGTCAGGCTCACTCAGCTGACGACAGAAATACTGTAACGTCTATTCAAGAACTACATAAAAGATGCTAATTGGCTCAATAAATTAAGCCATTTAGTAAGATAAAAAATAAAAGGTGGTTTTACCTGATTTCTTATTTAAGAAGGTAAAACCGCCTTTGCTGTTATAAAATACAAAGGATTACCATGAATCAATACCCAATGACTGTACATGGTGCTGAAGCATTACGTGAAGAGTTAACGCATCTGAAACAAGTAAAACGTCCACGTATCGTTGCTGACATAGCAGAAGCTCGTGAACACGGTGACTTAAAAGAAAATGCTGAATATCATGCCGCTCGCGAAGAACAAGGTTTTTGTGAAGGTCGAATTCAAGACATTGAAGGTAAGTTAGGCAATGCGCAAGTGATCGACGTTACTAAAATACCAAACAGTGGCAAAGTTATTTTTGGTGTAACTGTGACTTTATTAAATATTGACACTGACGAAGAAGTGAAATATCAAATAGTGGGTGACGATGAAGCTGATATTAAGAATCACCGTATTTCAGTAAATTCACCAATCGCTCGTGGTTTAATTGGTAAAGAAGTAGATTCTGAAATTGAAATAACCACACCCGGTGGCGTAGTTGAATATGAAATTATCGCGGTAGATCATATTTAATTAAACAGATGAATTTAGCTTTAAGCTAAATAAGTTTTTGAAAAGCCAGTTGAATTCTCAGCTGGCTTTTTTGTTGAAGTGCGTTTTAGCCCGCTTAACTGTTATTGTTACATATTGAACATCTGTTTAATATTTGCCATTTAAAAGCATCATAAAATCACCTTAAAAATTTTATGATAAATATTCTTGCTGTCACACAACTGTCTTAAAACTTAAATAAACTAGTTACAAATAGATGAGTTTTAAAACAGTATGAACGTAGAATCCCACCTTAAATGCATTATTAAAGACGAACAGCTTTCAGCTTTATTCCAACCGATTTATTCAACAACTTTTGAAAAAGCCTACGGATTTGAAGCCTTAATTCGAGGCCCATCAGACAGTCCATTGCATAGCCCTAATGCCTTGTTTGATGCCGCGCTTCAATATGGCTTATTGTCCGAGCTAGAGCTCGTTTGTCGGAAAATATCAATTGCACGATTTGTCGAATTGGACTTACAAGGAAAGCTGTTTTTAAATGTTAGCCCTATGGTGTTGCTGCAATCAGACCATAGTCAAGGTGTGACGATTTCTTACTTGAACGAATACAACTTATCACCAGATAAAGTTGTGATTGAGTTAAGTGAAAAGTACCCGATAGACTCACCAGAGTTGCTAAAAAATGCTTTGATATATTACCGTAATTTAGGTTTTAGTATTGCTGTTGATGATCTTGGTGCAGGTTATGCTGGTTTGAAGTTATGGTCAGAGGTAACGCCAGATTTTGTCAAAATTGATCGATATTTTATTAACCAATGCCATCATGATCCCGTTAAAAGAGAATTCATTAAAAGTATTTTAAACTTGGGTAAAAATATCAATGCCAACGTTATTGCCGAGGGGATTGAAACTCATGATGAGTTTGATTGCTTAAACGAACTAGGTTTAAGCCTATATCAAGGTTATTTATTTGCTCGCCCTGAACCGTTTCCGCAACAAACCTTGCCAAGTATTCTCGAATTTAAACAGCGTTTAGTGAACGTACCTGTCGACATAGAGCCCTTAGCGAGTTCACTGTTACAGCCTGCAAATACCATTAACCATGATGAGCTAACGAAAGATGTAGTGGATTATTTGCATAAGCACCCACACGTACATTCGATTCCGGTGATCCGAGGGCGAGCGCCAATTGGCATGGCGTTGCGTGGTTTATTATTAGAGTTGTTTTCTACGCCTTATGGACGGGCATTAAATGAACAAAAAGTTATTAGCGAAACTATGGCGAAAAACCCAGTCATCGTTGAAGCTAATACACCACTTAGCGAAGTTGCTCGAATGGTGACATCTGAGCATGATGAAAAAATTCAATGGCACTTTATTATTACTGACCGCAGTAATTATGTGGGCATTGCCTCGGTGCGTGACTTGTTGCGTCAGCTTACCCAACAGCAAATTCAACATGCGCGCTATTCAAACCCGCTAACTATGCTGCCCGGCAATGTGCCTATTTATCGGCATGTCGATGAACTGCTCGCTGCTAAAGTGTCGTTTAGGTTTGCCTATTTTGATTTGAATAACTTTAAGCCGTACAACGATATTTATGGTTATGCAAAAGGCGATCAAGTGATCCAATTGGTTTCAACTATTTTACAGCACTACTGCGCGAAAACCGATTTTGTTGGCCATATTGGAGGTGATGACTTTGTAGTCGTTTTTCAAGACGAGCAATGGCGAGAACGATGTGAAGCTATTCTTCGAGAATTTGATGAAAAGATTTTAGAATTTTACGAACCGGGGCATATTAACGCCGGTGGCATCGAAACAAAATCTAGAACAGGGCAGTCGCAGTTTTTTCCCTTATTGGGGTTAGCCGTGGGGGTAGTTGAACCCGCATCAACCCGTTGTGCGAGTCATCATGACGTGGCAGAAGTGGCAAGTGCTGCCAAAAAACAGGCAAAACTTACCGTGAAATCTAGCATATTTGTCTGTAAGCGCGGCGGTCCAAACTTAGATGCGACTATTTCAGCGATAGCGGTGTAACTTTATTGAACAGTAAATCGTTAACTGAACCTAAAATTTTTATTGCATATAAAACAATGTGGATGTAGTCTTTATGATATCAAAGTGATATCACTTATGTCGTAAGGAGTTTTTATGAACGAGAAAAAAGGTTTTTCAATTAGTGGTTATGGTGTTTTCGCAATATTAGTGGCGACCAGTATTTATATTATTACCCAAGCTGCGATTGGAAATATTGAAATAGCGACTGTTTTGACGTTTATTTTAACCATTGCAGCCATTCCTGGTTTCTTTTTGGTGCAGCCTAATCAAGCTAAGGTGATGACGTTTTTTGGTACTTATGTTGGCACGGTAAAGGCGGGGGGATTACGTTGGACTATTCCTTTATTTATCCGTAAAAATATCTCATTACGTGTTAGAAACTTTGAGTCCAGCCAAATGAAAGTCAACGATAATCATGGTAATCCAATTGAAATTGCTACTGTGGTTGTTTGGTCGGTAGATGACACAGCTGAAGCGGTGTTTGAGGTGGATGACTACTTAAGTTTTGTCACTATTCAAAGTGAGTCAGCATTGCGAAATATGGCAATCAGTTATCCGTATGATCAACATGAAAGCGACAATATTGCTCTGCGAAGTCACCCTAAAGAGGTTTCAGAAGCGTTAAAAGGTGAAATTCAACAACGCTTGGCGAAAGCTGGCGTTAAAGTCCATGAAGCTCGTATTAGTCATTTAGCTTATGCCCCTGAAATCGCCAATGCTATGCTACAAAGGCAACAAGCGTCAGCGATTATTTCTGCTAGAAGACTGATTGTTGATGGCGCCGTTGGCATGGTTGAAATGGCACTGAAACAATTGTCTGATAAAGAGATTGTTGAATTAGATGAAGAGCGAAAAGCGACTATGGTCAGTAATTTATTAGTGGTTTTATGTAGCGATAAAAGTACACAACCTGTAGTCAATACTGGCAGTTTGTATTAAGCCCTGTCAGCTGAGTAGGAAATAAAATGGCAGCTAAAAAAAGTTTTCCGCTAAGAATTAACCCAGATGTATTAGCGGCAATGCAGCGTTGGTCTGATGATGAATTACGTAGTGTTAATGCACAAATTGAATACGTGCTTAGAAAAGCTTTAGTTGATTCAGGTAGGGTGAAAATCGTTCAAAAAGCGGTGACCATAGTTGAAGAGCAAGAAGCACCGGAGCAGGGTTCAGAAAAATAAGCATAAAAAATGACAGCAATTGCTGTCATTTTTTATCATAAACTCGAAAGAAAATTATAACTTTGGAATATGAATTTTCTTTTCAGGAGACTGACGGTAAATCGCTAAAACTTTACCGATTTGTTGTACTTTAACAGCGTTAGTTTCACGGCAAATTGCTTCAACGATAAGCCCTTTAACTTCGCGGTCATCAGTCGGTATTTTTACTTTAATTAACTCATGATGATTTAAGGCATAGTCAATTTCAGCGATTACGGCTTCAGTTAAACCATTACTACCAAGTAAAACAACAGGTTTTAGAGAGTGTGCCAGCCCTTTTAAGTGCTGAATTTGCTTTTTATTTATGTTCATTAACAATTTTCGTTACATGTTAGCTTGAATTAAGAGTATTTTACCTCCATCTAGTCTGTAATACTACTAACGTTTGAATGTCGGCTGTTTCATTTTGTATAAATAATATTCAAGTTAAACATATTTTTGCATGTGCAATCCGATTACATTCTAACTTTCAGCAACAGCTTATAAATAATATATAGATGAGTAACAAACAAAAAACCGCAAGCAGCACACGCTGGATGCAAGAACACTTTGACGATGAATATGTGAAAAAAGCCCAAAAGCTTGGCTTACGCTCTCGTGCGGTGTTTAAAATTGAAGAAATCAATAACAAAGACAAATTAATTAAGCCGGGTATGAAAGTGGTCGACTTAGGTGCGGCTCCTGGTGGCTGGTCTGAATATGCGGTTAAAGCCGTAGGCGATAAAGGACAAGTAGTTGCTTGTGATATTTTATCGATGGACCCAATCGCTGGCGTAGACTTTCTGCAAGGCGATTTTCGTGAAGACGCCGTACTCGATGCTTTGCTAACACGTATTAATGGTAAAAACATTGATGTGGTAATGTCTGATATGGCAGCAAATATGACTGGTAACGAAGCTGCCGATTCTGCCCGAAGCATGTATTTAGTTGAGCTAGCGCTTGATATGTGCAATCAAGTATTGAAGAAAAATGGCGCATTTGTCGTGAAAGTTTTCCAAGGACCTGGCTTTGAACAGTACATGAAAGATGTGCGTGCCGCCTTTAAAGTCGTGAAAACTCGTAAACCCGATTCATCAAGAGCAAGGTCGCGTGAAGTTTATCTGGTAGCGACCGGCTTTAAATTGTAGTAAATTATAGAAAGTTAATGGCTTTTCCCATTTTTTAAAACAGCATGAGGTTGTTAAGTTGAGCGATATGGCAAAAAATCTTATTTTATGGTTGGTTATTGCAGTTGTATTAATGTCAGTATTTCAGAGTTTTACTCCGAGTGGCGGCAATGATCAGCAATTAGATTATACACAGTTTATACAGGATGTTCGTCAAGGTAGAATTGCCGAAGCAACTGTTGACCGCAATGGTGTGGTTAAAGGGATCCGACGCGGTGGTGAAAACTTCGTTGCGGTTATTCCTGGTGGTTACGATAGTGACCTAATTAACGACTTAGTTAAAAATGGCGTGAATGCGACTGGCGAACTTCCAGAAGAGCCAAGCATTTTAACCTCTATCTTTATTTCTTGGTTCCCAATGATCTTGCTTATCGGTGTATGGATTTTCTTCATGCGTCAAATGCAAGGTGGTGGCGGTAAAGGCGCGATGTCTTTTGGTAAATCAAAAGCACGCTTATTAAGTGATGACCAAATTAAAACCACGTTTGCTGATGTGGCCGGTTGTGATGAAGCCAAAGAAGAAGTATCAGAATTAGTTGATTATTTAAAAGATCCGACTAAATTCCAAAAACTTGGTGGTCGTATTCCATCAGGTGTCTTACTGGTTGGCCAACCAGGTACAGGTAAAACTTTATTAGCAAAAGCGATTGCAGGTGAAGCAAAAGTACCATTTTTCACCATTTCTGGTTCAGACTTTGTTGAAATGTTTGTGGGTGTCGGTGCATCACGTGTGCGTGACATGTTCGAACAAGCGAAAAAATCTGCACCATGTATTATCTTCATTGATGAAATTGACGCAGTAGGTCGCCAACGTGGCGCGGGTATGGGCGGCGGACACGACGAACGTGAACAAACCCTTAACCAAATGTTAGTTGAAATGGATGGTTTTGAAGGTAATGAAGGTGTTATCGTTATTGCTGCAACTAACCGCCCAGACGTATTAGACCCTGCATTACTTCGTCCTGGTCGTTTTGACCGTCAAGTCACCGTCGGTTTACCTGATATCCGTGGTCGTGAACAAATTCTTAAAGTACATATGCGCAAAGTGCCACTAGGTGATGATGTTAAAGCATCTGTTATAGCTCGAGGCACACCAGGCATGTCTGGTGCAGACTTAGCTAACTTAGTTAATGAAGCGGCATTATTTGCTGCACGCTCTGCTCGTCGTACGGTATCGATGGATGAGTTTGAAAAAGCGAAAGACAAAATATTGATGGGCGCAGAACGCCGTTCAATGGTAATGAGCGAAGAAGAAAAAGCAATGACGGCTTATCATGAAGCCGGTCACGCCATTGTTGGTCGTTTAGTGCCAGATCATGACCCTGTGTACAAAGTGAGTATTATTCCTCGTGGCCGTGCGTTAGGTGTCACTATGTACTTGCCTGAGCAAGACAGATTTAGTCACTCAAAGCAGCATTTAGAAAGTAATATTTCATCACTATATGGTGGTCGTATTGCCGAAGAAATGATTTACGGCGCTGAAAAAGTATCAACTGGTGCATCAAACGATATTGAACGTGCAACACAGCTTGCTCGTAAAATGGTAACGCAATGGGGCTTCTCTGAAAAAATGGGTCCAATGCTATTTGCTGAAGAAGAAGGCGAAGTATTTTTAGGTCGCACTTCGGCTAAGTCTCTACATATGTCTGACGATACTGCACAATCTATTGATCTTGAAATCAAAGCTTTTGTTGACCGTAACTATCAACGTGCTGAGAAAATATTGAACGAAAATCGTGATATTTTAGAGTCAATGAAAGACGCGTTAATGCATTATGAAACGATTGATTCAAGACAAATTGATGATTTGATGGAACGTCGTGAAGTACGTCCACCAATGGCAGAGTGGGATAATCACTCAGATTCAAATGAGCCGCCAAAATCAGAAACGAAAACTGATTCAGCGCCTAAAGATGAACCTGACTTGAATACGCCTACCGATATGCCAGCCAAATAATTATATTGGTATAATTTAGCCCCGAACTATCGGGGCTTTCGTTTATCTACTTCTGTGAAAATGAGAAAACCTTTTGTCTGCTAAACCATCATCATTAAGCCAATTACTTAGCACCAACGTTCCTGCCGTTATGGGCATCTTAAATGTCACCCCTGATTCATTCTCTGATGGTGGTAAATATAATCAGTTAGACCAAGCCTTAATTCAAGTTGAGCGCATGATAGCTGACGGCGTTAAAATTATTGATATAGGCGGTGAATCTACTCGCCCAGGCGCAAAAGATGTTAGCTTAACCGACGAACTCGAGCGGGTTATTCCTGTACTAAAAGCAATAAAGCAACACTTTGATATTTTCGTATCTATTGATACGTCTAAAGCAGCGGTTATGGCACAAGCCATTGAATACGGTGCTGACATTATTAATGACGTGAGAGCATTACAAGAGCCTGACTGTTTAGCCGTGGTTGCACAATCAAACGTTGAGGTGTGTTTAATGCATATGCAGGGGCAACCACGTACTATGCAAACTAACCCGCAATATGATGATTTAATCGCCGATATTACAAGTTTTTTTATTGAGCGTATTGAAAGTTGCCAAAACCACGGTATTGATAAAAATCGAATAATCTTGGACCCTGGTTTTGGCTTTGGTAAAACCCTTGAGCAAAACTATCAATTGTTGGCGAAATTCTCTCAGTTTCAATCACTTAGTTTTCCGTTGCTTGCCGGTATTTCTCGTAAGTCGATGATAGGGAATTTATTAAATCGCGATGTAGACCAACGTTTAGCGGGCAGTTTAAGCGCCGCTATTATTGCCGCGCAACAAGGCGCAAAAATTATTCGTGTTCACGATGTCAAAGAAACCGTGGACGCACTTAACGTATTACAAGCTGTTAATTTGGCATCTTAAACTAGCCAAACAGCAAATAACTGACAAGGAGAGGAATTATGTCAGCAAGAAAATATTTTGGTACTGACGGTGTACGTGGCTTAGTTGGACAATATCCAATTACCCCAACATTTGTGATGAAGTTAGGTTACGCTGCCGGTAAAGTCTTAGCAGCGCAAGGCACAAAAAAAGTCCTTATTGGCAAAGATACTCGTATTTCGGGATACATGCTGGAATCAGCGCTTGAAGCGGGCTTTTCTGCAGCTGGTGTTAATATCGGTTTATTAGGACCAATGCCAACTCCAGGTATTGCCTATTTAACCAAAACCTTTAGAGCTGAAGCTGGCATAGTGATCAGTGCCTCGCATAATCCATTTTATGACAATGGCATTAAGTTTTTCTCTCAAGATGGCCAAAAACTACCTGATGATGTTGAACTTGCCATTGAAGCAGAGCTTGATAACGATATGGGTTGTGTTGAATCTGCGGCACTTGGTAAAGCGACACGCATCGACGATGCAGCTGGTCGATACATTGAATTCTGTAAAGGTCAGTTCCCAAGTGAATTGTCGTTAAGCGGCTTAAAAATTGTCGTCGATTGTGCAAATGGCGCAACCTATCATATTGCGCCTAGCGTGTTTCGTGAATTGGGCGCGGAGGTGGTTGAATTAGCTGCATCTCCTAACGGCACCAATATTAATGACGGTTGCGGTGCCACATCAATGGACATGATCAGCAGTGCTGTGGTTGAACATAAAGCCGATTTAGGTATTGCGCTTGACGGTGACGGTGACCGATTAATGATGGTTGATCACACCGGTTATGTAATTGACGGCGATGAAGTGGTTTTCATCATTGCCTCGCAAGATATTCAGTCTGGCAGAATGCGCGGCGGTGTAGTTGGTACCTTAATGAGCAATATGGGCTTAGAAATTGCGCTTGCTGATTTAGGCGTACCGTTTGCGCGCAGTAAAGTGGGCGATCGTTACGTAATGGAAATGCTCACCCAAAACGGGTGGCATCTAGGCGCAGAAAATTCTGGTCACATCATTAACTTAAATCATACCTCTACTGGCGATGGTATTGTTGCTGCTTTAAACGTATTAACCGCCGTATGCCAAAGTAAAAAGAGTTTGTATGAACTTCGCCAAGGCATGACAAAATTACCGCAAGTATTAGTGAATGTACGTTTCTCTGGCGACAATGATCCATTGACCGATCAAAGCGTTGTGGGCGCAGTACACACAGTCAACGAAAAACTTGCCGGACGTGGTCGCGTATTGTTAAGAAAATCAGGTACTGAACCACTCATTCGTGTCATGGTAGAAGGACCAGAGCTTGAAGAAGTGACTTCATTGGCAAATGAAATTGCTGATGCAGTAAAACAAGCCTGTTAAATTTAACTTTTTTTGAGCTTCTCGATTGAATATTAACCAAATGAGCAAGATATTAACCTTAACACTTGTAACTTTGACAGAGGTTAGTTAATATCTCGCCGCTTTGATTTAGGAAAGACAAATGAATAGAAGAGCTATCGTTGCAGCGAACTGGAAAATGAACGGAGATACTAAGCTAGTTTCTAGCATGGTTGAAAGTTTGTCAGGCTATGTGCCACCAGCGCATACGAGTGTTGTTATTTGTCCAAGCTATCCTTATTTAGCCTTAATGTCAGATAAAATCTCACAACAAGGATTAAATGAAAATATTGCGCTTGGTGCACAAAATGCTAATGAGCATTTAAGTGGTGCTTTTACCGGTGAAGTTTCTACAAATATGTTGACAGAAATGTCAGTGAAATATGTTATTGTAGGGCACTCGGAAAGACGCAGTATTTATCAAGAAAGCTCTGAAAAGGTTGCTGAAAAAGTTAAAGTAATTCTTGATGCGGGATTAACGCCAATTTTATGTATTGGTGAAAGCGAACAAGAGCGCATCGAAGAAAAAACAGAAGTTGTATTAACTCAGCAGCTTCAACCTGTTGTTGATGCAATTGGGGTTGAAAGATTTAAAGATGTTGTTGTTGCCTATGAACCCGTTTGGGCGATTGGTACAGGTAAAACAGCATCGCCAGAAATGGCACAAGCGACTCACGCGTTTATTCGTGGCTATTTTGCCAATTTGAACGAAGAAGTGGCTAACAAAGTACCATTATTGTACGGTGGCAGCGTTAACGCGAGCAACTGTGATGAATTATTTGCACAGGCTGATATAGACGGTGGTCTTATCGGTGGTGCTAGTTTAAAAGTCGACGAATTCAAAGTGATTTGTTCGGCAGCTAAAGGATCCTAAAGAATGTTGTATCAAGTATTAATTATTATCTATTTAATCGTCGCTTTGTGTTTAATTGGCTTAGTGCTAATTCAACAAGGTAAAGGCGCAGATATGGGTGCATCATTTGGTGCCGGTTCATCTGCTACCATTTTCGGTTCTAGCGGCTCAGGTAACTTTTTAACTAAAGCGACCACATGGTTAGCCATTGCATTTTTTGCAATCAGCCTTGTTTTAGGTAACTTAACGGCAAACCGTGTAAAAGCAACAGACGAGTGGAATAACTTAGAAGTAGCACCTACAGAACAAAGTATTCCAGCTGACGACGCTATTCCTTCAGAAAGTGCTGAACCAAAGCTTAACAGCGACGTTCCAGCGGCTGACAGCAAGTCTGATAGCGACGTACCAAACTAAGCTACTTATTTCCTCAAAATAAGTAATACAGCTTAAAAGTTTAATGCAGATGTGGCGGAATTGGTAGACGCGCCACCTTGAGGGGGTGGTGCCTTAGGGCGTGAGAGTTCGAGTCTCTCCATCTGCACCAAAACAAGGTTCTAAGAGAACCAATAAAGACCCGAAAGCCTAGTTAAAACAAGGCTCTCGGGTTTTTTATGGTTAAAGAGAATTAATAAAGGTTTGTAAAACTCAGCATTTTTAGTAACATCAATGGTAACACTGAACAACTATCACAAAGCTGGTGTTACCAAAATGGCTAAAATAACCAAACCACTGACCAATACAGAAGTAAAACAGGCTAAGCCAAAAGATAAAGATTACACCTTGCTAGACGGCGAGGGGCTACAGTTACGAGTTAAAACAACAGGCACTAAAAGCTGGATCTTTAACTATTATCACCCCATCACTAAAAAAAGAAAAAATCTCAGTTTAGGTCAATATCCAGCCTTATCATTAGCACAAGCTAGAAAGCAGCGTTCAAGCTCTAAAGAATTACTTGCCAACAATATCGATCCTAAAGAACACCGTGATGATTTACTAAGTGATAAAAAGCTAAAAATGGCATTTACGCTTGAGTGTATTGCGCTTGAATGGTTTGAAATAAAAAAAACTAAAATTGCTGAAACCACATCAAAAAGTTTATGGCGTAACATGGAAAACCATGTGTTTCCAAAAATAGGGCATAGGCCAATAGATAAACTACTCGCACCAGAAGTTATTAAAATATTAAAGCCATTAGCCGCGAAAGGCAGTTTAGAAACACTACAAAAAGTGATTGGCAACATTAACGAGATCATGAAACATGCGGTTAATACGGGTCGTATACACCATAACCCGCTTTCAGGAATAAGGTCTGCTTTTGAAACACCAAAAGTAACGCACATGGCGACCATCAAGCCTGAAGAATTACCAGAATTAATGAAAGCGATTAGTTATTCAAATATAACAATAGTCACTCGATGCTTACTAGAATTTCAATTACATACTATGGTTCGTTCAAGTGAGGCGGCTAGTGCTAGTTGGGATGAGATCGACTTTGAAAACAAGCTATGGGTAATTCCTGCCCAGCGTATGAAAATGAAAGTTGAACATACAGTGCCACTGACTGAACAAGTATTAGATCTTTTAAGGCGCGTTAAACAGCTCAGTGGTGAGCGTAAATACATATTCCCTGCTGATAGACACCCAAACCAACCGAGTGGCTCAGAAAGAGCCAACAAGGCATTACAACGTATTGGCTTTAAAGGTCGGTTAGTTGCTCATGGTATGCGTTCTCTTGCTAGTACAACATTAAATGAACAAGGCTTTGATGGTGATGTTATTGAGTCAGCTTTAGCCCATCAAGAAAAGAACGAAGTAAGGCGAGCATATAACCGTGCTGAGTATTTAGAACGTAGACGTAAGTTAATGTATTGGTGGTCTGAATATATTGAACAGGCGCAAACTGGAAAACAAATAGCTAAAGCCGTTAATCAATTCAAGGTGGTAGGTTAGATATGACTAAGCAAATAAATACACAGGAGCTTGAACCATTTCATATAAGAAGCCTAATGAAAATGGGAGCTAGCAAAATACAGTTGATTGAAAGCACAGCAACACTACATCTCAAGCAATTAATTTATAGGTTAGAAAGAATAAAGGATAGGCCAGATTATTTTGATAATTATATTTTAGAGTTTAACAGTTGGTTGGAGCGAGATAACTGGTGGGAAGTGAGAAATAATATTATCCAACAGACAGTTAAAAATATTTCACGTCCTCCTTTACCTGATGCGATAGATTTATTAAATGACATTCAAAAAGATGTTGAATCTAAATATCTATTGGAACAGATTAATTTAATTAAGGAGTGCTTATATGTGCTACCCAGTGATAATAATAGTGAAAAGGAGCTGAGTGATACGCTAGAGTTAATCATGTTAAAGACCCCTTTGACTATTGATCACGTATCAATAATAAACAGCACTAACTCAAAGAAAACTAGGAATGATGATTTAAATAAATTCATAAAAAAACTCTTAGATAAAAAACCTGATATCTCTAGTAATGAAGTAGTCACTAAGATTGAAGCAGAGTCACAAATCCGTGATAGTTTTATCGAGACTATTACCGAAGAACATATCGAGTGGACTAATAAAAAAGAGTCAGCAAATGAGAAACCAAAATCTACACCTATATCAGCTATAAGCAATCGTTTATCTCGATTAAAAAATAAATAAATACCGCTAACCCGTTAGCGACAATTCGTCTATGTATATTTTGAATCCCATAACCAATAAGGATTCAAAATGAACACTAACACACAAAAACACTACCAATTAATTCGTAGACCCGAAGTTTTAGCTCTCACCGCCAGATCTAAATCCGCATTACAACTAGATGAAAAAGCAGGACTATTCTGTCCTCCAATATCTATTGGTGATCGTGCCGTAGCTTACATCAAGCATGAAGTAGAAGCTGTAATTCAAGCAAGAGTTGAAGGACAGGCAACAGAGCAAATAAAACAGCTTGTTCAAGACCTAATAGCCAGCAGAACAGCTAACAAGGGAGGTATTTAATTATGATGCTTCACAAAAATAAATGCCTTGAACTTGGCTTACCTGAACCCAAAAATTTTCACACTCAAAAGGCCTATGTGCTTTTAGTTCTATCAAATGGCCATATTCTTGATACTAGAACAGCTAAGTATATTGGCATTGCTAACCTTCATAGTATTGCGCCATCGATAAGAAAAGCTGGTTTTCAATTTGAACATGTAAAACGTTTAGCTAAAGATCATGAAACGGGTGAAATACCACCGCATAAAGTGATTCATTTATCTATGACGGTTGAACAAATTGCTTATTACAAAGAAGCAAAAACCGCTAAGAAAGGTTAATTTCAAAGCGGCTCTTATAACTGGTTAGCGAATGAAGTTTGACGGCTAAATCGCTAACCAATAATCAAAGTATAACCGAGAAATTAAGTTAGTGAATACATACCTGTTACTTACTATTTATATTGAGTTGTTTCTTATTGAACCTTGTTTATAGGTTTTTTACCCTTGAATTTTTAAGTAAAGTAAACTCAACCTTTATATTTAGTGTGTGGCTACAAGTAAGTATCGACTAACAAAGCGCTAGGTAATTAATAATATCCTTTCACTAAATATCTTAGTTATTAAATCAATATGCCTTACATAACTAAAGACAAAGCAATAACAGTAAATGGCCAAACTTGGTGGGTAAATTCACAAGGTAGTGGCTTGATAACAAACGCCATTAAAACAATGATTAATCAAGTTGATGCGATGCTAAGCCACCATAGCAAAATTCATATCATACGCTTCGACTTGAGAGTTTATGAAAATACTGAAAATAACAGGATAATAACGGCCTTTAATCGTAGATTACATAAATGGCTTAAACGTAAATACAACTTAAAGCGTGTAGGCTTTATGTGGTGTAGGGAGCTAGAAACAACCAAGCAGCAACACTATCATTATGCGTTAATGGTAGATGGTCACAAAGTTAATTATCCGCACGAAATAACTAGTAAGGTTAAAGAATTGTGGCGGCAATTAGACGGTTCTGAATACTTTCCTGAAAAGTGCTATTACAACACTAAAAGGAATGGCTATGAGTCGATACAGGCGGCTATCTGGCGCATATCCTATTTAGCGAAAGCACGTGGCAAAGGTTATAAACCTGAGCAAACGAAAAACTATGGTACAAGCCGAATAAAACTAAAAGTTACTGATGATTATGCGTAAATAAGGGTTAAATAAGGGCTGCTAGATTTTATGCTTTAAAGATACTTATTCAATAACAAGAAAAAACGGGGAATTAAAATATAGCTTAATGTAAGGCATTAATAAGGCATTCATAAAGCAAGCAGCATCATAAAATGACGTTTTTCAGAGTCACAATAAGCACATTAATTATGGTAAAATAATACTTAGTTACCACCTGTTTTTCGGACTATATAAAATATGCCTAAAGGTCATCATTACGGTAGAACGCAAACAAGGGCTTACACTGCGGAATATCACCACGTAAATGCTAACGTGTTTAAGTGTTTGCTTAAATCACCACTAGGTCGCTATTCACTTAATGCTAAACACCTTAGTGGTGATCATCAAAAGCTAAATCTAGAAGAAAATAAAAATGGTGCTCGTTATATGACATTCACCATAAATAATAAACCACATCAAATAGCGCTAAAGCTCGATAATAGAAGCGCAAGCAATAAACTATATATCACTTGCCCTTATTGCCAAAAACAACGCCAGAGTCTTTACGCGATTAAATATGCCTATGCTTGTAGGCAATGTATTGGCTTACATTACAATTGCCAAAGCGAACGCCCACAGGCGAGACTGATGAGGCGTATTAGAAAGCTTAGAAAAGAGCTATGGGGTAATGATTGGCCTGATGTTAACAATATGTTTGAACAAGTTGCTTACTGGCCAAAACCTAAATGGATGCGCTGGAAAACATTTGAACAAAAACGAGATAGGATAATTGAATTAGAAAAAAGGTACTGGCCTATGGCTGCCAAACAAATGGACGTGATGTTTTCTGAACACTTAAATTAAAGGTTTTTCCGAAGTCATAAATAGAGGAGTCAAAAGAGATGCTTTATAAGGTGATTTTATTCTTTAGTTACACTGGTGGTAACACTGAGTGTTTTATTTGTAATTAAAGTTCCTTTATAACAGAGGTTTAAGTTCCGTTGTCGAGTCTCTCCATCGCACCAAATATAAATAAAGGGCTATAGCGATTTTCGTTATAGCTCTTTTTTATGCATTCCAAAACTATTTAATATAAATTTGCTAGTAAGCCTCTATCAAGCGTTGCTTAGTTACAACAGCCAAGTGATTCGAATGAATTAAGTTGTCATAATGGTAGGTATGTAAAAATCTACTATTTATTCTTAAATAAACGATACTGTTTCGATCGTTTAGCGACAAGCTTCATCGATGTTCTTACTTTATGAATACCTTAATCAAAGCCCATTGATCGCAACTCAGTTAGCATTTTACGCTTACTATAAGTCACATCCATATCAACATGAACCTGTTTCATAGTCGCTTCAAGTTTTACTTGTTTTTCATGTATCAACATTGTTACATAAAACGGCGTTCAGTAAATTGACTCTTCCGTGTGAAATTCTTATAAGTATAAATACATGCTGAGACGTATGTAATTTACTAAAGCGTACAAATTAAAAATATCGAATGTAAATAATGATGGCGATGTTAATCCAACAAAAAAGTACTTTTTACATTAACAGTATTGCTCTTAGTATTAATAAATTAACGGTTGCTTAACCTAAATATCGACAGCTTTAATTGTGAAAAAATAGTCGATTTTTAATGTTTTTAATGTTTTTAGATGGAGTCACTATTGAGCTCATACAGCGCTAATTATCGAGTACTTTCCTTGTCCGTTTGCCTTCTGTTGTCGGCATGTAATGTAACGGAGCCTTTAATACCGACAAACGATTCAAGCCATACGTCAAAACAAGCATCGTCATTTAATGTGATCACTAAGCCACAAGACTTCAAGCGCTTACAACAAGAAAAAATGGAGTCTTCTTCTACCGTAACTTGGCAACAAATTGGCCCTGGAATGGCGGGCAACAATATGCATGTTCATTGGCATAATACCGATCCTAATATATTGTTTTTAGGGCCTAATATGGATAATGCTTATCGTTCGGTAGACAAAGGACATACATGGCATACGTTATTTGATGCGGATGGTCCCGGTTATCAAACGCGTCAACGAGGTCCTTATGATATTCAATCACCGGAATTTTCTTATCAAAACCCTGATTTTGGTTTTGCGACAACCGAAGACGAAGCAACTATTTGGCAAACGAACGATCGCGGTAAAACATGGTTAGAATTACCGGGAGCCGACAAAACATTCGACGTATTAATTAGCGATATCGAAGTCGATCCAAGTAACGATAATATTTGGTACGCAGGTACTGGCAAAATATATAACGTGAACGATTTTGGTTTTAGTGATAAAGAGCCTCATGGGTTTTACCGTAAGCCCAAAAATTACCAAAATAAAGCACAGGTTTGGAAAACGAGTAATCGAGGTAAAAGTTGGCAACGCATTACGCCTCAAAGGCTAAATAAAACAGCAAACATCACTAAAATTATCGTACATCCGAAAAAAACAAATGTACTATTTTTAGCAACAACCTATGGCTTTTATAAAAGTACTGATGCCGGTGAAACTTGGCAGTTAAATAATAGTAATGGCTTTGACCACAACATAATCCGTGCAATCGATATGCACGTTGATAAAAGCAGTGGCAAAGTAACCTTGTATGCAATTGATTTAGTTAAATGGAAAATAGTTGGCAAAACTATTGCCAATGATGGTGGTGGCGTTTTTGTGAGTCATGATGAAGGGGAGTCTTGGCAAAACATTAATGGCAACTTAGACATTAATGTTAAGAAAATGGCAAAAACAGACCATTACTTTAAAAACCATTATTACAAGCAAGGTATTGCGCCGTGGTTTGGCATAAAAGACAGTCAAGCCCCTAAGCTATTTCCAAGTTTACCAGAAAGCTTAATGCACCGACTGGCACGAGTAATTGTTGACCCAAATAATCCAGAGCGTATTTTTGTTTTTAACGATTATAAAGGTAAGTCAGAATATACTTTTACCGGAGGGATTGTTTGGCGGACAGATGATGGGGGGAAAAACTGGTATGTCACTTTCCGTAACGGTACTGCGTGGGAAGGCGTGCATAAGGAATACTGGCAAAGTAGAAATAACCCAACACAACATAATGTTACTTTCAAATCTCAACGCAAATGGAAGCTAGAAAATTCCTACTTTAAGAAAGCAGGGTCTGCATTTCAATTTAATGCTGACGGTTCGGTACTCGCGGGCCAAATCGCAAAAGTCTTCATGGTTTCATATGACCATGGTGATAATTGGCAAGAAATTGATGAAATAGAACTAAGCTTTGGCAGTGAAGCGTGGGTTGCTGGTGGAAATAGTAATATGCCTGGGCAAGGTATGGTACAAGACGCTCGCATACCTAATACGATGTTTTTTACTGCTGGTGAGAACGATTATTGGTACACCGTAGCAGGCGGAAATACAGTTCGTCCAAATGCTCAGGCCGCGGTTCGAAATCATATGCAGCCTCATGGTGAATTTTCTGTTAGTACCATCGCATTCCACCCTGATGACGTGAATACGGTTTATTCTCTGCAAACTCGTCAAAGTCATATGGGCGCGTTACTGAAATCTACCGAAGGAGGCAAAAATTTTGAACTATATGGTCAAGCAGTGCCTAAGTGGGAAAGAACATCGAAGTTTGGTGACCAATCAATTCATCAGCGTAATCTAACTATTGATCCTGAGAACCCAAACTATATGTATTTTAATGTGCCAAAAGATGGAAATGAATTAAATTGGGTTGGTAACTCACAGAGTTCTTTTGGCATGCATAGATCGATTGACGGTGGAAAAAATTGGAGGCCTATAAATGCTGGCTTACCTAAACCGTTTAATGTCGCTAATTTTAAAATGGATCCTGATAATTCAGCTGTCTTGTTTGCAGGCGTTTATGGCCGCAAAGGTGAAGGTGGGCTTTACGTAAGCGAAAATCATGGAGAAAGTTGGGCCAAAATGGCATTACCTAAAGGTGTATTTAGTGTTGTCGATATTCATTTTTCAAAAGATGGTAAGTTTTATCTTTCTACTGGTCATAAAGGAGCTAAACCAGGGGAGGGGGGCTTATATGTTAGTGATAAAAAGCGTCCTGAACAAAACGACTGGAAAAAAGTATTTGATATGCCGTGGACAGGCAGTGTTAAAACCGCAGCGTATGATCCTAACGTAATTTTATTAACCGTAATGTCAACGGCTTCAATTGGCTATATTAATCCGGGCGCTTATTTGTCGAAAGATGGTGGTAAACGTTGGATAAAAATAAACCGTGGAAATGGGCAGTCTGATCGTATTAACGATGTCGCCATCGATATGTTTGAGCCTAATTTATATTATGTCTCTACACGAGGTGCCGGAGTATTTATTAGTCGCTGATTCAAGTTGAGTATGTTTCAATGCACTGCGTCAACCGACATTGACGTGATCGGCAATAATATGGTTCGAGATGATGACAACGATGGTGTTTTAGCTGTAAAAGGTGCTTACCCTTTGGCTCCTAATAAAACAAAGCATCTATTTTCAAAATGCATGAGCCAATTCAACGTTTGGCGCGAAGAATTACGTAGCTATCTAGCGATAATGAGTGCGTATTTTAGTTAATTTACGCGGATTTTAATCGGTGAACTACGTTCAGCGTAACTTAAATGCCGACATGGTAAGGTGCAGCAACCGCTGCACCTTATTGAACCAAACTCTGATTATTAGTGTTTACAGTGATTAGTTGAGCTCAAATTAGATAAAATTCACCGTTAACGGTTCGCTGCTTAGCTTGGTTTTTATGCTTGGTTCGGTTCCTACTAATATAATGTAGTGCCATTAATAAAAGCTTAGTGAAGGCTATATTCTCATCACCTTATATTCCCATACTATAGTGAGCTTTCAGGGCTTCAAACTAAAAGGTAAAAATTAGTCGTTTCGATTAAGTTATCTTGCAGACGATTAAAGTGAAATACGAGCTTACTAGAGGAGAAATATACGGCTGATCTATTTATACTAAATCATAAGGCATAAACACCAGATTATAAACGTAATGCCAACCCGTATTGGTTGCCTATCACGTTTATCTCAGTATGATTTAAGTGGACTTACCTAACTGACTTAGTGTATTAATCGCTTTGTTGCTAGTCATGCTTTTATCATTGAAAAATCGGTGAACGAGATTTTTTATATTGATCGTTATCATATGGTTATTGGCCATTCCTTGCGAGAGACTTGGCACTAAAGTCTCGTTTCTTTCTGCTTGATTAAAATCATATGAACTTTGCTGTGCGCAACTATCAAAAAGCGCAAGACTAATATCTTGGCGAACAGGAATAGAGCCTTTTTTAAGGTTAAAATTATGCTGAACGTTTTTTTTCAATAGATTGTCTAAAAACTTATGTTGTGCCTCTCGACTCTGTTTATCTGTTGCCTTTGGTCTTAGTTTAAAGAATGCAATGCTGTCGCTGTGAAAAGAATATGTACCGGCTGTGCCTGGCGAAGGTAAACATAAAAAATCGCTTTGTGGTTTAAGCCCACCTGCGATTAAATCTGCTTTTATCCAGTCGCCGCCAAGTTGTATAGCAGCATGAGAAAATGCACCAATAGCATCGTTAGTTGTTGGTGCTTTTAGCTTGTTTTCTAAAGCGCTAAAATCATGTAAGTAAGGTTGTATTAGACGAATTCGGTCAAATGTTTGCTTCATTTTAGGGCTAGATAGCGTGCTGCTGTTTAAGTCAATAAATGCCTTGCTATAACTATCAGGACCCAAGGTCGCTAGGGCAATAAGTTCGAATAAGGCAAAATTTTGTTCAGCAGTATTTTGTAGTGCGATAGGCTTTACACCTTTTTTGTGTAGCACTTTAGCTAAGGTTAGCAATTCGTCGAATGTTTTTGGTGGCGTCATTTTATCGGTTTTAAATATGGCTAGGTTTATCCACATCCAATTGACTCGATGAATGCTGATCGGAATGGCACTTATTTCGTTATTTTTAATAAATGTTGTTTTCAAGGTGTTTGGCCAAACATCTAACCATTTACGTTTTTCAGCAAGCAGAGTTACATTTCTCAGCATGCCAAGCTTTTGCCATTCGTTGACGTTTGGCGCGGTGATGTGCGCTGCGGTTGGCGGAGTGCCAGCTAATAAGCGATTTTGAAGTAAACTAAATATTTTTTCGTTTTGCCCTCGAAGGTTAGGGTGATCTTTCCATTTATATCCTCGTTCTTCGCTAAATTTTTTTAGTACATCAACGGCTTGAAGTTCATTTTTCTGGTGCCAAAAATGGAACAACTCTATTTGGCTGGAATACGCCTGAGCAACAAAAACTAAACTACTTAGTAAAGTAAAAGTTTTTATCAACAGTGGTTGGCGGTTTAATATGGTCATTAGCTAAACTCTTCTGGTGCGCGCGGTAAGGTAATACATACTTCAAGCCCAACGGGGGTTAAGTTGTGCAACGTCATTGTGCCACCATGGGCTAAAACGATATCTCGGGCTATGCCTAAGCCAAGGCCATGACCGTCGTTGTCGTCGTGAAGGCGAACGTAAGGAGTGAAAATAGACTGCAGGCTGTCTTCTGGAATGCCGGGGCCTTGGTCTTGAAACTTCAAACAAAGATCCTCGTTGTCTTTAATAACGATGTTCAGTTTATTTCCGTATTTAATTCCATTATTGATGATATTACTCAAGCAGCGTTTAATGGCGAGTGGTTTGCCACGATAGCGTGTTAATACTGATCCTTTTATGCTGATGCATGGTGAAAAATTGTTGTGGTGCTCAGCAAGTTGACTTAACAATTCCTGTATGTCGATTGTTTCAACATTTTCATGAATACTGGTTTCTTTAACGGTTTGAAGTGCACCTTTTACTAATAATTCTAGCTCGTCTAAATCTTTTGAAAACTTTTCAATTTTGCTTTCATCATCGAGTAATTCAACACGCAATCGCAAACGGGTGATAGGTGTTTTTAAATCGTGTGAAATTGCTCTAAATAATTGCTCCTTGTCATCTAAAAATCGTTTTAAACGTGTCTGCATTCGATTAAATGCTCGGGTTGTTTCTACTAACTCTGTGGCGCCTTGTTCAACAAGTTGAGGCTTGTTTATATCGCGACTTAAACTATCAGCAGCACGCGCTAACATACGGAGTGGGTATAGTTGCCAACGCACTAGCATAAAAACGAATAACAACATTAGAATACTGACAAGGCTAATAAATAATGCTTGTTCAAATGGAATAATTTCACCATCAAGCGTGTTATAAGGCTCAGGTAGTAATCCTGCAATATATAACCACTGACCGTCGTTCATTAATAGTTGTACAACGAGAATGGCAGAATCTGAGCGCTCAATAGACAAGGCATAATGTGCCCAAGATTTAGGTAAATCTTTTAGCAGAAGCTGATTATTTAATACGTGTAACGAATCAACAGAAGAAAAATCAATACTTAGCTTGTCTGAATGGACTAATCTTTGCTGCAGTTCTTTACGCATAGTGGTTAACACTAGTTGTTTCATTTGTCCGGCTTTTAATGACTCAATCGTTATATATTCTTCATTCATCGACACAAAAAAGCGTTCGCTGCTCATTTGCCTTAACTGTTCGACGACTAAATGGCGGTATTCAATGGGTAGTGACTGAAAATTATCAGCGGTCACTGCTATTTTTGCGGCAAAGCTGACCATGGCAGATGTTAAGCCTTGTGTTTCTCTTTGTTTAATTTGCGTATACCAAATAACCGTAACAAGCCCTTGCGCCAGTGCGATTGCCAACAAGGTAAATAGCAACATTCTTGAAACAAGTGATTTTGGAAACCAAGCTGTGAATTTAGTTAACATGGGCAACATTGGCAGTCATAACGTACCCAGCGCCTCTAATGGTTTTGATCAGTTCAGGATTACGACCGTCGTCACCTAGCCGACTTCTTAAACGTGACAACATAACGTCAATACCACGCTCAGTTGGTAATGAGTCACGTCCATAGGTAAAGCTCGATATGTCGTCTCGCGAGAGCGTTTTTTTGGGATTTTCAAGAAATAGCACTAAAAGCGCATATTCATTCGCCGGCAATACAATTGTTCGGCCGGAATCTGTATTAGTGAGCCGTCGCGCTTCGGTGTCTAATTGCCAGTTATTAAAAACAATGTATCGATTGTTGGTTTTATCTTTAAAATCGCTACGGCGCAGTTGTGCTTTAATACGTGCTAATAATTCTCTTGGGCTAAAAGGTTTTGCCATGTAGTCATCAGCACCAAATTCAAGTCCAATTACTTTATCTGACTCATTCGATGCCGCAGTTAGCATAATAATAGGCACATAAGATGTTTTTCGGATGTGTTTGCATAAGGTAAAACCGTCGTCACCGGGCATCATAACATCTAAAATAATAAGATCTGGCGACTGGTCAATTAGCAATCTACGCATTTCATTACCTTCGCTAGCAACGACAATATTAAAGCCTGCTTTGCTAAGGTATTCTTGTAGCAGTTCACGTAATTCCCGATCGTCATCTACTACCATGATGAGTTTTTTATGTAACATACACCTATCTACCTAACGTCAGAAATAAACTATTTAACTATATAGGAGATTGAAAGCAAAAATATATATAGCTATGTAACAATTTTGATACTTAAGCATTTTTTATTGTATTTCTATTCCAATCAACATCATATCTACTTAACCTAGATATTACTAATAAGTAGAAAATGTGACGAATCACAATGAAAATTAATAAAATTATACTGTTCTCTCTTGTATCTAATTTGGCTGCGATGCCAATCTTAGCAAACGACAATCGACCTAACATTGTTGTGATCATGGCCGACGATGTTGGTTTAGGCGATATTAGCGCCTTCCATCGCCAGTATTCTAAAAAACCGGTCGTTGTTGAGACGCCCAATATAGATAAGTTGGCCGCTGAAGGCATTTCATTTACCGACGCACATGCTCCAACATCACTGTGTGCACCTACACGATATTCGGTGATGACCGGTAACTCGACTTATCGAGGTTATAATCCTTGGGGGGTATGGAGTTCCTTTGCTAAAACAGCTATCACTGCTGAAGATGCAACTATTGGTCGAATTGCTCAACAAGCTGGTTACACAACTGGTTTTGTTGGTAAATGGCACTTAGGCGGCACCTTTTTAAATAAAAAAGGTGCCGCCTATACTGGCCCGAAAAATGGCCCGCTTAGTAAAACGGTTGACGTAACAAAGTGGATAGCAGGGCACCCTGCAGAAATGGGCTTTGATTATGACTATACATTGCCTACGGGTGTTCAAGGTCCTATGTATTTAGCTTATGAAAATGGGCAATGGGCACCTTTTGATAAAAATTCAAAAATTACCTATGTTGATAAAAACACAGCATTAGACCCCGCGTTTATTTCAGATAAAGGCCCCGGTATGGGGGAAAGTCATTGGGACGCACGCGCGCTAAATATGCAACTGACACATAAAGCAACCGAATTTATTAGACGCAGCGCCGGACAAAAACCATTTTTGTTAAATTACTGGAGTCCTGCGGTTCATTTACCACATACACCACCTAAAGAAATTGACGGAATTAAAATTGCTGGTACTACTCCTTCAAATCATTTAGATATGAACCGTGTGCTTGATTTAGAAGTAGGTAAAATAATTCAAGCATTGAAAGATACTAGCGAATATGACAATACTTTAATTATATTTACTTCTGATAACGGTGGACTGGCAGATGAAAAAGCGAATCAGGCTGGTCATAACTCTCCAGGGCAATACAGTGGTCGAAAAAATACCGCTCTAGAAGGTGGCCAAAGGGTGCCATTTATCGCAGTATGGCCAGGGAAAATTGAAGCCGGTAGAGTAAGCGACGCACTGGTTAATGGTACCGATATTATTGCCACAATTGCACAGGTCACCGGTATTAAACTGAACGAGAAGCAAGCTAAAGATTCATGGAATATAATGCCTGAATTACTGGGTAAACCTTATGAAAACCGCACATTATTAATGCAGCAAGCAGGCTCTGGAAAAGAGTTAATGTTACGACAAGGTGATTGGAAACTGATTATTCTGACAAATCACAAGGTCACTAAACGAGAAGTCATTGGCTTGTATAATTTGAAGAAAGATCCGCAAGAACAGCGTAACTTACTACACTCACCTGAGTATAAAGAAAAAGCAAAAGCGATGTTTGATCTTTATTGGGATATTCGTGAGTCTGGCCGCAGAACAGCACCGGTGCTGTTCTAATTTGGAATGAGTATTTTACATTGCCATTACGAAGAGCAGATTTAAAGTAAGGTTTTATTTCAACATAAAAATCAGAGGTAGCCTGTTTAATTAAAGCGGTTACCTCCGGTAATACCTACACATCAATAATGACACTATCTAGGTCATTTCCTCTTTAGCATTAAATAAATCAATAAAATAAATTAATTTAATAGATTTTAAAATTATGTTTACTAAAGCTTGGCATTATAAGTCTCTTAGCAAAGCGTTACAGTCTGGCTGATGTATTATCAAATAAGGAATTATTATGGCTAATAACTGGAAATGCCTAAATGTGATTGTAGTGAATACGACACTGATACCATAGTAACTGCAGGCTGCGGTTGGTCTAAAATATTCGATATGTAGAACCGATAATTTGCGGCGGTTACTTGTGTTAACTGTACTTATATAGAATTTTATCGAGGTAAAACGGGCACGCTGGGAAATGTTTTTGAAATGTTTGCTAATCGAACAACAAAAGGAATTAATAGGACGATAGAGCTAGTAGCAGGTTTACTCATTGATTGAGCGTTATTATTTTATGGTTTATTACTGGTAAATAAAGCCATAAGCTATGGCGATTAAGCATCTGTGTTAGTGATACCAACTGTTATTACATTTTTGATAGGCCTAATTCCTACCATTGGCGGTGTTACTGGTGTTTTTTTGCAATGATGGTAGATGTCATAACCACTATTGTAGTTATTATACTTTTAATATTGGGCTTTATAATATATTTTCGTATGCAAAAAAGTTATTGATTAGCGTCGGTATTATTGCATTTACGCGAGCTCCTCAAGCAATAATTGAACCTGCGCAGCAAGGCACATTACTTGCGCCTGTAGATGCATTAAAGGTCGCCAGCTTAATGTTTGCATGTATGGTATTTTCTTTTTCGGCCGCGGGTTTAATACGCAAGGTTGTTCTACTTAAGCCGGCGTTAAACAGCCAGAAGCATTGGCATCGTATTCTCGTATGGGCTTTAAAAAGCGTGCTGAGTTTGGTTGTTATCAATATGACCCGTTAAGTGTGTATATGGAATTAAATATATGCGAACTATGAATAAAACACATCGTGCGGCTTAATAGGTTAGTCGCACGATTGCGCTAAGGTTAAATTAATTTGCTAAATAGGTGCTTCTGGCGTTGAACCAAGCGTATTTACGTTTTTGTTGTATTGCCATTTTTGTGTTTTTCATTTTACTGTTAGGTTGTTGCCAACTTGCTTTCATCGCAATATCAAATTGATGACCTTTTACGTCATGCAATTGGGCGGCAATATTTAAAATAGCTAATGCGTCAATATCGTTTTCTGTACGCGCTATTAACGTCTGCAAGGGGATCCTTGGATCGAGTTGTTCGGTCATCGCTAAAAACTGAATGGCTCTTGCTTGGTTTAATGCACTCGTATCAGATTGCATTATTTTTCTCACGGTTTGGTTAAACTCTAATGCTTGTTTACCAAAATAAACTAACCCAGTAAGTGCCCAATAACGCTGCCATGAACTGCTTGCGGTTAGTGCTTTGCTAAGCTGATCTTTTGCTTGTTTATAGGGCAACAACTGTAAATTGGCAATATCAATGAGCTGCGCAATTTCACTATGATGTTCTTGTGAAAATGAGACTGGATCGGCAAAGGCGTTATCAGCTAAAAAACCTTCAGAATAAAAACTTAAATCAGGTAGCGCTTTTAAATGCTGAGCAAGTTCAGAACGCATTGATAATAAACGTGCTTTGTAGGAAGAGTTAGCGCCTAAGTTATTCATTTCAAAAGGGTCTGATTCTAGGTCATATAAAGCCTCAGGGGGCTTTGTTTTAAAGAAAGCAGCTTGTTGATTTGTGAGTTTTTTAGCTTGGTTGAGCTGTTTCCATTCTTTATAGGCTTGTTGCTTAAAGCGATATTGATTGAATAACGCGTCTGGATTAAATGGTTCAAAATGGCGAATATATTTAAACTTGCCACGACGAATGGTTCTGACCATATCAGATTTTTCGTCAAACCGGTCAGCATAGCCAAACGCAAAGTTACGGTTTTCTAACGCAGGTAAGCTAACATCATGTCCCATAAAGGCTTGACCGTCGTGTTGCTTAGCAGAAGCAATACCAGCAAGTTTCAATAGTGTTGGTGCAAAATCAACAAAGTTTACAAAACCATTCAAGCGCATGTTACGTAGTTGCTGCATGTCTGGGTGTAATAAATGACGATAATTTTCTGGAATTCTAACCACTAAGGGGACATTCAAACCGCGCTCGTAAGGATAACCTTTTGAGGCCGGTAGTACGCCACCATGGTCGCCAAAGTAAAAGACGAAGGTATTTTCTAATTCACCATCAGCTTTAAGTTGTTCTATTACTTTACCAATTTGTTGATCCACTTGGGTATGTAAGTCTAAATATCGCGCATGTGTATACCTAAAAAGCTTGGTATCAGGGTATAACGGGAATAAGTCAACATTTTCTGGCGCATATTGGGTGGGGGCATTTGTAAGGTCTTCTAATGGAAAATGCAGACGGCTTTCGTGGGTGTTTTGCCAGGTTTGCATATGAAAAAAAGGTTGTCCGGTATCTCTATTTCGCCAATGAGCGCCTTTTTTGGAAGCATGCCAAACGCCGCCTTTAGGTTGATGAAAATTATAATCTTCCTTTGCATCATTTGACGTGTAATAACCGGCATTTTTTAGGTATTGGCTAATCGCTTTTAAGTTATCAGGTAAATTCACCAAGGCTTGCGGTCGATGGAAATTTAACCCAAGACGCGGTGCATATGAGCCTGTTGCTAAGGTTGACCTAGCAGTTGAGCATACCGGTGCATTTGAAAAGGCATGCTCGAATATTAAGCCATTTTTTGCCAGTTGCTCAACATGAGGCATAGCTGCGCCTTTAGGGTTGTATAACCGTAAAAAATCTTTGCTGTTATCTTCAGATAATAACCACACAAAGTTTGGTTTTTGGGTTGGCTCTGCGGCAGAAACACTGCAGCAAACACAGATGAGTGCACCCAATAGGTTAAGCGTAAATTTTACGCTTTTACCGACATGGTTTTTTTTATTGAACATATGACATTCCTATTAATTTCAGCTAAATACCTAACATATTTTCTCATTTGGTATTTTAAGTTTTTTTGAGTTACCAACTATTAGGTTGTCAACACAGTGGCGTGAATTGTTCAGTAAGTGAACATTACTAAAGCAACAGTGTTAACCCAAGATTATTTAAAAGGTATTAATGTGTCGCGTTGAATCTTCAGACATTAATACAATTGGCACGTTGTTCTTATGTTAACAATATGCTTATTATTTCGCTTTTACCCAAGGGCTAAGGTCTATTGTAATATCTGGCTGCTTTCATTAATGCAAGGGTAAGAATGTTGCCAAGCTTCTTTAGCAACGCTAGTGCTTAAGTTAAAGTTACCACCATGTTTACATTCATATTGTCCTAATAAAATAGAGGCTCTGCTCGGTGTGCAAATAGCGCTAGTTACAAGCGTATTCGTAAATAACATCCCTTGATTAGCTAGCTTATCTAGATTTGATGTTTTCGCGATAGGGTTTCCTGTTACGCCTAGATAACCGTAGGGCTGGTCATTAGATAATACAAAAATTATATTCGGCTTTTTAGTATTAGCATGTGCTTGGAGTAGTAGGCTAAAAAACAAATAAAGCCCGGTAAAAAATAACCGAGTCATTGTTTGTGTGCGTGCAGGTCGCTTCATGTTTAGGTGGTCAGTAACAAATGTTAATAACTTTTATATATCATCATCCCTTGGCTATTCAACGTTTAATAGACAATGTTACTTGATTGTTACTTGATTGTTACTTAAGTGATTGCGTTGCTGTAGCTTTTACCTTGCTAATAACCTATTCGCCATCGCCCTCAGACACTATTAATAATTTTCGCTGTAAAATTAAAGAGTAACAATTACGTTACATACTTTGCATTGTGCAGGCATACGGAGTGAAACTTGTTGCGCATAGTCCATCAACATTTGAACAATACAAGTAATTATTACTCAAATATCATGTTGGTTATTGTTGACAATTTTTTAGGGGATAATTTGAAATTTATAACTACTGTTTTATTTACGGCATTACTAACGACACAAGTTGTGAGCAATGTTGCAAGTGCTAATAAGAATAACCGGCCGAATGTCCTAATCATTGTGGCTGATGATCAAGGTTGGGGAGATGTTGGCTTTAATGGAATAACTGATATACCAACACCAAATTTAGACTCATTAGCCGCTAGCGGGGTGTCTTTTGAACAAGGCTATGCCTCTCACCCATATTGTAGTCCAAGTCGGGCTGGACTATTGACCGGACGATACCAACAAAGGTTTGGGCATGAAAACAATATTCCTCATAAAGGCAATACCGAAAATTTTGGCTTGCCTTTAACTGAAGAATTACTTTCGCAAACATTGAAAAAAGCAGGTTATCACACTGCAGCTATAGGTAAATGGCACTTAGGAGATTCGCCACATTTTTGGCCAAACCAACGAGGTTTTGATGAATGGTTTGGCTTCTATGGTGGTGGGTTAAGCTATTGGGGAGAGACAGGTAAAAAACCTAAAATGGCCGGTGTCCTGCGCAACGGTAAAAAAGTACCTAAAGGTGAGCTGAGTTATTTAACCGACGACTTTAGTAACGCCGCAGTGCACTATATTGAGATGTTTTCGCGTAGCCAAGATCCATTTTTTATGTACCTAGCTTATAACGCGCCACATGCACCAATGCATACTCGCCAACAATATGTAGACAAAGTAAGCCATATTGAAGAAGGTAAACGTGCGGTTTACGCGTCAATGAATGTCGCTATGGATGAGGGAATAGGGCGAGTTATAGACAAACTTAAGCAAACCGGCGAATACGACAATACCTTGATTATTTATTACAGCGACAATGGCGGCAAGTTGATGTTTGGCGCTAGTAATGCACCTTATCGTGGTGAAAAAGGTATGTTGTTTGAAGGAGGAATACGAGTACCGTTTGTTATGTCTTGGCCGGCAGTTCTTCCTGCTAGCAAACGTTATACACATGCGATTACTGCCTTAGATATTTTTCCTACCGTGATAGCTGCTAGTAAAGTAACGCCACCGAAAAAAGCATTAGACGGTCTTAATTTATTACCTTATTTGACCACTGATAACATGTCGATGCCTGCGCATAAACAACCGTTATTTTGGCGTTATAGCGAAGGTAAAGGTTATGCGGTTAGAGCTGAACATTACAAACTTATTTATTCAGCGTATAAGCAAAAAAACTTGTTGTTTGATTTATCAAATGACCCCTATGAGCGTCTAGATCTTGCATTGTTGCAACCTAAAAAAGTGCAAGAGCTAACGGCCATGTATCAACAATGGCATAAGCATATGGCTGCTGCACGATGGCCCGATACTCATTTAGAAAATATAACGAAAGATGAACAAGCGCGTACTAAAACAATTAAGCAGGCAACTGCAGGTGAAGCAAAACTAAAATAATGAAGAGTAACCTGCGTAGACGAACAAGTTGCACGTTTTAAACAACACTTGGCTGAATCAAATCAGTTAGGGTTTAGATATACAAAATTGAGTTAAAAGGAACTAATATGTTAAAAATTTCAGCGCTAAGCGTAGCTATTACTTCGGTGTTATTAACAGGGTGTAATCAAAGTTCAAGTACGAACTTGGCAGCTATTGATATGCAACAAACGGGTATAAAAAAATATGAAGAGTCATGGGAAGACTTAGCCCGAGTGAATGAACAACCCGATTGGTTTCAAGATGCTAAGTTAGGTATTTATGCGCATTGGGGACCGGTTTCAACTGCCAATGATAATTTAGACCCCGGCGTTGGTTGGTACGGGATAAATATGTATATGGAAGAGCACTATGATTGGTCTACGGGCAAACCTAAATTAAAACGTGGAAAACCTTGGAAAAATCACGTTTTTAAACATCATAGCGAAACTCATGGTCATCCGTCTGAAGCCGGGTATAAAGACATTATTCCTAAATTTAAACCAACAGGGTTTGACGCAGAAGAATGGGCTGAGTTATTTGCTAAATCAGGAGCAAAATTTGCTGGCCCAGTTGCTATGCATCATGACAATTTTGCGATGTGGGACAGTGAAGTAACCCGTTGGAACGTCAAAGACTTTACTGGTATCGACGTTACTGGCGAGCTTAAAACGGCTATTGAAAAAAGAGACTTGAAGTTTATTACATCGTTCCACCATGCCTTTACGTGGGTATATTACGCGAATGCGTGGAATTATGATGCCACCGAAGAAACCTCCGATTTATATACCGACCGTCATGATATTATCGATTTTAAGCCGACAAAACGCTTTCACGACGAATGGTACGCCAAGTTAAAAGAAGTGGTTGATAATTATCAACCGGATGTTGTCTGGTTCGACTGGTGGGTTGAAGAACTCGATGAAGAATACCGCAAAAAATTTATCGCCTATTACTACAACAAAGGACTTGAGTGGGGGAAAGACGTTGTTATCAATTATAAAAACACCTCTTTTCCATCAGAAGTTGGCGTTCATGATTATGAACGTGGCAGGCCAAATAAAATCAAAGAACAGTTTTGGATGACAGATACCTCGCCTGGAGCATGGTTTTATCGCCATGATGCCAAGTTTGTTTCACCGAACGAAATTGTAGATATTCTTGTTGATATTGTTTCTAAAAATGGTTTGATGCTACTAAACGTACCACCTAACCCAGACGGTTCTATTCCGCAAGAAATGCAAGACATGCTGATTGCTATGGGCGATTGGCTGAAGATTAATGGTGAAGGTATATATGCTACTCGACCGTGGAAAGCTTTCGGGGAAGGGCCTACACGTATTAAAGGTGGCGGCCATAAAGTTGAAAAGCAAAAAATAGTCTATCAACAGCAAGACATTCGCTTTACCAAAAAAGGTGACGATACGTTATTCATGTTTGTGATGGATGCGCCTACAAAAGATATTGAAGTTAAAACTTTAGCTAAAAACTTAACCTTATTAGATGGTCACATCGCCTCGATTAAAATGTTAGGCAGTGATCAACCGGTTGCTTGGCAACATACAGATGAAGCTTTGATCATAGAAAAACCAATGTCGATTCCTAGTGACTTCGCTGTTGGTTACAAGATTCATATTGTTACCGAATCTGAAATTGGCATTGGCGGAGATGACGACCCTGGCGCATAAAACGTGTGTGGCTGAGAGTGAGCTTCATACGTGTGGTTATTGATTTATTTGCCTTTAAACCGATTGGTTGGACAATGTCCTATTCACCAAATAGCGAATGACAGCTAAAGTGTTAATTGTTGAGATAATGCCCATACGGAGCGTTTTTAGAAGCTTAAAAACGGAATGGGTTCCAACAACAGAATATCGAAATTTTAGTGAAGCGAAAACTAATATTACTAAATATATTAGTGGTTATTACAGCCAAGTCAGGCCGCATCAACATAAAGGCGGTTTGACAGCAAACGAATCAGAACAAAGATACGGGCTACATTATAACGCAGTGGTCAACTATCCTTGACCACTGCATATTTGGATGAGAGTTTACGACGAACATATAGTATCTGGCTAAGCAGTTATAAAGCTTTTGTAAAGGCTAAGGTGCCCAAATATAACCCACGGCTTTGTTGTATCAATTCAAGACTATTTACCAGAGCTTAGTTTGTAAATTAAAGTAAAGGCTGAGTAAAATTTGTTGCTTTATTGACTATTCTGATAAATCATCTTCGTATCTATATATAATGCAATGAGTTCATATATGAAATTAAATGCGGTTTCTAGTGTTTCATTTTTTTGCTTGATACTTGCTACTAGTGCCTGTACCAATCAAGAAACAAATGAAATGCCTGAATTAAAACAAAGTGAAGAATTTTTTTCTCTGATTAAAAATGAGAAGTACCCTTCTGACGAGGAAATACAGTGGAACAATTTTGGTCCTGGCATGTCAGGATATAACGAAGAGTTCTGGCCTCATCCTACTGATACTGATGTCATGTTCATGGGCCCTGATATGCATGTTAGTTATGGTACGTGGAACGGTGGGAAGTCATGGCATTCATTAAAAGATCCAGATGGTTTAGGTCTTGAAATGAAACGAGTATTAGATATTGAATTTTCAATGCAAGATCCAGATTATGGTATGGCGATTGATTGGAATGGTTGGGTTTATGAATCTAAAGACAGGGGAAGGTCTTGGTCAAAAATTAAAGACTTAATTCGAGATGACCAAAAAACCGATATTGATCCAAATGACCCGGACGCTTTTAAAAAAGGTTGGTATTACGAACAGCAAGGTACACGTCACAGTGAGCTAGCGGTTGACCCTAATAATGATAAGGTTTGGTATATCGGTGCGGGTGATTTTTGGAATGTAAAAGCGAATCATAAGTCTGCGGCCAACCCGCATGGTATTAACTTCAAATATGCGGATTATGGACATATCTGGAAAACCACAGATAAAGGTCAAACATGGCGTAAAATTACGGCGAATTTTCCTGAAACTTTAGATGTCGCTAAAATAATTGTTCATCCCGCTGATAGTCAAAAAATTATCATGGCGACTAATCATGGTTTGATGTTAAGTGATGACGGCGGTGAGTCTTGGCATAAAAATATATCGGGGTTACCTCATAATCTACCAAGAGATTTAACGTCATTTTATGATGTCAAAACTCAAGAGTTTGTCTTATATCTTGTTGAACAATCCGTCTATCAACCAGAAGGTAACTCGGTAAAATCAATTGGTGGTGTTTTTAAAAGTACCAACGGCGGTAAAACATGGAAAAGTATCACCGGGAATTTAGCTATTGATCTTACTAAAATTACCTTTGAAGATACGTTAGAGCGTGTTCATCGTACGCTTGGGCATTGGTTTGGTATATCAAAAGCTGAATCAAAAAATAAGTTCACAGAATTGCCGCGTGAATTATTGCCTGTTTTTAATCGCATAGTCGTTAACCCACTTAATAGCGAAGAGGTTTATGTTAGCTATAACAAAAAACATGATTTTACTTTTGGTCATGGTGATGTATGGCGAACCTTAGATGGCGGTAAATCTTGGACAGCGGTTGCGCGCCATGGGAGTTATTGGAAAGGCAAGCAAGATGCTAGCTATTGGCAATCGCGAGGCAATGCACTTGGCACCAATGTTAAATTTGCTCATATGCAAAGTTATATGGATCGAGGTGGTGAGTATTCGGGTAATAGAACATTAGCGATTAATGCTAAAGGTGAATTATTTGCGGGCATTCATCAGCAGACCATTACTTCATCAGATAAAGGTGAGTCTTGGCAACAAATTGATGACTTTGAAACATCTCCAGGCAGTAAAAAGTGGATTGGCCGAGGGGCAAGTAACCTACCTGGGCGCTTTATGCTACATGAAACAGGTATTAAAAATAGAAGGCTATTAAGTAGCGGTGAACATGGTTTATGGCAAACTGCCGATGCTGGTGATTGGCCCGACAAAAATGCGGTGGCGGTTGAGCAACTTGAAGGACAATTAAACCCAAATGGCGCTCATTCAATCTCTACTGTCGCCGTACATCCGCATAAACCTAATACTTTTTTCACGTTATCTTGGCGTCAAAATCATCGAGGGAAACTGCGTAAATCAGAAGATGGCGGTAAAACATGGGAAAATATAGCGACTATTTTTGAAGCTGATAACGGTTCATGGCAAAACGTAGCGACACAAAATTCACTCATTATTGATCCTGTCAACCCCGATAACATGTATTTTTGTGCGACATATATGCGGGTTTCTGAAATACATAACGGGCGCGGTACTAAATTAACTAAAGGAGGTTACGGCTTTTATCGTTCTTCTGATGGCGGGTATACCTGGGAATTAAGTAATAATGGCTTTCACAAAGGTGCTAGTGTTAGACGCATTATTATGCACCCAGATGATCCTGAAATATTATATGCTGCTTTAAATGACAATAACGGTGGTTTGTATAAATCTATCAACAAAGGCCGTTCTTGGGAGAAGTTGAAAATACCAGCGGTAATTAAAGCGGTGAATAATGTTTTTATTGACCGACATACCAAAGAAATGCTTATCAGTACTGGCAGAAGAAATGGCTCATACGAAGAAGGTGGCGTGTGGCGTAGTAAAGATGACGGTGTAACTTGGCAGCAAATATTTAAGGCGCCTTTTGTTTGGCAAGCCGAAATCTCGCCGGTAAATTCAAAACTTATTGTTATTAGTGTTCCAGGACAAGCTGTTAGCATGGCATATAAGTTTATGAATCCTGGTGTTTATCTTTCTCAAGACTCAGGAAGTACATGGAAGAAAATAAACCATAATCTTGCCAATTATGACAAAATTGTTGATGTTAAACCTGATCCATATAATGAAAATGTTTTATGGGCCTCAGGTTGGGGCAGTGGCTGGTATGTCGCTTACCTTAATGGTCAACAAGGTTGGTTGAAGTAGGGCTAGTGTTCATAATAAGAGGGTTGCTAATTATTTTTTATGAGCAACTCTCTTGTTGATTACCTTTAATAGAACAACCATTTGGTTGATCTATAAGCTTTAACATCATCATAATGTTAAAGCGTTAAGACCACGTAAATTATCTTCAATTCGTCTTATGGAATATTTGATGAAAAAAGTCATAGCTTTTATTTTCTCAACCACCTTAACTCTTAATATTTTACCGACCTTTTTTATGGCCGTAATGGCCTTAACTTATGCAAATACTGTAGCTTCAGCAGAGCTAATTAAGTTAATAAGTTCACTGAATACGGCGGATAATCCTAATTACCAATACACAGGACGCATTGATTTTTCAGATCCCAAAAGGCCCTATTTAACTTGGCCAGGCTCAAGTATTAAAGCGCGTTTTAGTGGCACTGAATTAGCACTAACTATAGATGATGATCGTGGCGAAAATTATTATAACGTTATCATTGACGAGCAAAACCGCTTTCCAACGGTTATTGGTTTAAAAAAAGGTCTACATACTTATACGATTGCAACTGGCCTAACAGAAGGTGAGCACAGTGTTGAAATTTTCAAGCGCACAGAAGGCACAGAAGGTGGTAGTTACTTTCTTGGCTTAACCCCTTCTTCTGCAGAACAAAAAGACAACATTAACGCCGCACAGCTACTAAATAAACCTCCCATGTTAACGCGTAAAATTGAATTTTATGGTGACTCAATTACTTCTGGCATGGGGAATGAAGCTGTTTATAATTTGCCTGACCAAAACGTCTCAGAAAAGAATCATTACCTTTCCTATGCAGCGATGGCCTCGCGTATGTTAAATGCTGAGCATCATTCAATATCTCACAGCGGGATTGGGGTGATGCATAGCTGGTTTGACTACATTATGCCTGAATATTTTAATCAACTGTCTGCTGTGGGTATAAATGATACCTTATGGGATTTTTCAATATGGCAACCCCATGTAGTGGTGATTAATTTAATGCAAAACGACAGTTGGCTGGTTAAATCAAAGAAGCATGTTGCGGTGCCACCAAGTGAACAAGAAATTATTCAACATTATTTCGACTTTGTTCAAAACATTCGTAGAAAATACCCTAAAGCTTACATCGTGTGTGCTCTAGGTAGTATGAATGCAACTCAACAAGGTTCACAATGGCCCCACTATATTAACGCTGCGGTTAATCAAATTAAGTCTATAGATCCGCAGGCAAACATAACGTATTTATTTTTTGATTTTAATGGCTACAAAAAGCACCCTCGTGTAGCACAACACCATGCTAATGCAAAAAAACTGGCCCAATTGATTTCAGAGAAAATGAATTGGCCGCTAGATTTAGCCGCTTTTTGATTTTTGTCGTAAATTGGCGGTGTGCAGCATTAATGAATTTTTTTGCTTTATTGTGGTTACAAGCATTTTAAAAGGACTTTATTTTGTATTTGATTCTAAAAAAATTAAATATGATTTAATTTTTAATATTGCTTTGATCAAGTTTTTATACTTGATAAGTAACATTTTGTTTATTAAAAAATGATGTCTTTTGGTGTTTTACTTTTTATTTTCTCTTTTAATCAATGGTTTGTCGTGTGTTCTATTAAGTATCATAGAATATTTTTATAATTTAGTATTATATTTTTATCGACATTCATGCTAATCCATCTAAAATAGAAAAACATTTGATTTTGTATTTGAATTTTAAAGTTACTTAAATCTATTCTTTAAATTGGTATTAAAGGTTGTCGAAATGTCAGGAAAAGAAACAAAAAAATATTCAGCGCCAGCACTAGAAAAAGGACTTGATGTATTAGAGTTACTTTCGGCTGACTCAACTCCTATTAGCACATCAGCAATTGCTGAAAAATTGGGTCGATCTAATGCTGAAATTTACCGGATGATCTTAGTGCTCGAGCAAAGAGGTTATATTGAAAAATATGACGATGTTGATGGCTATCAAGTTACCAGAAAGCTACTTCAATTAGGAACAGAGCATGAGCCTATTAAAGATATTATGGAATACGCTCAGCCGATCATGCGAGAACTCGCTGAAAAAACCAGTATGTCTTGCCATGTTGCTGTTGAATCTCAAGAGCAAATAGTGGTTATTGCTCGGGTTGAAACGCCAAGTAATCTTTCTTATTCAGTTCGTATCGGTTATCGACGACCTATATGTTTTGCTGCGTCTGGGCGAATTCTTTTTGCTTTTCAAACGTCAGCTAAAAAAGAAAAAATGATCGCGTTATTAAAGCAACATCATAGCGAAGAAGAAGTTAATATTTTCCTTTCAGAATGTAAGAAGGTTGCTAAGCAAGGTTATTTAAAAGCACCGAGTGCCTTTGTCGAAGGTGTAACTGATATATCGTTTCCGATAATTGATAATGATGTTGCTGTTGCGACACTGACAGTCCCATACATCAAACGCATACCAGAAGAAATGCCTATCGAAGGTGTTATTAAAGAATTAAAAACTGCTGCTGAAGATATTTCAAAAGCTGTTTCTTATGGAATTGTTCGTAAGTTTTAGTTTTCACTAACAAAATAAAAACAGGGAGCATTTATGCTCCCTTTTTTGTGAGTAAAATTCATAGGCCGCGGATTTAATTTGCTATTTTATTTTCACTGTTAATTCACATCTTATTCCTATTAACCTGCCTAGTAAGCAATAAGCCCTTATCAAGCTTCAATTTATTCAATTATTCAGCTTCTGTTTTGTTTTTATATGCGAAAGCTATTATTTATATATGGAGTTGTGTTAGTCTTGTGGTTAGATGTTGTTAAATGTACGCATGAAAATAACAAAACAAAAATACATTATTGATAAAAACAAGAACGAGGGGTTTATGAACACAAATGCAAATCATATAACTGATGTGGAAATTGCCACAAATACGCCAACTAAAAAAGAAAAAATAATAGAGTCTAAATACCTTATTCCCTTTTTATTGGTTGCTACCTTATTTCCATTATGGGGATTTGCCAATGATGTAACAAACCCACTTGTTAAGGCCTTTAAAGATATTTTCTTGATCAGTAATGCCCAAAGTAGTTTAGTGCAATTTGCCTTTTATTTAGGTTACGGTGTGATGGCGATTCCTGCGGCAATCTTTATTCGCAACTATTCGTATAAGTCAGGAATTTTATTGGGATTATTTCTCTATGCAGTGGGAGCATTATTGTTTATACCGGCTTCTATTTATATGGAATTTGGTTTCTTCCTAGCAGCGTTGTGGATTTTAACCTGTGGCTTAGCGTTATTAGAAACCACCGCTAATCCGTATATTTTATCTATGGGACACCCTGATACTTCTACACAACGATTAAATCTTGCGCAAGCTTTTAATCCTATTGGCTCGTTAACGGGCATGTTTATCGCCTCGAGTTTTATTCTTAGTCAGCTTGAGGTTGAAAAGTTTAGAGCTAAAGAAAAAGCGGCTAATCCGGAATATGCTAATTTATTGCCATCAGAAGTTGACGGTAAGTTAACGCAAGCCTTGGTCGATTTTTCAACTAATAGTCCACAAGCACATCAGGCGATGCAAGCTGCTGACTTATTGACGATTAGAGGCCCGTATGTGGCAATAGCTATTGTTGTAGCCATTTTGTTTGCCGTTTTTTTGTTCAGTAAGCTACCGCAAACTATCTCGCATGATCAGCGGTTAACCAAAAAAGAGTTAAAAGAGACTTTTGCTCGGTTATTTGCTAACAAATGCTATTTGGAAGGCGTTGTCGCCCAAGCATTTTATGTTGGTGCGCAAATTATGTGCTGGACTTTTATCATTCATTACGGCATCACGTCAGTAGGGCTTAGCGCCGCCGATGCCCAGTCATATAATATGGTAGCCATGGGACTATTTTTAACCAGCCGCTTTGTTTGTACTTTTTTACTCGCTTTTATTCGCCCAGGCCAGTTATTGATGATATTAGCTGCCGGTGGTTTTATCCTCACCTTAGGTACGATTTTCATTGGTGGTATGACAGGGCTATATTGTTTAATAGGTGTTTCAGGGTGTATGTCGCTTATGTTTCCTACTATTTATGGTATCGCTTTAAAAGGTATGGGTGATGATGCAAGTTTAGCTTCTGCGGGCTTGGTTATGGCAATTGTTGGTGGCGCGTTGATGCCACCCCTTCAAGGTACGTTGATTGATGGTAGTGAACTGCTAAGTGGCATACCGTCAGTGCAAACGTCGTTTGTATTACCGCTATTATGTTTTGTGGTTATTTGTTGTTATGGCTACCGTGCGCACAATAAATACAACGTTTAACTAAGTTCAGATTTTAGCTCAGCGTTTTTTAGCGCTGAGCTTTATTTTATAGAGTTATTCATTATCTAAAAGATTACCCCAAAAGTATTCACGAAATAGTTTAAAAAAACAAACTTAACAAAAGGTTTAATATGTTTAGTCACTACTTATCAATTCCCAAGGTAACCGCTATTGCAACCTGTGTATTGCTCATGTCTGCCTGTAATATGAGCGCAACTGATAGAGATGAAAAAGTAAATAACCCGAATAAGAAACCCAATGTGCTTTTTATTCTGGTTGATGATTTAGGTTATTCAGATATAGCCGCATATAATGAAAAGAGTTTTTATCACACCCCTAATATTGATCAGTTAGCCAAGGAAGGGGTTCAATTCACTAATGGTTATGCCGCCAACCCAGTTTGCAGTCCATCACGTTATGCAGCCCTTACGGGGAGACATCCATCAAGAATTGATGCGACAGATTGGTTTCATGTCAACGGTTGGCCACATCGGGTTGAAAAATTTAACCCTGCAAATATGCTTGAGAGCATGCCCCTAGAAGAACGAACCATGGCTGAGTCATTTAAGGAACATGGCTATAGCACAGCTTTTTTAGGGAAATGGCATTTAGGTGATGACGAAGCATTATGGCCAGAGCACCAAGGTTTTGATGTTAATATTGGTGGAATGAAATATGGTCAGCCACCCAATGGCTACTTTTCTCCTTATAAAAACCCTCGATTATCTGACGGCCCTAAAGGTGAATACCTTACTGACCGTTTAACCAATGAATCGATCAACTTGCTAGAGTCATATGCTCAGCAGGAAAATCCATTTTTCATGTATTTATCGTTCTACACCGTTCATACTCCATTGCAGGCGCCGCAAGATGTTGTCGAAAAGTATGAAGGTCTAGCTAAAGAACAACCCTCTTCAGACGACTTCCGTGAAGAAGAACAAATATGGCCAACAGATAAAAAAAGGATGGTTCGTGTTCAGCAAAACCATGCAGTATATGCTGCCATGGTTAATAAAATGGACACAAACGTTGGTAAAATCCTGAGCAAACTAAAAGCACTAGGTTTAGATGATAATACCATTGTTGTATTCACGTCTGATAACGGTGGCTTATCAACTTCTGAGGGCTCTCCAACATCAAACTTGCCTTTAAGAGGCGGCAAAGGTTGGTTGTATGAAGGTGGCATAAGAGTTCCATTTATTATTAAAGCACCTAATGCTCAGGTCAATGGCCATAAAATTGATACGCCAGTTATTGCGACTGACTTTTATCCAACGCTACTAAATCTAGCAGGTTTGTCAGCTGAGCCTAAACAGCACATTGATGGTGTATCCCTAGTACCCTTATTAACGGGTGATAGCATTGACGACCAACGACCTTTATATTTTCATTATCCACATTATTCGAACCAGGGCGGTTTTCCTGGGGCTGCTGTCCGCGTTGGTGATTGGAAACTTATTGAACGTTTTGAAGATGGTAAAGTACATTTATACGATCTTAGTTTAGATATTGCTGAGCAACATGACTTGGCAAGGCAAGAACCAGGTAAAACGAAACAGTTAAAAGCACAGTTACATAATTGGTATAGAGAAGTTGATGCGAAATTTCTTAATAGTAAAGACGGTAAAGTGCCATGGACACCAACTAAGTAAGACTTTTTAATTATTTAGTCCAATCCAATGGCAGCGGTTTATGATATTAGCCCTGCCATTTTAATTTGGTGCACTCTTTCTTAATATCTCGACACCATAGTTAGTTCTATTTCGTAAATCATCCTTCTTATATGGCTCAGCCCCTCTTAAATGAGTAAGCGTACAGCAATCTGAACACCTGTTAGATAATTACTTCTATGAATTCACCTTCAATCTAGTGTTTCGTTTGAATCAAGTTAATGAATTTGTATATGATAAAGCCAACTGATATTTCAAAAATAAAAAGTATATTAATTTTTGCGTTTTATTGAATGAATGTGTGGATTTTTATTTTAATCGATATTTGATGAATCAAGGTTTTACTATTGTATTTTGGTGTGTTTTTTACTATTTACTTGTCTGATTTTTATGTATTTTTGTGCTGCGTGGTAAATGGGTGATTGCAGTCTTGTACAAGAAAACTCTTTATTGAATTGTTTAAATAATAACAAAAAAAGGTTGAATTTAAATATGAATAGTGTATTTTATATTTAATTCACCAGTGTCTGAGAGCATATAGCTTTTAAAACACTTAAAAAAATAATATAAAAATAAATAAACAGGTTGGGGAATCTTATGAAACATAAGGTATTACTTGCAGGCTTGACGCTAAGTCCATTAATGGTAGCGATGTTTCCTGCATATGCAGAAGAAGAGCAAGAAAAAGAAATTGAAGTTATTGAAGTGACTGGTTTTAAGTCGTCGGTAACTAAAGCGCTGAACTCAAAACGTTTTGCTAAGAACGTAACCGACTCTATTGCCGCAGAAGATATTGGTAAATCTGCGGATCAAAATATTGCAGAAGCTTTGCAACGTGTGACGGGGATTTCAATTGACCGTAGCGGCGGAGAAGGTACCACCGTTTCAGTACGTGGCGCTGGTCCAAACTTAAATAATGTCACCTTAAATGGCGTACCTCTAACCAGTAGTGGTGCCAACCAAGCGGTTGATTTTAGCCAATATTCATCAGATGTTTTGGCTGGAATAGATGTTATTAAAACCCCCAGTGCCGACCATGATGAAGGTAGCTTAGGTGCGAGTATTCAGTTGAGTGGTTTTAAACCCTTAGCCGCTGCCAAAGATAGAAGAACATTAGAACTACAATACCGTAATAACCCTTTTGCCGATGTTGATGGCCAAGCAGATCATAAATTCAGCGGCTCAATTTCTGAGAAATTTTTTGATGAAACGGTAGGCTTTTCAATCGTTGCCAGTACAGAAGCTTCTACAGTCAGACGCGATCGTTACAACAATACTTGGTGGCGTCCGCTGGAGCCTAAAAATGGTGCGACTAATACTGAAACGGGTGAAGTCGTCACTAAAGATGACGGTTATGATTACGACGGTGATGGCGTTATTGGTGATGATGAAAAAAGAATTCGTGGTTTTGCAAGCCGTCAAACCCAGTATCGCACTTCTAACATAGCTCGAGACCGCAATACTATCTCGTCAACCTTGCAGTTTTTACCGACTGAAAATACCGATGTTTCTCTAGATTTTACTTTCTCCGAGCAAATGGTTAAGAATGACGATAACTATTTTGCCAACACCACGCCAAATAAAGGTGATGAGCCTGAAAATATTCTTTGGGATCCAAGCACGTTTACTTTTCCTAAATGGACGAATACCTCAACTACGACGAAAGAGCCTATTACGGTAAGGAACCATCGTGATATTGGGGAAACCACTGATAGAAACCGTGTATTTGGTTTTAATATCGACCATGAATATGAGAACTTTTCATTTACCTTGAAAGGCGGTCAATCAGCGTCAGAGTCAGGCGATGATTTTTATCTACAATCACGCTATAGACTACCTAATTCAGGTAAGGGTGAAGGCTACTACAACGGGTATGACTGTACAACGGTCAGTGACGTATGTTTAAGTGTGGTGTCTCCTGAGCTTGCGAATGACCCATCTACGATGGAACTACAATCATTAGCATTGCGTGACAGAAAAACGGAAGACAAAGCGACCAATATCTTTTTTGATGTTGACTGGGAAGTTGAATTTGGTCCGGTCACCATGGTTGAATTTGGTTATAAATGGAGCCAACGCGAAAAAAACCTTCATGAAACACGCCAAGAATTTAACGCTGCGGCGTTTGAAGACTTCTTTGCTGGCAAAACCATGGCTGATTATTATGATGGTGAAATGACACCTTCTGATTGGGGCGAAGAGCTGGGTTTTCCGCGTGATGAAATCACCGATGGCTGGGTAACCGTGAACTCTCGAGCGATTTTAGACGATATTCGAGAAGCAGGACTTGTCCCTGAAATTTCAACTAACCTAAGAAACACTCGTGATATTGAAGTTGACGCACAAGCGATTTACGCAAAAGTAAACTTCGAGTTCCTAGATGGTGACTTAGTCGGGGACTTAGGGTTACGTTACGCAAAAACAGATGTTAAAGCCTTTGGTTATTCAGGCTTTCAATACACAACGCTTAATTTTATTACCGAAGAAAATATTGCTTTTTACGGCTCTGAAGAAGCAGCGTTTGAAGCGCTTGGTTTGAGAATTGAAAAAGGCCAACATGTACCAAGCCCAACACCAACAAACGATACGCATGATTATGACAACTGGTTACCAAGTTTAAACTTAAACTACGCGATTAATGATGAAACTATTGTGCGTTTTGCCGCGTCAAAAACCATGGCACGTCCAAGAATTGATGCACTAAAACCGGGTTTTACCATTAACGAAAGTTATACTAACCCTACGTCAAATGCGACTGTGGGTTCAACAAGATTAAACCCTTATTTATCAACCAATTTAGATTTATCGTTTGAATGGTATTTTGACAGTGCTTCACTTTTTGCTGTGACATTATTTAATAAAGACATGTCAGACTTTGAAGAGACGGCGTCAAGTTTAGCGTACTGGAAAGATGTTCGTGATGAGTTTTATGATGTGGGTGATGATGGTCGCACGGGGGTGCTTAAAGACGATGAAGATATCGATTTTGTTGCTAACCCTGATGAGGTCTTATACCCATACACACCAGAAAACATGCCTGTTGGTTGTATGCCAAATCGGGAAGAAGATGTTACATCTTCGTTTGGTGAAGAAGGCTGTGACTTACTTAATATGAGTGTTAATCGCAACGGTAAAGGTGGTTATGTTCGTGGGATGGAGTTTAACTTCCAGCACAGTTTTGACTACTTACCTGATGCTTGGAGTGGTTTAGGCTTATTAACGAACTACACCTATTCTGACAGTGAAGTGGATGCAGAGCACGATGCTAATGGTAATGTGACCTTCGCTGAGGCACCTTTAGAAAACACTTCTAAGCATACTTTTAATACCACAGTTTATTGGGAAAAAGACGGTGCGTTACTTCGCTTAGCTTATAATAATCGCAGTGATTACCTAAGCCAACGTGCTGCTCAAGATGGTAATGCTATTTGGACCGAAGGTTATGACTCGTTGGACTTTTCAGCGTCTTACCGAGTAAACAAGATGATATCGGTGACCTTTCAAGCGGTTAATTTAACCGATACTGTGATCAGAACGTACAACTCAAACGTTAATGACTTGTTATTACCGGCTGAATCTTTAACTCTGGGCGATGCGCCAGATCATAGAACTATTTCGGCAGCAAATGTGGGTACCACATATCGATTGAGTACACGCATTAATTTTTAGAAAAAACAATTAAGTAACTACCTGGGTTGTGTGCAATATCCGGCGCATAACTCAGGTTTTTATTTCTTATTGCTCATGCAATGATAAATAATAAATCAGCATAGCACTTTGATAAAACCGCTTATTGTGTGAATTGCTCAATCAGATTTTCAGCACAACACTTCAGTTTTATCATTCATTAAACTTCAAATATTTAAATCCCACATAACGCTTAAGTAGTTACTGTTTTTATTAGTTATAGTGATTTAAAACTTTAAGAAGAAGCCGAATGAATGGCATAAACGATAACGACTAAAGGTATAACATGAAACTTAAAAAGTTCACCTCGGCATTATTATTTAGCTTATCAAGCCTTGGTTTAACGAGCTTATCAGCTCAAGTAATAGCTCAGCCAAATGTCTATAAATTTGACACTACTAAAACCGCTGAACTTCGTGCCCGAGATGGGTTACCAAACTTCTTCAAAAAGCTGCATGCCGGTGAAGATGTCAAAGTGGGTTACATCGGCGGTAGTATTACCAATGGTGGTTTGTGGCGAGCTAAGTCTTTAGATTGGCTTAGAAGTGAATACCCAAAGGCAAATATAACGCAAGTGAATGCTGCTATTGGCGGCACAGGCCCTGATTATGGTGCGGCGAGAATCGGCGACCATTTGCTTGAACATAACCCTGACATGGTTTTTATTGAATACCGCGTTAATAATGGTGGCGTATATCAAGGCAGAGCATTTGAGGGCTTGATCCCACAAATATGGGAAAAAAACCCGAATGCTGAAATTTGTATTGTTTATACCATTGCTCACTGGATGATCGACGATATTTCAAAAGGTAATCAAGCTCAAGCCGGCAAACCAATCGAAGCCGTAGCGAATCATTACGGCATACCGTCAATAGAGTTTGGCTTAGAAGTGGTTAAATTACTAAAAGAAGACAAACTGGTCTTTAAGAAAGGAGACAGCTCTGCAGAAGGAAAAATTATTTTCTCTAAAGATGGTGTTCACCCGATAGAAGCAGGGCATGACATATATCGTGATGTACTGGTACGCTCGCTTAAAAACCTCGACGGGCATGGTGTTGCAGGGAAAAATATCATACCAGCACCTTCGAAAGAAAATATATTTTCTAAAGCCTCTATGGTGCCGGTAAGCGAAGCTAAATTTAGCACAAACTGGCAGCGTGTTGCATTAACGGGTGTTGATATTAATGCCGATTTAACCGATGAAAACCGTGGTGGTAAAGCTATTTTTGAACAGGCGATGAAAACCACTAAAGTAGGCGAAAGCTTTACCTTTCAATGGCAAGGTTTCTTGTTAGGATTAACAGCCGTACTTGAAGGCAAAGGTGACGTTGTTGTGGAAGTAACTACCGATGGCGGAAAACCTAAGCTAGTTGATTTAAAGTCGCGAAAAGGCCATAGGCAAGAGAAATACAAATTCTTAGCTGAAGTGGCTGACGGTAAACATACTACAACAGTTAAACTGGTTAAATTAGCGCCTAATAAAACACTTCAAGTCGGGCAATTTTTAGTTGTTGCAGACTAATCAGCTTTAGCTAATCTACGTTAACTCAGCTTGTGTAAACGACTATCTTTAATAGTGACGTAAGCATGAAGTAAATTTTGGGTGAGCAGGAAATGAATAGCGCAGTGATCATGTTGATCACTGCGTTTTTTTTAAGACATATAACGCTATGTTGCATTACCGAGCTTTGTTTATGATGGCCCTTAAATTATTTGTCTGACCATGTTTGAATCTTTTGCAATGATAGCCCTAATACTTGTTGGGCGATATTGTCTAGTTGGTTGCTGTTACCAAAAAAGTGAAAGGTATGGTGTTGATGCTCAATAAAATCACCATGTTTCAATGGCTCCATCGCAGCAGCAGTTTCCAATTCATAAAATTCTTTATCTGCTGACGGGCCTTGATGATTGTAGAAGTTACTGACATCACCCAATGTGCCATCTGGCACGTCGCTTTCAAGTGCTATGGGGTAATTTGGTTGGTTAGTAAATGAAAACAATACCACGGTTAGTCTATTAAGTTCTGGGCTATAACTGGCTATGCGGTCTTTGGTTATTGTTTTTGGGACCCCTAGCTTCGCTCGAAATTTACCATCTACTTTAAAATAAACGGCTTCGTCGTGCTGTTTCAAGTAATCATTGTTTATTGTGTTTAAGTAAGTGTGTATTTGGCCTTTTTGTGAAACTTCTTGGTTTAATGGTGCAATTGCCCAACTATTATCGGTACCTTGAAACATGCCTAAAATCCAAATAGATAAAAGCCCAGTATCGGCACGCCAGTCTTTCCCTAAGTTTGTTAAACGATTATTTGAACCAAAACCGATATATTTTACATTTTCGGGGAGCTTAATCTTTAGCAATGTATTTAGATGTCGTTTGGAATACAGACTGATATTTCTATCGACCCCAACAATAAACTCTGTTCCTTGCATATTTTGCACATGTAATTTTTGATAAAGATGTGCGCTATGCGCATTTTTGCTGATTAAGGTAAAAGGTGTTTCTGATACCGCTTCTGGGACCCGCCATAAATTAGACGCGAATGAATCTCCAACAGGGTAAAAAACGGAATATTTTGAGCCTATAGGTGCTAGCCAAAAACGATCTTCTCCACCAACATTACCTTTACCTGCACTTAAAGCATCATAGTTTACCCAGCCATTGCTGAGGCCATGCTCGCCATTTGCGGTACTGGTAATCACTCGGCCTTGATGTTTGGCTGAAATAAGCAGTTGATGTTGACGGTTAGCTGAACTTAATAAAATTGGTTGGTCATATTTTTCTATAAACGCTTTGTCTTGCTCAAAGGTAGAAGATGTAGCAGCAAAGGGCAGTAATAAAGTGATTAGTAACGTGATACTGCCCTTGCAAGGTATTTTAGATAGTCTCTTGTTATTGCTTTTTCGGGTATTTGTATTGAATTTTTTCATAAATATCAAATTCCAGTCTTGGTTCTTATTGAATAAATTAAGTCATTAAGATAAGTGTTTGTTTTACTAATGCTCAAGGTGGTGAGTGCGAATGAGTGGTGAGAAAATAGGATAAATGGCGTGTTAGCTTAAAAGCTAATACGCCATCTAGACGTAACTAATCGCTGATTATTAATCTTAGCTACTTATATTAGTTATTAAACGAATCCTGAAATATTTTTTGCATTCTAGGGTAGTTTACATCAGTTTCATTGTAGCGTTTACGCTGCGCAACTAATTCTTGTTTGAGTTCTTTAATGACCGACTGATAACGCTTATCGTTGTAAACATTATGAAGTTCATTTGGGTCACTTCTTAGGTCATAAAGTTCCCAGCCAGCAGGTGTCGCTACTTTGTTTGGTTGTTTCCCTGTTTTTGCTAACCATTTTTTATCATAGTAAGTGAACTGCTCATCACGGTAGTTATCACCGTAAAAGAAAATAAGCTTAAATTCTTTCGTGCGTAAACCAGTATGTGCTGGTACATCATGATACATGCGATGTGTCCAATAACGGTATAAAGACGCTGTTCGCCAATTATCTGGTGTTTCACCCAATAACTCTGATTTAAAACTGCGACCTTGCATATAAGAAGGCGTTTTTTTATTGGCTAAGTCTAAAATAAACGGGGCGAAATCCGTATTATTTATCAGTAAATCACTGCGTTGGCCTGATTTTTCAATCTCTGGATGTTTGACAATGAACGGCATTTGAATTGACTCATCCCAAATCCAGCGCTTATCTTGGTAGTCATGCTCACCTAACATCATGCCTTGGTCAGAGGTATAAACGATTATGGTATTTTCATAGAGACCTTCATCTTTTAAGGTTTGGATCAAACGGGCAATATTGTCATCAACCCCTTTAATCGTACGCAAGTAACCTTTTACGTATGCTTGGTATGCTTGATATGTGTATTCTTTGTCTGAAAGATTAGGATCTATCTTGTAATGTTGACCATAATTCCGACGCGGGTTTCGTTTTGAAATTGACGTGCCGATTTCTCTGATGAGCTCGTCGTTGTGGCCTCGAGTCGCAGGAGAGCCAAAAGTGTCAGGTATTCCGTATAAGTCTGCTGGTTCGGGGATCTCCACGTCGTCTAAATAGTGATTGTAGCGTGTCGCGTATTGAAAATAGTCATGTGGAGCTTTAAATTGATGCATTAAGAAAAAAGGTTTATCTGATTTTCTATTTTTTAACCACTTAATTGACGTGTCGGTAATAACATCAGAGGAGTGCCCGATTGAAGTTTTAATATTGTTAGGCCAAGCTTCGTCGCCTCTTACACGAAACTCAGGATCAAAATATTTACCTTGTCCGGGGAGTACTTGGTAAAAATCAAAAGCAGAAGGTTCCTTTTTAAGATGCCATTTACCAACAATTGCGGTTTCGTATCCAGCTTTTTTCATTTCTATGGGGAGATATTGCTTTTCTCCAGCAACACCGCCTTTTAAGTCTTGAACACCATTGGTTTGGCTATATTGCCCAGTTAATATTGTTGCTCGGCTTGGGCTACAAATTGAGTTGGTGACAAATACGTTGTCAAATACCATGCCTTCATTGCCTAATTTATCTAAATTGGGCGTAGGGTTTAATTTAGCTAAACGCCCTTGATAAGTGCCAATGGCTTGTGCGGCATGATCGTCAGACATAATGTATAAGATATTATATTGTTTAGTCGCGGCTGACCGGGTTGGCTCAGTTTTAGTTTCTACAACGCTACAACTCACTAAAGGTGCAGAGAGCAATGCGACGAGCGATAAATAAGTATATTTATTCATTCTATAACTCATGTTAAATTGTATGTGCATTTACTATATCAAATATAAAAACCATTGGTAAGGGCTATAGAGATTTATTATAAGATAAGAAAAGAGCGTCAGCAAACACAGGACAAAATAACGCTGGGAAGAAAGCCTCCTGTGGCGAAAATTAAAAATATTTTAATAAAAATCAGCGTAATAGCTAAACGTTTATAGTAATCACTAGTCTAGGGTAATAAGGAAATTGACTCATATCTTCAAGAAGCATTATGTAAAGCCATGTAAACTTGCTTTACCTCGAAACAATTTGTGATATCTTTTCAGATACAAATAAATTATTTTATATTTAAATTTAGTGTAAGAGGGAGCGAAAGCTTCATACATTGATAAAGGAACCTGTTATGTTTTTAACGCACAAACCCACGGTGGATAGCTTTTATGATTGGCAAACTAAAATAGTTCACCCTTATATTATGGTACTCGCATTACTTATTTTATCGGTAAGTAGCTTTACTGTGTCAGCTAAAGAGCGTATCGCTGATAAAAATAATATTAGCCAAATTGTTAAATGGGCAAAAGATGGTGTTACCACTAAAATCACTTTTCCAGAAGGGCTATATCTATTTAAGCAGCCACTTATTATCAAAAATAATAACTTAACATTGGTTGGTCATGACAAGCTGAACACTGTTTTAAAACTAATGACTATAAAATCGACGTTAATCGATGCCACTGGTAATAATGCTTTGGTTAAAAATTTAACCTTAGACGGTAATAATCAACAAAAGGGCTATGATGATGCAATTTTTAGATTTAACAAAAGTAAAGGTCATCGTTTTGAACACGTAATCTTTAAGCGTAGTAAAAGAGGTGCGATTCTACCGGTAAGGGGCTGGGCGCTTGATGGTTTATATGTATCACATTGTGAATTTGAAGATATTTATGGCGTTGCGATTCATATTTTAAACCGTAATACCGTTAAACGGAAAAAGTTGATTACTTCGATTGACCAAGTCATCGTTAAAAATAGTATATTCAAAGCCGGCTATATGATGGGCGTAACTCTTGATGCCGGTAATGATCGACGCAATGAAGCGGTTGTTGGTGGGAAAAAAGTGGGTCGACGTTATGTTGAGACTGTTAATATGAACAATACCATTATAAGTGATAACGTTTTTGAAAAAACACGTAAATTTCATATTGCTGGTGTGCAAGGCTCTGGTATTAAAATGATAAGAAATACCTTTGCAGGCATGACTGACGACGCTGAAGGCGGTGCTAATGCCATTCATTTTGAACAATTTACCAGAGACTTAGAGTTTTACGATAATACCTTTTCTATGGCTAATACTGTACCCAAACGTTACCCATATATTTCAATTGCCGGTACCGAAGGGCATGTACGTGTTGAGCAAAAGCGAAGTAGTGACACCTATAAAGAGTGGACTTACTTTTATGAAGGCAGTCGTGAACGACGAGCGAATGTTAAATGCGCTGCATTTGGGCATACAGATAAAAGCTGTAAACGCGATGTTCATGTCTATGGTGTTCGAAATGTCTATTTAGCGGGTAATACTTTTAACGCTTCAACAAAAATTTCGAGTTACCTTTTGGTTAAAGAAGGTGAGAATATTCAAATAGGAACGAAAAAAGACGGAACAGTGAGTTTAAATGCCTTTTTAGGGGGTGACGAAACAACACGAAAAATTAATTTTATAGGCCATGATGAAGGAACCTGTGACGTATTCATCCGTGCGGGACAGCACATTTCGAAAGGCAATGTTTTTATTCCTGATGTTGATTTTGACAAGCCAGCATGTCGATTAGCTAAGCCGATAATAATCGAATAGTTATTGATTAACTATTGAGTAGTTATCGAATTATTACAAAGGCTTTTTAATTGGCTTACTCGCTGATTATTCGATAATACTTGTCTTTAGTTTGCTAGTTAATATTCTCTAAATATAGCTACATCAGTTACTTCAGCTGGTGTAGCAAACATCTTTACACTTCTATAATCTGTTATTCCTCTACCGACAATCACACTTACTGTTTTATGGCAATAACGCATCGCGTTTGCGGTATAAAAGTTTGAATGTTAGACCTTCTCTGATTTTTATACTCCCTCTAGCTTTTTTGTTTAAAGAAAGGTAAGTCGCAAGTTTTAATCGAGTTCTAAATAAAAGCTGGTCATAAATAAGACATTTTTATGCTGTGTAAGTGTCATGTTTCTTCATTTGAATTGTAACAAGTCTCTGTACATATTGAATTCTCAACCATTTGATAGCCCTATATTTTTGCCCTACTTTAGAGCGTTTGCTCTTTTTTGGTGATCAAAAAATGTTCTATTTTGCGTTTACATCGACAATTCATCCTGCTAAGTTCCCATTTCACATAAGAAGTGTGATCATCAAATATAAAATTTGATGAAGCAATAAATACAACAATAAATATAAAATTAAAGGATGGTTATTATGCATTTGAATGCAAATCTCAATGTTACACATAAGCGTTATCGACACGGACAGTTCATGGGGGTATTAACGCTTATTGTCGCACTTAGTACACTCGTTTTACCGAGTTTTAGTGCGTCGGCGAAAGAGCGCACGGCAAATAAAGATAATATTGCTCAAATTCAAGCGTGGGCAACAGATAATGAAACAACCAAAATCACATTCCCGGCGGGAACCTATTTATTTTCCACTAGTTTAGTGATTAGCAATACTAATTTAACTTTGGTTGGTAGCGGCAAAAATAATACGGTACTTAAACTGACACAAGATAGTAAAGCCCTTATCGATGCTCAAGGTAATAAAATAACGGTTACCGACATGACATTAAATGGTAATAATAAGCTTAAGGTATTTGGTCAGCCTATTTTCAAGTTTAATAAGTCAAAAAATCATAGATTTGAGCGAGTATTATTTAAACGCTCTGAACAGTTTGGGATCAGTGCAACGGTTGGCTATGCACTTGATGGCTTATATGTGTCAGATTGTGAATTTGAGGATATTAAAGGTATCGTCATTAACATATTGAACCGAAATACTGAAAAACGAAATGGTACTTTGGTGACCTCAGTATCAACCGTAACCGTTAAGGACAGCCTATTTAAACAAGGGTACCTTATTGGTATTACCCTTGATGCAGGCAACGATAGAAGAGACGAGACCGTTGTTGATGGTAAAAAAGTGGGTCGACGTTATGTTGAAACTGTTGATTTGAACGACTCTGCTTTTTCTTCGAATACTTTTGAAAAAACTCGTAAATTTCATTTTGCTGGTGTTCAAGCCAGTGGCTTTAAATTGGCACAAAATACGTTTGCCGGTATGACCGATGATGCTGAGTCGGGCGCTAATTCACTTCATTTTGAGCAATTTACCACTGATGTGAAAATTTACAATAATACTTTTAGTATGAGCAACACTGTCGCTAAGGCGTATCCTTATATGTTGTTTAGTGGTACTGAAGGGCATAAACGTGTATTTCAGAAAAAGGCGAGCAGTACTTATGAAAGCTGGACCTATTATTATGAAGGAGGCAATGAGCGACGTGCTGATACTAGCTGTGCCTCGTCAGGTGATACCGATAAGAACTGTAAGCGTGATGTACATGCCTATGGCCCAAAAGGTATTTATATCGCCGGGAATACTTTTAACGACTCGACTAAAATTTCTAAGTACCTCCTAGTTCATGAGGGTGAAAATATTCGTGTAGGTACGGAAAAAAATGGCGTCGTTAATTTAAATTCATTTAATGGCGGTAACAATTCGACCAAAAAAATTAGCTTTGGCGGTCATGATGAAGGTACATGCGATGTGAAAATTTTAGCAGGACAAGGCATTGTTAATAACAATGTTAGTATCGCAGGCGTCGACTTTTCTTTACCTGCTTGTAAGATAGCTAAGCCGATAGCGATTGGTATTTAGTCAGGTAAATCTCCCTCTGCTTTATTTGTAGAGGGGGTATTAGCAACTAAAAACATTAATATTTATATCATGTCCATTTGCATAACCAGTGTAACCGCTTTAACGTGCGCTGGTTATTATGCCATTCCCGAAAAATTTAGCTGATATTCTTCTAGCAACTTTTACTTTGCATCGTTCTAAGATAAAAATTTTTCTCACTAGATTAAAACCTCAGGTTATATATTCATTCAGTTTTCACTACTTGCTGCACTTTTAGCGTAGATAGTAATTATTAAAGTTTATATATAAACCTTAATAATTATATTTAAATAATGTAGTATTGAGTAACTTCGATTTATGATGATTGAGTAGGGGCGTCATTTAGCGAATTTATTTTCTATCGCGATACCTTTTATTAAATGGTGTATGACCGTTCTAACCTTTCTCACCGATGTTTCAAGAGAAAGCTTGGTTAATAACCATCTAAATATGGAAATATTATAAAAAAGCACTTATTTCAGCATAAGAAGAAAATAAGTGCTTAACCGTTAAACATTTAAGGATCTTGACGTGGCTCTATTATCTTATGCTGCTTTGGACGACCTCGCAGCGAATAAAATAAAAATACCTTCTTATTTAAATCACTCGAGCGAAAAGAATATAGGCATAGTACACATAGTACACATAGGACCAGGTGCATTTTTTCGCGGGCATCAGGCTTGGTATACTCATCGTGCTATGGAATTAGCTGGGGGAAATTGGAGTATAAGTTGTATTTCTCTGCATTCGACTGGCGTTTATGATGCACTTAAGCCACAAAACGGTTTATTTACACTCGCAGTATTGGATGCAAAAACCGAGTTTGAATTAATTGGATCTATTCAAGAAGTATTGGTTAGCCATCAAGATTATGAGCAAGTATTATCACGGCTAAGTAATGATCAAACACGCATTGTAACTCTTACAATCACTGAGAAAGGCTATTGCCTAGATAGCAACGGCAAACTTGACCTGTCTCACCCACAAATTAAAGCCGATTTATCAAGTGTGAGAAAAGTTTCTGCCATTGGTTTACTGGTAGAGGCGTTGTCTATTCGCAAAGAGAAATCTCGTCCCGCCTTTACAGTGCTAAGTTGTGATAATTTAACCGATAACGGCAAAAAAATACGTGCTGCATTGATTTGTTACGCACAGCAAATTGATTACTCGTTAGCGTACTGGCTTGAACAACAGCTTATATGCCCATGTTCTATGGTTGATAGCATTACCCCCGCGACCGATGATCATTTACGCGCTCAGATAAAATCGGAACTTGGCGTAGATGATAATTGGCCCATTAAACGAGAGGCTATTGTGCAATGGGTGATAGAAGATATTTTACCTGAGCCAAAACCTGCTTGGGCGCGAGCCGGCGTCACATTTACCTCTAATGTTCAAGGGTTTGAAAATGCTAAATTACGGCTGCTAAACTGCCCGCATTCAACCTTGGCATATTTGGGGATTATCACTTCGACAGTTACCGTGTATGACGCAATGCAAAATAGAGAATTGGTCGCCTTTATAAAGGCCATGATTAATGAGGAAATAACACCATCATTTAATCCGCCAGAAGAGCTTGATGTTAGCCAATATACGGATGATATTTTTCAGCGCTTTAGAAATCCAGAAATATGCCACTTTTTGGCTCAAATTGCGTGGGATGGTTCGCAAAAATTGCCAATGCGTATTTTACCTATCATTGAAGAAAACCTAGCCAATAATCTGCCTATTGACAAGCTATCGACCGCGGTAGCTGCTTGGTGTTTATTTATCCGTAAACGCTATCTTGAGCAACAGGAATTGGTTGACCCCCTTTCAGCAAAATTAATTTTGTTAGCCGCACAGTGCAAAAATGAAGCAGATCATGACATCAGAGTGTTTTTGCAGCTAGAGGAAGTTTTTGGCGTGCTTCTACCTGAGCAAGAAAAATTTGTGACTAGCTTAACACTTGCATACCAAAACTTATTGCCTTCATTGGCAACTGGGAATATTGATTGGCATGTTTTATAGCCTATTCATAATCGGTCATAGGAGGCAAAGCCTCCTTTTTTATCCAGATAATAATGACAACATCAACATTTAGGAGAAATAATGAAATTAGATATGCTCGATTCAGGCGTGTTTATTGCCTATGTATTAGGCCTGTTAATACTTGCGCTATGGATATCAAGAGAAGATAAACAAGAAGGTAAAAATACGGAAGACTATTTTTTAGCCTCAAAAGCATTGCCATGGTGGGCGATAGGAGCGTCATTAATTGCTTCTAATATTTCCGCAGAACAAATCATAGGTATGTCTGGATCTGGTTATGCGATTGGCTTGGCGATTGCTTCATATGAATGGATGGCAGCCATTACTTTACTTATTGTTGGTAAGTATATGCTGCCGATATTTTTAAAAAATAAAATTTTCACCATGCCGCAATATTTAGAGCAACGTTTTGATAGTAAGGTCAAAACCACTTTAGCACTGTTTTGGTTAGCAGTTTATGTGTTTGTTAACTTAACCGCAGTGTTATGGTTAGGAGGCTTAGCCATTGAAACGGTTGCCGGAGTTGACTGGATGTTTGGAATGATATTCTTAGCGGTGTTTTCGGTGGCTTATTCATTATATGGCGGTTTAAAAGCGGTTGCTTATACTGATATTTTACAAGTCGTATTATTAGTATTTGGGGGATTATTTTTAGTTTATTTAGCACTTGATGCCGTTTCTGCTGGTGAAGGAGTTTTAGCTGGCTTTGGTATTTTAACCAGTGAATTACCATCACACTTTGATATGATTTTAAGTGATGACAATGAGCATTATATGAGCTTGCCGGGAATTTCAGTGCTTATCGGTGGCATGTGGATCATGAACTTTAGTTATTGGGGCTTTAATCAATACATTATTCAACGGGCATTAGCGGCTAAAAATATTAAAGAAGCACAAAAAGGCATTGCCTTTGCAGCCTATTTAAAACTACTCATGCCAATCATTGTGGTATTGCCAGGCATTGCCGCCGTTATGCTTCATCCTGAGCTAAATACGCCTGATCAAGCATACCCATCAATGATGGCGTTAATGCCTTCAGGCATTAAAGGTTTAGTTTTTGCTGCCCTAGTTGCTGCAATTGTTTCTTCACTGGCTTCAATGACTAATAGTATTTCAACCATTTTTACCATGGACATTTATTCAAAAATGAAACCCGGTAAAAGCCAGCGTCATTATGTACATGTGGGCCGTATCGCTACGCTTATTTCATTAGGTATTGCATTAATTGTGGCAGAGCCATTATTAGGTAAGTTTGACCAAGCCTTCCAGTATATACAAGAATTCACTGGCTTTTTCACGCCAGGAATTGTGGTGATTTTTGTCATGGGGATGTTTTGGTCGAAAGCGACCTCTGCAGGGGCATTATCCGCCGGAGTGGGCTCAGCCGTATTCTCACTGGCACTCAAATTCTTGTGGCCTGAATTACCGTTCATGGACCGAGTTGGTTTAGTGTTCTTACTGTGTTTAGGTTTATGTATTGTTGTATCACTAGCTAGTAAAAGTAAAAGCAGTAATGCCAGTGTCAGTTTAGATGAAGTGAGTTTTGCTACTGACAAGAATTTTAATATTGCCACACTTGGTGTGATCATTATTTTAACGGCACTATATGCCGCTTGGTGGTAACTTTTTAGTTTAACCTTATTCTGCATTAAAGGGTTGCATTACATGTAACCCTTTAATGTGTAAATAACGTCTTCTTTTTAGTCCTTGTAACTTATTTTAATCATTATCTACTCAGCCAACTCACATTAAGTTATTACATTTTCAATAAATTTTAGAATTATTTATAAACGATATCTATCAGTCCCATTTATGTTTTACAGACTAGTGTGGATTCGTATTTAAAACTATGTAATTATATGTAAATAGAGTGACTGTTTTTTGTTTATCATTAAAGACTCGACCTTATGAACCAATTTGATCCAGCTGAACATCCACTCGATGATATGACTCTGTGATGCAAAAGTGTGAGAGAGTCTCTACATCGCCTAAAACGACCTGCTTTATTTTGCAAAGATGCTGAATGTCCGTGCATTAACTGAAATGGGTGGCTGAGAAACCGTTTGGCTATATGATGCAAGATACCTTGAGGGCGCAGCCGGATAGCCTGATGGATTATATGAGTTGTATTTAATTAACGACGTTTTTAGTTGATAACTACAACATCATATGTTTTTATAGGTAATACAATTGTAAAGGGTGATTGATGAGTAATCAACTACAGGCACTGATTGAACGTTGGTATCCTGAACGTGAAAAATACCAGTGGGTCGTAGCAACGGTTATAGAAACTGCAGGTTCGGCTTATCGAAAGACAGGGGCTATGTTATTAATTAATAGCATGGGCAAGTTTGACGGACTCGTTAGCGGTGGGTGCTTAGAAGCTGACGTTATGCGCCAAGCACAACGAGTAATGGACTCAGGTAAAGCGCGTGTTATTCAATATGACATGTCAGCAGAAAGTGCTAGTGGCTGGCAGGTTGGCTTAGGTTGTGGTGGCATTATTGATATATTGCTACAGCCGCTCAGTAGTGAAAATCACTATCAAGGTTTTATACAGTTAAGCACGCTTTTGGCGCAGCAGCGACAAGGCGTGATGATCATTGATAAACAAGGTGTTGTTGATAACACAGTACATGCAGATATCGACCAAGCTCAATGTCATTTACAGCAGCGCCTTAGGGCAAATCAAACCTTACCTGATCCTTTAACAAAAACCTTAGCCAATTCGGCATTAACATCTTTATCGAAACCTGAAAATCAAACGCTAATCCCTTCGTTAACTTGTCAGCCTAAACAAGTGGTGGCTGATCGCTTTTTGGTTTTATCGTTAAATGCTCCACCTGAAATAGCTGTTTTTGGCGGCGGACTTGATGCCAAACCTTTGGTTGATATTGCCTCGGTACTCGGTTGGAAAATTCATTTAGTTGATCACCGCATGGGCTATGCCCGTAAAGAACATTTTCAAAATGCCACCGCTATCTACCGCCAGCCTCTTGATGAACTAGCCACAGCGGATTTTTTAAATCGCCTTGATGCCAGCATTATTATGGGTCACAACATAACTTTTGATGCTAACGCCTTGGCTTTTTTACATCGTAGTCAATGTCAATATATTGGCCTATTAGGCCCTGAACATCGAAAAGATAAAGTGCTAACCAAGGCGGGTGTTCAACCTGTGCAAACAACGCTTGCAGCGCCTGTTGGCCTAAATTTAGGTGGTGAATTACCCGAAGCTATTGCTTTAGCGATTATCGCAGAAATACAAGCTTACCTTAGTGGTAGTGATGCGTTGTCTTTGTCTAATGTGCTTAATGTAAATGTGCCTTCGTCGGCATCAAGTTATGCTCAAGGTGGAGCCGCTTAATGACTACCGCAATAGTGATACTGGCTGCAGGGCAAGGGAGTCGATTCGGCGCCATCAAACAACTTGCTCGCATCAAACAGCAAGCCTTAATTAATCGTCAATTGGCTTTCTATTTGCAATTTAACTTGCCCCTAATTTTGGTTTTAGGAGCATATTATGCGCAGATAGTTAAGGAAATTGAACCTGAAAGCTTGTCTAAAATTACCGTATTAAAAAATTTAAATTGGCAACAGGGCATGGGAAATTCCATTGCCTTTGCAATGAATAAAGTCAACGAAGAACCTCAAATAAGCCATGCTTTAATTACCTTATTAGATCAAGCGTGCTTAACCTTTGACGACATTAAGCGACTACTGAATAAAAGTAAGACTGTTCCACAAAAAAATATCGCCAGCATCTATCAACAGCAAGTCGGAGTGCCTGCTGTTTTTCCTCGGTCGTCATTTGTCGCGTTGTCACAACTGAGCGGTGATAAAGGGGCAAAATCGATACTGGCGCAAAATAACCAGTCCGTTGCTGTTGATATACCTAATGCAGCCTTTGATATAGATACTCAATTACAACTTAGTGAACTAAGGAAAAAAATATGTTAACCCTTGATATTAATAACCAAAAACATCAAGTTGATGTTGAAGACGACACCCCGTTATTATGGGTTTTACGCGATACATTACAAATGACCGGCACAAAATTTGGCTGTGGCAAAGGTCTGTGTGGCGCTTGTACCGTGCATCTTGATGGTAAGCCCGTTCGCTCTTGTTCATTACCTGTTTCTGCTATCTCAACCGCTAAAATTACCACGATTGAAGGTGTTGAAAGTAACTTATTGATCGCGCCAAGTGCCAAAGCGGTTAAGCAAGCGTGGGTTAAAGAAAGTGTGCCGCAATGCGGCTACTGTCAGTCAGGGCAAATTATGTCGGCAATTGCTTTAATTAAAGAAAATAAAGCGCCAAACGATGAAGATATCGATATAGCAATGTCAGGTAACTTATGTCGTTGCGGCACGTATAAACGTATTAAGTCGGCCATTAAAATAGCGGCGAGTAATGAGGAGCAAGCATGATGAAAACTCAAGTCTTAGCAAGCATTGAAAATATTAGTCGTCGTTCTTTTTTAAAAGGGCTTGGTATCGCCTCGGGTAGTTTTGTTTTAGCCAGTACTTTACCGGTAGGCAATCTAGCCAAAGCTCATACAAGTAAAGATCTTAATGAACTGAATATTTTTATCAGTATTCATGAAAATAATCACATTGACATTATTTGTCATCGTTCAGAAATGGGCCAGGGCGTGCGTACTAGTATCCCACAGCTTATTGCCGACGAATTAGAGGCCGACTGGTCGCTAGTTAACGTAGTTCAAGGCATGGCTAATAATGCTTATGGAAGCCAAAACACCGATGGTTCATCGTCTATTCGTAAAGCCTTTTTTCAATTACGACAAATGGGCGCGTCAGCTCGTTATATGTTAAGAGAAGCTGCAGCTAACTTCTGGAAGGTTCCTGTTGATGAATGTATCGCCAAGAATCATCAGGTCAGTCACGCAAAAAGCGGTAAAAATTTGTCTTATGGGCAGTTAGCTGAGCTTGCCTCAACCATGACGCCGCCGTCACTTGATACCTTGGTGTTAAAAGATAAATCAGAGTTTAATTATATCGGTAAAAGGTTAGCCAATGTTGATTTGCCAGACATCGTTAACGGCACAACCACTTTTGGGCAAGATGTGCAATTACCTAACATGCTTATTGCTAGCATTAATCGCTGCCCAGTTGTTGGCGGCAAAGTAAAAGCGTTTGATGCAAGCTTAGCTAAAAAGGTTAAAGGCGTTAAACAGGTGATTGAAATTGAATTAACACCTGGTGCTGCACATTTTAACCCGTTAGCAGGCGTTGCGGTGTTAGCAACTAATACCTTCAGTGCGATAAAAGGTCGTGAGCAGCTAGACATTAGCTGGGATTTTGGTAAAAACCAAGCACATCAATCGGATGAATATTTAGCTGAACGGCAATCATTAGTACAACAACCGGGTAAAACCTGTCGAAATGAAGGTAATATTGAAAAAGCATTTGAGCAACATAAAAAACAAATCAGCGCTGTTTATACCGTGCCGTATTTATCTCATGCGCCTATGGAGCCGCCCGCAGCAACAGCAATGTTTCATGAAGATGGTCGTTGTGAATTGTGGGCTTGTACTCAATCGCCACAGCGTGCCCGAGATGCGGTAGCCAAGGCATTAGGGCTTGAAAAAGACCAAGTATTGATTAATGTGACTTTACTTGGTGGCGCTTTTGGTCGAAAGGCAAAAGCAGACTACCTTGTTGAGGCTGCGGTATTGGCAAAAGCTGCAGGTCAGCCAGTGAAAGTTGTTTGGAGTAGAGAAGATGATATTCAAAACGGCTATTACCATGCCATCAGTGCGCAATATTATCAGGGAGCTTTAGACGATAAAAACCAAGTACAAGCTTGGTTAGCACGCACCAGTTTCCCGCCAATAGCATCTACTTTTAATAAAAAGAAGCAATCTCAAGGTCAATTTGAATTGGCTGGCGGCTTTGCTGACGTGCCATTTAACGTGGAAAACCTTCGGTGTGAAAGCATTGACGCACCAGCACACCTTCGAATTGGTTGGTTACGCTCGGTAGCTAATATTCACCATGGCTTTGCACTAAGCAGTTTTGTCGACGAATTAGCAGCAACAGCGGGGCAAGACGCTAAAGGTTTTTGGTTTAATCTGTTAGGTGACAATAAAAACTTTCCGTTAAAAAGCGGTGGTTTTAAAAATGGTAACTATGGTGCTAAGGCTAAAGATCACCCCATTAATACCGACCGTTATAAAGCGGTCATTGAAGAGGCTTGTCAACTTGCCGGTTGGGGCAAAAAAATGCCTAAAGGTGAAGGTTTAGGGCTTGCCGTACATCGCTCTTTCTTAGCTTATGTTGCCGTTGTTAGTCATGTTAAAGTGGTCAATAATCACCTGCAAGTAAAAAAAATGTATTGTGCAGCTGACGCTGGCCAGATTGTTAATCTTGACCGTGTTGAAGCGCAAATGGAAGGCGCGATGATTTTTGGAATGAGCATCGCCTTATTAAATAATATTAGCGTTAAAGATGGGCAAGTTGAACAGTCTAACTTCCATGACTATCCGATGACACGTATGTCACAAGCACCAGATATTGCCGTTAAAATTATCGAAAGTGATGGTTTGCCAGGCGGGGTAGGGGAACCCGGTGTACCGCCTGTAATGGCCAGTATTACCAATGCCATTTTTGCAGCAACAGGTAAGCGTATTCGAGACTTACCATTGAATAAGCAGTTTTCAGTGTAATTTATAAGTTAACCTACTACTGATAAATAAAAAAGCCACTGAGCAGAAATTTGCTCAGTGGCTTTTTATTGGTATGCTTTTATTGGTTTTTACATTTTCACAAGCTTAGCGCGTTGTTTTGGCAATAGTTTTATCAATGATTTGTTGATATTTTTCAACTATGTCTGGGTGTTTTTTTGCAAGGTTATTCATTTCTTGTGGGTCTTCTTTTATTGAGAACAATTGAGGTTCTGTAGACAAGCCTCCTTCTATGTTCTTTCTATCAGCGATCCAACTGTTGCTACCTTTTTTACTTTTAATATACTTCCATTGTTCGGTGCGTAATGACAAGGTGTAAGACTCTTCTATCAAGGCTGTTCGGCCTTGAGCCTCTGCGTTAAACCAAGCATTTAGATGGTTTTCACTGTCAATGGCTTCGTTCTTTGCTAGCGGAATATTTAATAACTTGGCAAGTGAGGCATAGATATCAATTTGACTCATTAAACTATCACTAACCCCTGGTGTTACGTTATTAGGGTAGTGAAGAATGGTTGGTACTCTTGTACCGCCTTCAAAAGCACTGTATTTACCCCCTCGGTATGGACCTGCTGGTAAGTGCTCGCCTAACTTTTCGATGGCAAAATCATCGTAGCCATCTGTGAGTACCGGACCGTTATCGCTAGTAAATATAATAATGGTATTATTGAGCACGCCAGACTTTTCTAGCTGTGCTACCACTTGACCGGTGATCCAATCCATTTGTACTATCGCATCACCACGAAGCCCCATCGAACTTTGTCCTTTAAATCTTTCATTAGGTAAGCGTGGTACGTGAATATCGTGAAAAGAAAAAAACAGGAAAAACGGTTTGTCTTGGTTTTGACTAATGAAGTTATTGGCTTTATCAGTGAATACTTTATAAAAGTCTTCATCAACCCACTCTGCGCTTTTCCCACCCGCCATGTGACCAATTCGGCTGATACCATTAATAATCGTGTCGTTATGTTGAGTATCGGCAGGCTGTCTTCGTAAGTCTGGATTTTCGTAGCCGGTAGGGCGGTTACCTATTTTCTTTTGGTAACTAACAAAAAGTGGATCTTTTTTGTCTAAGTTAACGACGTGATGATTTTCTAAATATACCGCTGGAACGCGGTCACCTGTTGCTGGTAGCAAATAACTATAATCAAAGCCTATCTCCAAAGGGCCAGGTTTTATTGCTTCATTCCAATCAAGTGGCTGTTTTCCGTCACCTAAGCCCAAATGCCATTTACCAACAACGGCAGTTTCGTAGCCAGACTTTTTCAACAGTTTTGGCAAAGTAGGTTGTTCAGGTTCAATAAGTAGCGCAGCATCGCCTTTTAATACTTTAATTTTTTTGCGAAAAGCATGCTCGCCTGTAAGTAGCGAGTATCGTGAGGGTGTACAAGTGGCTGCTGAACTATGGGCATCTGTAAAGTTAATGCCGCCTTGTGCCAAAGCATCAATATTGGGCGTTTTGACGCCTTTTGCCCCATTAACGCTAATATCTCCAAAACCTAAATCATCGACATAAAAAATAACGACATTGGGTTTAGTCTTTTCTACTTCTTCATTTTCTGCTGTTGAACATGCACTAAGGGTTAGCGACAATAGTGTTGCGGATATAAGTGAGTTATATTGACGGAACTTGTTTTTTTTCATGGTATTGTTCTCTTTCTAAACGTTTAATCTTACGTTAAATCAGCTCTCTAACATGCTATTTTCAGCGTAGTTGTTAAAACTAATTAATAATATATGAGTGGGTATGACACCGTTTATTTTCTGCTGTATTTATCTTTAAAATGGGTAGTTCACATATTAAAAGTATATTTCATATTTAACTTTGTGTATAGCGGTTTGAAATTTACAATAATCCTGTTTATTAAAATGAAAGCTTAGGTTAGCGATCTTAAGTCTGAAAATAGCTGGCTAGCAATCCATCAAAATACGCATGAATAAAAGGAATGGAAATACATCACATATAAACACGCTCGTTAATTACTTGGCGTCATTAATGTGAACATCACCTAGCGCAAACTGTATACCTGCCAAATAGTGCCTTAGAATCAATGAATTCCAATATATGTCGTTGCGGTGACCTAAGCTGGAATAAAAAACTCTGCCTTTTGCAACATGTTTAACCCATGAAACAGCAAAATCGTTATCTTCACGTAAAGTAAATTTCTGTGGTTTATCACTATTGTTAGGATCTAAATCCAGCAGAACATGCACTTCATCTCTTGAGTAAGGTGGGCTTTTAAATTGGTATATTTCTTCTTGTAAAACAATGCGGTCAATACCTTCAAATACATGCTTATTAATGGGGTGGTTACTATCTTCTACAGTTATAGTAACGTTTGAGTTAGACATCCATGGGTGATTTAGCATAAGTGCACCTAGGGTTTTTCCGTATTCAGGGTTGTTATAGCAGGCGTCTGCTGCAGCATGAATGCCGATGAGTCCTCCACCACCTTTTACATAGTTAATCAGGTTGTCAATTAGGCGATTATGATTAGCTGCTAAGGATTGCCATTCAAGGTCGGAAAAATCATCTCGCAATGAGCCTTTTTTGAAAGATGTCGGCATAAAAAAATCACCGGTAGAGTTAAGTAATATAACTGCATCAAAGGCCTTTAGTTGCTCTGCCTCGAAATACTTAGGATCATGGCTTACTATGCTTGTATATGCGCCAGAGCTAACTCCTAATTGTTGTAATGCATATTCTCCAACAGGAATTGATTTATGACGGTATCCAGCTGAACCGCTAAAAATTAAAATTTTTCGCGCTGATTTTGTTGGGAATACCGTAGTTGGCGGAAGTGCCGCGTTGATTTCATTTTTGATTTGTGTAGTAACAGGTATGTCATTTGGAAATGACGCTTTCCAAGATGACCTAGGTACTTGACTACATGCTGTTAGCAAGAGTGAGATAAATATCAGAGCTATTATTTTTTTCATACGGTATAACGCAAATATAATTTTTTATAATCACTAGTAATTTTATTGTGCTCATAAAAATCATATTTTAAATTTTAGTGTTATGAAATTATAGTTCACATCAATAGTTACCTCAACAATCCTAGGGGTTAATACGTACATTAAAATGCTATATTTTAATTTTTATGTGATTTCGTGTTTTTGTATATAAATAATTATCTGTTTGTATGCTTGTATTTATGATAATTTAGGTTAATTTTATTTAATGTATAGGTTTACGATGTTGATGCTTTTTTATAGAAATTTGAATGTAAAAATCATGTTTGTTTTTTTAATGCTAATAACCACGCTAACAGCATGCCAATATGCTCAGAAAAACAAGGTAGAACAGGAGGAATGGATCCCGCTATTTAACGGAAAAGACCTAACTGGCTGGGATGCTAAGTTTGCCGGTTATCCTTTAAATCATAACTATTTAGATACTTTTGTCTTCGAAGACGGAATGTTACGTATTAAATACGACGAATATGAGCATTTTAACGACGCGTTTGGTCATCTGTATTATAAAACCCCTTTTTCATATTATAAGCTTAAATTTGATTATCGCTTTACCGGTGAACAAATGATTGGGGGCAAAGCGTCAAATATACGAAATAGCGGTATTATGTTGCATGCTCAGTCAGCAAGGAGCAATGAATTAGCGCAAACATTTCCCATTTCAGTTGAGCTTCAATTGTTGGGTGGGCTAAGTGATGGTAAAGAGCGAGCTACCGGAAATGCCTGTACGCCCGGTACCGCTGTAGAAATCGCTAGCAAAGTTGAGCATCAGCACTGTATTCAATCAAGTTCACAAACATATCACGGTGATCAATGGGTGCATGGTGAAGCCATTGTCATGGGCGGAGAATCAATGGTTTTTAAAATTGAAGGAGAAACGGTTTTAGCTTTCCAAAAACCACAATTAAATACGGCTTATGTTAGAAAAAATGGCAAAGGCCAAAATTGGGCGAAATCAGGCATTAGTCGCGATATACCAATGTGGCTAGCGAGATCGGGTGAAGTTTTGACTGAGGGTTATATTGCCATTCAAGCTGAAAGCCATGCCATTGATTTTAAAAATATTGAGTTGCTAAATTTAATGGGTTGTACAGATAAAAGCGCTAAAAATTATAAAAGCTATTTTGTTAAAGCAAATAACCAAACGTGTCAATATTAACAATTAATGCGTTTTACCGATAACAATGTCGTAGCTTAAGGCAATACCACTCTTTGAATGAGCCATTTATTCTAGCTTTGTACCTTAAATACGCGCGAGCATGTTTTACCTGACCTTGTTAGTTTATTGCTCATCTTCTAAATTATCTATACGTTTTAAGAGCGCCCTCGAGAGCAATATACGGTACTTCCCTTCTAAATAACCGGTGCCGCAATCTAGGCACCATTAAATCGACTCATTAAATATCTAAGTTCTGTAAACCTTCGTGATAGTTCAAGTGTCAATTAAGCCGGTGTCAATAAAGCTGCGGGGTTGCTTGGTATTTTTTTGTCATACTGTTTTATATTGGCAATACAATACCAACAAGGCGTAATCAACAATAAAAAAATATGTGAAACCGACAGTGTGTAGATATTAAATAGATGTGTAAATGAAGAAAACTGTGTCTAAAGCGGTTGAACCATTATTTACATTGGCTATAGCTTTTAGGCAGACGATGATTGGATTGTTTAAAGGCACTATGCCAGCCTAAATTGCTAGGCTGACATAGTAGGGGGGATTAATGCGTTATTTTAAGTACTTGTGCATGTGCATTAGGTGCACCTGCAGGTAAGTTAACAATTAAACCTGTTGGTAGTTGTTTGAAGCTAATATTGTCGCTATGGCCAATAAGCTTAACTGTTTTAATGGTTTGCTGATAGTTTTCGCTGTTAATTGATCGGATGACAATTTCTTTATTGTCGCCAGGCCAAGCTAATATGGTTGCGTATAGCGCATCGCCATTTTGCGTAAAACGTATGTCACTGCTATTAAAGTCTTTACGGTTTTTCTCAGCATTGTTTGAATGCTTGCCGTCAACAACTTCAGTTTCACCTTCACCAAAAGTTAACCACGGGCGAGTGTCATAAATAGCTTCACCATTTAGGGCTAACCAGTCACCAATTTCTTTTAGTAAGCGAACTTCTTCTTCAGGAATAGTACCGTCAGATTTAGGACCGATGTTTAATAACAGCGAACCATTCTTACTGACGATATCGATCATGTCGTCAACTAAGGAGTTTGCGTCTCGGTATCTATGATTCGTTACATAACCCCATGAAGATTTAGAAACAGAGGTATCAGTTTGCCAGAAATGTTCATGTATATCGGTCATGCCACCACGTTCAATATCAAGTACGGCAGAGCCCGGAAGGAATGAACGCATGTCGTGATGTTCTTTGTAGTTAAGCGCAGGCATTCTGTCCCAGTTAACGCCTTTGTTATAATAATAACCGGTAAAGGTTTCTACATGCTGATGGAAGGGCTCTGATGCCATCCACCAGTCGAACCAGATTAACTCAGGTTCATATTTATCCACTAATTCAACAGTTCTTAATAACCAGTCATCCATAAACTCTTTTGTAGGAGGTGTTAAGCCAGCTTCTGAGGTTTCTCGGTTGACAGCCGGTCCGTATAAATCACGGTAAGCTTCGTCTTGAACATCAGATGGCATTTCTCTGCCGCCGTCGAAGAACCACCAGTTTTCCGCTCGGTGACTCGATAAACCAAAATGAATATCAGCTTTTTCTGATGCCACTTTTAACTCGCTGATAATATCGCGTTTAGGGCCCATTTCAACTGAATCCCAACGGGTATAACTATTATCATACATAGAAAAACCATCATGGTGCTCAGCTACAGGAACGATGTAGCGTGCACCTGAGTCTTTAATGATTTTTAGCCATTGGTCCGCATCAAAGTTTTCAGCTTTAAACATTGGAATGAAATCTTTATAACCAAATTCAGTTTGGTCGCCCCAGTTTTTAGCATGGTGTTCTTTTTCATCCGAACGCTCTTCATCCCGGTACATTTTACGTGGGTACCACTCGCCATTGTATGCAGGAACTGAATAAGCGCCCCAGTGGATAAAAATACCGAACTTGGCATCTTGATACCAATCAGGGATTTGATATTGAGCAAATGAGTCAAAGGAGGCTTTGTAAGGGCCTTGGTTTGCTACTTGATGAATTTCCGCAAGTTTCTGGCTATGGTCAGCTGCACTCACTTGGTTATTGTCTTTAGGCGTGTTATTTCCACAAGCCGCTACTGATAATGATATTGCAGTAGCAATAATTGTTTTTTTCATTTTTTTTGTCTTTTTTGAAATGTTATTAGCTTAACTATAAAGGCATTTAAAATTAAAAAGCAAGATTTATTTTTATATTTAATTTGACTTATTTGTATTTGAATTATCAAAGTGGTGACTTAATAGTGAAGAAGAGGTGCCTTGGAAGCGTTAGATGGAGAATCTGATCTACTTACCTTGTCACGCGAAATTGTGTTTGTGAAGGTATCAGCTTTACATGGACTCGTCGGGTCTTCACGTGAGGTGGTTTAGCTGAAGAAGGATACAAAGTCAGAGCGAAGAAAAGTAGGTGAGGTGTTCTTACAAATAAGCTATATGAATTTACGTTAACAAAAATGAGCAGGCTTTAGAATGGGAGTTACTGGCCAAAGAGGTGGCAATAAAGTCGCAAAAAATGCTGATAATAACCCTTGTTATCATCAGCATGTGTATTTACCTAAATAGAATTGAGTAGGTTTACAGCCGCTACTATTTGCTATCGACAGTATAACGAACTACATCAGGAGCGCCTTGACCACGAGCAGATTTAAGCTTGGTCATCCAATCTTTACGCAGCTTGTTTAACATAGCTTTATGTTGAGCGCTGGTCGCTAAATTTGTTAACTCTTCAGGATCATTTGATAAGTGATATAACTCTTCAAAAACTGCTGGCTCGCCGTTTAAGGGACCCTCAACAAACTCACGATATTCGAAAATGTCATTATCATGTTGACCATACAAAACACTTCCTGTTTTCATACCGAGTTTTTTACCAAATTTGACTTTTTTATTGGCGGATAAATTGTTGTTTTCATAATAACGAATATATTTCCATTCATCGTTTTGAATTGACTCACAACGTGGGTTACCAAAATGGTTTGACCATAAATTTTCAGAAAAGCTGTATTGACGTTTGGTCTGCTTTTGGCCTTGATAAAAGCCCGTTAAATCTTCACCCTGATAAGATTTAGGAGACTTTACTCCGGCATAGGCAAGAATAGTTGGTGCTATATCAATGCTTTGCACTAAAGCGTTGTTGGTCGCGTTTGTCGGCTTTTTACGTGGATCGTAGATGATAAGCGGGACATGAGTTGCTTTTTCATAACAAAATGCTTTGCCGCCTAAGCCGTGTTCGCCCATAAATAAACCGTGATCTGAGCTAAAAATAATAATGGTATTATCATCGACATTATGTGCTTTTAATTCATCCCTAAGGTTTTTAACTAATCGGTCGATACCGACCATCGCTTGATTTTGGCGAATAAGCATTTCTTTAACGGTGTCTTCTTCATTTACATAGGAATAACCCACTTGTCTATCTTCTGCGTGCAACAATTCTGCTGACAATTTAGGGGTGGTAATGTCATCTTTTGCCACATAATGCTTAGGTAAAGGAATATCTCTGTCTCTGAATAAGCTTTTATAAATGTCGTCATCACTGTCACGTTGGGCCATTTCACGAGCACCAGCGCCATGAGGTAGGTTAAGGTTAATTGATAACATGAATGGTTTGTCTTTTGGACGAGCATCAAGGAAGGTTATTGCACGTTCAAATTTATGTTCGTTAGTATCCATAAAGTCACTAATACCTTCAGATACAATTTCTAGTTGTGTGTCATTTTCAGCTTCTTTAAAGATAGGAAAACTGTCTTTAGGATAAAACTTCATATGCCCTTGCGAGGCATACCAATAGTCAAAGCTATTTTCTATTATGCCACTTTTGTAACCATTTTCACCTAATGGCACATGGTTTTTACCAACCCAGCCGGTAAAGTAGCCTGCTTTTTTCATCAGCATCGGGTATGAGTTTTCCCAACTATTTTTAGAAACAGCCGTGCCTGAATTGAAGTTAACACCATGTTTACGTTCATATTGGCTCAACAAGATAGAAACACGACTCGGCGTGCAAATAGCACTGGTGACGTGAGCATTAGTAAATAACATGCCTTTGTTGGCTAGTTGGTCAATATTGGGGGTTTGAGCGATTTTATTGCCGGTAACACTTAAGTATCCGTAGGGCTGATCGTCAGTTAGAATTAAAATAATATTTGGCTGAGTTTTAGCGCTTGCATTGCAACCCATTAATGCCAGTATGAATAGGCTAGCTGTTATTATGAAACGAAAGTTTTTCATTATGTTTTACTCGACTTGTTATTAGTATTTATTTATATACTTGACTCTATCAGTTAATTCGGTTGTCAAAGCTCACACCTTATATTTATATATAAAACATAAAACTTGCATTTGATTTTACATCAAAGGGTGAATATGTGGCAAGTATAGAAATGTAAAGCTGCCTTCTTTCTATTTAATTCATTAAAGTGTAGCGACTCTTATACTGACATCATGGGTTAATGAATAATTTAATTGTTGCTTATTCAGGATCACTTTCACACGTAATTTTTTCGTTTATCAGTTAAATATTAGTAGTAGCTGCCATAACCTTATAGTGCAATGAATTAATCTTAAGATAATCAATTTTAGTTAATCAACTAACAATGTTTGGGATTAGAACGTTAAACAGTAAAGCTGTTGCTATGGGCTTACTATCATAACTACCTTTGATGTGGCAAACAAAATATCAACGTTTTGAATCGTCAATAAAAGTGATTTGTTTATATATTTTTTGCTTCGCTGTTGAAGTCAATTTAATTATAAAACCTTGATTTTATATGTGAGTGGTGTATTTTATATTTAATTATTCGGTTTTTTGTAAAAGGTGAGGGTCTTGCTCCACTTTAGGCATCATAACTGTAGTGTTTATAGAGAGAGTTGTGCCTCATCAGGTGAGAATATGATTTTGATTATAAGCTAACCTTGTAAGGCTTTTCAAAAGCATAACAAGACAGTAGCGCTATTGTAAACCTATGATAAGTCTGAAATGTTTTTATCAAATGTTGGCACGACGACCGTTTGTGTAGCTTCATCCTTATTTAGGAATGTAATGCGCTTGAATGTTTTAATCTTATGCTTAAGTTTATAATAAATATATGTTTTTATATCTTTTGAACACTTATTAACATAAATAAAAATATGTTAATTTAAATAATATAGTTTCCATTATCTTTTCTTTTTGAGTAAACAGGCGTTTATTAATACCGTTTTTCATAACGGGCATTATCTCCATTGTTACTCAATACACTTAAATATGCATGGAAAAGAAAATTAAAATAAATAACATCTTATAAGATAGAGGTATTGTGTATGGCTAAAACAAGTATTTTTAATGTAATACTGTTACTAGCATCGAGTAACTTATTAGTGTCCAATGCGTTTGCTTTTCACGAGCAAAAGCCAGCGACTAAACCAAACATTGTTTTAGTGATGACCGACGATCAGGGCTATGGTCAACTTGGCATAAACGACAACCCAATTATTGATACGCCCAATATTGATCAGTTAGCGCGTGAAAGCGTTAGCTTAACTAACTTTCATGTTGACCCAACTTGTTCACCAACCAGAGCATCATTATTAACAGGGAAGAATTCTTTAAAAGCAGGTGTTTGGCATACCATTTTAACGCGATATTTCTTAGGTGAAGAACACGACACCTTAGCTGAGCAATTAAAAAGAAATGGTTACGAGACGGCTATTTTTGGTAAATGGCATTTAGGCGATAATTACCCGTACCGCCCGCAAGATCAAGGTTTTGATAATGTTATTATTCATGGTGGTGGCGGTGTTGGCCAAACCCCCGATTACTGGGGAAATACACAATTTGACGACGTATATTATGACAACGGTGTAGAGCGACGATTTCCTGGCTATGCAACTGATGTATGGTTTGAACAGGGCATTAACTTTATAAAGAAAGACAGAGAAAAACCATTTTTTGCCTATATTTCTTTAAATGCACCACATGGCCCTTATCGCGCTCCGAAAAGCTATGTTGAACCTTATCTTAAAAAAGGTTTGAACAATAGTATGGCGACGTTATATGGCATGATCACTAATATTGATGACAACATGGCTAAACTGCGCAGTGCATTAAAAGCGCAAGGTTTAGATAAAAATACCATTTTAATCTTTATGTCAGACAATGGTGCTGGTTATAAACCAACGGACAATCGCAATGTTTTGTCGAAAAAGCATGAAGCCTTGCAAAAGAAATACCCTAGTTGGATACCTAATGCCGGCCTTAAAGGTTACAAAGGCAGTACTTATGAAGGCGGTCATAAAGTACCCTTTTATATTCATTACCCAGATGGCGGTGTAGTGACTAAACAATACAATGCCTTAAGTGGACATATTGATATTTTACCCACGTTACTTGATTTAGCGGGTTTACCTTTACCTTCAAAAGGCATTGACGGCATCAGTTTGAAAGAGTTACTGACGACGGGTAATTCGAATAAATTAGATAATCGAAAAATTGTGATCACAAATCAACGTATTGACGTGCCGTCTATTGAAAGACCAACCGTTGTTGCACATAAAAAATGGCGTTATATCACCTTTAAGGGGAAAGAAGAATTATATGACCTTAATAATGATCCTCAGCAAAATAGTAATGTCATCAAAAAATTTCCTGAAGTGGCTAAACAGCTTGCTAACCATCATAAAGCTTGGTGGAAGGAATTAAGCGATAAAGGCTTTTTAACACGTAGCATTATTGTGGGGAATGACGCAGAAAACCCTGTACGACTTAATGCTATGGATTGGAGCGAAAATAAAGGCGAAGTTCCATGGTTTATTGGGCATCAAGCGCCAGCTGAGGAACGAGATTATATTCACTGGATAACTCGAGAAGATGATTTCAAGCCACACCCTTGGTATATCAATGTCGAAAAAGCCGGTAAATATGAAGTTAAAGCTTATTATCATGACTCACCAGCAGAAACGCCGGTAATGAATAAATACTGCGTTATTGAAGCAAACAATCAAAAATACATTGAACGCGTTTGGGGCAGAGCATCACACTGTGTTGCTAATATAAAACTTCAAACCGGTGAACAAAAAGTATCTGCTTGGTTTACCGATGATGAATCAGGAAATAGAAAAGATAAAGCTGCCTTTTATTTATATTTAAACCGATTGTAAAATAAGTAATTCAAATACGCCTTTTGTGGATTGATTTCACATCAGGCGTATTATGTTGTTATCTTTATAAAATCCCAACGATTTCCCAAGTTTATTTTTTCTTTTATTATATTCTCTCTTATCAAATTTAAGCTATAGCCCTTTTTTGTACTGGTTTTAACCTGTTTCCTAACAGAAAAAACTAGCTTGATTTCACACACTGAACCAAAATTTAATCGAGACTTGCTGTTAAAGTGTTCAATAAATAAATTCTTGTCTTGCAATTATTATTTAAATTACCTATCTTGTTTTGTATATGAAGCAATGGATGCACATATAAATAGTATTTACAATGTGATTTCAAACAAGGTATACATATGAAGTTTAAAACAATAACGATGACAGCACTGGCTTACGCCGTGTGTAGCTTCACGGCTAACGCTGAAGAACGAATTGCAGATAAAAGTAATATAGACCAAATCATTGCTTGGGCGGCTGACGGGGTAACAACTAAAATAACTTTTCCAGCAGGCGTGTATGAATTTTCTAACAGATTAACCATAGGAAATGATGACCTAGTGCTAGAAGGGGTTGATAAAAATTCAGTCATCTTAAAGCTCACCCAAGCGCGACCAGCACTAATAAATGCACTTGGAGATAACGCCAGTATTTCCAATTTAACCTTAGATGGTAATAATTTACAAAACAGCTTTGGCCAACCAATCTTCAATTTTAATCGAAGTGAAGGTCATAGCTTCGATAATGTGATATTTAAAAACTCATTACAATTTGGCATATCCGCACCTATAGGGTGGGCAACAGAAGGGCTAACTGTTTTAAATAGTGAGTTTGTTGATATTAAAGGTATCGTGATTAATGTCATGAACCGAAATACTTTGAGACGTGGTGGGGATGTAGTTACCGAAATTAAGCCTGTGACGGTTAAGTCATCCATTTTTAGAGAAGGTTACAAAAATGGATTTACCCTAGATGCGGGTAACGACAGAAGACATGACTCTACTGATGAAGACGGTAACAGAATTGGTCGTCGTTATACTGAATCGGTTGATATGAATGGCTCGATTGTTCAAGATAACATTTTTGAAAAATCAAACACATTCCAACTTGCTGGTGTACAAGCGGGTAATCTTACCATCGCAAATAATACCTTCATGGGGATCACTGATGATCCAACGGGCGGTGCTAATGGCCTTCATTTTGAACAGTTTACCCATGATTTAAAAATTTATGATAATGAATTTTTTATGCCAGACACCATCCCTAGTGCGGTTCCGTATATATTAATATCGGCGACAGAGGGTCATAAACGTGTTACACAAGAGCAAGACTCAGCTACTTACCCAACCTGGACCTTTAAGGTTGACGGCAGTAATGAACGACGTGCATCAACTGCTTGTGCGTCAATTGGCCATTTAGATAAAGACTGTAAGCGAGACGTGCATGCCTACGGCCCTCGCAATATCTATATTGCCGGGAATACCTTTCACGCATCAACCAAAATTAACGACTATCTATCAATTAAAGAAGGTGAAAATATTCACATTGGCGCTAAAGAAGATGGCACGATTGCGTTAAATACTTTCCATGGTGGTACTGAATCTTCACGTAAAGTGACTCTGTCAGGTCAGGATGAAGGTAATTGTGATTTAGTTATTCACCCGGGGCAGAATGTCTCTGTGGGTAATGTCGTTATTAAATCAGTGAGCTTTGATTCACCACCATGTTTAGATGAAAAACCATTGATCATTGACGGCACCGTTATCGGCGGCGATTCAAACTCCGGTGGCGACGACGATAGTGATTTTGACGGTGATGGTATTTTAGATGTAAACGATCCCGATGACGATAACGATGGCATTATTGATGAAGAAGACGCATTTCCATTCAACATTAAATATGCCGCGCCTGCTACTGAATTTCGTTTTGATGTCATTGCAGATGCCGATGTTGATTCTAGTCGCCCAGACGTTAACCTTGGTGTTCCGTCAGCCTTAAAATTATTTGTTGACCGCCGCCATAGTTACGTTAAGTTTGACGTCGCTGGCGTAGAAGACGTATTAGGCGATACTGTTACACAAAAATTATGGTTAACAAATCGCACGGCAAAACCAGTTGTTGGTAATGTTAATGTTTATCAAACAGACAGTGACTGGGAAGAATCAACGGTTACTTGGACCAATAAGCATGATTTAGAAAACTTGATTGGCAGTGCCGCAGTTGATAGCACAACAACAGTGTTTAGTGTTGATATTGATGTGACAACCGACGGTTATTATAGCTTTGGTGTAAATGCTGATGCAGACGGCCAACTATACGCTAAAGAATCAGATAATGGTTTGTTTGGTGCCTATATTGAAGTGGTAAAAGCGGTGCCATCTCCAGATTTTGATCAAGATGGTTTACCTGATCTTGTTGATACTGATGACGATAACGACGGTGTTGATGATGCATTTGATTCGTTCCCATTTGATGCACATGAGTCGGCTGATTTTGATAAAGATGGCCTAGGTGATAATGCTGATGAAGATGATGATAACGACAATGTTATTGATACTGAAGATGCTTTTCCTTATGACCCAACGGAATCGCTAGATACCGACTTAGATGGTCTTGGCAATAATACTGATCCTGATGATGACAACGATGGTGTTAGTGACGAAAACGACTTTTTACCTTTAGATGCTGATATTGGTGTTTTAGGCGACTTAGATGGTGACCTTGACGTAGATGCTATGGATATTCGCGCATTTAATCGTGGTTTATCTGCTGGCACAATTACTCATTTAGCATATGACTTAAATAGTGATGGTGTTGTTAATCGTCGTGATACGCGTGGTCTAGTAGCGCTTTGTACCAATTCACGCTGCGGCGTTAAGTAAGTTGATTTAGGAGAATAAAATGAAAAAGTTAATCGTGGCTTTTGTAATGTTATTTAGCATGCAAGCTAATGCTGGCTTAATCACATTCGAAACTGATCAAGCATCCTATAACAGTGGTGACATTTTTGATGTCACTGTCATTGTTGATAATAGCTCAGGCAATATTGCAGAAGTCGATTTTGCTTTAGATTATGACGAATCGGCATTAAGTCTTAACCAGTTCACCTTTGATTTTGACAATACCTTGTTAGCGTTAGTGGCTGATTATGATGACTCAATTTTGGGCACGTTATCTCTTTATACCTTATGGTTTGATAGTTTTGATGTTGCTGCTGGTAAATTTGAACTAGGTATCGCCACTTTTACTGCCAATGAAGATATTTCGCTAGATTTTGCTGCTAGTGAAGTTTTTGTTGCTGATGCTTTTGGTGATGAAGTGGCAACAGCGGTACCAGAACCACAAGCGTTAGCACTATTAATGCTAGGCTTGTTAATGCTAGGTTTAAAGCGTAAATATTCATAAGTTGATATTTACTTGCTTTTGTTAGGTATTGTTCACTAAAACAACTTAGCTTTTATGGAAATAGCGTTTACGAATATACTTTCGTAAACGCTATTTTATTTATAGCGCTTATAGACTCACCTCAAAACAACGTCTTGGTTAATGCATTTTCAAATTTTACCGTATTTAACTACAGCTCAATGTTTAAATAGTATTCTCTACACAAATGTAAATATTATGTAATTTCGTATTTAATTCTTATTATTCATATGTGAATTTTTTGTTGTATGTGATACAGTCAAGGAAATGATAAAACGTTTAATTAAAAGAGTGTTAGATAATAATGATAAAATTCAAAGGTTTGACTTTGTTATTTGCCTTAACCACATTTGCTTTTTCTGCTTTATCAGCTGATTTAAACAAAGTAAGTTTTAATGACGGCTGGAAGTTTAGTAAAGGTAAGTTAGTTAACGCACAAAAAAATAGCTATGACGATCGTCAATGGCAATCGGTAACGCTTCCTCATGACTGGTCAATAGAGGGGCCGTTTGACGACAAGTATAATGCCCGTAACGGCGGCTTACCGGTTTTTGGTAATGGTTGGTATCGTAAGTCGTTTACCTTACCCAAAAGTGTTAAAGGCAAACATGTATCGGTGACTTTTGATGCGGCCATGAATAACTCTAAGGTTTATATTAACGGCCATTTATTAGGTGAACGTCCGTTTGGTTACATTGCTTTTGAGTATGATTTAACGCCTTACCTTACCTATGGTGATAAGCCCAATGTCATCGCGGTCAGTTTAGCGCCAGAGAACTTTTCTGCGCGTTGGTATGCCGGTGCTGGTATCTACCGAAATACCTGGTTAGATATTAACGATGACGTTCATGTTGCTAAATGGGGCACCTTTGTTAGTACGCCAAAAGTTACTCGTCAATATGCGCAAGTAAAACTAGAAACTAAAATTAACAATAAAGGCAAGGCAACCTCGGCACAAATCCGTCATATTATCCGCAATAGTGATGGCGATATTGTGACTGAGTCTTCATCTGTTGTTGATAAGCTGAAAGCGAACTCACAGCAAACTTTGACTCATCATTTTAATATGAAAAATCCTATTTTATGGGATACCGAAAACCCGTATCTTTATCAAATTGAAACCTTGGTGATTAAAAATGATACTGTTGTTGACCGCTATACCACACCGCTCGGTGTTCGCCATATAGAATATAAAGCCGATGATGGTTTTTGGCTAAACTGGCGTCGTGTACAAATTCAAGGTGTTTGTTTACACCATGATAATGGCCCATTAGGCGCGGTAGCGAATCACCGTGCGATCGAACGTAAATTACAAATTATGAAAGATATGGGTGCTAACTCTATTCGTACATCTCACAACCCACCGTCACCTGAACTAGTGCAATTGGCTGACGAAATGGGAATTTTACTGCAAGTTGAATCATTTGATGTTTGGAAAATAGAAAAGAATACTGTAGTTAACGGCTACCATAAAGACTTTGACCAATGGCATGAAAGAGATTTACGCGACATGATCCGCCAAAACCGTAATAGCCCTTCAGTGATCATGTGGAGTACCGGCAATGAAATTATGGAGCAAGGTGATAAAGATGGTTGGAAAGTTGCGAAAACCTTATCAGATATCGCTCGTGATGAAGATCCAACACGTTTAGTTGCTGCAGGTTTTAATAATCCTAATGGCGCGATTAAAAACAAATTAGCTGATGAAGTTGATATTGTCGGCTTAAATTACAAACCGACTTTATATGATGATATCCATAAAGAACACCCAAGCTGGATTAAACTAGCCAGTGAAACATCGTCAGTAACCAGTACCCGTGGTAAGTATCACTTCCCGATGGACAAATACAGCACACATGACTCTCGTTATGTCACCAGTTACGATATTGTTGGCCCTGTATGGGCGTATCCACCTGATATTGAATTTGAATATTTAGCACGCAACCCTTCAGTAATGGGCGAGTATATTTGGACCGGTTTTGATTATTTAGGAGAGCCCACGCCATATGGTGGCAAAGATCACAGTGATATTGGTTATTGGAATCATGACTGGCCAGCACGTAGTTCATCATTTGGCGCGGTTGACTTAGTGGGCTTTCCAAAAGACAGATTTTATCTGTACCAAAGTCAGTGGACTGATACACCTATGGTGCATGTATTACCACACTGGAACTGGCCGACAATGAAAGGTCAATCAATTCCGGTATATGCGTATACCAATGCTGAAGAAGTAGAGCTATTTGTTAATGGCAAATCGTTTGGAAAAAAAGTTAAGGGTGTTGATAAAGCTGAATTACCGATCGACTTTAAACGTTGGGATAAAGAAGACCGTCCTGACTATAAAACACCTTATCGCTTACGTTGGGATGTTAAATATCAGCCAGGCGAGTTGAAAGTTGTTGCCTACAACAAAGGAAAAGTAGTTGCAGAAAAAGTCATTAAAACCGCAGGTGAAGCGGTTCAAGCAACGCTAACACCAGATCGCGCTGAAATTTCAGCCGATGGTTATGATCTATCTTATGTGACCGTAGAAGTGCAAGATGAGCACGGCAATATGGTACCAACAGCAGAAAATAAAATACGCTTTTTTGTTGAAGGCGCAGGGGAAATTGCCGCAGTTGGCAATGGTGACTCAGCAACGGTAGAGCCGTTTAAAGCCGATTATCGTAGAGCATTTAGTGGTAAAGCGATGTTAATTGTTAAAAGCATTAAAGGCCAAAAAGGTAAGATAAATATTCGAGCCTATGCCGATGGCCTTAATATCAAACCGATTACGTTACAAGCAAAATAAACAGGTTAACAACTATTAATTTAATTAGTCACAGGCTCTATGTTATGAATAAAACGAAACTATCTTCTACGCTAGCACTGACTTGGGTATGTACGAGTTTATCCCTGTTGTCAGGGTGTAACGACAGCGCAGAGGGAGAAAGTGCGATTGTAGAAAGTATTAGCGAGGCACAAACACCTAATATTCTGTTCATTTATACAGATGACCAAGCCCCATGGGCCATTGGTGCATCAGGGAATGGCCAGGCGATAACACCTAATATGGACAAACTTGCCAGTGAAGGCATGAGATTACCAAACGCGTATACCACGACACCCGTTTGTAGCCCATCTCGTGCTGGTTTGTTAACGTCTAAATATGGATTTGAATTAGGCGTTGATGACTGGATAAATACTAAGTTTAATCATTTTGGTTTAGCACCATTAGAGCCTGAACTTGGCGCATCTGCGTCGTGGGAAACCTGGCCAGAAATTTTACAAAAAGCTGGCTACTATACTGGCTTAGTTGGTAAGTGGCATTTAGGAGTGCAACCTGAGCATCATCCAACACAGCATGGTTACGACGTATTTTCAGGTTTTACCTCAGGCGGAACTAAACCGGTGAACCCGGTATTAGAAGTGAATGGTAAAGAAGTAAAAGAGCAGGGCTATACTGCGGATGTATTAACTAAGCACGCTATTACGTTTTTAAAAGAAAACAAGCAACGTAAATTTGCTTTGTCACTGCACTATAGAGCGCCGCACGGTAAATGGTTGCCTGTTGACGAAGCTGATTCTGCGCCTTATGAGAATAAAGATCTTGAAATACCTAACCCAGATTACCCTGATTTAAATGTAAAACGGGTAAAACGCATGATGGGTGAATATCTTTCGAGTGTGCGTAGTGTCGATCGGAATCTTGGTCAATTAATGCAAACCTTAGATGATCTTGGCTTAACTGAGAATACCTTAGTAGTATTTACTTCCGACCATGGTTATAACATGGGCCACAACGGTACTTGGCATAAAGGAAATGGCCACTGGGTATTAAATCATAAAGTGGTCAATGATTCGAAAAACATCCCAACCGATCAACGCCCAAATATGTACGACAACTCGATAAAGGTTCCAGCCATAGTGCGTTGGCCAAACAAAGTTGCCGCAAATAGCGTTAACTATTCAACGGTATCTAATTTAGATTGGTTTCCAACACTCTTAGCGGCAACCAATACCCAAGCGAGTAACGTTGACGCTATCCGTGGTGAAAATGTTTTACCGGTACTATTAGGTGATGTACAAACGTCGACAACGGATTATTACGCCGCTTATACCACCAAGCACCAATCCATTACGGGTATGCGTATGTACAGCGATGGTAACTATAAGTTAGTCAAAGACTATATCAACAAAGGACGCGATGAGTTTTATGACTTGCAAAACGATCCTCATGAGTCACATAACGTAATCGCCACCGCTAACCCTAAATTACAAGCCATGATTAATACTTTCGACGATGTAATATTCGAGAAAATGCTTGCTACCAAAGACCCATTGCTTAATCAGTTTTTGCCAAAGCCGAAAAAGAAGAAGGCTAAAGTGAAAAAGGAAAAATAAAGATGAAATTTATAAAAACATTAGTTGCTAGCGCATTATTGACTTCAGTTACTTTTGCTAGCCAAAGTGAAGAGTTTATGTCTGATCATGAACTTACTAAAGACCTTGCCGCCAATGGCATTGTTGAATCAAGTTTTAGTCAATCACTGCAAAGTGGCGTGCGTATTCTTGAAGAGAAAAACTGGAACGTTTGGGGCATTTCTCCGATTGTTGGTGAAGATGGTAAAATTCATGTGTTTTTTTCACGCTGGCGCGGTACACATGGCCATTGGTTAAGCCACAGTGAAATTGCTCACGCGGTTGCTGATAAGCCGGAAGGTCCATATAAAGTCCTAGGTACGGTACTAAGCGGCCGTGGTGGCAAGCACTGGGATGCTGATACCATTCACAACCCAACTATTCAAAAAGTTGGTGATAAATATGCGCTATTTTTTATCGGTAATAATTTAGCGCGTGCCGATGATTTTGATGGCCATCATGCCTCAACACAACGTGTTGGTTTAGCATTATCTGATAGTTTATACGGCCCATTTGAACGCGTAGGTGAAGATCCAATTCTTGACGTTAGCCCGAACAGAGAAGACTGGGACAGTTATTTAACCACTAACCCGGCGTTATTACAGCACCCAAATGGCGAATATTGGCTTTATTACAAAGCATGGGATAAGTATAACGATGACATGCGCAAAATGGGCGTCGCTATTTCGAAAGACATTAAAGGTCCATATAAAAAGCACCCTAAAAACCCGCTAGTATCTTTTGCCAACATTAAAAAACAGGTCGAAGATGCCTATGTTTATTATGCGGATAACAAATATCACATGGTGATGCGTGATATGGGCGTGATACACCCTCATGTTGGCCTGATGCTGGATTCCACAGACGGCATTAATTGGTCTAGCCCAATGCTTGGCTACAAAACTAATACTCATTACACAGATGAGAAAAAAATTCAGCGTATGGAAAGACCACAAGTATTAATGAAAGACGGTAAGCCCGATTACTTGTTTATGGCATTAATGGGCGGCGAGTACAACACCTCATCAGGTGTCGTCTTAAAGGTCAAATAGGCACAATCATGTTCCCTTGTTAGGTATAGACCCTAACAAGGGAAATTAAATTTGGTCGGTTTCATGTTAGTTTCAACGGGCATTAAAAAAACTTGATAACTATTTTAATAATATTAAATATCAGATAGTTAAAGACTAAAAATGAGTCACCCGTTTGGAGGAAATCTACCGTTACATCATTTTTTGGATAACTAAAAATATGAAACTTCATCAAGGTATTTTATCACTGTTAGCCTGTGCACTGGCTAGTTTAAGCCTTTCTTCTCCTGCACACTCCCACTCATCTGCAAAAACGACACACGTTGGCGAAAAGCCGAATATTGTTGTTATCATGGCGGACGATCTTGGTATCGGCGATGTGAGCTTTTACACGCGCGATCTGATCAAACGCCAACCATTATTTGAAACGCCGACACTCGACCAATTAAGCCGTGAAGGGCTTTGGTTTGACGATGCGCACTCAACCACGGCACTTTGTTCGCCGACTCGCTACGGCATGATGACCGGAAATAGCACTTATCGTAGCACTGCTCCTTGGGGCACATGGAGCATGTACAAAGAGTCGCCTGTTAAACCAACTGATGCCACTTTAGGTCGAATTGCCAAAGCACAAGGTTACCGTACCGGTTTTATTGGTAAATGGCATTTAGGTGGCGACTATAAAACTAAAGATGGCACAAAAATTTACCGTGGCGAAAAGCGTGGTTATTTACCAACGGTTGATTTATCAAAAATTGTTGACGGTGGGCCTGAACATCTAGGTTTTGAATACAGCTTTATGTTACCTGACGGTATTCAAGGCCCTAACTATATGGCTTTTGAAAACTCAACCTGGTATCCGCTGTCTCCCGAATCTAAAGTAATTTTGATTGATGAAAAAAGTGCAATTGATCCAAAAATTGTCTCAAGCAAAGGGCCTGGTATGGGCGACTCGGCATGGGATACCCAAAAAATGGGCGATATAATATCTCGAAAAGCGGTTGATTTTATTAATCAGCAACGTAGCGATAAGCCATTCTTATTGTATTACACCTCGCCAATGCCACATGTTCCTCATATACCACCGGCAACATTTGATGGCGTAAAAGTTAAAGGCACAACACCCACAGCGCATTTAGATATGGTCGTTGAACTCGATCTTCAAATCGCGCGTATTGTTAAAGCATTAAAAGATAAGGGCATTTACGATAATACCTTGTTGGTGATCACTTCAGATAATGGTGGTTTATTATTTAGCCAAAATACTGGACATCGAACATCAGGCGAGTACCGCGGTAGTAAAAATCTCGCGTATGAAGGTGGTCACCGAGTACCGTTTATTGTCAACTGGCCTGAAATGATTTCGCAAAGTGCTATCGTTAAAGAGCCGATTATGGCACACGATATTGTGGCTACTATCGCCGCAGTGACAGGCTATAAAGTACAAGAACATCAAGCAATGGATTCAATGAGCTTATTACCGCTTATTCGAGGTGAAAACGACTTTCCACGTAGAGAGTTTATGATGCAACAAGGCGGCACAGGTATGAATGTTGTCTTACGAAAAGATCAGTGGAAGCTGATGATAAAAACCAATAGAAACCTAAATAAATGGGAACCTGTTGGTTTATATAATCTTGAGGCAAATCATAGTGAAAACGAAAAAAATAACTTATTGCACAATAAAGAGTATGAAAAGCACGCTGAAAAAATGATGTCGCAATACCTTGAAATTAGGTCCTCAGGCGTAAGAACAACACCGATGCTTTAATGGTGCATTTATTTTTAAGGTTTTAGATTAATGGATAAATCGACAACGTTTACATGCAGTGCTTTGTTGGTATTGGTTTTAACTGGTTGTGGTAGTGTTTTTCAAGAAAGCACCGACACAGCTAAACTATCAGCTAACTTGCCCGAGTTCTGGCAAGCTAATTTAAGCACGAGTGTTGCTAAGCCTCAGTTTGAAGAAATATGGGGAATGACACTGCCTAAAGACGTTGAGCATTTGTTGTCGATTGCCGTAAAAGATAACAAAGCACTTTATATTTCAGCATTAAAGTTAAAGCAAGCCGAGCAAGACTTACACATTAGCTCAGGCTTGTTATGGCCTGAAGCCAAAGTTAGCCTAAATGAACGCCATTTTCAAAAGCTTGAAAATGGCGATAAACAATCAACTCAGCTATCGTCACTTGGGTTGTCAGTGCGTTGGGAGTTAGACTTATGGAACAAGCTTTCAGCCGAAAATCAACAACAAACATGGCTGATGTCAGCCAAAGAAAGTGAACTGGAAGCACTGCGCAAATCAATACAAGCACAAGTGCTTTTGGCTTGGTTAGCTGTTATCGAGCAAAATAATTTACTGCGGCTTAATCAAGAAAATATTGAAAACCAAATGAGACGCCTAAGCATGTCCTTAATGCGCTTAGACAATGGTTTAGCGTCTAGTTTAGATGTGCGTAATGTTAGAACAACCTTAATGCGCACTCGCGCAGAGCAGAAAAATATTCGTTTTAAAAGACAAAAAGCCATACGAAATTTAAATCTGTTACTCAATAAGCCGCCAACAGATAAATTATTGACCAAGTTAGAGCCACCAGAGTTAGCAAAGAGCGTCACGTTATCATCTCCTAAAAATATCTTACTGAACCGCCCTGATATTAAAGCGGCAGAAGCGAAATTGTTAGCAGCAGGCTTTGCTTGGAAGTCGAGTGAGCTTAAAAAGCTGCCGAAGCTAACCCTCGATGTTAATGTCGATACTCGACAAGATCACCTCGGGGACTTGTTTGACGTTAACTATTGGCTAACTTCTATTACCGCGTCACTTGTACAGCCGATATTTTATCGTGGCGTGCTTGACGCTCAAGCCAAAAAAGCCAAATTCCAACAAGATATTGAATTAGCAAATTTCGAAATGAAATTGCTACGTGCCTGGAAAGAAGTTGAAGATACTGTGCACAACGATCTTGTACTTGAAGAGCGAAAAGCGTTATTGGATCGCGCCCTATTAGAAGCTCGAGCGGCTGAGTTACAAACCGAAAATCAATACAGTGCTGGCCTTGCTAGTAGCTTTGAGCTTTTATCTGCCCAGCGCACTCGTACGTTAATCGAAAGCGACAGAATTAAGCTCGCAATCGCCAGAATAAACAACCGCATTCAACTTAAATTAGCGCTTGGTTTGCCCCAAGTTCCCCCGCCAACTTCGACGTCTTAATTATGATCAAATCAAAACTTATCAATGCCATTCCCTTTGTTTTTTCGCTAGCGATTATCTTTATCATTTTGTATTTATTAGATACTTTTCAACCGCAGGCCCAACAAAAAAAGTATCAGGAAAATCACCTTAAAGTTTTTGTTGAACGTAGCAATCAAAAGGTTACCCAGCTTTATGCGCATAGCCAAGGCGAAGTGGTGCCTAAGCAACAAGTTGAATTGAAGAGTCAAGTTGACGGTCGTATTACCTATGTTGCCCCTGAATTGGTAGCAGGTGGACATTTTGCTAAAGGCCAAACCTTATTAAAAATCGACGATCGAGATTATAAACTAGAGGTAATTCAGCGTGAGGCGAAGGTTGCACAAACGAAGCAAAACTTAGAACGAGTTAAAGCGCAAGCACGTATTGCTAAACAAGAGTTAGCGGAATTAGGGCGCGACAATGCTAACGCACTTGCTCGTGGTTTGCCGCAATTAGCCCATGCCGAAGCTGAAGTAAAAGCCGCGCAAGCGTTATTGCAAAAAGCGCAATTAAACTTATCAAGAACGGTCGTTGTCGCGCCGTTTGAAGGGGTTATTCGTAAAGAAAGCGTTAGCATCGGCCAGCAAATAAGTCGTAATTCCAACTTAGCAACTTTATATGCAACCGAAATTATGGAAGTGAGTTTGGCGTTAAACGGTAACGACCTTGCCATAATCAATATTCCTATTGATTATTACCAAGAAGATTATAATCAAGGCATTGATGTTGAATTAAGCGCCGAGCTAGGCGGTAACCTATTAAAATGGCCAGCAAAAGTTGTTCGCGCTGGTGGACAGTTTGATACACGTACACGGACCTTGAATGTGATTGCAGAGGTCAAAGCGATCAAAAGTTTACCTCAAATTTTGCCAGGTCTTTTTGTGACCGCCAAAATTACGGGCAAACAGGTTGATAACGCCACGGTATTGGCGCGCACTTCAGTGCGGCCGAATAATCGCATTTGGTATGTCGATAACCATAACCAATTGCAAGTCACTAACATTAATCCAGTGCAGCGTAACAACGAATTTATTGTTGTCACGGGGCTGGCTGATAATACTAAGGTGGTGGTTTCAAGTTTAGTTGCTCCTCTGCCTGGCACGGCAGTAACGGCGATATATAAAGAGCAGGAGGAAATTGCGCAAATTGACGCCAAGGCAAGCGACATTCAAATAAGTGATTTAACAAGTGTGGCAGCTGTAAGTGCGAGCAAAACACCATGAAAAAATTAGTGACTTGGTGGATAAAAAATCCGATTGCGGCTAACTTGGCCATGGTGAGCTTAATTGTTGCAGGATTAGTGAGCTACTTTGAGCGCATAGAAAAAGAGCCTTTTCCGATCACCCAAATGCCAATAATGACCGTCACCATGAAATGGTTAGGCGCAGGGCCTCGCGACATTGAAGATCAAGTCATTGTACGTTTTGAAGATGCCATTAAAAATGTTGAAGGTATAAAAAGTGTTACTTCCCGAGCGTTAGAAGGGCGAGCGGTAATTACTATTACGGGCAAAGAACGTGTTGACCGTCGCAAGTTTTCTGAAGAAATCCGTGAGAAAATAAATTCAGTCAATGGTCTACCGTCTGATGCTGAACGGCCTATTGTGACTGAAAAAACCAATAAACAACAGATGATACGCATTGCCTTACATGGGCAAATGGAACAAGAATATTTAGCCTCGTTATCTCATGAAATTCGTAAAGAAGTCGCGGCATTACCCCTTATTTCAAATGTCGAATTATTAGGGCAGGGTAATCATGAAATTGCCATTGAGTTAACCGAACACTCGATGAGTTTGTTTGATATAAGTATTGACGAAGTTGCCAATGCGATCAGAAATACTTCATTTAATATCTCGGCCGGCACGGTTAGAGATGATGCAGGTATTTTAATGTTAAGCACCCGTAATCGTGCCGAATATCAACAAGACTTTGAAGACATTATTATTCGACAAAATAGTGACGGCGGCGCTTTATACCTGAAAGATATTGCCACTATTAAGGACGGCTTACGTGATTCTCGTTATTTTTCTAGTTTCGATGGGGAAACCGCGATTTTAATAGACGTTATGAACAGCGACTACATGGATATTCCTAAAATATCTGAGCATGTTCATCAATATGTTAACGCTAAAAATGAACAATTACCTGACGGCGTTTCTTTAACCATTTGGTCTGATTGGAATGAGGCCTATCAAGCACGACTATCAACTATTTTTACTAACGCACTTAGCGGTTTACTGTTAGTTTTTATTATGTTGCTGCTTTTTTTACAGCCCCAAATTGCGCTCTGGGTTACTGCCGGCATAGCCACCGCTTTTGCTGCTAGTTTTGCCTTGTTACCGACCTTTGACGTATCGCTAAATATGATCTCGTTGTTCGCGTTTTTAATGGTGATTGGCATTGTTGTTGATGATGCCATAGTGATCGGCGAAAGTGTGCATTTAGCGCAAGAAGGTGGACATGATGGTGAGGAGGCCGCCATTATTGGCGTTGCTAATGTTGCTAAACCGGTATTATTTGGCGTATTGATAACTATGGTGGTATTTACACCAATGGCCTTTTTACCGGGCAGTAGCGCTGAATTTACCCGAGCGATTGCTACGGTGGTTATTTTATCGCTGGCGTTTTCTTTATTTGAGGCGTTATGTATTTTACCTGCTCATTTACGTCATTTAAAAAGCAGTAAATCAGTTGAAAAAAATAGCTTAGAAAAAATACAAGCCAAATTTGCTGGTAGTTTAGATTGGTTAAACCATCGACTGTACATGCCGTTTATTCAGCTATGTTTTCGCCAGAGGTATAGTGTTATCGCTTTGTTCATTGGCGTGTTTTTTATTGGGTTAAGTTTGCTTAATAACAATTACATTCACAAAGCGTTTATGCCGCAAATTACCGACGATAAAATTCGCTTAGTGATCAACTTACCGCCTACCGCAACGCATGAGCGCATGTTGCAAGTATTGATGCAAGTGCGTCAAGGCCAACAAGCACTGTTTGACTATGTTGAAACGCTAGAAAAAACTAACTTAATAGAGCACGACTATACACGTATGTATAGCACGCGCTTGGTCAGTGAAATGAAATTGGTGCAATACGAACAACGGGCCTTAACCATTGAAGCCACATCTGCACTGTTGCAAGAATTTATTGGCGATATTCCTGACGCGGAAGAAATAGAATTAAAAACGACCTTAAATACACAAGAGCCAAGAATAGGTTTTGCTTTTCATTCCCCTGATATCGAAGCTTTAAAAGAAGGTCTCATCGACTTTAAAGCACAAGTTGCCACTTATGATGGTGTAAATATGTTAAGGGACAACATGGATAAAGGTAGCCAAGAAATGGTGCTGCATTTAAAACCGGGCGCTGAAACCTTAGGTATTTCATTAAAAGAAATTAGCAAACAAGTTAAGCAAGCTTATTTTGGCCAAGAAGTTCAGCGTCTACCTAAAGTCGGTGGCGACGTGCGAGTGCGGGTAATGTATAGCCAAGGTGAACGAGAGTCGATTGACTCATTGCAGCATTTTAAAGTACGCACCAAAGATGGTCGGAGCATTCCTTTGATGGCATTGGTTGATTTGGAAATGCGTTCTGGGATTCAACGAATTATCCGAAAAGATGGTCATAATGTCGGTTATATTTATGGTGAATATGTCGGCAACGATAAAATGGCGATGTATCAAAAACTAAAAGATGAATTTTTACCGCAATGGCAACAACGTCATCCACAAGTGCATTTTGGCAGAAGCAATCGCAGTGAAGATGAAGACGAATTTAATCAAACGGTATTGGTATTGGAAGGTTTGGCTATTATGGTGGCCTATATGTTAATGGCGATTGCGTTTAGTTCATATGCTCAACCTTTATTGATCATGTCAGCAATTCCTTTTGGTTTTATTGGTGCGCTTATCGGCCATTTAATTCATGATGTCAGTTATGGTATGTTTTCAATGCTCGGGGTTTTAGCCGCGTCAGGCGTAGTAATAAACGATAATCTAGTCTTGGTTGACGCGATTAACCGCTTTTCCAAGCAAGGTCAAAATTCCAAAGATGCGGTGATAAATGCTTGCCGTTATCGATTTAGGCCAATATTGTTGACCTCAATGACCACCTTTATTGGGCTAATGCCGATGCTTTCTGCAGAAAGTGTGCAAGCGAAATTTCTTATTCCTATGGTGGTTTCATTAGCTTATGGTGTGGTCGCTGCAACTATTATTACACTGATTTTTGTGCCATGTTTATATTGGGCGAGCAATGATCTGGTGAGTTTTTGGCGAAGCTGGAAAACTAAACAATTGGTTAGTTCAGCATAAGTTAAATTATTTATTGCGAGAGCTCGTTAACTTAAACAGTTGTTTTTTTTATTTGTAAATGAAGCCTGTAACAATAGATACTTTGAATTTTAATTATATAAATTGCTACTATTTACAATTAATTAAAAATATTATTGACGAAATTTACTGGTAAAATAATGAAAAAAATCCCTATAGTTTCAAAAGACATAATCCTTCCTTTTATCTTGATCACCTCGTTGTTTGCCCTTTGGGGTTTTGCCAATGATATAACAAACCCTATGGTGTCGGCGTTTAAAAAGGTACTTGAATTAAGTAATCTTGAAGCCTCTTGGGTGCAAGCGGCCTTTTATGGCGGTTATTTTACCATGGCGCTGCCGGCTGCAATGTTTATCAAAAGGTATTCGTATAAGGCAGGTATTATACTTGGCTTAGGTTTATATGCGCTTGGCGCGTTGTTGTTTTTTCCTGCTGCGGCCATGGAAACCTACTGGATATTTTTATTAGCTCTTTATATTTTAACTTTTGGGTTGGCATTTTTAGAAACCACAGCTAATCCGTATATTCTCGCTATGGGCGCCGAAGAAACCGCGACGCAACGATTAAACTTGGCCCAAGCTCTAAACCCGATTGGCGCATTAGGGGGCTTGTATGTTGCGCAAACCTTTATTTTGTCAGCATTACAATCTGATGATGTTGATGCTCAGGGTAACGACATTTATTCAACCCTTTCTGAAACTGCACAAGCGACTGTTAGAACTACGGATCTACTGGTTATTCGTGACCCTTATGTTGCGCTAGGTCTTTTTGTGCTGATCATAATGGTGGTGATCGCTTGTATTAAAATGCCAGAAAATAAAGACAGCGACCATCAATTACATCTGGGTAAGTCGATTAAACGCATTTTTGCGATTACGCATTTTCGTGAAGGGGTAATTGCGCAAATGTTTTATGTTGGCGCTCAAATTATGTGTTGGACCTACCTTTATCAGTATGCCGAATCAATCGGCATAGATAACCGAACTGCGGTTGACTATGCCATGGCTGCGCTGATTATTTTTCTACTGGGTCGCTGGATTTGTACCTTTTTATTGCAAATTTTTAGTCCCGCAAAATTGCTAATGGTGATGTCAACTGCTGCTGGAATATTAACCTTAGGTACAATTTTCTTAACCGGAATGATGGGCTTATATTGCTTGGTATTAACTTCGTTTTGCATGTCGTTAATGTTCCCAACAATATACGGCATCGCTTTAAAGGGATTGGGGGATGACGCTAAGTTTGCTTCTGCTTTTCTCGTGATGGCCATTGTGGGTGGTGCCATTATGCCGTTTGTTCAAGGTGCACTTTTAGATATGGGTGGAGCAGGTTATACCGATGTTATTATTTTTGGTGTACCTGAAGTGAACTTCTCTTTTTTCTTACCACTGATGTGTTTTGCGGTAGTGGCATTGTATGGCTACCGTTCGGGTCGAAATAAATAAAGCAAGCCTATACTTATAAAACGAACCATTCTAAACACTTACACTATTTACTCTCATCATATGCTAATACTATGATGAGAGCGGCAAGAACATTTAATCATTAATCATTAATCGCTATTAGTTAGCTCTTCCTTGCACACCTATAATAAATGCATTAATCCTGGCAATTTTATCAATTACCTTAATCTCCGGTATCTTTATGCCAGCGACTAAACTTCAATGAGAACAAACTATTTTATATTGAGGAAGCCTGGGTTGACTGTTTTTGTGGGAGGTCGAGTGTGAATCATGAAAATTAAATTTAAATATAATGTCACTTTATATAAAGTAATTTTACATTTTGATTAAACTGAGTCTTTTGTTTTTAAAGGCCTATCTGGTTGTTAGTGTTGGGTTTTATTATCTGGCGTCAGTTTTTGATTGTTATTTTTTTATTGGTTGTATGTGAATTTAGTTTTTTGTATATAAAATAAGAGTGTGTTTTTTGTTGACAACTTAAGCTTGATGATCAAATCTTCTAGTGTAAAGAATTGTAAGTTAACGAGAAGAAATTCTCGTTTCTGCCTTTTTACTAATACTCAAGGGGAACATAAATGGTACTAACAAAAATAAAGACGAGACCACATTATCAACGTTTATTACTTGGTGCGGCATCAGCGACAGCATTAATGGGGTCATTAGCGCAAGCGCAAGAAGTTGAAAGTGCAAAAGAAAGAGAAGAAAAAGCGAAAGAAAGCATTGAAGTTATTGAAGTGTCAGGTTTCCGAGGTTCGGTGACTAGAGCATTAAATGCAAAAAGATTTTCAAACAACGTCAGTGACTCTATCTCAGCTGAAGATGTAGGTAAGTCTACTGATCAAAATATTGCAGATGCACTTCAACGTATTACCGGGGTGTCGATTCAAAGAGAAGGCGGAGAAGGCACTGAGATCAGCGTTAGGGGCGCAGGGCCAGATCTAAACAGAATAACCCTCAATGGTGTTGAGTTAACGAGTACCGGCGAAAGCAATGCGGTTGATTTAAGCCAATTTTCATCAGATGTTTTATCATCAATTGAAGTCGTAAAAACGCCAAGTGCTGATCATGATGAAGGTAGCTTGGGTGCAACGGTGATCTTAAGAACCTTTAAGCCGCTTAATGCCAATAAAAACCGAAGAAGTTTTGAAGTACAAGCGAGAGAAAATAGCTTTGCTGACAAAGAAGGTGGACCAGACTACAAAATAGGTGGCTCAATTTCTGAGAAATTTTTGGATGAAACACTTGGTTTATCAATTGTAGCGTCACGCGAAACCCAAACGCTTCGAGAAGACCGTTACGACAATACGTGGTGGCGTCCTCTGACAGTAAGAAATCGTGTGGGTGATCCTGATATCCCTGGAGACGGTAACCTTGCTGGTGCAGCAACCAATTACCAAACCGGCGAATTAGTTACCGAGTGGGACTATAATGGTGATGGTGTTATAGAAGATGCCGAGAAACAAATTCGCGGCTACGCAAATCGCCAAAACCGCTATTCGTATAACTTACGGGAAAGAGATAGAGATACCTTAAATACCACATTGCAATGGCAACCGAGTGAAAATACAGACATTCAGCTAGATTTAACCTATTCAAAACAAGAGACAGGTTTAGATCAAAACTTTTTAACTAATACTACAAACCCTAATGCGAATGAAGCAGAAAACATTCTTTGGGACCCTGAAACCTTTACTTTTTTGAAGTGGACCGATACCAGTAACCGTATCGCAAATAACCAAGGCAACCCTATAGCTGAGCCGACAGTAACTGTTCGTAATCACCGAGACATTGCTGAAACGGTTCAAACGAATAATGTTGCAGGCCTTCAGATAGAACATATTCTAAATGATACGGTAACGCTAACACTTCGGGGTGGTCATTCTGAATCAGAACAAGTTGATGATTTATTCTTACGAACTCGATTCGGAAGCATCAACGGTGTCAGAGGAACAGGCATCACAACCGGTTATGATTGTACCTTGTCTCCTGATTTAGAACGCTGTGATCAAATTATCACCAGTGGTGATGACAATAGCGTTGTGGATAACACAGATAACTTCCAATTTAATGTATTTGACGTACGTGATCGCTCTATCTTAGATACAAGTAATAGCGTGTATTTTGATGTCGATTGGGATGTGGAATTTGGCCCTATTACTCAGATAGAAACCGGTCTTAAATGGAATAATCGTGTTAAAAAGAATAAAGAATCTCTTGATACTTTAAATGCTAACCGCGTTGATCTTCCAGCGGATTTGCGTTCACTCACCTTGTACCATACTGGCGAATACTCAAAATCGGATTGGGGTAAAGAGTTTGGCTTTCAACCAAGTGATGTAACTGATGGTTGGCCATTAGCGGATACTAGAGCAATGGCAAACGCGATTTTATCGGCGGGAACAGACCTTGATGCGACCATTAACCTTGCAAATACACGTGAAATTGAGCAAAGCATATATGCAGCTTATATTAAAGCCAACTTTAGCTTTTTTGATGACAGGTTATCCGGTGATATTGGTGCTCGTTATGCAAAAACAGAAGTTAAGGCTAGTGGTTTTACAGGCTTTAGGCATGTGACAACAGGATTTACGACAACACAAGAGAATATCGATTATTTTGGTTCAGAAGAAGCTGCGTTAGCCGCGTTGGGCATGGACGTTAATGATAACAACACTGGTGTAGTTCCTGTTAATGCAACTAATGACTACAACAACTTTCTGCCGAGCTTAAACCTTAATTATTTACTGACCGAAGATACAATTATTCGTTTTGCTGCCTCAAAAACGCTTGCTCGTCCGCCTATTGATGAATTAAAGCCAGGTTTTACTGTTCGAGAGGCTGACTTTAGTTCGGTATCGAATGGCACAATTGGTGCAACACATTTAAAACCTTTCTTTTCAACGAACTTAGATTTGTCATTTGAATGGTACTTTAAAGATGACTCGTTATTTGCAGTAACATTATTTGATAAAGATTTTTCTGATTTCCAAGAATCTGCTGGTTCGTTAAATTATTGGAAGGATGTTCGTTCAACTTTTTATGATGCCAATGGCGATGCCCTATCTGATGAGGAATTAGCTGAAAATGGTACAGTGATCAATGTAGATGATATATTAACCCCAATTATCTTTGATCAACCGAGTGATTGTCTACCAAACCGAGAGCAAGATTTAAGTGCGGCTTTAGGCGCTGAAGGTTGTGATATTGCCGACTTAACATCAAGTCGAAACGGCCAAGGTGGTTATGTGCGTGGTGCTGAGTTTAACTTCCAACATGGTTTTACTTATTTGCCAGGCATTTTCAGTGGTTTAGGTGTATTAGCTAACTATACCTATTCAGACAGTGAAACGGATGCCGAACAAGAATTTAATAGTGAAGGCGTACTTATTCGTGATATTCCGGCTGCACCATTAGAGGGTACATCTGAGCATACCTATAATATGACGGTTTATTGGGAAAAAGACGGCTCGCTCGTTCGTTTAGCTTATAATGCTCGTAGTGATTATTTAGAACAACGCTTAGAGCGTGACGGCACCACTGAGTGGGTGGAAGGCAACGACAGCTTAGATTTATCAGCAACCTGGAAAATAAATAAAAACTTTTCTTTATTGTTCCAAGCGACTAATTTAACTGACTCTGTTACTCGACGCTTTTTAACGCTTCGTGGCGACTCAGTACTATTAGAGGATGGTTCACCGTTGATCCCTGCTGAAAGCTTTGATTTAGGTAACTTAAATACTTCAAGAACTTCTCGCTTAACTAATACCGGTACTAATTACCGTTTAAGTATCCGCGCTGATTTCTAAAAGTTATTATAGTAGTTAATTAAAAAGTGTAACGGTTTGCCGTTGCACTTTTTTCTTCTTGAAAGTGTATTAATAAATTGTTTAAACAATAATTTAGCTACCCAATAAGTGGTTCTTGTAAAACAAGTTTATTGATGGTCCTACTTATAGCTAACTGCAGTCATCAGTACACGATCAATGATAATTATTCCCTGTTGTCTATTGAGTAATTCCTTTTCCTAGTTGCTAATATCGATTATTTAGCCCCAATTTTCAGGTTTCAATTTTTCGGTATAACTACTTGCATAAAATAGCTAATTTTAAGCAAAATTAACCGCCATCACTTATTTACTAATGTCTTCTTAAAGCCCATAACGTTTCTTATTCTCTAACTTATTTTTCACAAAATAATTATAAATTCACTGTAAAGGTCGGCTCCAATTAAATATAAACTCACCAAGTCAAATGCAAACAGGTAGTGTGTTATTCGTACGAAGCTTTTCGTCTAATGCTAATATGCAATGTAACCGATGATGATTATTTAATGTATTGTAAGTAATGGTTTTTTGTTGCGTTTTGTTTGTATTTTTTTATTTTTATAGATGCCAGTTATAAATGGTTATCATTCTTGTTAATGTGATATTAAAGTGCGTATATGAAGATTGCGGTGTATATATAAAGATAAATTGTGTATTTTGTTGACAATTTAAGCTTGATGATCAAATCTTATAGTGTAAAAAATTGTAAGTTTACGAGAAGGGGTTCTTGTTTCTGCCTTTTTTACGAATACTCAAGGGGAAATCAAATGGTACTAACAAAAATAAAAAACAGACCACATTATCAACGTTTATTGTTGGGTGCTGCGTCAGCTACCGCATTAATGGGGTCACTTGCACAAGCACAAGAAACGACAACAGAAGAACAGCAAAAAAATGCCGAGGCGATTGAAGTCATTGAAGTTAAAGGGTTTCGCTCTTCTTTAACTAAGTCGCTTAATATGAAGCGATTAGCTTCTAATATTGTTGACGGTATTGCCGCTGAAGATATTGGTAAGTCTGCTGACCAAAACATCGCCGAAGCGCTACAACGCGTGACCGGTATTTCAATTAGTCGTCAAGACGGTGAAGGTACAACCGTAAGTGCTCGTGGTGTGCAAGGCTCATTAAACGTTGTAACATTAAATGGTGTGCCACTTTCCGACTCATCAGCTGGTGGTGGCGTTAATTTTAGTGAATTCTCATCTGATATTTTAAGTTCAATAGAAGTTCAAAAAACACCGAGCGCCTCAACCGATGAAGGTAGTTTAGGGGCGAGCATTAGATTAGCCGGCTTCAAACCGCTTGATGCTAACAAAGATCGTCGAATAGTTGAAATTCAAGGTCGTCAAAATGACTTTGCTGATACTGACGACTTTAAAGCACAATTATCGTTATCAGAAAAATTTCTAGATGATACGGTTGGTTTTTCACTGGTTGCCTCACGTGAAGAGCAAGGTACTCGCAGAGATTTATCAACTATAGGTCGCTGGCGCACTATTAAGCCGCCTGTCGGCGCAACAAATATGGAAACAGGTGAAGTTGTACGAACGTGGGATTATGACGGCGATGGTGTTGAAGAGCCATTGGAGCTGCGTCAAGCCTCTGTTTATAAATTGGAAACACAAACAGTACAGCGTAACAGAGACTCTATTGCGGCAACTTTGCAGTTACGCCCATGGGAAAATGGTGAGTTTAAATTTGATGCAACCTATAGTTCACAAGATATTGCTCGTGACACCGCAGGTATTCAAACAACTCCAGAACGAGTTAATTATGAAAGTCAGAATATTGTATTTGATCCAAATACTTTTACTATCGTTAAAACTCTAAAAACTGCGTTAACACAAGAAGAACGTGTAGCTATTGCCGAAGCTGAAGGGGTTGCTGTTAATCAAATTCCCGGTAAAGTCCGAAATGTTGGTGTAATACGTAATTACCGAAACATGGTAGAAGATAATACCGAAAATAAAGTGATTAGCTTTTCCTATGACCATTACTTTGAAAATGTAGACGTATCAATTCGCGGTGGCCATTCTGAAACAGATAGAACACCTACAGATCAGCTACAAGGTTTTTTCCGTGGTAGTACGGCAGCAAGTACACGTGAAAGTGGTGTACAAAATGGTTATCTTTGTAATGATGGTAGCGATGGACTGATCTGTGAGTTGCAAGTTACACCAGAGGGGTATATGGACAATGCCGAAGGCTTTGAATACCAAGCCTTCACTAATTCAGGAAATTACGTTAAAGATGTTGCTGACAGTTTATATGCCGATGTATTGTGGACCGTTGATTTTGGCGCGATTACAAGTATTGAAACAGGCCTTAAATGGTCATCGCGTGAAAAAGAAACTAATAGGTTTTTTAGTCAATGTAACCGCGGCTGTGTAGGCGGAGAATTAAACGATTATACATTAGCAGATTTCACCAATGGTAGTACTTCCGGTAATCTAGGCGAAGGTATTGGTTTACCACCATCAGAATTTACCGATGGTTTTCCTGTATGGGATATTGAAACAACACGTGACTTTTTAGCCTCAGAAGGCCTTGACGGTAATCTTGAGTTGCTGTTTACCGACATTGGCTCTAAAACAATTCAGCAAGACGTATTTGCAGGTTACTTACAAGCTAACTTTGAATTAATGGATGGTCGCTTAACCGGTGATTTTGGTATTCGTGTAGCGCAAACCAAAGTTACAGGTATGGGCGCATCAGCATTTAAATATGACGTAAACCAAAGCTTTATGTCGGCAGAAAATATTGAGAAATTTGGAAGTCGAGAAGCAGTTGCTGAAGCATTAGGTATTTTAGTCGGCGACCCAGATGACCAAAAAACTAAAGATACCGCAGCCGTATTGAATACCGATACTCACGAATATACTGATGTATTGCCGAGTTTTAATTTAAACTACGCTGTTTCTGAAGATGTTATTGTGCGTTTTGCGGCTTCACAAACCATTGCTCGTCCTCCGTTTGATAAACTGGCACCGCAATTTAGCATTTCAGAAGGGCTCTTTGGTGAATATTCAAATGGTAATTTAGGCACTGTAAAACTTGACCCGTATAAGTCTAGTAACCTTGATATCTCGGCTGAATGGTATTTCAATAAATCGTCATTATTCTCTGTTGCTTTATTCACCAAAGACTTATCTGATTATTATGCGAGAGTAGATAAGAAATTTTATTGGAGAGATATACGCAGCGAATATTATGATGACAGCACAATTGTTGACCCAACTACCGATCGAGCTGTCAAAAAAGAAGGTGAAAACGTAACGTTTAATCCAATCGCTGATAATGTATTACTTTCGTATGACGATGGTGACAACCAAACGGGTTGTATGCCAAACCGCGAAATTGATTTATTAGCACCTACTGCGACTGACTTTTGTGATGTTGCCTTGATCAGTGGAGGACGAAATGGTGCCGGTGGTTATGTGCGCGGTGCAGAAATTTCGTTCCAACATAATTTGGATTATTTACCTGGTTTTTGGAGCGGCTTTGGTGGTGTAATGAACTATACCTATGCTGATTCACAAACTGATGCTGAAACCTTCTATACGCCAGATGGTGAACTAGCGGATTATATTCCTGACACCCCACTAGAGAATACTTCTGAGCATACATTTAACGCTACAGCGTTTTGGGAGAAAAACGGTAAGTTAGTGCGTTTGGCTTACAACTACCGTACTGACTATTTAATCAATCGTGTTGAGTCTGAATATGGTTCTCATTGGATTGATGGTTTTGGTACATTAGATCTTTCGGCGAACTGGAATGTAACAAATTGGGCAAGTATTAACCTTCAAGCAAGTAACTTGTTAGACACAGTTACACGTGTTTATTCAACAACCCGCCCTAATGTTACAGGTAGTAACATTCCTGGTGAGGCAACAACCTTAGGTGAACAACCGACAGAGAGAACTGTTGCACTTAGTAACACTGGCACTATTTATCGCCTTGGTGTTCGTTTAACCTTTTAGCCCTTATTTATAACGATAAATTAGTGCAATGGAGCTTTTAACCATTGCACTTTTTTTTGTAATAAATTTGGCAGCATTAAGTCGTTAGATACTTTTTTATCCTACTATTTTCAGCTTAATTTTAATTCACTTTTAAATTTATAAACTGATTAATGTTAATGGCGATAAACTTAATTAAATTCAGTTGCTTAATCTAATTAAGTTCTCATGGAGTAATAGAATTACTAAACTTTTGGAATAGAATGTCTAATGTTGATAGTTGATTTTTTGATGGAGTTATATATGAAAATCGTGAAAAATCTTGGGTTCTACATAACTTGTTTTTTGTTATGTTTTAGTGCTCAAGCGACCAATATAGAAAGAGAAGTAGATTTTAACTTCGACTGGAAGTTTACCCTTGTTGATAGTACCGAACTACCAAGTGAACTTCCTTTAAAAGATTCAAGTTGGCGAGATGTACGCTTACCCCATGACTGGAGTGTAGAAGCGTCATTTGATGAGTCATTAGAAGGTGCTACTGGTTATTTGCCCGGCGGTGTCGGAATTTACCAAAAGCACTTTAAAACCCCAGCTGCGCCAAGCGATAAAAATAGTTATATATTATTTGATGGTGTATATAACAACGCGACGTTTTGGCTAAATGGTCAAAAATTAGGAGTAAACCCATATGGTTATTCCCCTGTATATTTTGATTTAACCCAGTGGCTTAAAACTGACGGTTCAGACAATATATTAACGGTTCATGTTGACCATTCTCGCCATGGCGATAGCCGCTGGTATGCAGGTAGTGGTATCTACCGAAATGTTAAATTAATCACCACTGACAAATTACATATTCCTATTTGGGGCACATTTGTTACTACTCCAAAAATCAGTAAAGAAGAAGCTGAAATCAACATTGAAATTAATGTTGCCAATAGCCATAAAAATAGAGAAAGCGTTTTAGTTACGACAAATATTATTGATGACCAAGGCCATGTTGTAGCAACCGATACGTCAACAGCTCGTATTAAAGGCATGGGCAAAAAAGTATTATCTCAATCTATGACTGTCGCTAATCCTAAGCTTTGGGATATCGACCAGCCAACGATGTATCAAGCTATTACAACGCTTAGTCAAAAGGGGAAGTTAGTTGATACATATACCACACCGTTTGGTATTCGCAGCCTTAAATTTGAAGCGAAAAAAGGTTTCTTTTTAAATGGTAAGTCAACCTTAGTTAAAGGTGTTTCATTACACCATGATGGCGGTTTAGTCGGTGCAGCTGTACCGAAAGAGGTATGGCGTCGCCGTATTCAATTGTTAAAAGATGCAGGCTTAAACGCGATCAGAACCACACACAACCCATTTTCTCAAGAGTTTTTAGATCTATGTGATGAAATGGGCATTTTAGTGCAAAATGAATTTTTTGATGAGTTCGATTACCCGAAAGATAAGCGTTTAAATATGCATGAACGCCATGATGATTATGATACTCGTGGTTATGCAGAGCACTTCCAAAAGTGGAATAAAAGCGACTTAACACGCACTATGCTACGCGATAGAAATCACCCAAGTGTATTTCAGTGGAGCATAGGAAATGAAATTGAGTGGACATATGTTCATTACCGCTACGTAACGGGCTATTGGAATGACCCTAACGATGCAACTAAAATGGATAAGGCGTTTTGGAGCTCTGCACCTAAGTTTAGCCCAGAAGAATTAGCCCAGCGTTATAAAAATTCTGAAAAAGGTGAATATATCCTTGCAGATACCGCGAAAAAATTAAACGACTGGGTAAAAGAATTAGATACAACACGCCCAACTACTGCCAACCTTATTATTCCGCAAGTGAGCCATGTAAGTGGTTATGCTGACGCAGTAGATATTGCTGGTTACAGTTACCGTAATAGCGTGATCCCATGGGGACAAACGCACTTCCCAGAGAAACAAATTACCATTAACGAAAACCCAGGTACTTGGGATGACTGGAAGCAAGTTATTCAATTTCCGGGTGTTTTCAGTCAGTTCATGTGGACGGGTATTGATTACATGGGCGAGCGCCATAAAAAATGGCCACACAAAAGCGGTTGGGGTGACATGCTGAACTTGGCCGGCTTTAAGTTACAAGGTTGGAATTATTTCAAAAGTGTTTGGGTGAACGAGCCACATATTTCATTAGGGACTTTACCCCTTGAAACATCTGGTTTTGAAGCTGATGAATTGTCTGGTTTAGCTGTGGCGGAAACTAAAAAGAGCAATCGTTGGCGAGACTCTAATATGCATTGGAACTATGAAAAAGGCGAAAAAATTCTTGTTGAAGTTACCTCGAACCACTCAATTGTTGAGTTGTTTTTAAACGGTGAATCACTTGGTTACCGCAGTATGTCAGAAGCTAAAGATCGTATTTTCCGCTGGGTAGTGCCTTATCAATCAGGGGTGTTAACCGCTAAAGCAGGTTTTACTGGTCAGGAAATTGAAGCAACACTTGAAACGGCGGGTAAAGTTGCTGGTTTTACTTTTACTGCTGACAAGTCGACCTTAAAAGCTGACGGTTATGATCTTGCACATTTAATCGTGCAGTTAGTTGACGACAAAGGTCGTCCAATTAAAACAGAAAACGCAAAAGTGACCTTTGAAGTGGAAGGTGATGCAAGGTGGCTTGGAGTTGACTCAGGAGTACCAGAAAATATACAAGACTTTCAATCTCAAAGCATAGTGACAGCTAAAGGACGAACTTTAGCGATTATTCAATCAAATAGAGTTGCAAACCGGATTACGATTACTGCGAAAATTAAAGGGCTTGATTCTCAGCGCTTAAACCTTAATTTGCAATAAAATATAAAAAGCTATCCCTGATAAAAATAGAAGTCATGAGTGACTTCTATTTTTTTGTCTGCGATACAATATTCAGATATTGATGCATCATTCGCTAATCAACAGGATTAATGATGTTTGTATATAAAATTTAAAGGTTGTATATAAAAAATGTTGTTTGTTTTTTTGTATTCTGTTCTACTTAGTATCGTCCTTATACAGATTAATTCGCCTACTTTGTGGTGGTTAAGAGTCAATAATGAAAAAAATAATATTATGTGCAGCAGCGCTATTGACCAGTGCCTGCATTACAGCAGAAAAAAGCGCGCAAACAGCACAAGAACGTGGTGTTGAACAAGAGCAGCCATCACAAAAAAATGACAAGGGTCATCAACATGGCGCTGGCTACCATCAACACAAGTTGGCTACGAAGGTCAATAAAGGTGACAGAGCAGGGCATGTAATGAAAGACCCCATTCCTGCCGAACAAATTCCTCCTGCACCGATATTAACCGTTGCTCAAGCCCTTGATTCAATAAAATTGCAGCCCGGATTTGTTTTAGAAAATGTTGTTTCAGAGCCAAATGTATTTAATCCCGTTGCTATGACATTCGACGGTAATGGCCGAATGTGGGTGTGTGAAATGACCACCTATATGCCGACGGTATACGGAGAAGGAGAAGATGCTAAAGAAGGCAATATTGTTGTTCTAACTGATACCAATGGCGATGGCACCGCAGATAAACGTACTGTTTTTATTGATAATATTGATATGCCAAGAGCGGTCGCTATGGTGAAAGGCGGCATACTATATGCTGATCAAAATAAACTGTATTTTGCTGAAGTTAAAGAGGGTTTAACGCTAGGTAAACATGATGTGGTTGACCCAACCTATGCGCAAGGCGGCACTTTAGAGCATAAAACCAATGCGCTGTTACACGGAATAGATAACTGGTATTACAACGCTAAAAGTTGGAAGAAATATAAAACAATACCATTAAACGAAGAAATTCCAGCCGGCGGTAAAGAAATCTATCGAAACCAATATTGGAAACTTGTTATTGCCCGTTCTGACTATCGTGGTCAGTGGGGATTAAGCATGGATGATTTTGGCCGTTTATACCATAACGGCAACAGCTCTCCTGCCTCGGGAGAATTTTTACGTCCGGGTGCATTAATACAAAATCCAGACTATCAAGCCAAAATGTCTGCCAATAAAATTGGCGGTCATCGTGTGTATCCTATCCGCATGAATCCGGGGGTAAATCGTGGGTATTTAAAAGGTACCTTAGTTGCACAAGGTGAGCACAAAGGTAAATTAGTTAACTTTACTGCAGCAAGTGGTAATGAGGTTTATCGAGGCGATAATTTTCCATCAGCATTTTATGGTGCATCTTTTACACCAGAGCCGGCAGCAAATTTGATCAGCGCACGCTATATTGTCGAAACTGACGGCAAATTATCGGGGCAAGCGATATACCCACAACAAGAAATTTTAGCATCGACCGATGAACGTTTTCGTCCGGTGAACTTATATACTGCGCCCGATGGCAGTATGTATATTATTGATATGTACCATGGCATTTTACAACACAAAGATTACCTGACCACGTACTTAAATAGACAAATTATTTCGCGTGCTCTTGATAAAAATAACAATACCATGGGACGTATATATCGTTTGCGCTGGCAAAAAAATCCGCTTTCACCACAGCCGAAATTAAGGTCTTTGTCGGCCGATGAATTGGTACCATTTTTGGCTCATAATAACGGCTGGTGGCGCGATACAACCAGACGTTTACTGACTGAAAAAAATGATGAAAGCGTAGCCGCAGCGATCACGGAATTAATTAAAAACAGTAAAGACCAACGAGTTATTGTTAATGCGCTATGGACCTTACACGCGTTAAATCATGTCAGTCTTGACCTTGTAAATTACGCGCTGACTTTACCTGAAACAAAAATTAAAGTGAATGCCATTGCCATTGCTGACAAATTATCGGCAAAAGAGCAGTTAGTATTCGCAAAAACCATGAAAGATTTAGCCAATAGCAATTATGAAGTCGCCTTACAAATTGCCTTATCAAGTGCTGACATTCGCACAGACGACACCTTAGATGCACTTAAAATAGTATTAGAAACGTATGGTGACAAACCCTTAGTACATGATGTTGTATTAAGTGGTTTAACCGGTCGAAAAGAAGCCTTTTTACAGTTAATTGGTGATTTTCATCACAAACCCTTCCTAAATAAACTCGCAAATGTGGGTGTCGACATTAAAGAAAAAAGTAGCAGAGACCAGCTTTCACTCGTCGGTCAACGTTTGTATGACTTGGGCAAGAAAAATTATCTTGGCAAAGCGGTTTGCTCTGGATGTCATGGCGACAGTGGTGAAGGCATTAAGGGCATGGGCGCACCGTTTATCGATAGCGAATGGGTACTGGAAAGCAAAGAGCAATTAGCGAAAGTATTGCTGCATGGTTTAATGGGGCCAATTACGGTCAATCGTCGAAAATGGCGCACAACGGCAGTTATGCCAGGCTCGGCAAGTCGCACTGATATTACCGACGAAGACCTGGCCGCCATCGCCACTTATATTCGAAATTCGTGGGGTAATGCCGCCGATATTGGCGGTGAAGTCAGTGTCGATTTGATTAAAAAAGTACGCAAAGAAACACAAGATAGAACTATGCCTTATACCGCACAAGATATTGATAAATAGAGTTTAACTCTCATGTTAAATAAAAGTATAACTAAGTTACGAAATAGAGAAACATCTTAAGAGAGTAGTTCAATGTTAAAACAATTGATTTTCATTTTACTTGGCTTTTATTTCATCAGTACAGCGGCAAACGCAGTAGAAAAGCCTAATATCGTACTTATATTAACTGATGATATGGGCTACAGCGATATTGGCAGTTATGGTGGTGAAATTTCGACGCCTAATCTTGATACACTTGCTAAAAACGGTATTCGTTTTACCCAAATGCATAACGCATCTAAATGTTTTCCTTCTAGAGCCTCATTATTAACGGGCTTATATGCACAGCAGAATGGTTTTCACAGTCACTATAGTGCCTTTCAAAATTCGGTGACTATAGGTGAGGTATTAAAAAGCGTAGGTTATCGCACTTTATTGTCGGGTAAACATCATTCGCGTGAATCGTTATATGATCGCGGTTTTGATCGTGTTTTTGGTCTATTAGATGGCGCAACTAACCATTTTAACCCCGGAGTTAAACGAATTGGAGAAGTTGCTCCAGCAAAGAAAACGATTAAAGGTCGAGGCTGGAATATAGATGGCAAATTATATAAACCTTACACACCTAAAGACAGAAATTTCTACTCGACAGACAGTTACACTAATTACGCACTAGAGTATTTAGAAGAATATAAAAATGAAGATAAACCCTTTCTCCTTTATTTAGCTTACACTGCGCCACATGACCCGTTACAAGCTTGGCCGGAAGACATTGCCAAATATGCTGAAACTTATAAAGTTGGCTATGAAAAAATACGCCAAGCACGCTATGCCAAAATGCAAAAAGAGGGGGTTGTTGATCACCACTCTCCTTTGTCTGCACCTACTTACCAATCTTGGCAGGGGTTAACAAAGCGTCAGCAAGATATTGAGGCACGCAAAATGGCGGTGTATGCAGCGATGATAGATCGCCTTGATCAAAATGTAGGCCGTGTTATTGATAAACTGAAAGCTTTGGGGAAATTTGAGAATACACTGATCATTTTTGCTTCTGATAATGGCGGCAGTGCCCAAAATGCCGAAAAAGCAGGTAACAAAGAGGTGCAGCTAGTTGAGGATGGTAATGATATAAACCTTATTGGCACTGTTGGCTATTGGGCATCATTAAAGTCTGATTGGGCCAACGTATCCAATACCCCCTTTCGTTTTCATAAAACAAGCAGTTTCTCAGGGGGAACTAATACGCCCTTTATTGTCCATTGGCCTAAAAAAATTCGCGCAACAGCAGGCAGTATTAACAGTTCATATACGGGACATTTTATTGACCTTATGCCAACGTTAATTGACATCACTGGGGCGAAATACCCACGCAGCTATAATGATACTGTCGTATTACCTATGGCAGGTGAAAGCTTTTTACCGCAGTTAATGGGCTCAGAAAAACCAAGAGCTAAGCCACTTTTCTGGCAATTTAGGCAACATAAAGCCGTTTTATATCGTCATTGGAAAGCAATAAATGATGACGGTAACTGGCAGTTGTTTAACATGAAAAGTGACAGAACTGAAATTCAGAACCTGGCCACTCACTACCCTGAACAACTTGCTACGTTAATCCAGATGTATCGCGACTGGTTTTTATCAACACCGGCAGGAAAAGAATCATCTGCCCATTAATCAACCAATAATATTTAAGAGTTTATCCTATTTAACCGAGTAAAATAATGAATCAAAAACATATAATAGCGTCCTTTTTAACAGCATTTAGCCTAACTGCTTGCACAAGTACAGTAGAGCACAAAATTGCACCACAACAACATAAGTGGATAACGTTTTACGAAGCTCAAAAAAATATAGTTGCGCCAGAAAAAGCCCTGCTTAATACAGAAAAAGAGCCGGTAATTACGGCAGATTTTGTTGACTTATACAAGGGTAAAGACCTTAGTAATTGGACAGTTCGTGGCGGTTTTAGCTCATTTACGGCTAAAGAGGACTACATCGAAGGTGTCGCATTAAAAAAATCGCCGAGTACTTACTTATCAACCAACAAAGCGAACTTTAAAGACTTTGTATTTACCATGGAAGTTAAGTGGTTAGAAGATGGTAATTCCGGCGTTATTGTACGAGGAAATACCAAGCCCGGTAAAAAAGGCAGTATATATAAAACAGTTTTTGGGCCGCAAGTGGAAATGGAAGACTTTAAAAGGAAGCGCTATTGGTCAGGAGGGATATATGGTCAAAGCGCTGGCGCATGGCATTATCCATTATGGTTAGAAGCGCATGAAACCGCACGCCAGGCTATTAAGCGAGAAGACTGGAATCGACTCACGGTAAAGGTTGTTGGAGATAACTATAAAACATGGGTTAATGGTATTCCTGCCGCTCATTGGAATGATGAAAAAAGCCAATTTAAACAGGGCTTTTTTAGTTTGCAAATTCATGCTGGTGGTCGTGGGAAAATTCGTTTTAAAAACATTAAAGTCAAAGAGCTTTGATATTCTCATTTTTCGATTTTGGCCAATACAGTGTCAACAGAAAATCAGTTGATATTACATTTAAAGTTACTTATTCGTATACGAAGTGTTGTTTTTTTTGTGTGATGATGGCTAGGTTGTTGTTATAAAGGAAAAAATAAATGCTAAAGTGTGTGTCGTTAATGGGAGTGATGAGCCTTGCCTTATTCGCTGCAGAGTGTACTGCTAAAAAAATTACACCGCCGAACTTCTCCTTAGATTGGACTGAAGAAAAAACACACCAGACGCCTGATTGGTTTCTTGATGCTAAATTTGGAATATATTTTCATTGGGGACCATACTCGGTTCCTGCGCATAAAACAGAATGGTATTCAATGTGGATGTATAAAGAGGGTCACCCGATACGTAAATACCATGAACAAACATATGGAAGTTTAGATAAGTTTGGTTATAAAGACTTCATTCCTCATTTCACTGGTGAGCATTTTAATGCTAAAGAGTGGGCGGAATTGTTTAAAAAGTCGGGGGCAAAGTTTGCCGGGCCTGTAACCGAACATGCCGATGGCTTTGCAATGTGGGACAGTAAAATAACGCCTTGGAATGCCGCTAATATGGGGCCAAAGCAAGATATCGTTGGAGAAATGTCTGAAGCGATAAAAGCACTGGATATGAAGTTTATTGCTACATTTCATCACCAGTGGAAGTATGCTTGGTATCCTACATGGGATAAAAACACTGATGCGTCAGAGCCAAGTTTCGCTAAATTATATGGCCCCAACGTTCCTAAAGGTACTTTTGTCATGGCCAGCAAGCAAACCACGCCTTTGCCTGATGATGGTTTTAACCAAGAATGGTTAGCAAAAGTTAAAGAGGTCGTTGATAATTATTCTCCAGATCTGGTTTATTTCGATAACAAAATGGACATTATTCAAGAGCAAACCCGATTAGATTTTTTAAAGTATTATTACCAGCAAGCAAAAAGTAAACAGCAAGAAGTTGTTGTCACTTATAAGTTTAATGACTTACCAAAAGGCAGCGCAGTTTTAGATCTAGAGCGCTCAAGAATGAGCGAGAAAAAAGATTTTCCTTGGCTGACCGACGATTCAATTGATTGGAATTCATGGTCTCATACCATTGACCCTAATTATAAAAGTGCAAATAGACTTATCGATTTTTTAATCGATGTGGTAAGTAAAAACGGCGGCGTGCTGTTAAATATCACCCCTACCGCTAAAGGTGTTATTCCTGATGAGGTAAGAGAGCGACTACTTGCCATGGGCGAATGGTTAACAGTGAATGGCGAAGCTATATACAAAACTAGACCATGGCTCGTATACGGCCAAGGGCCAGCTAAAGTCATTGAAGGTCACCTCAGTGAAAAGAAAAATGTCGATAATAGCGCTAAAGATATTCGTTATACGGTCAGCGGTGAATACCTTTATGCGACGATACTTGATTGGCCAACAGAAGATACTTTATTAACTGATGTTACCAAGACAAACTATTTAATAGGAGATATTGAATTGTTGGGGAGTGATGAAATCATTCACTGGCAACAAACAGACAATGGATTATTAATAAAAGCGCCGAAACATAAAAAAGGTAAACATGCTTTTGTTTTTAAGCTATCGAGAAAATAGCGAATTGATCACGTTCATCAAGCGACGCTATTTATAACACCTTCTTGTTATATTAATAGCGTTTATCTCATTATGTCTAATAATAAACTGCCTGTTAAGCTTTACGCTAAAGAGCATAATCAAGCTTTTTAGTGGTACATAGGCCACGCTAAATGCAAGGTTTATAAAAAACAATGAAACTGAATTGTATAAAATCGTTTTTATACAATGCTTTAACTGGCTTTATCATGAGTTTTTTCGATATAAAGCTAGCTAACTTCTTTTATTGACGGTTCCATCTACACCTTTGGTTTCTAATTCAATATTTCCCTTTTTATCGACTTTTTGCTTTCTCTAAAAGTCGATAAATAAGCTAATGTCAGATTTTATTTTTAAAGCCCTATATAAAATGCATGTTTTATATTTAAAAAATGCTGGAGTTTTATAGTCTAGCTGTTAATATTGTTCGTATGTAAAAAATCTTATCTATATTTGAACTACCGGAGATTGCGTATTTATGAAAGCAGTTGTGTGTATAAAGCCAGGGCTTTTACAAAACTCAGAAAAGGACAAGCCATCACCGAAACAGGGTGAGGTGTTAGTTAAAATTAAATCAATTGGTATATGTGGTACTGATATTCATGCTTACGGTGGCAGTCAGCCGTTTTTCGAATATCCGCGGGTATTAGGGCATGAATTGTCAGGTGTAGTTGAAGCCAGTGGTGAGGGTGTCAGTATTGCCAATGGTAGCTCGGTTTACATTATTCCTTATATGAGCTGTGGCCAATGTATTGCCTGTCGTAATGAAAAACCAAACTGCTGTACGGATATCGCCGTGCTAGGTGTGCATCGTGATGGCGGTATGTGTGAGTATGTTTGTGTGCCTGAATCAGCGGTAGTAAAAACTGACGGTTTAAGTTTCAACGAAATGGCGGTGATTGAATGTTTAGCCATTGGTGCTCATGCTGTAAGGCGCGCTCAAATTACCGAGAAAGATACAGTGTTAATTCAAGGTGCAGGCCCTATTGGTTTAGGGGCGTTGCAGTTTGCTCAAGGTGCTGGCGCCAAAGTGATTGTCTCTGAAGTATTTGAGCAGAAACGACAATTCTGCAAAGAACAGTACAAGGTGCATGGTACTGTTGATGCGCTTGGCGATGTAAACGCACAATTATCTGAATTAACCCAAGGTGAATTTCCTACCGTAATTATTGACTGTACGGGTAATGTTAAAGCGATGGAGTCAGCCGTTAATAATTTGGCACACGGCGGGAAAATCGTTTTTGTTAGTGTTGTTAAAGCGGCCTTGTCTTTTGATGACCCTGAATTTCATAAACGTGAAACTACATTATTGGGCAGTCGAAATGCTACTTTAGAAGATTTCGAACATGTGGTATCTAGCTTAAAGAATGGTAAGGTACGTATTGAACCTTTTGTTACTCATAAAGCAAAATTTAGTGAATTAATTCCAGCGTTTAAAGAATGGGTAAAACCTGAAACAGGCGTTATTAAAGCAGTAGTTGAATTAGATTAAAATGAAAATAGATGCTCATCAACATTTTTGGCAGTATTCTTCTCAAGAATACGGCTGGATTGGCGAAACAGAAAAAGCGATAAAGCGTGACTTTTTACCTGAACATTTATCGCCAATTTTAGCAGAAAATAATTTGCAAGGCTGTGTAGCTGTACAAGCACGTCAAACAGATGAAGAAACACAGTGGTTATTATCACTCGCTAAGCAAAATTCGCTTATTAAAGGCGTTGTTGGTTGGATAGATTTACGTGCTGATAATTTAGCATCGCAATTATCATATTATGAAGGGAGCTCATTATTGAAGGGCTTTCGTCATGTGCTGCAAGATGAACCAGACCCTGCATTCATGCTACAACATGAGTTTATTCGAGGTTTAGCACTGATTGCTGATAATGATTATAGTTATGACTTATTAGTATTCGCTCATCAGTTGCCTCAAACCATTGCCTTAGTGAATAAATTACCACCAATGCGATTGGTTGTAGACCATATTGCTAAACCTGACATTGCATCGGGAGAGGGTTTTCAGCAGTGGCAAAAACACATTACTGAGTTAGCGGCTGTTCCTTATGTGTTTTGTAAAGTTTCCGGCATGGTGACCGAAGCGGATCATCAACAGTGGCAGCAGTCACACTTTACCCAATACCTTGATACTATTTTTAATGCTTTTGGCCCTGAGCGTATTATGTTTGGCTCTGACTGGCCCGTTTGTTTGCTAGCCTCACAATATCAAGAAGTGAAAAAAATAGTCTCTGATTACGTACAGGCGAATTACCCAGATCATGTAGATCAAGTTTTTGGTTTAAACGCTTGTAAGTTTTACAAATTATTATAGGAATAATGTATGCAGTATAACAAACTAGGCAAAACTGATTTAAACCTTTCTAAATTAAGCTATGGTGCATCTCCTTTAGGCGGCGTATTTCGTAACATCAGTGAGGCTGACGGTATTCGCACGGTTCATACCGCTCTTGATTTAGGTATTAACCATATTGATGTCTCACCTTATTATGGTGATACCGTCGCTGAAACCGTATTGGGCAAAGCCCTTAAAACGGTTTCACGTGACCGTTTTATTCTATCGACTAAAGCAGGGCGTTATGGTTCAGAGTTTGCCGATTTTGATTTTTCAGCAAAAAGAATTAATGCCAGTTTAGAAGAAAGTTTAGCTCGATTAGGGGTCGACGGTGTTGATATTTTATACTTGCACGATATCGAGTTTGGTGATTTAAATCAGGTATTTGAAGAAGCTATTCCTTGTTTACAAGCACTTAAGGCACAAGGAAAAATCCGTTATTTTGGCGTAACAGGTTATCCGGTTAAAATATTTGAAGAAACGGTCAAGCACTTCGATATTGACTGTATCTTAACCTATTGTCGTTATGCTTTACATGATACAGCGCTAACCAAACTTATTCCAATACTAGACAGTAAAGGTGTTGGTATCATTAATGCTTCACCTACAGGTATGGGCTTATTGACTGAACGTGGTGCGCCAAGCTGGCATCCTGGCAATAAAGAGCTGTTAGCAGCGAGTGCAAAAGCGGTAAAACTCTGTCAAGAGCATGGTGTAGATGTTACCGAGGTCGCCTTGCAGTTTGCGATTGATCACCCGTCTATTGTGTCGACCTTAGTTGGAACAGCCAACCCGTTAAATATTGAAAAAAATGTAAAGTGGGCGGAAAAGAAACCTGATCCTGTTTTGGTTGAAAAACTACGCGCATTGTTTGCCAATGTAGATTGTACTTGGCCTTCAGGTCATGCCACTAATCAAGATTAATCCTTCTAGGTGCCAATAAAAGTAAAAATTATTGGCACCGTTTTTAAGTGCCAGGTTAAAAATGTATGCGTTTTTATCCTGCTTTTTTGGCTATAACGTTATTGATCTTGCCTTTAAATTCAGCCTAGTCGTCTCTTTATGCTTAGCTAAATTTTCCTTATCTACAATCTTCTTGTTGATTTATATGTAAAGCCCCTATTTGCAAGCAGGAGATATTGTTGTGCTACACATACATACTGTGCATGTTATAACTTCATTACCTTGATGATAAATTTGCAGGCGCTAAAGCATCGGTTGGTTACGTGGATAAGGGGCAAAAGTCGGCAACATTAAAGCAGGCGCTGGCAAATAGGGGCATTAAGCGGACTTGATAACGATGAGCACAACATCATTTAAAAATATTGCAATTAGTAAAGCTGTGTTATCCGAAGGTGGTAAAACAGTTGGTATAACTCTAGCGCTGACAGCAGATAAAGTTGTACAAATTAATTTTATCGTTCTGAAAGATATTAATAGCCGTAAGGTCAGCGTCGATAAAGTTTATTATACCCTTAACTAGCTTAGTCACTAGTTACACGAATCTATTCTTTTGGGAGAATAGATTATTTCATCGTCTTGTACCTAGAGGCGTTGTTTAAATTTTAATAATATGATTAAAAATTAGGGAGTCTTCATGACGGATAGCATACGTTATTGTCTAGCTTTGGATTTAAAAGATGAAGCTGAATTGATTAAAGAGTATATAGAGTATCATCGGCCTGAGAATGCTTGGCCACAAATAACCCAAAATATGCGTGAACTGGGTATTTTAGATATGGAAATATACCACTTAGGTAGTCGATTGTTCATGATCATGGAAACTAAAGCTGATTTTGATCCAAACCAGCCACCTATAACGGAAGCCGGTCGACAAAAAAGTGCGGAATGGGAAGCTTTGATGTGGAAGTATCAACAGCCTTTAAAGTGGGCTAAAGAAGGCGAAAAATGGGTGGCAATGGATAAGATATATGACTTAAAGCAGGCGTTAACTTAATTGCGCTTTATACCTGTTATCCGGCATTGATAAGTTCACTTGAATCGTCCTTCATGGATACTGCTATAGCAGCTGGAGTATTTTATGAAGGTGTTTATTTCTGAGCAACTTTTGCTAGTTTGCTCGTGATTCAGATGACATTAAAAAATGATAACTTGCCATACAGGGATTGTTGGCTTGATTTTTTATGGAGTTTGATTGAAATGATCAAAAAACCGTACTTATACCGTATTTGCTTAGTTTATTTAACTTAGCTGTGGGGGCAGCATGTTAATGAAAAACGGTAACGCCTAAATTAAAAGCGCTAATTGCTGATAAGAAAAATAATCACAAGGTCTGACTGTTAGTTGAAAATTGTAAATATGGTTAAAGTACCGCCCAAACTTCGTCAGTGTTAATAGAGACAATAGCACCTTTTTGCTGGATCACTTTACTGGCCAGTTTATTGGCGACTTTACAGCATTGCTCTGGTGTTTTGTCATTCAACCAAGCTGCGAGAAAACCTGCATTAAAAGAGTCACCAGCCGATGTGGTATCAACTACGTTAGTCACAACTTCTGTTGGTACATGTAGCTCTAGTGCTGATGTTGAATAAAAACAGCCATTTTCACCATCTTTAATGACAATCTCGTTGATATCGTATTTTGCCAACCTTTGCTTACAAGCTTCTACAGAGCTATCTTGCCAAATTATTTGCTCGTCTTCAAAGGTCACTAAAGCTAAATCAGATAAGGCATATATCTTATCGTAGTAATGTTTTGTTTCTTCTATATCACGCCACAAAGCAGGACGATAGTTACTGTCAAAAATAATTTTAGTGCCTTGACTGCGTAACGTATGCAGTGCTTGAACTAGCTTTGTTTTGTCATCTTCAGGTAGTACGGCAAGTGAAATGCCTGAAAGAAAAACAGCATCATAATTTTGTAAATTATCAAAAACAGCGGCAATCTGTTCATGTTGCATCATGAAGCGGGCCGCAGAGTCATTACGCCAATATTGAAAAAAACGCTCGCCCGAGCTGTCATTGTGAATATGGTATAACCCCACATGCTTATTTGGGTCAATCAATACGTATTGCGTATCGATACCATAAGCTTGCCATTTTTCGATAATGGCTTGGCTTAGCTGATCTTTACCCATTGCAGTAACAAAACTTGCTTGACCAGTATTAGGTAAAAGGCTTTTTAAATATACGGCGGTATTCACACTGTCGCCACCGAAACTTTGCTGCATGGCAGTAAAAGGTGCGCCTGAAATTTCAGCCATGCATTCGCCAATTAATGCGAGTTTAAACTCTGCCATTATAGCGTGACTCCACTTTTCCAAATCGCCACTTCTCGTACATCGTTGATTTCGTTGCACACAGGTTTGCCATTACAGGCGTCAATAATCAGCGTAAGGAATTCTTCAAGTAAGACGTCCATTGATTTGTCGGTGACAAGCTGGCCGGCGTCAAAATCAATCCAACGATGCTTTTTCTTGGCTAATTCAGAATTGGTCGCAATTTTTAAGGTCGGTACAAAACCGCCATAAGGTGTGCCGCGACCTGTAGTAAATAACACCATATGACAACCACTTGATGCTAATGCACTGGTGGCTATGGCATCGTTACCCGGTGCATTAAGTAAATTTAAGCCTGGAGCTGTTAAGCGTTCACCATAATTTAATACTGCTTGCACTTTACTTAAACCTGCTTTTTGCGTACAGCCGAGTGATTTATCTTCTAAGGTTGAAATACCGCCACTTTTATTGCCTGGTGATGGGTTTTCATAAATAGGCTGGTTATGATCTTTATAGTAACGTTTAAAGCCATTGACCATATTAACCAAGTCGTTAAAGGTACTTTCATCTTTACAACGAGACATTAATATTTGCTCTGCACCAAACATTTCAGGTACTTCTGTTAATACGGTCGTACCGCCTCGGGAAATAAGGTAGTCTGAAAATTGACCTAATAATGGGTTGGCGGTAATGCCCGATAAGCCATCGCTACCACCACATTCCAAACCAAATTTCACTTCTGACAACTTACCGGGCACTCGTTTGTCTTGACGTATGGTTTGGTAAATATCTTCTAACAGCTCAAGGCCCGATTCAATTTCATCGTCAACAGATTGCGACGTTAAAAACTTAATTCGGTCGCGGTCAAGGTCGTCTAAACCCATTCTAAAGGTGGAGATTTGGTTATTTTCACAACCAAGACCAACAATGAGTGCACCACCAGCGTTAGGGTGCTGTGCCATGTTTTGTAAAAGTCGACGGGTATTAACTAAATCATCACCGAGTTGCGAGCAGCCAAATTGATGCGGAAATACATGAACGCCGTCAATTTCAAGTTCAGGATGCGCTTGCAAAAATTCTTTTACCATTTGCTGGGCGACACCGTTAACACAGCCTACAGTAGGAATAACCCAAAGTTCGTTTCGAATGGCGACATCACCATTTTTACGTCGATAAATATTAACCTCAGGACAAGTATCGATGAAAGGAGCTGCTAATGTGTCTTCTGGTGCGTAGCTGTATTCAAGCTCGTCACTCAGGTTGGTTTTTACATTTTCAACATGAACCCACTCACCGGCATTTACCGAGTCTAATGCGTGGCCGATTGCGGCACCATATTTAATAATGTCGTCGCCTTTAGCTATGTTAACAATGGCAACTTTATGGCCTTTATCGATATCAGTGGTAGGGGTTACTTTAATATCATCAAATTGATATAAAACTCCTTTTTCTAAAGGACTTAGCGCTATGGCAACATTATCTGTTTCATGTAATTTAATTAGTGCTTTCATTATTTATACCAACGCTTCGTTTAAGGCTGTTCTAACACCTGATTTAATGAATTTCGCTAAGGCAGAAGTTACTGCAAAAGCTAAACCATCAACTTCAGTCAGATCTTGTCCCCAATGCCAGTTAGCTGATAAAACTGCGCTAACAAGTTGCTCAATGGTGATTTCTTTGGCGTGAAATTTCTGCCAAGTTGCACTAAATAAGGTTAACCATTTATCGCTATCAACGAGTGCGATTTTTTCATCATTACGAACACCGCCGTAAAAGAATATTTGACCAGCAAGTGCATGAGCGATCATTGGCGGCACGCTGTTGTTTATTTCCACATACTTTAATAACTGAGGAACTAAGCGGGTATGGAATTTAGTCATGCTGTTTAATGAAATTGCCATTAATTGGTGATGAATATACGGGTTTTCAAAACGTTTAATCACATCTTGAGCAAAGGCTTCTAGTTCATCTTTTGGCAGGTTAAGTGTTGGAATAATTTCTGTAAAAATGAGCTTGTTGATATAGCTTGATAGTAGCTCGTCAGACATGGTTTCTTTAACAGACTCTAAACCAGCCATGTAAGCAAGTGGCACCATAGCCGTATGTGCGCCGTTTAAAATAGCCACTTTTCGTTGCTTGTACGGGTAAATATCGTCAACCACTTTTATATTTAAACTGGTGTCTTTTAAACAAAGTACGTCTTCAACTGCTTTTGGCCCTTGAATAACAAATAAGTGAAAGTATTCTGCGGTAACCATAAAGTTATCTTGGTAGCCAAGTTTTTGTTGTAATGCTTGGTGTTCATCACGAGGAAAACCGGTAACAATACGGTCAACAAGGGTTGAACAAAAATGGTTAGCATGCTCTAACCAATCGACAAAACCTTGCTCTAATTGCCATAGTTGACAATATTGCAGCAAAATTTCTTTTAATTTGTCACCATTGTAATCAATAAGCTCACAAGGGATGATGATCAAACCTGCACTGTGGGCGCCATTAAAGTGTTGAAAACGTTTATATAGCCACTGAGTAAGTTTGGCTGGAAATGCTTTAGCCGGCGCATCGGTTAACTTGTCGGTATCAACAAACTCAATGCCAGCTTCGGTGGTATTTGAGAATATCACCTTAATGGTTTCGCTTTCTGCAAGCGCCATGTATTTATCAAAATTTTTATAGATAGCGATTTCTTCGTTCACGCAATCAATAATTTCTATTTTTTCAATAGCTTTTCCGCTTTCATCAATGCCACGAATAACCGTACTATATAGGCCATCTTGTTCGTTTAATAACGGGATGGCGTCATAATCAATCGGGCGAATAATACTGATACCGGCGTTTAAATCACTTTCTCTATTTAAATGGTTAATCTGCCAATCAATAAACGCCCGTAAAAAATTACCTTCGCCAAATTGCATGATTTTAGTTGGGTAGGTTGTTGATGTTGCATTTTGTCTGTTGAGCTTTTTCATAATCCATCCAATAGCGAGTTTCTTGCACCCAAAACCAATAAGTTCTGACAGCGTAAACCAAGTGTTTAAGTAATTTTAATTTATCTTAATAGCCATTGCAAATATAAAACCTGATAATTATATGTGATTTGTATTCGGTGTTAGTGAGTTTTGTTTGAATATAGTTTTTAGATGACAAAAAATGATTTTTAATTGTTATTATCTGGTTGTGATTTTAGTTAAGAAGCAAAATTTTTATCTTTGATTTGAACTACTTGTAGACTAGCCTTGTAGGGGAGATTAGTGAGCTGGACAAAATTTGCTCGATAATATGGTAATAAATAATCATTATTGATAAAAATATATATTTTAGCGTTATAGCAATTAATCAACTTAGTGCTTCATTAGCGAGCAATTGATTATTACGTTTTGTGGTTTAAATACACTTCATTATTTAATTATCGGCTTATATCATTCAATAATATTGCTACTAAATTATTTATAATATAATGATGTGTTGAATAAATTTACTAATAAGGTCTTATATTAGGGAGCGAATCTATACGCGCTCGAATAAAAATTGTCGCACCACTAGTCTTCACCTGGTGGTAGATGAAATTGATGACGATATGAAAAGCCATTGGTGTCGGTGAAAGAGCTAATAGAAATGACACAAGTTAATGGAATCATTTTATTATCGCTGGTGTCTGATGACGCATGACTATCGATATGCTACAAGAAGCTAATATCGTCTGCATAGTTAACGCTATGGCTATTGCGCTTAATATCGTTTTAAACTAGTGGCTAGTTAACGGCAGATTGAGTATTAACGCCATGGGTGTTTAAGGCGCTGCTTGGGCAACAATTCTTGATAGATTATTTCACTGTGTATATTGGAGTTGTGTCTTAAAAAATAATCCATCCTGTATTTTCTGATAAGCATAGTAACGAAATTCTAATGGCTGGTGCTATTTGCACATTCAAATTTAATTTTATTGATGTTATAGAAAAATTGTTTGCTCATGTGTTACTCATAACTAATGCTTTGCTACTTAATTTATTGTGTCACGCTAAATAATAAGCTTGCATGGTGCTACCTGATCCGATAACTAAGTCCACGTCGCTATCAGGGGGGGAGATTTTGTTGGTTACCAAATATATACCAGAAATATCTAACGATAAAAAACGCTTTTTTTCGTTAATAACGCGAATGCCAGCGGCACCTGCAGCGTTATTGCCACCACCGTCGAACACTGAGACTTCATTCATACTACAGATATTGGTAATTTCTTCATCCAAGTAGCCAGTAATGTTAGAGTCTTAACAAAGCTTAGATATGTGATAAATGGGGAAATCGGTTGCTTTTAACATTTGCGTTGACTGTTGTCTTTTATCTGCATCAAGCTAAAGGGGACCAGTGATTTCTTAAATGTCTAAGGAAAAATTGCCGGTCATTAAAGTGCGGTAAAACTAGGTATGGCAACGTTGCCGGTAATTGCTCGGTTTTGGTGCACGTTGTTCAATAGTTTTATATAGTGCTTCACGGCGAGCGTCATTCCATAAAATCGCAGGGAGAATAATGTTATTGTTGCTGCCAAGCAAGGTCGTGTCGTGTATTTGTCCGGATACGCCAATTGATTCCCCCCTTTTAGTGCCGCGTTATTTTTTGACTTTATTTGAGCAAGTGCGTCATTAGTGGCTTGCCACCAGTCACCAAGTGCGAGCTCAGAGTATAATGGTGCAAGGCTGCAAGCGTTATACTCTGACCCTTATTCAACGATTGTATCCTTGTCGTCAGGAATAATTACTTTTACGTCCGACGTGCTTAATCGATTCTTAAATACAAAACGACTCTCTGGTTTGTTAGTCAATCTTACTGATTTGTTTGTTATCGATAACATGTTGTTTTTTGTGTTAAACGAATTTTTATGTCGATATGATTCGTCACCATATTTTGGCTGAACTATAAGGTTTAACTGAAATTAGTGGTAAAAAGCACTACTGATCAGAATTGACCTTACTTATTGGTATAGCGTCGTTATGCTTTACTAAAATGGTTATTGATATAAATATAAGTTTAAATATAATGGGTGGTATTCATATATAAATGATATTTGTGTGTAATTTATGACGTGTTAGATTCAACGTATTCAAAGGTCGCTTATCTACTGGCTTTTATAATTATTTGAAATAAATGATTATTTTGGTAGGGAGTGATTTTTATGAAGGTATCAAAACAATCTTTAACGCTATATAAATAATTGCTTCAAATATTCAGATAAACTAAAAGAGAGAACCTATTACTAATGATTAAACTACTTACAAGTATTTTATTTTTGTTATTTGCACTTGATAGCTATGCTGCGAATGATAAACCAAACATATTAGTTATTCTCGCTGATGACCTAGGTTATGGCGATGTTGGTTTTACCGGCGCTAAAGATATTTTCACGCCAAGACTTGATCAATTAGCACATGATGGTGTCATCATGAAAAATGGCTACGTAACACATCCATTTTGTGGTCCATCTCGTGCTGGACTGATCACAGGACGTTATCAATCACGTTTTGGTTTAGACATTAACTTAACTAATTCAAAGTTTGATATGCACAATGGTTTACCAAATACGGAACAAACATTTGCTAAACGCCTACAAAAATCAGGCTATACCACGGGCATTATAGGCAAATGGCATCTGGGTGGTTCATATGTTTTTCATCCCAATAATCGTGGCTTTGATTACTTCTATGGTTTTTTGTCTGGGGGGCATCGTTACTTTCCTGAACAAACAGATATGATATTGCCATTGTTACAAAATAATAAACCACGCTATGGCGCCAATGAAGGTACTTTTGAACCTTTAATGCGTAATAATAATACTGGCGAATTTAATGAGTATTTAACCACCGCATTAAGTAGAGATGCTGCAAAGTTTGTCTCGGAAGCGGAAAAACCATTCATGCTGTACCTAGCCTACAATGCCCCGCATGGACCATTGCAAGCCCCTGAAAAGACAATTGCAAAATACAGCCATATTAAAAATCAACACCGACAAATTTATGCGGCCATGATCGATGAAATGGACAGTGGTATTGGTATGGTGGTTGACGCGTTAAAGGCATCAGGAAAATTTGATAATACACTGATTTTCTTTTTGTCAGATAACGGTGGCGCTGCAACAATGACAGCGGCAAATGAAAATAGTAAAGGCAAAAGAATTTATTCATCAAGTAAGCCATTTCGTGATGGCAAAAGTAGTATGCGCGAAGGCGGTTCTCATGTGCCATTCTTTGTACACTGGCCTAAAGGTATTAAAAAAAGTGGCACATTTAACGGTTTGGTTTCTGCGTTAGATATTGCGGCAACAGCGGTGGCATTGGGCGATGGCGATACCTCAGGCAAACCATTAGAAGGGAAGAATATTATTCCTTACTTAAATGGTGATAAAAAAGGCTCACCGCATAAAGCTCTTTTTTGGCGAACAGAGCAAAATAAATGGGCAGTACGAACCGAAAAAAGCAAATATCTATTAGCTCAAAAGCAAGAAAAAGCAGAGCTTTACGATATGATTAATGATCCTTACGAGAAAAATAATATCGTTGAGCAATACCCGCAACTAAAAGCTAAAATGGCAAATCTTTGGAATGAGTGGAACCAGAAAAATATGAACAATATCTTTTTATCTGCGACTCCTTACCAGCAAAGTCGATTAGATTTTTATGAAAACTTATATAATCAATTAAAAGCTAAAGCTGAAAAAGAAGAAAAGCTCATCATAAAATAGTCTCATAATGGCTTAAAAATCGAGTAACTAAAGCATCTATCCTGACCAAGTTACTCGTTTTTAAACCCAATTCGCGATAAATCTGTACCGTTGTTACTAACATAGAAATTTTTATCGCTATTGAAGCGGCTTTTCAAGCCAAGTCAAAATCTAGCACCTAACCAAATCTAGCATATAAATTATTTCCTTCAAGTTAATAACATTATCTTCTGATCAGTCGCCGTTACTCTTTCAGTATAAAAACTATTAGTTTCAGAGCATCTATTATTCATTTTCTGGAGTGTATTTTGATGATCCGCATGGCGTTTTCAGAAAATAAAAATAAGCATTATAAACAGTATACGAATGTAAACATATGATGTATAGTATTTCTCATTAAAAAGATAATCCGCTTATTTCTGTGTAAAAAGAAATAAAGCAGAACAACGGGAGAGACCATGAAACGACATTTTTTGGCCGCATCAATTGCGTCAGTATCATTAATGGCGGCTGGCTGTAGTCAGCATGACAATGCGCAAGAATCAGCAACGCAAGCTTTGCCAGCACCTGCGGTAGAAACCTTAGCAAGTGCGCAAGCGAGTGCAATTAGCCCTTTAGAGCAGCAAGCGCGTATAAAGCTGGCAACATTAACTGAAATGATGGATAACGCGCGTTCGAAAAATATCGATGTTGCGCGAGAAGAAACCATTGTTTGGTTTGCTGAACAGTTTTTAAAATTTGCTAATTGGGATGAAGCAAACCCTGAAACGATTGAAAAAGCGTTTGGTTACGAGCGTTATTATGCCGCTAATAAAAAAGAGTTAGCTGAAAAACTTCCCGATTTTGAACGTACCAAGGTCATTGAAATACTCGACAAAGGTATTGATGTACTAGGTCAAGAGCTGGGTGGCGAAATAAAACGTCGTCCAGTGAATAAAGTCGACTGGCAAGGCACCAAAGCCGGCGACAATATGTTTATCAGTAATGGTAAGCCTATTTTCCCGTACGATTATTTTTCTAAAACCGTCGGTCAGCCGCTCACAAATACTGATGTTTACAATGATCATTTAGGCGCGTTATATCACGGCGGTGAAAATTTATATCCGGTGGATCATGACCGCGCAATTAACTCGTTTTTGGTTAAAGAAGATGGCAGTTTTGATCAAGAGCTAATGAAAGAGCTCACCGGTATTCCAGATACTAATATTGGCTTTTTGGTTTATTGGATCATGGGTATTCCGCAATGGCTAGAAGCGCAAGATCCCGAAGTGCGCAAAGGACGCTCGCTATTTACCGGTTTTGATGTTGATAACCCGTTAGCACGTGATTTGTGGGGCAAAATTATTCGTGAAACCGGGCGTTTAACCAAAGATAAAAAAGTCACCGAGTTAGGTTTTGTATTGGCGAATGAACCACATTGGTTTTCAGAAAAAGACCATTGGACCTATCGCTTTAAAGAAATGAATTCAATTTCTAGACACACCTTGGCTAAATTTCGCCAGTGGTTAGATAACAAACACCAAGGCGATATTAATCATTTAAATGCTACTTGGGGCACTAGCTATGCAAACTTTGACCAAGTTGAAATTGATATACCGCTTGATACTGCGTTAAAAGGCCAACCCATTTGGTTTGATTGGATGCGCTATAACATGGACCGTGGCACCGACTGGTTTGCTTTTATGCAGAAAGAGCTTCATTCAGTAAACCCCGAGGCAGATACACATATTAAAATTATGCCGCGTATGTTCATGGACAATTCACGCTCAGGCGGTATCGATACCGAAGCTTTGGCGGAATTAACCACTATGGTTGGTCATGATGCCAAGTCGTTTGGTAGTAAAAATATTCGTCCGGGTAAATCATCAGCATGGCTTGAAAAATACAGCTATCACTGGGGCATTGTTGCCATGTTCCACGACTTTATGGAATCGGTTGCGCCAAATAAAATTAACGTTAACTCAGAGTCGCACTTTTTATCTTCAGGTCAATGGCGTGACTTAGACACCCGTACCAGTTATGTGCGCAGTGTGTATTGGCTGGCAACATTATTGGGTATGGATGCCAACATGGGCTGGTTTTGGGCACGTGATCCAGATGGCTCACCAGAAGATCGCTTAGAAGGCGACTTAGACTTTTTCGACCCAGGTTTAGGCGGCGCCTATGCAGGTTCAAATAATATGCAGCCGCATGTTACAAACGAAGTGACCCAAGTGATGTACGACTTAAACAGTTTCTCAGAAGAAATTGTAGCCCTGCGTGAACAACGTCGACCACTGCGCTTATTTTATTCAGAAACAACCGCCATCAATATTGATGACTACATGACCCAAGGCTACAAGCTTTACGAAGAACTATTCTTTGAAGGTTTCCCGATGGGATTTGCCACGAAAAATATTATTGAAAAGCAAGATAATAGCCAATGGGATGCGATTGTTGTTTATCGAAATCACTATGTAAGCGATGAAGAATTTGCCACCATTCAAGGATATTTAAGCCAAGGCGGTACCGTGATTTTAGATAATTCAAACAGCTTGTCACTGAATGAATATGGTCAAAAACGCACAGCAAAACTAAGCGCGGGTAAAGGCAAACTAATTGTGCTTGAAACAAGCGATATTGCCAAAATTAAGCAAGCGGCACTGGCAGAAGTTAATAACAACAGCTTATCGGATGTTGTACTGACACAAGATAGCGGTGTTGCTCATAAAACAACGACATGGCGCACAGTGAAACAGCCTAATGGCAGTTATTTGGTTAACATTTTAAATGTTGGTCACCACACGGCTAAAATTGACTTATCGTTAAGAACTGGCCAAAACATGGTCATTAAAAACTTAATGACCAGCAACTCACTCAACTCAAGCTTTGAACTTGAATCTGAAGGCATTTTATTGCTAGAAGTTACGCCAAAGTAAGTTCAAATCATCTCACGCTAGTTTAAACATTTTAGGCTAGCGTGCCTTTTTATTTCATTGTTTACGCAGCATAGACAGGTTATATCGTTAACGCGCTTTGCTTATCTATAAACAATAGCTTGATGGATAGCCCTATTTGAAATTTAGGTAGCCAAATGACATTGAATTTTATCATTGCATTAAAAAATATCGTTTCACCGTTAATCATTAGACGGATAGTAATGGTTATTGCTTTTGCTTTACATCCGCCGTTATTTGCTCAAGCCGTATTAACTCAGCCTAATGTTTTATTTATTTCTATTGACGATTTACGTCCTGAAATTGGCAGCTATGGCAGTAATATTGCCGTAACACCCAATATCGATAAATTAGCTTCACAGGGGATCCAATTTAACCACGCTTATGCACAACAAGCGATATGTGGGCCATCGCGCGCGAGTGTTATGACGGGCTTACGTCCAGTTACATTGGGTGTTACTCATAATTACGTTAAATTTCGAGCAAAAATCCCTGAGGTTGTTACTATCCCGCAGTATTTTAAAGAACAAGGTTACCAAACCACCTATGTCGGCAAGATATTTCATCACGGTGATTTAGACGATGAGAAGTCGTGGAGTTGGCTACCTAAAGCAAGTTGGTTGCCTTCATCTACAGCAAAACCTGTTCGGTACGCTAATGCTGGTAATGCCCAAATACAACAAACTCACCGTAAAGCCATGTTTGCTAAATATGGGCAGCAAGCAAGATTTGGTTTGGGCAGTGGACCTGCCGTAGAAGGTGAGCCAGTTGCCGATCATATCTACCCAGACGGTTATAGTACCGAGCTTGCCATAGCCGCGTTAGCACGACTAACCGAGTCTAACCAACAGCCATTTTTCTTAGCTTTTGGTATGAAAAAGCCACACTTACCTTGGATAGCCCCCAAAAAATATTGGGATTTATATCAGCGAGATAAAATAATGCTAAGCCAAGATACGCAAGCACCTCAAAATGGTGCAACGATGGGATTACATGCTTCGTTTGAATTAAGAACGTTTTTTGATATTCCCAAACAAGGAAACATTTCTACCGAGCAAGCAAAGCAGCTAAAACACGCCTACCTCGCAACTGTGAGTTATGTTGATGCACAAATTGGAAAACTAATTGCCGCGCTAGCGAAAGAAAACTTGCTCGACAATACCATTATTGTCTTGTGGAGCGATCATGGCTATCACTTAGGCGAAAAAGGCATTTGGGGAAAAGCGACCAATTATGAAATTGCTACGCGTGTGCCACTCATATTTTGGACGCCAAAACTTGCTAAACAATATCAACAAAACGCAGCTTCTGTTCGTTCAAATGCTTTAGTTGAGCTTGTCGATATTTTTCCAACACTAACCGTACTTGCCGGGTTAGAAACACCCCAAAACCTAGATGGTATAAGTTTAGTGCCATTATTTAGCCAACCAGAGCGGCAATTAAAAACGGCAGCTTATAGTCAGTTCCCAACACCTGCGCTTAGAGAGTGGGGCGCGTACCCATTAAGAAAAGGTATGAGAGAGACTTATTTTGGTCCACTGATTGAGCAAGTTGAAGACAAGATAAAAAGCCAAGTCGGGCAGCGATGGCAGCGGGAACTTTTTGAACAACACTTAATGGCCTATGCAATGCGAACTAAGCAGTATCGTCTTATTGCTTGGCAAGATACCCGTGACTATAACAAGGCACCGATGTTTGTTGAATTATATGATCATCAAAATGACCCTAATGAAACCAATAACATCGCTGCCAGTGAGCGCACAATCGCAAGCTTATTATTAAAGCAATTAAAACAACAACGTTATCCAAACTCTCATAAATGATTTAATTCAAAGGCCAGCACATGAAAAGAAGAAGCTTTTTTAAATTAGGCGCAGCAAGTCTTGCCGCAACAGGGTTAGCACCAAGTATCGCACAGGCAAGCAGTAACAATTCAATTGCCAGTCGTAGCAAAGATAAGTGGCTGCATTTAGGCAAAGGCAAGTCGATGAAACCCAATCGACAACAAAAAAAGCACGCTGATGTTGTCGTAATTGGTGGTGGCGCCGCGGGAATTTGCGCTGCCGTGTCTGCGGCAAGAAATGGCGCTAGTGTGATTTTAGTGCAAGATAGACCGGTATTAGGAGGCAATGCCTCTAGTGAGATGCGCGTTCATCTTAATGGCGTTAATCATTTAAAAAATGGTTTGCCCGAGCGTGAAACTGGCATTATCGAAGAAATGCTATTGCATAACCGCTTTGAAAACCCACAAGAGTCTTTTCCCGTGTGGGACCATGTCTTGTATGACTTTGTTATTCGTGAGCCAAATATTGAGTTATTACTAAATACTCAAGCCATTGAAGCCATTACCAATGGTGACACGCTAGAAACGGCGCGTTGCTGGCAGTTAACCACGGAAACGGAATATTTGTTGTCGGCTAAATATTTTATTGATTGTTCCGGTGACGGTTTGCTAGCGGCTTCTGCTGGTGCGGAGTATCGTACCGGACGTGAAGGCAAAGAAGAATTTAACGAGCAGTATGCACCAGATAAACCGGATGGCTGGCAAATGGGCGCATCGTTATTAATGTCGGCAAAAGATATGGGTAAACCTATGCCTTATTCGCCGCCAAGTTGGGCAATGGAATACGATCCAGAAAAAAATGGCGCTCATCAGAAACGTAAATTTCATGCTTACCACGAAGGTATTTGGTGGATAGAGGTAGGTAGCGACGATGATATTATTGCAGATGCTGAAATTAATCGTCATAAATTAATGGCTTATTTACATGGTGTTTGGCACTACATTAAAAACTCAGGCAAGTTTCCTGAGTCTGAAAATTTAGCGTTAGACTGGGTTGGATCGTTGCCCTCAAGGCGTGAATCTCGTCGTTTTATTGGCGATTATATATTGTCTGAGCCCGATATGCTCGGCTATAAACACTTTGACGACGCGGTGGCTTTTGGGGGGTGGTCGTTAGATGAACATAACCCCGGCGGTATTGAAAACCCGACTGAGCCACCGAGCTATTTTCATGCGCATTTTGAAGAAATATATCAGTTTCCATTTCGCAGTTTATATTCAAAAAATATTGCGAATTTACTCTTTGCTGGGCGTAACGTTAGTCAAACACATATTGCTTTATCGTCGAGTCGCATTATGGCCACTTGTGCACTGCAAGGACAAGCGGTTGGCACTGCGGCAAGTTTGTGCTGCGATAAAAATGTTAGTCCGAGAGAACTTGCAAGGCATCATATTTCGCAATTACAGGAAAGTTTGTTACGTGCTGATGTTTATATTCCTAAACGCCCAGCCAATGATGATAAAGATCTTGCTAAACAAACGCTTGAATTATTTGCCTCAAGCACATCTTCAGGTGAGGCAAAACATTTAATCAATGGAATCTCTCGCGATATTGATGGCAATATCAACCATTGGCAGTCGCGCCAATTACCTGCCAATGTGCAGTTAGAATGGCAAGAACCGGTGACGATTTCACAGGTTGAAATAAAATGCGATACCAATTTACAGCGCAATATTATGATGCGAAAAGATTCTCAAAACGAAGGGATATATCGTAACAACGTACCTGAAGAAATGATGAAGTCGTTAGCGGTATTGGCACGAATAAAAGGTCAATGGCAAACCGTTGCTACCTTAGACAATAACCGCACACGGCTAATTACATTGTCGTTTGCACCCGTTTTAGCCACTGCGATAAAAATTGAGCTAATACAAACCTACGGGAAAAACCAAGCAAGACTTTATGAAGTGAGAGCTTACGCCTAATGAAGTGGCTAGTGGTTGTTGCGGTTTTACTGTGCACTAGCGCTTTTTTGATTGTGCTTGATGACTTTCAAGCACAACAGGTGCAAGTGAGTTTTGGTCATGCTGCAAATTTAACTGATAAACCCATCACTAAAATATTACGTGTTAGCAGTAGTGGGTTAAACGACGATAGCAACTATTCGATGGACGTTGAATCGGTTTATTGTGGTGAAAAAGTCTGTAAAGTTGACCCAGTTACTTTGCATTGGGACCAATTTGGCCGTTATCAAAAACTCACCTTGCGAAGTGGTATTACCCTTGAAAAAGGCCAAGGGCAGGCGTTTGAACATGCAGATTATCGCAAGCTTGATCGAATTTTAAGTGATCGGGCGAATAGCCTGCAGCTATTTTACAAAGAAGAATTGGTCGCGAAAAACAGTGGTGGCAACTCGGTTGACGCTATGTCTGGCGCAACCATCGCTATTAATAAAAACGATTATGTTGAAGGCGCAATATGGACTTGTTTTACCCTATGGCACTTTGCCAACGGTGAAATTGTCGAAAAAATACGTCGCCATAGCGGGCAGAGCAAAAGCATAAAGTCGCTTTATCAATTGGCTAGATCTACTGATGAATTTCTTAAACTTTATGCTCTTGAACAATTAACCCTAAAAAGAGCGTTCGACGGAGAAAGCGCTGATATTTTGCGCCATGGAATAAATGTTAATAGTCAAAATTATTTAATGGCTTTTATTCGATATATTGAACAATTTAATAAAGCGGATTATCAACAGCAAATCGTATTTTTGCTTGAGCATGATTTACTGCCGGTGCGTCTTTTAGCACTGCAAAGTGTGCTTAATAACAAAGCGAAAACGTCTTCAGCATTTTTACATCGTATTTCTAGTCAATTATCGCGTGATTGGCAGCATCAAGAAGTGCATTTATTCGTGCAAATATTAAAAAGTAGCCACCTTGACCAGCAAGCCATTAATAGTTTGCTTGCCGCTAAAATTGAACATTTAACGATTATTTCAGCGCGAAAACTGTATTGGTATTTGGCCGAGCAAACTTTGTCTAATGATGCTCAGCAAAAAATGCATCAATTTTATCAATTACATCAGCATCGCCTCTAATGGCAACCATTGCTATCACTGTAACATTTAAGACATCTAAAAAAGAGAATAAGGAAGGGTATTTTGAAAGCTAATCAAGTTAACCAAGCTAATCATCTTAAGCGACTATTGCTTGCAGCAAGTTGCCTATTAGCAACGATGCCAGTTTATGCGCTGGCAAAAGCAACGCTTCAACACTTGCCGTTGTCTGATCCGACTAATACAGGAAACTGGGTACTCAATACCCAAGTCAGCGATGAATTTAACAGCAGTAAAGTTGATGAAGACCGTTGGTTTATTGTCGGTAAATTTAAAGACGGCAAGCCAGAATATAAACACCCAGATAAGCCTAATAAATGGGTTTGGAAAGGCCGTGCTCCGTCGCAATTTTCAGGACGAAACTATCGCTTAGAAAATGGCAAACTTATGTTAGAAGCGCGCTGGGAGCCAGACTTTCCGTTTAGCGATGAAGTGCGCAAGCCAGTTTTTGGTGAGCCAATGAAACACGAAAACATAACCGTGCCTTGTTTTATTGGTCGTCGTGGTTTTACTTACGGCTATATTGAAATTCGAAGTAAATCGGCAGATGCCGAGATCACCAGTGCCTTTTGGTCGATGGGCGATGGCCTTGAATTTGACTTTTTTGAGTCTTTTGGTGACAGCCGAGAAGACCCTAATAAAGCACACCTTGATAGTGAATTGTGGTGGTCAATTCGCGACTGGAAAAAGCCGGTTGGCGGAAAGCCTAGCTATACCGAACGCAAGCAATTAGGTTTTAGAGTAGCTGACGATTTTCACGTTTACGGCATTGAATGGCATGAAAACGGCGTCAACTATTATATCGACGGCAAATTATTTTCCTCGGTTACTGCAGAGCAAGTTACCGAGTGGGCGCATAAAAATCGCGAAGGTCTGCCAAAAAATTATAACGGTTATGTGGCAACCAAACCGATTAACTTATGGTTAGACATGGAAACATTTGCTTGGCACGGTTACCCCAACAGTAAAGCGGATTTAGAAAAAAATAGTCCCGAAGGTAAAAAAGACGATGGCGTCGTCGACTTTGAAGTGGACTATATTCGCGTATGGCAAAAGCCGCATCAGCTTGGAAAGTAGTAAAATTATCGTAAAGAGCTAATAACCTATGGCTATCAGCTCTTTGAGTATACCGTTAAGTTTGTAACCTAACCTTTGGTGAGTGATTGATATATTTCACCACCAATAAACTTTGCACGTAAGGATTGCTGATGTTGAATACGAATAAGTTCATTCCATTTCACCATGCGTTCGCTGCGTGTAAAAGAGCCAACTTTGAGTTGCCCCGCGTTAGTTGCTACGGCTAAATGGCTAATAAAAGCATCTTCCGTTTCCCCTGAACGCGCCGACACAACAGGCAGCCAACCGGCTGATTGCGTTAAACGTATTGCATCTATGGTTTCACTTACGGTGCCAATCTGATTAAGCTTAATAAGTACGCTGTTGGCGAGTTTATTTTCAATACCGTGCTGAATGCGAACTTTGTTGGTGGTAAATAAATCGTCGCCAATAATTTGTACTTTATCGCCTATTTGTTCTGTAAGTGCTTGCCACATAGGCTCATCTGTATCAGCAAAAGGATCTTCAATTGACAATACATGATATTTTTCACACCAGTTTAAAATAAGCTGCAAAAATTGTTCAGGTGAATATGATTTGCCATCTAGTGGTAGGTGATATTTGTTATCTCGGTATAAATCACTCGCGGCAATATCTAAAGAAAGCGATACATCCTTGCCCGGTACATAATTGGCTTTTTCTATAGCTTCAATTACAAATTCAAAAATTTCTTCATGCGAATTAAAGTTTGGCCAAAAGCCGCCTTCGTCTGCACAACCGGCTAATAAGCCGCGTGCTTTCAAAAGTTTTTCACCTTGCTGATATACGTTATAGGTAACTTCTAAACATTCTTGATAGCTTTTCGCGCCATTAACAATAAGTAAAAAGTCTTGAATATCTGTGCACCACTGAGCATGAGCGCCGCCGCCAACGAGTTGAATTTCTGGCAACGGGATAAGGCTGTTATCGCAGTGATTGTCTAGCGTTTGGTATAAAGGCTGCTCTAAATGTTTTGCGTTGGCATTCGCCACGGCTAAAGAAATACCTAAAATTGCATTTGCGCCAAGGCGTGATTTATTGTCGGTACCGTCAAGCTCACACATACTTTTGTCTATCAATCGTTGCTCGCTTACATCTAAACCAACAACTAAATGTGCAAGTTCACCTTTGATATGCGCTATCGCTTGTTTAACCGATTTTCCGGCAAAGCATTTAGGGTCGCCATCACGTAATTCTATGGCTTCAAATTGCCCTGTTGATGCACCCGAAGGTACTAACCCAAAGCCTTTAACGCCATTTTCTAAAGTAACAACGGCTTCAACAGTGGGTTGACCACGAGAGTCGAATATTTGGTATGCATCGATATCTTTAATTTTCATGTTGTTGTATCTCTTTTTCTAATTCGTGATAGGTCGTTATTTTTTGAGCAAATAACGTAAGTGCAAATTTTCGTACCTGTTTTTTTTCTTGTTGGCTTAAATATTCAACAGGTGATTTTCCATCGATTCTGGCCAACATCAAAAGTGCCGTAATGTTGGCAATATGATCAAAGGGCACATCAGTTAAGTAAACAGGCGTTAGCGCCGATTGATAAGCGTTAATAAATGTCCGACTGAGTTTAAGTAGCGCAGGATCGTTAAAGTGAAAATATTTTAAAAATAGGTGATGCAACATAAAAGCAACATCAAAAGCTGGATCGCCAAACCATGCCACTTCGCAATCAATTATTTTGACATCTCCTTTTTTCACTAAAATGTTTTTAGGACTGAAATCACCATGTACTAAACATAACTTTCGTCCAGCTATCTTTTGACACAATGCCGAAATAGCAGGGCGCTGTTCTGGATAACTGTCGGCAAGTGTCTCAAAGTATGGGGCAAGCCTAAGTTCTTTGAAATTATCGTCTGAGTCAAACTGATCCTTGGCAATCGGATCAAGCCAACTTTTTTGATGAATAACGCCTAAAGCATAGCCAATAAGATGTGCGGTTTGCGAACAAAACTCTTTTTGTAATAGCCGTTTTTTCCAGTCTTGATGTTGATTTCCTAAATACTCCATCACAAACAAGTTGTCATGCTCAAATGCAGCGATCACTTTAGGCGCACATTGTGGTAATATCGTGTTCAAATACTGCAAATATCTTTGCTCATACATATTACGGTTGGTGTCGGCAAACCAATCTTGTTTGACTTTGAGTTTGGCTAATGCTTGTTTAACCACAAAGCAGTTTTCACCGTCTTGTACTAAAAAAATATCGCAACTTACGCCACCAGTAAGTGATGTAAGTTGTGTATTTTTAGACAGTTCAAACCCTTTTGCTTTCAGTAGTTCGATCATTTTGAGCCCTTATTAACGAACAGATGCGATCGATTGATGACGTAAATAGCCTTCAAATGTTGCGACACTATTTACCCCGCCGCCACAACCACTTTGATTACAGGCACCATAATTGAGTCCGTATTCAAATACATTGTGTGCATTGATCCAGCTATTACCGCCAACTAAGCTGTGGGCGAGCTTTATGGCTTTATCGCTATCGGTTGTCCAGACACTATTGGCTAAACCATACGGATTTTGGTTCGCTCGGTTAATAACTTCGTCTTCATCGCTAAATTTGAGTAAAAAGGCAACAGGCCCAAATATTTCTTCTTGCGCCCATGTATTATCGTCTGAGCCTGCTAGTAGGGTTGGTTCAATGAAATAACCGTTCGCATATTCGCCATGGGTTATTCGATTGCCGCCACAAAGCACTTTTGCACCTTGCTCTTTTGCCTCCTTAATACAATTAAGCACTTGACTAAGTTGTTTTTCGGTACAAATAGGGCCCATTTCTGCTTCTGGATGCGCACCATTAAGTACTTTAGTTGATTGATATTTTGCTTTGGCTTTATCAACAAATTCTTGGTAGATGTCTTCATGAATGTACCAGCGAGATGCGGTACAACAAACTTGTCCAGCGTTTAGGGTAACTGCACCAGATAGGTTTTCTACTGCATGATCAACATTGGCATCATTACAGACGATTGCTGCGCCTTTACCGCCAAGCTCTAATTTTGCTGGCACTAGATTTCGACCACATACTTCAGCAACATGTTTACCGACAGCGGTTGAACCAGTGAATGACATGAGTTTAATTTTTTGACTCGAAATTAGTGCTTCGCCCGCAACAGAGCCTTGACCAGGCAATATATTTACTACACCTGCGGGAAAGCCTGCTTCTTGGCATAGTTTTGCCAAATATAGACTAGACAAAGGTGTTTCAGACGCGGGTTTTACTACGACGGTGTTACCCGCAGCGAGTGCCGGCGCGATACCCCAAGCACATAAGGTCAGTGGAAAATTCCAAGGAAATACAAAACCTGCAACGCCATAAGGAAGTTTAACGACGTGACTGTCTGTTGTAGTTAGGTTGTTATTGCTGGTGTATTCAAAATCTTCAGCGACATTGGCAAAATATGAAAAGCAATCTGCAGCAAATGGCACATCAAACTCTAATGCTGCGCTAATTGGCTTGCCAACATCGATACATTCGAGTTCAGCGAGTATTTGTTCATCTCGTTGAATGAGTTGTGCAAGATTACGTAAACAACGGGTTCTTAAAGTAATGCTTTGCGTTGACCAGGCGGTAAAAGCATTTGCAGCACTGTCTATCGCTTGGTCAATATCTCGGGCACTTGCTAGAGAAACAGATGCGATTTTTTCGCTGGTAGCCGGATCAATTACATCTATTGCTTGCGCTGATGTTTGCCAATCACCATTTGAAAAAAAGGGTAATTGCATTGGTTCTAAAAAATCGAGTGTAGATTTACTTAATTTGGCTTTTGTCATTGTTATCTCCCAACTTATTCATCGAATATGGTGTGGTTTGTAATGTGCGATCTTCTTGTTGTATTTTTACTTTGCCATTATCGGATAAAAATGAAGCGGCTAAAAATAGCCGATGCAAGGCTAAAATTATCAGATTGATTGTTTCAGGGTGGTATTTACCGGTGAATTTGACTAAAAATTAGCTTTCTGTAGATGATCTTTAACCGTAATTCGTTCATTATGTGACATCAAACTAGCTTGATTTTCAGCATCATAATAAACAAATGTTGGTGAAAAATTATATCGTTATTAATAAGTTAAAATATTTTTATGAAAGCAATAAAAGAAGACGTTTTATATCAATCGGGCTCGTTTAGTGCTTACTTGTATGAAGGACCGTCTTTTGATCATCCGTATCATTTTCACGTTGAGCATGAAATTGTTTTAGTTAATAAAGGCAGTGGTACTTTATTAGTGAATGATCAAGCGTGTGAATTTAACGAAGGTGATATTTTTATATTAGGCGCTAATACACCGCACTCGTTTATTAGTGCTGAAGGTGATGAGCAAGTGCGCTCACTTGTTATTCAATTTAGCGGCACTTGCTTTGGCGAAACCTTTTTTCATATTCCGGAGTTTCGAACTATCGGCAAGTTATTAGAAAGTGCGAAATTTGGCTTAAGAATTAAAAGCAATGAATCTCACGTGGAAAAGATCATTGAAAATACCTGTATTTCTAAAGGTGCTTTGTCTGTTGTTCACTTGTTAACCTTACTAACCAATATTAGCCAGCTTGAAAACATTGAACAAATCATACCAACCCAGTCGTTTACGGGCAGCCAACTCGAGTCTCATAAACTAAATGCGGCGATAGACTGGGTAAATGCCAATTATTTTTGTAGCATTGACCTAGAAGAAATTGCGGAAATTACCAACTTAACAAAAACGGCATTTTGTCGAAGTTTTAAAAAAGCGACCAGTAAAACGTTTTTGCAATACCTAAATGACAAGCGCATTGAAGAGGCGGCAACTAGGTTAATTCAAAGTGAAGATTCAATACTAAAAGTGGCTTACGATGTTGGCTTTTCTAATATTAGTAGTTTTAACCGATACTTTAAAAAGGTTAAAGGCACGTCACCCACCCATTTTCGAGAAAACTTCCGTAAACTGGTCAACTAGCTTATTTTCAATCAACTCCCTTTTAATTCGCTTGTTGAAATTAAGGCCAACTGCCGACGATAAACTGCAGGGCTAGTTTTCATTTGCTTTTTAAAACGTCGATGAAAAAAAGCCATGTTGTTATAGCCACATAAAAAAGCAATGTCTTCTACCGCTTTATCACTATTTCTTAATAAAATGCAGGCTTGACTGATGCGATATTCATTCAGGTACGTGGTAAATGTTTTATTAAAGACTTTCTTAAAAAATTTCGAAAAAGATGAAGGGGTAAGGTGGGTTATTTTGGCTAAGTCGTCAGCGGTTATCGAGTTTTGATAGTTTTGCTCGACAAAAGCGATTAGGTTTTCAATGCGTTTTGACGCTTGATGATTAATTTCAAACTCCGCTTCGTGACTGATCTTTTCGGCGTCAATCTGGCTGAGTGCTTGTAATATCTCAATAAATTGCCATAAGCGTTCAAATGAAGATAGTCGCTTAAGGTTTTCCAGTTGCTTTACCAGTGCGTTGCTTGCTTTAGCTGAGAACAATATTCCTTGATGACTTCTATCTAATAAATTGGCAATCGATTCAAACTCTGGTTTTTGTAACCAATTCTCGCCGAGCAAGTGTTCATCCCATTGAATAAAAGTTGAGGCGACACCTAGTTCGTCGCTCACTTGTTTGTTGGCTTCACTGCGCCAACAATGTGGCAAATTACGACCAACCAGTACTAACTCACCAGCACAAAAATTTCGAATAGTATTGCCAATGTACGCAATACCTGTACCTTTTTTGATATAGGTCAATTCCCATTGTGGGTGATAATGCCAAGGCGAATTGAATTGATAATGCTCAAAATTTGCGTAATGAAAAGACTGCCTAACGTCTTTAGTTATGTGTTCTAGAACAGCTTTCATTCATTTTTCCTTTTATAAAGCTTGTTTATATTAAATGAGAATCTTCATTGATAGTCAAACATTTGCTCTGGACAAAATAGTACATGTTTTTCCAGAATGAGTATTTATAGTTGCTCTCGCTTTTACCTTATTGTTAGCTCAAGTTTAATGATGAGGTTTGAGGCTTGTATGAAAGCAAAGGTAATTGTTTCAGGGCTTAATGTGGTTGATTTATTGGTGACCTTACCAAACGAGATAAAGCTCGGCGGTAAACAACAAGTTGACCATTTAGTGATCCAAGGCGGGGCGCCGGCTGGAAATGCTGCATGTGTTATGTCGACCCTTGGCGCAGCAACTTCATTTGTGGGTTATGTTGGGCAAAGCACACTCAATAAAATTGCCATAAGTGAACTTGAGCGCTGCGCTGTTGATACTTCGTTAATGATATTAAATGAAAATCATGACCCTGCCGTCGCGCTTGTCGAAGTTAATGCTCAAAACGGCGAACGTACCGTCTTTTATTCGTTAAATAATTATCAAGCGCTTGAACAAGAAGATGTAAATGAACAATGGCTTGCTAATGTCGATTTACTTTTTGTTGATGGCTACGACATTGACGGCAATATTGAATTGCTTAAATGTGCTAAAAAACTGGGTGTTACTTCGGTATTAGATATTGAAGCCGGTGAACGCAGCAAGCTTACGGAAATGTTATCACTGGGTCAGCACTGCATTTTGCCGCTTGAATGTGCGCAATTTATTGCCCAAAGCGACGACCTTAACCAGTGCTTTGACCGGCTAGCTACCATGAGTCAAGGTCAATTAATCATTACCGATGGCGCAAACGGAAGTTGGGCGTTAACGGCAACAGGCATTGTTCATCAAAGTGCATTTAATACCACAGTTGTTGATACCACAGGCTGTGGAGATTCATTCCACGGCGCATATAGCTATGCATTATTGAACGGAAAAAAACTAGAGCAACGTATGCAATTTGCCTCAGCTTATGCCGCGATTGTTGCTCAATATTTAGGTGGACGAACTTTTCACCCAAGCGAGAACGATGTTTACAACTTTATTCAATCACAGTCTTTAGGAAACTAGCCATGAGCGTGAAATTTTTACAACGAAAAGGCATTGTACAAGATGAAATGAATGCGTTGATTACCGCAGAAAAGCCGCGAAAAAATGTGCCGATCGCACTGATAGGTATAGGGCTTGAAATGCATTTTGATTGGGCAAAAGCCAAGGAAAGTTTTGTTGAAGCAATTAACCAAACCCAGCGCATATTGCCAAATAATATGCATTTAGTGTATGAAAAAGAGCCGCTGCAAACCAAAGACGAAATTTTGCGTACGTTAAATCAATATAAGCGCGAGGGTGTTAAAGGCATTATTCTTTATCAAGCGTCATATATTGCTGGCGATTTAGCACTCGCACTGGCCACTTGGTTGCGAGAAAACAACATGCCGTTGTTAAGCTGGTCGCATACCGAAGTTACTGGCGGAAATTTAACAGCCAATCGTTTTTGTGGGCAGAATTTTTTGCTCAATATTTTAGCGTCTATGCAAGTTAAGTATTCATGGGTTTTTGCCGAGTTAGGCAGCGAAGCATTGCAAACACAGTTAAATCGCTTTGCGCGTGTTGTTTATGCAAAATCGCAACTGCGCTATGCGAAATTGTTAATGGTTGGCGGCATGCGGGTGCCCGGTTTTTATGACTGTGAGTTAAACGAAATTTCTGTCGCGCAACATTTTGGACTTGATTTTGAACGGGTTGATCTTGAAACCATTTGGCAACACGGTGAAAAGTTTAGCGAAGATCAGGTAATGCCAATTGTGAGTAAACTGATCAATGCAGAAGCGTGCGCAAGTTATTTGGTGAAAGAGCAAGAGTTATTTCTCAGCGTGCGTTTAGCGCTAGGTTTGGCTGACTACGTGCGCGAACATGATTACTTGGGCGTGGCATTAAAAAATTGGCCTGAATTATTTGACCGTTATGGCATAGCAGGCGATGGCGCTGGTGCCTTGGTGCAAGATCTTGGCATTGTTGTTGCCGATGAATCAGACATGGGCGGCTTGTTGACCATGGTAACTTTCAATGAACTTTGCCAAGGCGAAAGCTTACCGACATTAATGGACATGTCATTTCTCGATCCAGACAATAATTATCTTGGTATGTGGCACTGTGGCGGCTCGTCGACCAAATTAATGAAAAAAGGCAGCCAACTGCAAGTGCGTAACCATAGCATTTTAGACAATTTTGACGAAGACACTTCCTGCGGCATGTTGTTTGAATTTCTTCAAGAATTAGGGCCCGTTACTATCGCCAAATATCAATATCCGCATGCATCTTCTGTGTTTGCTTTTGAAGGCGATATTGTAGCGTCTGAAATGCGTTACCGCGGCTGTTATGGTGAAATAAAACCGAAAAATACCGATACCCAATCTATTATTCACACGGTACTTAGCAGCGGGCTAGATCATCACTGGATTGTCGGTCGAGGTCATTTCTTAGAAGACTTACACGAATTTAATCATTGGGCAGATATCACGCCTATTTCTATGTTATCGCCGAAAATAAGCGGGCGAAGCATCAATAAAAACATGAATTATTAGGGGTTATCATGACCATGAAATTGGCGCAATTACTTAAAAACTATCGAGCACAGCAGCGCTGTTTAGCAGGTTTTAACGTGAACGATATTTACGATATTAATGCCGTTGTTAGTGCGGCAAACCAAATCGACTTACCGGTTATGTTAATGACTTACGGACCTGTGGTTGAATTAAACAGCACCCTTATTTGTCGAAAAATGGTTGATGGTTTTATGCCAAAAGCGAATAACCCTTTGTATTTGCATTTAGACCACTCAACCTCGGTCGATTTATGCAAGCAAGCGATTGACGACGGCTATGACTCGGTAATGATCGATGGCTCTCAGCAAAGCTTAAAAGAAAATATCGCCATGACTAAAGAAGTGGTGAATTACGCACGCAGCGCAGGGGTCGCGGTAGAAGCTGAAATTGGTAAAATTATGGGGCGCGATGTACAAGTAAACTCTGAAGATGATTACTTAGCCAGTGTTGCTGATGTTGTCGCGCTATACGAAGAAGCAGGGCCAGATTCAGTGGCCGTAGGCATAGGTACCGCTCATGGTTTTACGCCAACTACGCCAAAAATTCATTTTGATCGACTCGCTGAAATTGCCCAAGCGGTGCCAGCACCATTAGTATTGCACGGCGGAACAGGGATACCAGATGCTGATATTCAAAAATCAATTCCTATGGGTATCGCAAAAATTAATATTGGCACCATAGTACACTCTACCTATATGCGTGCAATGCATGCTGAAATTGGCAAAGATGTTGCCAGTGCCTATCCACCATTTGTTGCTCAAAACATTATTCCTGAAATTGCCGAAGTTGTTTGTTCAAGATTGCGTGCTATTACTTAACTTCCTAGTCTTAACTTTGTTATTAAGATGATAGCTTTAGATCGTTATTAAAGCTTTCAAATTCTGAAGCGGTTGATTGGGTTAACCGCTTTTTATTCTATTGGTATCCCGTATCCCTTTCCCGAACTGAGGTGTGGCTATTTATTTAGCGTTACACTTGTTTTGACAATTAACGGTATAAAAGTGTCGGCAGCCACATTGAAAGGCTTGGAATGAAAGTGACCAGTAATAATACTGTCACTAAAGGGATCAAAAATGGAACCGTTGCTTTTGCACACTCTTCAAAAGGGACTTTTGACACACGAGATAATACGTATAAGACCATACCCACAGGTGGTGTTAATAAGCCTATCATCAGGTTAAGTACCATCATCACACCAAAGTGCACAGGGTCAATGCCCAAACTAATTGCGATAGGCAATAATACCGGCGTTAATATCGTAATTGCGGCAATGGTTTCCATAAAACAACCAACAACAAATAATATCAGTGTCATAAGCAATAAAATGGCGGTTTTACTTTCTGTGATCGTTAACATCCATGTGGTGAAGTCTTCGGTTACTCTTTGACTGGTTAATACCCATGAAAAAATCGCAGCTCCGGCAATAATAAGTAAAATAATACTGGTCGTTTCAATCGTTTCCATGCTGACTTTAACCAGTTTTTGCCAGTTTAAGGTGCGATAAACAAAAGCACCTAATACAAGGGCATAGACAGTTGCGGTGATGGCGGCTTCAGTAGCTGTAAAAATACCAAATAAAATACCACCAATAATAATGACAGGAGTCATTAAGGATAAAAAGGCCGACTGAAACGTGGTGGTTATACGCGTCATGCAAAAGCCAGCATCTTTAGGGTAATTTCGTTTTTTGGCGTAAAAATAAACCATGACCATTAAAGAAATGGCCATTAATAAACCTGGAATAAAGCCAGCGGCAAATAATTGTCCAATAGAAGCACCAGCCATTACGCCGTATATAATCATGGGTAAACTTGGCGGGATAATAGGGCCTATCGTAGACGAGGCTGCGGTAAGACCAACTGAAAAGCCCGCATCATAGCCCTTATTGCGCATTGCTTTTACTTCGATAGCGCCTAAGCCGCCCGCATCTGCAACGGCAGCACCAGACATACCGGCAAACATGATAGAAGCGCTGACGTTTACATGACCTAAGCCACCACGCATCCAACCGACCAAAGCATTGGCAAAATCAAATATGCGATTGGTAATGCCTGCTGAGTTCATTAACGCACCAGCGAGTACAAAAAATGGTATTGATAACAATGGAAAACTGTCCATACCACCCACCATGCGATGTAAAACCACTAATTCAGGCACTTGCCCGTCAACCATTACGGCGAGTAAAGCTGAACCTGCCAAAGCAAATGCCACTGGAAAGCCCAGAATGACCATAATAATAAGAGAGATAAAAAGCGTAGCAATAACCATGTGATTTCCTAATAAGATTTAATCGCAGCTAGCTGAGCTATTTTGATCGCACAATTGCTGAGGGTTAATAAAAATACTGAATAAGTATTGGCTGCTGCGTAATAACATGATTAATAAACTGGCAAAAATAACCCCGTATAACACGCTGATGGGTAAGGCAACTGACGCCATTTTATGTATATGTAATAAAGGCATTATTTGCCATGCAAAGTATGCTAATGCTGCGATAAATAAGACATTACATACCGCAATTACTTTATATAAATTTACGGAAACTTGTTTTGGTAACCACCGATGAAATAGTGCGACAAAAATATGAGTGTTTTTGCGAATACCGACACATGCGCCTATAAATCCTAAACAAACGAGTTGGTAACGCGCGACTTCTTCGGTCCAACCCAGTGGCGCTGAAAATACATAGCGGCTTACAAATTGTGAAAACACAGTGATCGCTAATAACCAAAATAAAACAAAGGCTAGCCAATCTTCTATTTTATAATCTGAATAAGCGAAGTGTTGTTCTTCTTCATTGAAGCTAAAAGCATTGCTTTCTTGTGGTGCTAAATTATTGGATATTTTGTAATCTGTCATAAAACTCAGCCCCTAAAGCGTGTTTAACTTGTGCGTGTTGAGATAATGTTTTTTCACGGAACAGGTTACGGTCAACCGTTAATATTGTTGTTCCTTGTGCTTTAAACCAGTCAATTAGCGCTAGTTCTGACTTTCTCGTATCGCTAGATACACCGTTAGCAGCGGCTTTAAATACGTGAATAAATATCTTTTTATCATCTGTATTTAGCGATTCCCACAAGCGGTTGCTGGTAACTGAAAGAATTGAACCTTGTAAGTGTCCAGTTAAGCTGATGTATTTTTGTACTTCATAAAATTTCTTCGCTTTAATGGTAGGTAGTGGGTTTTCTTGTGCGTCAACCACACCTTGCTGCAGTGCTAAATAGACTTCTGAAAAAGCAATAGGACTGGGGTTTGCGCCGACAGCTAGCGGGAACATTTTATAGATGGTCGCGTTAGGAACACGCAGCTTAAGGTTATGCATATCTGCTGGCGTGTTAATGGGCTTATTTGAAGTTAAATGGCGTTGACCATAATAATTATTACCAACAATTTGATTTCCTCGCGTCGACTTTTTATACCCAGCGACCATTTCGTCAAATAAGCTACTGTCAGTAAATGCTTGCCAATGTTGATAATCTCGAAAGATATACGGGAGTTCTGATAAGGCTATTGGAGGATAATTTTGCCCAGCAAAACTGGTGCCGGTATAAATAATATCAACCGTGCCTAAACTTAAACTTTGATTTAGTTCGGCTTCTTTTCCCATTATTGATGTTGGAAAAACCTCGATTACATATCGGCCTTGGGTTTGTTTTTCTATTTCACTCGCTGCCCACAATGCCCACTTATGCAATGGCTCTGAGGTTTCGTATACATGCGCCCAAGTTAACTTTATAACTTTATTTTCTGTCGCATTTGTTTGATAAGAAAATAATAAGGTTAATAGCAGTATTGTATACAGGCAAAACAATTCGAACTTGCACACTACGTGCTTACTGAGCGCAGGTGATTTTTTAAAAAAAATAGGTGAAATAAAAGTCATTATTAAAATAATTATTTTGTTTATTGTTAACATTTAAGCATATGAGTATTATCAATAGCAACTAAACTAAGCAAACCATTTTTACATCGCTACTAAATAATGCCAATGAATTACCCATACAGTAAATTAATGAGTACTTAAGATGATCAAACTAAATGTGAATAACCAAGTGCATCAAGTTGATGCTCCAGACGATATGCCGTTGTTGTGGGTACTGAGAGATTTATTACAACAAACGGGTACTAAATTTGGCTGTGGAGTAGGGCAATGTGGCGCATGCACGGTTCATATTAATGGTGAAGCGATGCGATCATGCATTACCCCTGTTGTCGTGGCTAAAAATGCAAAAATAACCACGATTGAAGGCATAAGTAAAAATAGTGATCATGAAATACAAATCGCATGGCAAGAAAATAATGTACCTCAGTGTGGGTATTGCCAATCAGGCCAAATAATGAGTGCATTAACTTTACTGGCGCACAATAAAATGCCGACAGATGAAGATATTGATAATCATATGTCAGGTAATATTTGTCGCTGCGGTACTTATCCGAGAATTAAAAAAGCGATTAAACAAGCGGCTATTGTGTTAGCAAAAAGTGAAGGGGTGGCATAATGGAGTTATCTAAGCTAACACGACGAGAATTCCTAACCTATAGTGGTGTTGCTGGCAGTGGCTTATTGTTAGCCTGTAGTGCTGTGCCTAAGTTAAAATCAAAAATTGCACAAAGTGCTGAGTATAGTGCGACGGAACCGACGCAAAGGTTAAACCTATTTGTTGCTATTGAGCCCGATGGTACCGTAGAAATTGTCACTCACCGTGTTGAAATGGGGCAAGGTTCTAAAACGGGTATTCCACAAATAGTGGCAGACGAATTAGAGGCAGATTGGCAAAAAGTTAAAGTGATACAAGGTTTAGGCAATAAAGCTTATGGCAACCAAAATACTGATGGCTCAACAAGTATTCGTTTATTCTTTGATAAGTTACGGGAGATGGGCGCATCAGCGAGAATGATGCTAGAGCAAGCTGCTGCCAATTATTGGCAGGTATCAATTGATGATGTTTACGCTAAAGCCAATGTTGTTATCAATAAAAATTCTCAACAGTCTTTGTCGTTTGGTGACTTAGCGGAACTTGCCAGCATGCAACCTTTGCCCGCGCTAAAAAACTTACGTTTTAAATCTCCCAAACATTACAAATTTATTGGCAAGTCGGTCCCCATCGTTGATTTAAAAGACATGACTAGTGGGCGAGCAAATTACGGCATTGATAAAATGTTACCCAATATGCTTATTGCCTCGATTGAACGTTGTCCAGTAATTCATGGCAAAGTTAAGTCGTTTGATGCCAGCGCGGCGTTAAAAATACCAGGTGTTGTTGATGTAATAAAAATGCCGGAAACAAGAGAAACCGTCGTTTACTTTCCATTGTCTGGTATCGCTGTTTTAGCGACCAATACTTGGGCGGCATTACAGGGCAGGAAAGCACTAAAAATTGAATGGGAATTAGGTAAAAATCAAGCATTTGATTCGGCAACAGCCTTTAGTCAACTTCAAGAAGGTTTAAAAAAATCAGCTCAGTTGGTAAGTACTAAAGGCGATGTAGAGCAGGGGTTTAAAGAGGCAGCTACTATTATTGAAGCAAGCTATCAAACACCTTATTTAGTGCATGCGCCGTTAGAGCCACCTATGGCAACCGCTTGGTTTCATGATGGTATTTGTGAAGTATGGGCTTGTGTGCAAGATCCTCAATCGGTAATGGCTAACGCGGCTAACATGATGAAATTACCTCAAGAAATGTTCGTGGTGGAACCGACGTTATTAGGAGGCGCTTTTGGCCGAAAATCAAAATCAGATTTTGCAAATGAAGCTATATTTTTAGCAGATAAAACCAAACGACCCGTTAAGGTTGTATGGAGTCGAGAAGATGATATTCAGCTAGGCTATTACCATGCAGGCGCCGTAGAAAACTTAAAAGCTGGCATTAATAACGACGGTAAAATTACCAGCTTGCATGGTCAAGCGAGTTACCCAAGCATAGCCTCAACTTTTAATCACCAAGCCAATAGTCCAAAAGATTTTGAACTAAGTTTAGGATTTGCTGACATTCCTTATAACATTGACCATGTCTTAATGGAAAAAGGTCAAGCTGAAGCTTATGCACGTATAGGCTGGATGCGTTCAGTGTGTAATATTCAGCATGCATTTGCGATCAACAGTTTTTTTGATGAAATCGCTCAGCAATTAAAAATATCAACGGCTGAATTAATGTTAAAAACGCTCGGGCCAGATCGTAATATTGACCACAAAGCCGAATACGGGTTTAACTTTACTAACTATTCAGAAAAGTTAGCACGTCATCCTTATTCAACTAAACGTTTTCGACAAGTACTGGAAAAACTGATGGCACAAACACCGATTAATGAGACCTTACCAAAAGGGCAAGGGTGGGGAATTGCTGTACACCGAAGTTTTGCCAGTTATGTTGCTGTTGCCAGTAAAGTGACAGTGCTAGGCGACCGGCTAAAAGTTGATGAAGTACATTGTGTTATTGATTGCGGACTGGCGGTAAACCCTGACCGAGTACGTTCACAAATGGAAGGGGCGATGATCTTTGGTTTATCGATCGCTTTAATGGGGGAAATTGAATTTAAACAAGGTCAGGTCGTGCAATCAAACTTTCACGATTACCCTGTGCTGCGCATGTCTCAATCGCCACAAATCAAAGTGCACATTTTAAATCCAGAAGAAAATGCACCTGGTGGTGTTGGTGAGCCAGGAGTGCCTCCGGTTGCTCCAAGTATTACCAACGCCATTTTTGCGGCGATAGGTAAAAGACATCGAGCCTTGCCGTTGAACCATTATTTCTCTGTCTAGACCTTGTTTTATAGTGCTTAATATTAAGGTTTATATTACAAAATTTTAGAAAATTGCGAGTGAATAGGTACTGCTATTTTACCCGTAAGTGATTAATTTATAGTTGGCGATCATTTTCAAAAATTTCGTTTGTAAACTATATATTGAGTATTCGGTTTACTTTCAACCATGGTTGTTATTTTTGCACAATATAATTATCTGTTTGATTTTTGTATTTCTTTCTGGGGCTGCTCATGGTTTTGCGGTGACCAAGCAAACGACAATAACATTGTCGATGCATGCTGATGGCGGTTTACATAAAGAGCAGGTGCATGCGCTAATTGATGAATTTAACGACAAGCATGAAAACATCAAGATAAAGTTAGTTGCGAGTCGCGGCGCTTATGCGTATTCGAGAAATTTCGAGCGTTGGCTAAAAGAAGGTGAAGGACCAGATATTGTGTGGTGGTTTGGCGGCTCTCGCGTCGAAAAACATGCAAAAATTGGTCAGCTTCAGGAATTAACTGATTTTTGGCAAAGCACTCCTAATAGAGATAAGTTTCCTTCTGTTGTACTTAATGCAGCAAAGTACAATGGCAAAATTTTTGCATTACCCATTTCTTACACTTTGTATTCACTGCATTATCGAAAATCTGTTTTTGAAAAATTAAACATTGCGTTGCCGCAGACATGGCCACAATTACTGGCCAGTTGTGCGGCATTATCAGAGCAAAATAAAAGTTTGTTTGCCTTAGGTACAAAAAACTCTCAGTGGATTTTGCATAGCTGGTTTGATTATTTAAATTTGCGTTTGCATGGCTTAGCATATTATCAAAAGCTGCAATCTGGCCAGTTGTCATTTTTAGATGATCGTGTTCGTACCACGTTAATATATTTTAAAACGCTAGTTGATAATCAGTGTTTTAATCAATCACATGCAAGTTTAAGCACCTGGGATGCTTTTCCCTCTATTTTAAGAGGTTATAGCGCGATGATATTGGCGTCGAGCATGCCAGAAAAAGTCCATTTTAAGCAACTTGATGATATTGGTTTAATACAATTTCCCGAAATAGTGGCAGGCATTCCGAAATATACAGTGACACCGGTCGATGTTTTTGTGGTGCCTTATTACGCTAAACTAACTGCAGAGTTAGAAACGGTACTCGCGTTTTTGCTAAGTGAAAAGTTTCAGCTAAGTTATGTTAATCGTCAACAACATATGCCAGCAATAATGATAGGTAAGAAGTTTGAAAATCCGTTAATGCAGGCAGTAACGACTATTGTGGAAAATTCACCCGGCGGGACGCAGTACTTTGATCGTGATGTGAATATTGATTTTTCAGGTCAAACACCAATAATATTTGCAGAATTTATTGAACAGCTTGATATAGACGCGACCATGAATAAACTAGAGCAATTAAGGTTACAGGTGTTTGGCATTAAGCATTGACGATAAATTATCATCAATGCTTAGTGCTTGTTTTAGCGAGTGGTGCTTTACCACCAAGTACCATAAATGGCGACAAGAATAATGACACAGCCAAGAGCTGCTAGATTAAATGACTTATTGGTCGCAAAACTAATATTGTCGATATTAACCGAGTGGTCGTGATCGCTTGGTTTATCTCTTAGCGATACGATAACAGATACCAGAATACACACTAGAAATACGATACCTATACGGTCCATAAAGGGTAACTCAGGCCATAAAAATTTAAAGCCGACTGAAAATACCGCTGAACCAATTGCCGCAGCCAATGCGCCCGATGAGGTTGTGCGTTTCCAGAACATACCCATAATAAATATGGCGGTAATGCCCGGCGAAAATAACCCAGTAAATTCTTGAATATATTGAAATGCTTGGTCAAATTTACCTAATAGCGGCTCTGCAGTAATCAGCGCCAATGATAATGCAACTAACGTGGTTATTCGGCCAATGTGCACATAATGTCGTTGGCTTTTGTTTGGTTTGATATGTTTATAAATATCCATGGTGAAGATAGTCGAAATACTATTGGTCATCGATGCTAGCGATGAAACAATTGCGGCGACAAGGGCGGCAAACACTAAGCCTTTGATACCTGTAGGCATTAAGCCCATCATCGAAGGGTAGGCTTGATCAGGTGCAGTTAAATGTGGGAATAAGATAATGGCGGCAATACCTGGTAATACCACAATAAACGGCATAAGCAGTTTTAAATATGCTGCAAATACAATACCTTTTTGCGCTTCTTGAATATTTTTTGCTGCTAATGCTCGTTGAATAATATATTGGTTAAAGCCCCAGTAGCCAATGTTCATTACCCATAAACCGCCAATAAGTACGGAAATGCCCGGCAGGCTCATATAATTTGGATTCTCTGGTGACAAAATCATATCAAAGTGTTCAGGTGCATGTTCAGTAAGTACTTTAAAGCCTGCCAGTAAACCTTCACCATCTGACACTTTAATTAGCGCTAAATAGCTTAAAAACAAACCGCCAAATACTAGTAAAACCACTTGAATGATATCGGTAAAGGCTACGGCTTTAAGACCACCATATAAGGAATAGGCTACGGAAAATACTGCGAGAAAGATCATGCCAAACATCCAGTCGACACCGGCAACGGTTTGAATTGCTAAACCACCTAGCCATAATACTGACGTTAAATTAACAAATATAAATACCGCTAACCAAAATAGAGCCAATATGGTTTTTACTCTGCCGTCGAAACGTTGCTCAAGGTATTGCGGCATGGTAAAGATTTTATTTTCTAAAAAGATTGGCAATAAATATTTACCTACCAATATTAACGTAATTGCCGCCATCCATTCATAAGAGGCTATTGCTAAGCCAATTGCGTAGCCAGAGCCTGACATTCCAATAATTTGCTCTGCAGATATGTTAGCTGCGATGAGGGATGCACCAATAGCCCACCAAGGAAGTGATTTACTGGCTAAAAAATAGTCTTCGGTATTTCTATCACCTTGATGATCATTGCGAGAAATCCATAGCGCAATGCAAAGCAAGCCAATTACGTAGGCGATAAATACGGTGAAATCGAGTTGATCTAGTGTCATTGATGTTACCTTGTTATTTTTATTAGTAATAAATTGGAGATATTACTTTTTAGTTATTCTTAGGTTTATTTTTCTACACTTATTGAATCATAAATCAGCGGGAAAACATGTCGTTATTGTTGCGATAAATGTCAAATATTTGCTCGTTATAACTTAACCTTATGCTTGTTAATCCATATAGTGTCAAGTATGTGTCGGTTAGTATTTAAAATAGAATATTCTCTCAATTTTGATTGAAAAGTAATGCCATCGTTTAACTTTTATGATGTATTTATGACATCAGATAGTAAATCTAAAATAGCATCATAGTTACATAATTTATTTTTTTACTTGTTGTATGTGATTTTTTGTTTATTTCATGTTGTTTTACACTGTTGGTTACATCGAGTTAACTTGTTAAATAACAATGTGTTGCTATGTTTGTTTGCACTTTTATTTATATTTGTCTTATTTATTGTATATTGTGGTGAAGAATTTCCGCAAGCATATATATGATATTTATACATGGGAAAATGACAGTAATCTCGAGTACTCTCTCATATGATTTGATTGTGCGTTATTTGTTCATTTTAGATAACGCTGCTTTGGGAAAGCACAGAAAAGTTATATTGAGTTATTGTCGATTTAACGAATTTAGTTATAGGAAAACAAAAACTGAATAGACTTTTTATAACAATAAATAATTGAAAACCTTGAGGAAGTCTAATGAAAAATCTTGGGAATTATAAGTTACTCTCGCTAACCGTTGCTATTTCAGCCGCGTTTAGTTCATATCAAGCGAGTGCAGCACAAGAAGTAGGGGGAAATACCGCGGATGAATCAGTCGAAGTTATCCAAGTAACAGGCATACGTAGCAGTTTAACCGAAGCTATGGAACTAAAGAAAAACGCTTCGTCAATTCAAGACAGCATTGTTGCAGAAGATATTGGTAAGTTTCCAGATCAAAATGTCGCGGAATCATTACAACGTATTCCTGGTGTCATGATCTCTAGAACCAATGGTGAAGGTACAGCGATCACAGTGCGTGGTTTAGGTCCTAAATTTAATGCCGTAAAACTAAATAACCGTACGATTGCAACATCTGAACGTGGTCGTGAATTTGACTTCCAAATTCTACCTTCTGAATTAATTTCTGGCGCTGATATTATTAAGGCTTCTCGGGCAAATATTGCTGAAGGTGGCATAGGCGCTTATGTTACGGTTAATACAGCTAAACCTTTAAATAGCCCTGGCGAGCATATCGCTGGCTCGGTCAACGTGAAATACAATGATTTAGCGGAAGAAACTTCGCCGCAATTTTCAGGTATTTACAGTAATACGTTTAATGACGACAGCTTTGGTATTTTATTAGGCTTTTCCTATGTTGAATCTACCAATAGAATCGATGCCCATGAAGGCGTATTTTGGGATAAGTTTGTTGTTGGTGATAACCAACGTGCACCGGGACCTGTTGAATATGAAGATGGCAGCGCAGTTGCCGATGGTCAAACTGTTTGGTATCCAGGCCGTGCTCAGTTTATGACCGATGAAGAAGAGCGGGAACGTACAAGTGCCAATATCACATTGCAATGGGCGCCAACGAGTGAAGTTACCCACACAATAGACTCTTTTTATACTGATTTTGATCGTTCAGCATTTAGTAATGGTATGCAAGCGCCACTTCACCGTGATGGTTTTACTGATGTTGTGGTTTCACGTAATAATACCGTATTGGCAGCTACTAAAAATTCTGATCCCCTTGATGGATTATTTCAAACTCGGGCAGAAGCCTCGCAAACCTTTGCGCTTGGCTACAATGTGATGGTATTGCGTGATAAGTGGACCTTTGCTGGTGACGTAGCTTATTCAAAAGCTGAATCTACGCCACAACGTAACTGGTATGTGCCTAATATTGTAAATGACGGTGGCTTAACGGATGACGATTATATTAAGTTTGATAGCCGAGGTACTGATGTTATAAATGTCGATTCATCAATTGCTTGGGATGATCCGGCAGGTGTAAAAGCGCACTGGAACTTTTTCTCTAATGATGTTTTGGAAGATGAAGTAACGGAAGTGAAATTTGATGCAAATTATGAACTTGACTCAGGTATTTATCAATCTGTCGATATTGGTATTGCCTATACCGACCGTAAAAAAACAATAGATAAGTACGATTCGACTGATACGCAGTGTGGTTCAACAGTATTCACCTGCGGAACGTTAATCGATATGAGTGATGATTTATTTTCTATCAACACTGTCGGTAATTATTTATCGGATGTCAGTGGTCAGTTTCCACGTGATTTTATCTTCATCAATAACATTAATGATTACGTTGAAGAAATGAAAACCATTTCACAAGACCCAAACTGGGGGACACCTGTATTACAACCTAACTCGTCGGTTGAAAATACTGAAGAAATTCTTGCCTTATATGCGCAATTAAACCTCGAAGGTGAAACAGACAGCTTTATTTGGCGTGGTAATGTTGGCATGCGTTATGTTGACAATGAAAGTGTATCGAATGGTTTTGCGATCCAAGTTTTAGACATTAGCATGAACGACCAAGTAACCGATGATGGTGAAGTTATCGATATTACGTTATCCGATCCAAGTTTTACTTCAGCGCGCAATACTTATAGCGAGTTTTTACCCAGTGCCAATGTTAGCTTAGATTTTAGCAACGGTTGGTATGTAAAAGGTGCGGCAGCAAAAGTAATGACACGCCCAGCATTGGAAGATGTTGGCGTTGATATGACAGTTGGTGGTGCACGTTTGTCGGATTATAGCCGCAGCCAAGGAAACCCATACTTAAATCCTTATTTGGCGACACAGTTTGACCTATCACTTGAGTTCTACCAAGAAAACGGTAGTAGCTATAGCGCCAACCTTTTCTACAAAGACTTTAGTAGCTGGATTTCGACTCAAACCTTTGTGCAAGACACTGAGTTTATGGTCGACAGAAATTTTGATGGCATTGATGAAACGGTTGTAGAGGAAACGGTTACCCAAAAAAGTAACCGAAGTGGTGTAAAACTTAGTGGTATCGAGCTAGCTGCGCTACATTATTTTGACTATTTACCTGGCTGGATGAGTGGCTTTGGTGTGCAAGCAAACTATACCTATACAGATAGTAGCGATAGTGATGCTGACATTTTTGACCAACCTGGTGTTACCTCTCCTGGAAGCGGTGTAGAAGGGTTCTCACCAAATGCCTTCAATATTATAGGTTTTTATGAAAATGAAGAATTTCAGGCAAGACTTGCCTATAATTGGCGCGAATCCTTCCTTATCCAACGTCAAAGTGACATCGGTGGCGGGTTGCCAAAACATGCCGATGATTATGGCCAATTTGACTTTAGTACTTCGTATGATCTTAATGAGACGTTTACGATAAATATGGAAGTGATTAACCTAACTGACGAGAACATATTAGAGTATGGTGATGTGCGAGAACGAGTATCTTTAGTTCAGTATTCAGGTCGTCGTTACCAAGTAGGCGTTGCTTTTAAATTCTAAATAACAGTTAAATTGTTGCAAATACGAATGCACTTATCAGCTTGATAAGTGCATTTTTTGTCTAATCCGTTAATAAAAACTTATCTATTCTACTTAAAAGCTCAAGCCTTTCGCACTGCGCTTTCAATTTTACATTTGTCGAAGCTTTGTTTGCGGTTGGACAACAAAAAACACAGTAATTCAACGACAATTTCATTATTTACGTTATTACACTTCTTAAGGCTTAATTATTACGACTTAATTCGTACTATTGTATATTGAAAATTGTTAACAAAATATCATTGACAAAGGTATTGCTATCGGAATAAAGTGAAGGTATAAATGAATCAACCATAGTTATTCTTTGTGTTTATCGTTTATAAAAGCATCAAGTTTACAAGAACAAAACAATAGATAAATTATAAAGCGTGGGAACTAAAACCCTAGGGGATGTATAATGATTAGTCCAAAAAGAACATTCAATTTAAGCCCAGTATGCCTAGCTTTGCTAGCTGCTACTGGGTTTAATGTAAGTGCTCAAGAAGCTGATGAAAAAGCAGCTTCAGCAAAAACTGATGACATAGAAGTCATTGAAGTTACCGGTCTTCGCGGTAGTTTGAAAAAATCAATGAACGATAAACGTTTCGCTACCAACGTGGTTGATACTATTAACGCGGAAGATGTTGGTAAAAGTACTGACCAAAACATCGCCGATGCTTTAGGTCGAGTAACGGGTGTTACTGTTGTTAGCCAAGACGGTGAAGGTTCACAAATTACGGTACGTGGCGCGTCATCAAATCAAAATAAAATTACCATCAATGGTCAGCAAATGACCTCAACTGATTTTAGCCAATCAGTTGATTTGAGCTCTTTTTCTGCCGACATCCTATCAAAACTTGAAGTTGTTAAAACACCGAGTGCAAACCATGACGAAGGCTCATTAGGTGCAAGTGTTAACTTAACAACGGTTCGCCCGTTATACCAAGAAAATGATGTTCGTTCTGCTACCATTCAAGGTCGCTACAATGACTTTTCTGAAGAAGAAGACTACAAAGTTTCGGTTGCTATTTCTGAAAAATTTTTGGATGAAACTTTTGGTGTTGCGTTGTCGCTTTATGATGAAACCAATACCATTCGTCGCGACCAATATCGTGTAGAAAATTTTATCACCTCAAATGAAATCCGTTCAGCTCGAGATCAAAATGGTGAAATAATTTCGGGTGTAAAAGCTATCCAACACCAAAATACAAATTATGAATTATTTCAAAATACCAGTGACCGTACTGGTGGTACATTAGGTCTGCAATGGCTGCCAAGCGATGATACCGAAATAATGTTTGATGCAACTTATTCAACTCAAGAAAAGAGAACAGCAAGAGATGCAATTAAAAGTCGTCATACCGCATCAAACAACTTCTTCGAGGGCGAACAGTCAACTGCATTTGTAAATACGCCCGATCCATTTACTGATCCACAAGCTGATTGGTACACGGTTGATACAGACACACAAACATTAACCAAATACATCAACCGCTATGGTAGTGGTGATTTATTTCGTAATGAGGGTGGTGATGAACGCGAAAACTTCAGCTTAAGCTTGCAACTAGAGCACGCATTAACTGAATCATTAATGATGAAAGTTGCCATTGGTCACTCGAGCAGTACCTCTGAAAGTATGCCAAATGCATCAACTAATATGCAAAACTTTGTGCAACTGCCAGCAAGAATTATGAATGAAGCAGGCAGTGCCATTGAGCCGGTAGGTTACGACTGTACTAGTGGCATGTGTGAGATTGTTAATGGCGAAGGCTTTGTTGACTTAGGTGAGAATATTTACGACTGGACTGATGAAGAGGGTGCTTTTCATCCTGGCCACGAAGACAATACGGGTACAACGGGGTTTAACCCGCGCGATATTGACTCATTTCATTTAGGTTATATTGCAAACAACGATGTTGATGTTGAAGATAAAATAAGCAATGCCCAAGTTGACTTTCAATATGAAACTGATTTTGCCGGTATTACCGGAATAGAGTTTGGTGCTAAATATACACAACGTGAAAAATTTGTAGATAACCAACAATATAGATATAGCTCTTCAGCAGCTTCTGAAGTATTAGAAGATGAAGATGGTAATATAGTTACCGTTCCTGGTGGCACACTAACAGGTATTCGCGGCAATATGATTGCTAGCGACGGTTTAGCTTATGACGATTTTATGAGTTCGTTAGGCTACGACCGTAATTTTGCTACCACAGGTTGGACGCCAATTGATGTATTTGCAGCATCAGATTTAGTGTTTGGCGGCGAAGATATTGTTAGAACAACTGATAATACTCAAACACGTGGTGCAGATTTTGATACGCAAGCAGCTTACCTGAAGTTCAACTTTGAATACTTCGACGGTAAGTTAACCGGTGATATCGGTGTACGTTATGTGAAAACAGATGTAGAAACTACGGGTTATTCCGGTGCCAACTTCTACACTTTTACTGATAATTTATACCGAGAATTTGACCGAGTACATTTACGTGACTTACGTGATACTTCGCTACCGGCATGTCAACTATCAGGTGCCATGGAGCAAGGTTATGAAAAACGTTTTGGCCGTGTTGATGGTCAAGGTTGGGATACTAGCTCGGGCCCAGATCCGCAAAATTGGACACCAGTACCTGATCAAGGTGCCTGTCATGATCCAAATTATGCACAATGGGCAGCAGACACCATTGCTGGCGTAGAACGTCCTGAAGGTTCTTGGAACCCAGGCTGGGATGTAATGTGGCAATACGCTGATGTATCTACTAATGACAACGCAGGTTGGGAGTCAGGTGTTCAGTGGGATGGTTCTGCAGCAGAGTTGCGAAACTTTACTGGTTATAGCTTTAACGAATTAACCGATAAATCGTTAAAATCATTTAAATCTACCGGTAAACATAGCTATGAAAATGTATTACCAAGCCTGAATTTAAACTATGCATTTTCAGATGAGTTTATAGGCCGTTTTGCTACTTCAAAAACCATGACTCGTCCTGAAATTGATTTAATTCGCCCAGGATTTTCGGTTAATGAAAATGGCTATTGGGGTTCAGGAAATCCGCAAGTTGGCCGTGTAAGCATGTATAACACACAACTTGACCCACTAGAGTCGAACAACTTTGATGTTTCAGCTGAGTGGTACTTTAACGATGCGTCATTGTTAAGTGTTGCTTTGTTCTACAAAGACATGAAAAATTTTACCACCAACGATACAGCGGCAACTTATATTGTTGATTTACGTACAATCGAAGGTGAAATCGCCAGTGACGATATCGTCATGCTAGCTGATGAAAGTGACGCAGATGGTGACGATCATGGTTTAACGGGTTGTATGCCGCAACGTGCGACAGCTGATTTTGGCTGGTTATCGGCTGATCCAACGCGATTAAGTAACGATTTACGTGACTTATGTGGTCAATACAGTGTTAGTAAAATTGTTAACGGTAAAGGCGCAAGCATTGCCGGTGTCGAGTTAGGTTATACGCAAAGTTATAACTTCTTACCTGGCTACTTCTTAAGTGGTTTAGGTGTTTCTGCTAACTATACCTATCAAGACAGTGAGTATGATGCTGATATCTCTTCAATTACCGGTAAAGCGTTGCCTACCTATCCAGTAGCGGATACGCCAATTCATACTTATAACTTCACTGCATTTTGGGAGCAAGACGGTCATCAGGTACGTTTAAGTTACCGAGGCTCTAGTGACTCTCTTGTTGGAACTGATTACAACACTGGTCAAAGTGGTCGTACTTGGAACCAAGGTTCTATTTGGAATGAAGGTCGAGATACGCTTGATTTATCAGCTACTTATAAAGTGAATGATAATGTTATAGTTGTGCTTCAAGCCACCAACTTAACTGATTCAGCATACCGTACTTACTACACCAACCGTGAGTTAGAAGTACAACGTGTTTATGCCGACAACGCTGTAGGTTACGAATTTGTTGCTATGGAAGAAGGTAACCCGTTAAAGGGTGATGCTCCAACATCTCGAACTTACACCAACTATAAAGTGGGTACTTCATACCGTTTAGGTGTTCGCGTTAATTTCTAATAATAAATTGAGAATGGCATGGGCTAAGGTCCATGCCTTCACTAAATAATTCTATGGTGTTTAATTATGAAAACATTACTAAAAGCTAAAACAATAATAGCGTCTGCCGTTATCGCAACACTTACTGGTTGTGGCAGCGAAAGCTACAGCCCCGCAGAGAAAGAAAATTTATACGCGCCAGAGCATGGCGGTGATATTTCGTTAACCTTAAGTGAAAAAGAAGAATTTGGATTTGTCTATGCATTAGGTGCATTAGATGGTCGTGCTGGTGGCGAAGGTGTTGCCACCGACATGGATGGTGATATTCTGCTGGTTCGAAACATGACCATGACACCAGCTGATGCGGTAGGTGTTGAAATTTCGGGTGGCACTATTGGCCTTCGCGCCTCAGAAGTTGCGCCACTTATTGATACAGGTGAGACCTATACAGTAGAACTCTCTTACGATGTATCAGATGGTACTAACGCGACGCCACGTAATATGACCATTACCTTTGTTGGTGAAGATGCAGCGCCAGAATTCGAAACCCCATTTACTTCGGTATTTACCAAATTTGAAGATGTACAATCAATAGATTTACTTTCAGGTGTTACCGATGCTGATGAAGAGCCTCTATCAATAAGCGATGTTGTCATAAGTGCTAGCGCTGATAATGTTGCTGGTGCTGCTACGGTTACTGACAATATGGTAACGGTTGATATTCCAAGTATTGCAGACCTAATTCCATTGGGTACCAAGGCAGTTTTCACAGTGACTTATAATGTTGAAGATCACAATAACAGCTTGCCAAGAACCGCTAATATTGAAGTACGTGGTGTTACATTAGATCCACTTCCACCAATTGTCGATGGTGTGAAAACCGTTTCGGCAAATACCAGTGGCACTCGCGTTGTAGTAAATTTAGCGGCAGAGCCAGAAATTTTAGAGCCTAACGGTGAAGATGTTATTGCCGATTTAACGACAATTACTCCTGTTGGTGATGCGCCAGCATTTGAATTTGCCGCGTCAATGGATAACGAGCTGATCTTTGATCCTGTAGTCTTTAGTGCCCATGTTGCGAGCGCAGAAACTAAAACTTTTACCTATACCTATATGGTTAACGATGGCGAGCCATTAAACAATGTTGAAGCAACCATTGAAATTACAATTACCAATGACGGCGCGGAAAATGTTATGCCCAATGGTGGTTTTGAAGATGGTTTAAGTGGTTGGAGCCCAGCGGGTATCGGTTTAGTGTCAGCGGTAAGTTCTTCCGCGTTAGGACTAGATTTTGAAGGTAGTCAATTAGCGGCATTTAGCGCTGAAGAAACTCTATCTACTAGCCTTGGTGATTTAGAACTTGGTGCGACTTATGTTTTAGAGTCGCGTGCCAAACATGCTGATGGCTGGGGTGGTGGCTCAACGGCAAGCGTAACAGGAACTTTATTAGAAGATGATGGTTCTGGTGTTATAGTTGAAGTGCCAAATAGCCCAATTACCAGTAACAACTGGTATGAGCATGGTGGTGGCAATCGAACTAATGCTGTATCTTTTACCGCTGTTGATGCAATGAGCGTTGCGGTTAATGTTGCCCAAGCGGTAGATATGGATGACTTTAGATTATACAAAGTGGCTTTTGAACAAGCGAATAACTTAATCTCAGAAGCCGATTCTACTTTTAATGAAGGTGCTGGCAATTGGACCTTATCAGATAGCGCTTCGGTTTCTGATACTGACGCTATTAGTGGTGCGATGAGCCTTCACTCAGGTAAAGGTGGCGATAAGCGCAACATCTTAGCATTAGCAGATGGTACCCTTAAAGATGGTAAACGCTACCTAGTGACTATGGATGTTGAAATTGATGAATACTCAGCAGCTAACCACCCACTTAGGGTGTCTGTAGTTGACCCATCGAATACAGATGTGACTGTTATTGGTCATGCCTTTAAAGGTGTATATTTCTTAAATCAAGCAACACAAACCTTTACCGCAGTACTTGATTTACCGCGTGACTCAGAGCATAGCGATTGGTCGACTCGCGCGCAAGAGCTACATGTTGGTACTAACGTTTGGGGACCGGGCTTTAATTACCGTATTGATAACGTACGTATAATTGAGATCCCATAATCGTGTTTCTTAACAATAAGCAGCTCTTAATGGGTTAATTGAAAAAGCCTTCTGAACCAAGTTTAGAAGGCTTTTTATGCTTATAAATGCCCAAATTTATAGTGAGCCAAGTGTATTAAGATGCTTTGAGGTAGCGATGAAAAATGTAATCAAATCGATAGCCATTGTCGGTGGCGGCTCTGCAGGATGGCTAAGCGCTGCGATCATTGCGGCTCGTCATCAAGCGCGCATTGAAAAGGGTGAGCTTACTATCACCTTAATCGAGTCTGAAAATATTGCCACGGTTGGCGTAGGTGAGGGAACTTGGCCAACAATGCCGCAAACTTTGCGCAGCATTGGTGTGTCAGAAACCGACTTTATTCGTGAATGTAACGTATCGTTTAAACAGGGCTCAAAGTTTGTTAATTGGGATGATGAATCAAAAAATAATTTTTATTATCACCCTTTTAATGTACCAGATGGTGCACTTCAAGGTGATACGGTTGAATACTGGCTTGATCAAAATAGTAGTGACTCTTTAGCTAAATTATTTACCAGCCAAGAAACGTTATGCCAGCAACAACTCGCACCTAAAACCATAACGACACCTGAATATGCCGGTTATGCAAATTATGGTTACCATTTAGATGCAATAAAGTTTGCCGCCTTTTTACAGCGTCATTGCGTCGAAAAGCTTGGTGTTAAACACCAAATTGCAGATGTTGAAAATGTTCAGCTTAGCCATACGGGCGATATCGACAGCGTAATCACTCAGTGCGGTAAAACGCTATCAGCTGACTTCTTTATCGATTGCACAGGCTTTAAGTCATTATTACTTGGTGATGCTTTAGGCGTTAAATTTAAACCGATAGACGATGTATTGTTTGCTGATACGGCGCTTGCTGTGCAAGTTCCCTATAACCATGCAGAAGATGAAATCGCTTCGTATACCCAGTCAACCGCGCAAACAGCAGGTTGGATTTGGGACATAGGCTTACCTACTCGTCGTGGTGTCGGTTATGTTTTTTCAAGCAAGTACCAATCACAAGAAAGTGCTGAAAGCGATTTACGCCGTTACATTGAAAATACCGGTGTTGATGCTAGTGATTTAGCGATCAAAAAAATCAGTTTTCAAGCCGGTCACCGTGACAAATTTTTTCATAAAAATTGTGTCGCGATTGGTTTGTCAGCAGGCTTTTTAGAACCGCTTGAAGCGGCTGCGTTAATGATGATTGAGCAATCTGCAACCATGATCGCCGAGCAGCTTCCTAAAACCACCAGTGTCTTGCCTATTATCGAGCAAAGATTTAATGAAACGTTTCATTATCGCTGGCAGCGAGTGATTGAATTTTTAAAGTTACATTATGTGCTGAGCAAACGAGAAACACCCTTTTGGCAAGACAACCGTAAAAGCAACACCATACCTGAGCGCTTGCGAAAACAACTGCAACTTTGGCAATACAATGTGCCCACCCAATTAGATTTCAACCGTATTGGTGAGGTGTTTCAAGCGGCAAGTTATCAGTTTGTTTTATATGGTAGTCAGTTTAAAACCGAGCAGTTATTTTCATTAGACCCTGCTATTAGTAATGCCGTAGCACAACAAGTTAATTCTAATTTACAAGCAACAAAACAATTAGTTGCTTCACTACCGACCAACCGTGAGCTAATACAAAAAATACATCAATACGGTTTGTCGAAAATATAACAAGATGGAGATCTCAATGTCCGCAAATAATATCGAATTATTACACCCAGTCGCACACCGCGATTTAAGGGTAAACACGAGCAAATATAATGTTGAACAAAACCAAGTAAATTCAAGCATGGTGATGTTAAGTGAACTCAGTAGTTTAGTGCACGAATACCCAATTTTTATTACTAAAAATACCAGCACAGGTCAATTTCAGTTAACGGCAATTTTGGGCTTTGAACAAGGTGAAAACTTGTATTTGCAAGGTGATGCGTGGCAGGCGACTTATTTACCTTTAGACATACTCAGACGCCCATTTCGTGTGCATTTACCTGAAGGTGAATTTGACTCAGGTGCTAAATTGGCCGTTGACTATGCTAGCCCGCTATTTCAACGAAAAGTAGGTGAACGCATATTTGATGAACAAGGCGCACCAACGCCATATTTAGATCGTATTCAACAAACATTTTCACAACTCATGACCGGTACTACGCAAACGAGAAATCTATTACAACAAGCCAATGAACTTGAGTTGTTATCGCCAATTAACCTAAATATTGACTTGGCTGAACAAGGCAATATTGAGTTAAACGGCTTATATACGTTTGACCAAGAAGCGATCACCAATTTAACCGGCAGCAAGCTTAAAACCTGTCATCAATCTGGCATTTTACAGGTTTGTCATTTACTGCTTAGTTCTGCAATACATCTAGATAAACTGATTAAGTTTAAACGAAATAAAAATATGCAAAAGGTAGGCTAATCATGGCTCATAAATTTTCGATTTCAGGTGTTATCGGCGCAAGCTTATTGTGTTTATCAACAACAATTTTTGCGCAAACCAACGCACATGTTGACTATTTTGTTGATGGTCAAAGTGTCGGCCCTTGGGATTTTAGTTTGCAATTTGGCAAAGTAAAATTGGAAAACAATAAGGGCAAAACACTAAGAGGCAGTTTAACGGCAAAGCCAACCAGTAAAAATGCTGACAACGACGCCATTCGCTTAACTTGGAAACCACGTGGTATTAAAAACGAATGGGGCAGTGAAGATAAAAATATTTTAACGGCTTCCTTACTCAATACTCAGCACGTGGTTGATTTAAGCCAATACATTGACAATGGGGTATTACTCATCGATATGAAGGTGGTTAAAGCACCTAAAAAACTTGTTGAACTTACCATGGAATGTAATTGGGATTGGCGCTGTCGCAGTACATTCCCATTAAAGAACGGTTTAAAAAAATTACCTAAAAATGAGTGGGTCAGTGTGCCTGTTCCAATTAAATGCTTTGCTAAAGACAACTTTGATTTAAGTAAAGTGACCACGCCATTTATGGTCTACACCGGCGGAAAAATGACCATTGAAATTGCCAATATTCGTGTGGTGTCATCGAATGACAATTTAAGTTGTTAACAATAAGTCGCGTACCAAAACCTTCAAACTTTCAGGGTGACTGGTAATACGGTCACCCACTTATCGTTGTCGAATAGCCTTAGGTTATTAACATTTATTAAATGGCTTTTTAACAACCTTGTTTATTATTTCGACATAGTTATCTCATTCTAAAAAAGCGAATACTTATTAATTGAAAATTGTTAACAATAATGCCTTTACAAAAACCCGCTAGAAGTGTAAATTGTTAACAATAATATTTAAGAGAGTAAAACATGAGCACAAAAGCTAGCGTAATTGACGCAGTAAATATTCAGTACTATCAGGTGCCTTTAGCTGAAGTGTTAACCGATGCAAAACATGGTGCCCACACTCACTTTGAACTAATTGTTTGTACTATTCGTTGCTCAGATGGCACCGAAGGTGTTGGCTATACCTATACTGGCGGTAAAGGTGGTCGCGCAATTTATTCGTTATTAAATGACGAAATGCGTCCTAAGCTTATTGGTAAAGATGCCGCAGAGATATATGCCATTTGGGATTGGTTACAATGGGAATATCATTACGTAGGTCGCGGCGGTTTATTAAGCTTTGCTATCTCGGCGGTTGATATTGCCTTATGGGATATTAAGTGTAAGCGCTTAGATCAGCCTTTATGGCAAGTTGCTGGTGGCGCAAATAATACTACCAAATGTTATGCCGGCGGTATCGATCTAAATTTCTCGCTTGAAAAGCTATTAGATAATAACCAAAACTATTTAGACAAAGGCTTTAAAGCGGTAAAAATTAAAGTGGGTAAAGAAGATTACCGTGAAGATGTTGCCCGTGTTGCAGCTGTTCGCGAACTTATTGGGCCTGATGCTATTTTTATGGTGGATGCCAATTACTCAATGACCGTAGAGCAAGCCATTCGTTTTGCCAGAGCGATTGAACCCTATAATATCAAATGGTTCGAAGAGCCGACTATTCCTGATGATTATCAGGGGTTTGCGCGTATTGCCGATGCGATAAACATTCCTACCGCAATGGGCGAAAATTTACATACTATTCACGAGTTTACTTATGCAATTCAACAAGCCAAGTTAGGTTTTTTACAGCCTGATGCGTCAAACATTGGCGGGATCACAGGTTGGTTACAGGTTGCTAAAATGGCGTATGCTCACAACTTACCAGTGTGTAGCCATGGTATGCATGAACTTCATGTTTCTTTAATGGCATCTCAGCCAAATGCTGGTTATTTAGAAGTTCACTCTTTCCCGATAGATGAATACACGACGACGCCACTTACCATTGTTGATGGAAGAGCGGTCGCGCCGAATATCCCAGGTACAGGGGTTGTTTTTGATCAGCAACTTCTCAAGCCTCATTTAATTAAACAGTCATAAGGCACAACCATGCAAGCAGCACAATATATTGGTAATAAATCTTTTAACATCGTTTCAGGGCAGACTGTTGCACCAAAAGCTGATGAAGTTCGTTTAGACGTTGGTTATGTTGGTATTTGTGGCACCGACATGCATATTTATCATGGGGTTATGGATGCGCGTGTTAAGCCGCCACAAACCATAGGTCATGAAATGTCAGGTACGGTTGTTGAAGTTGGCAGTGCGGTGACCAGTCATAAAGTGGGTGATCGTGTTGTAGTACGTCCACTTGATTGGTGTGGTGAATGTCCAACTTGCCAAGCAGGACACACACATATTTGTCAAAACCTAAAATTTATGGGCATAGATACACCGGGTGCGTTTCAATCAAATTGGACAGTGAAAGCGCGTACATTACATACCTTGCCTGCAGGTGTTAACTTAAAACAAGGCGCATTAATTGAGCCTTTATCAGTGGCCTGTCACGATGTGCGTCGCTCTCGCCTACAAGCGGGTGAAAAAGTCGTTATTTTAGGTGGTGGTCCTATCGGTCAGTTAGTTGCTGCCGTTGCTAAAAGCGTTGGCGCTGAGGTATTAGTGTCTGAACCTAATGAGTCTCGTCGTGCTTTTGCTGAAAAACTAGGGGTGAAATCTGTTAACCCAATAGATACCGATTTGGCTGAATTTGTTGATGATTGGACCAATACTAAAGGCGCGGATGTCGTTTTTGAAGTTTCAGGCGTAAAACCTGCCATTGATGCTATGACACAAGTTGCAGGTCGTCGTGGTCGTATCGTTATGGTCGCAATTCACTCAGAAGCGCCACAAATTGATTTATTCCAATTTTTCTGGAAAGAGCTTGAACTATTAGGCGCTCGTGTTTACGAAGCAGCTGATTACGACTGGGCAATTGAATTAATTGCACAAGGCAAAGTAGAAATTGAATCATTCATTAGCTCTGTTACACCGTTAAATGATATTGGCAGCGCATTTGCCGCAATGGACGGCAACCCGCAAGGCATGAAAGCCCTTGTAGAATGTAATGCAGAATAGTTAAAGATTAACCACAAGGTTGTAGAAATGAATAACATGTTAGAAAAGTTTAGTTTAACTGGCAAAGTCGCACTCGTTACTGGTTGTAAGCGCGGTATTGGTAAAGGCATTGCATTAGGTTTAGCCGAAGCAGGCGCCGATATTATTGGTGTATCTGCTAGCTTAGAGCTTGAAGGTTCACAAGTTGAAAAAGAAGTGAATGCTTTAGGGCGTAACTTTAAAGCCTATCAATGTGATTTTAGTAACCGAGATGCGTTATATTCGTTTATTGAACAAGTAAAAAGTGATTTTCCTAAAATTGATATTCTAGTGAATAACGCTGGTACGATTTTACGTGCCCCTGCTGCAGAGCATGGTGATGATTTATGGGATAATGTGATCGACGTTAACCTTAATTCGCAGTTCATTTTAAGTCGTGAAATAGGTAAAGACATGGTTGCACGTGGCGCGGGTAAAATTATTTTCACCGCATCATTGTTAACGTTTCAAGGCGGCATTACCGTACCTGGCTATGCGGCGAGTAAAGGTGCAATTGGTCAGCTTGTTATGGCGTTGTCTAACGAGTGGGCAGGTAAGGGCGTAAATGTTAACGCCATTGCGCCGGGTTATATTGATACTGATAATACCGAAGCGCTGCGCAATGATCCTGAGCGTTCAGCTCAAATTTTAGGGCGCATTCCACAAGGTCGTTGGGGTAACCCGGAAGACTTTAAAGGCCCGGCTGTATTTTTAGCCTCTGAAGCCGCAAGTTATGTAAATGGCGCTATCTTGTTAGTAGATGGCGGATGGATGGGAAGATAAAACCATGAGTGTCTCAAATCTTAGTTTTAAAAATAATGTTAACTTCATCAATGGTGAATATGTTTCATCAAAAGCTGACGGCATTATTGATATTTTAAGCCCGTCAACGGGCGAAAAAATTGGCGAAATTCCAAAAGGTTGTGCAGAAGATGCACAATATTCGTTAGAGGTTGCCAATCAAGCGCAAAAAGCGTGGGCAAAACTTACTGCGCGTAGTCGCCAAAGCATTCTTCGCAATTTTGCCAATAAAATTCGTGAAAACAAAGCCATTCTTGCACCTATGCTAGTTGCTGAACAAGGTAAATTATTGTCGGTTGCTGAAATGGAAGTTGATGTAACGGCTACGTTTATTGATTACGCTTGCGACAACGCGCTAACCATTGAAGGTGATATTTTACCGTCTGATAATCAAGATGAAAAAATTTACATTCATAAAGTACCTCGTGGCGTTGTTGTTGGCATTACCGCGTGGAATTTTCCATTAGCACTTGCGGGTCGAAAAATTGGTCCGGCGCTAATTACCGGTAATTCAATTGTTTTAAAACCAACCCAAGAAACACCACTTGCGACTACAGAATTAGGTCGTTTAGCCAACGAAGCTGGGATTCCTGCTGGTGTCTTAAACGTGATTAATGGTTCAGGCTCGGTAGTTGGTCAAGCACTATGTGAAAGCCCAATTACCAAGATGATCACGATGACGGGCTCTACAGTTGCCGGCAAAATGATCTACAAGACTAGCGCTGAATATATGACGCCAGTTATGTTAGAGCTAGGCGGAAAAGCGCCTATGGTGGTAATGGACGACGCCGACTTAGACCAAGCAGTTGAAGGCGCACTTTGGGGACGCTTTGCCAACTGTGGTCAAGTGTGTACCTGTGTTGAACGTTTATATGTGCATGAAAATGTTTATGAAAAGTTCATGGACAAATTCCTACCAGCGGTTAAGTCATTAAAAGTTGGCGACCCTATGAACCCAGAAACGCAAATGGGTCCTAAGTGTAATCAACGTGAAATCGATAATATTGACCACATCGTACAAGAAAGCATTAAGCAAGGCGCTGTTGTAGCCACTGGTGGTAAAACTGCGCAAGTTGATGGTTTTGAAGGTGGTTGTTGGTACGAACCAACGCTATTGGTTGACGTTAAGCAAGACAACATTGCCGTTCATGAAGAAACGTTTGGCCCAATTTTACCTATTGTTAAAGTTGCTAGCATGGATCAAGCGATTGAATACTGTAACGACAGTATTTACGGATTAAGTGCTTATGTTTATACGCAGAATTATTTTGATATTAATAAAGCTATTAACGATTTAGAAGTTGGTGAAGTTTACGTAAACCGTGGTATGGGTGAACAGCATCAAGGTTTCCACAATGGTTGGAAGCAAAGTGGTTTCGGTGGTGAAGACGGTAAATTCGGTCTTGAACAATACCTAGAGAAGAAAACCGTTTATTTAAAAGAAACCAAGTAGTTTTAACGGTTCCCCCCGTTTAGCAGTGATTGGCATATTAGGTCGCTGCATTTTTATGAGTTGATGCCTGTTTTAACATCAATACCATTAGCGATATTGGCAATGTTAGAACAGGCACTTAATTGCCATCAATAACGATTAGAAAACTTTACAAAACGCATAAAAAAACTCGGTGATAATTATCAGTATAAGCTATCTAGTTTTATGTTTTTATTGATAAATTACACTCGACTAAAACTAAAATTATTATAATAAGCTGCCGACATTTACAAAGGTGCTGAGCAGTCAATAAGGGTTGTAATGAATAAATATACCAAGGCTGCATTTACCTACGCGGCCATTGTCACCTTAGGTGGATTTGTCTTTGGTTTAGATGCTGCGGTTATCTCAGGCACCTTAAAATATATTGCCATTGAATTTGCGTTAGACGATATGCAAATTGGCAATGTCGTTAGTGCTCCGGCACTCGGTGTACTTATCGCATTAGTAGTTACGGGCGTTATTTGTGAAGCATTTGGCCGTAAAAAAACACTTATCCTCATCGCGCTCTTATATATAGTCTCCGCCATTACATCTGCGATTGCACCGAGTTACGAAACACTTGTCGCGGCACGTTTTCTTGGCGGTTTAGCGTTTACCTCTTTGTCGTTAGCTTCTATGTACATTGGTGAAATTGCTCCTTCTGATCAGCGCGGCAAATTGGTATCGATGAACCAAATTATGATCGTTGTTGGTTTAACCACAGCTTATTTTTCTAACTATATGTTAGTGAATATCGCTGATGGTGAAAGCAGCTGGTTAAACGAGCAAGGTTTGTGGCGTTGGATGCTGGCAATGGAAATTGTTCCAGCACTGATTTGGGGAATATTACTAACCTTCATTCCTGAAAGTCCTCGTTGGTTTATGAGCAAAAATCGTGAACAACAGGCACGTGCAAGTTTAGCGAAATTAATGCCAACAGAAAAAATTGATAGCGAAATTAGCGCAATTAAAGAAAGCATTGAAAACGACAAACCTAGTGAAGATGATGGCAGTATTTGGCAACAAATTAAGCAACTTACTAGTGCTAAATTTCGTTTAGCCATTTTAGTGGGCGTTATTTTTGCTGCGGTGCAACCGTTAACGGGTGTAAACCCAATTCTATTCTATGCGCCACTTGTTTTTGAACAAACGGGTATTGGTACTAATGCAGCGTTTGCTCAAAGCTTAATTATTGGTGTTGTTAGTTTTGTTTTTACCGCGTTAGCTATTGTATTGGTTGACCGTATAGGGCGTCGTCCTTTGGTAAATGGTGGCTTAATTGCGTCAGTGGTTTGTTTAATGATGTGTGTTACTGCATTTTATCAAGCAAGCTACACATTAGAGCAAGACGATGTTATTCAGTTAACTAGCACGACCGAAATAACGGCCGAGCAGTTAGCACCGCTATTGAATCAAACCTTTGACAGCGATACTGAATTTAAAGATGCGGCAATTGCGGCGATGGGCAAATCGGTGTTTCGCGCTCACTCAAGTGAAATTATTCAATCGGTTATTTCCATTAATGCCATGCTCGTGTTATTTGGTGTTATTGGCTTTATTGCTGCATTTCACTTATCGATTGGACCTATTATGTGGGTTGTTTTTTCTGAAATCGTGCCAACACAAATTCGTGGCGTTGCTATTCCAATGTTTGCGTTTATCTCAAGTACGATATCGTATTTTATGCAAAAGTTTTTCCCGTGGCAGTTAAAACACATGGGCTCGGGCGATATCTTTTTATCGTATGCGATTGCCGGTATTGTTGGTCTATATTTGTTATACCGTTACTTGCCAGAAACGAAGAACTGTTCGATAGAACAAGTTGAAGCCTTATTAGCTGCCAAAGCCAAAGGGTAGGCGTAGCTAATGACGCAGCAAGCAACAACAAGCCTTGACCCACATGGACAAATTGTTGGGCAAGGCGAGTTTACCTATCAAGTTAATTGTCATTGGGGCGAGTTAGATCCGCAGAAATACCCCGTTGAAAATTGTCATGACTTTGCCATAGATAAAGCAGGTCGTATTTATATGGCAACCGACCAACCTAAAAATAACGTTATTGTTTACGATGCTGATGGTAACTTATTAGATACTTGGGGCACAGAGTACCCGGGGTTACACGCGATTGAAATTGTTCAAGAAGGTGATTATGAGTTTATTTACCTTGTTGACAGCGGCTGGAAAGTAAACCGACATTGGGATGGCGTTTCAACTGAGGCGTGGGATTCTCCTTATAATCGTGTTATCCCTCAATCGGGTTCAATTACCAAATTAACGCTCGATGGTCGGGTAATTTTTACCTTAGGTCATCCGCAAACTATTGGCATTTATCGCCCTGATATGCCGTTTAATCCAACAGATATTGCCGTTGCTGACAATGGTGATATCTACGTAACTGACGGTTATGGCTCAGACTATGTCATTCACTATAACAATCGCGGTCAATATATTGATCATTGGGGCGGGCACGACAATAAAAATAATCAACAAAATTTACATAACGCTCATGGCATAGCGCTTGATAAACGAGATGCTGAGCAAATTAAGCTGATTGTTAGCTCTAGAGCAGAGCAGTGTTTAAAAGCATTTTCACTGCAAGGTGAGTATCTGTTTACGATTGAAACGCCAGGCGCGTGGATCCATGGCCCGGTATTTATGGGCGACTATTTTGTGGCTGCGGTTTGTTGGTCAGACATAGACAATAGTAACGTGGCTGATTCTGGTTTCTTATGTATTTTTGACAAAGAAAATAAGGTCATTAGCACCATTGGCGCTCAGCCGCCAGAATATATTCATGGCGAACTACAGCCGTTAACGACTAATTGGCAGCTCTTTAAACATGCTCATGGCGTGATTGCAGACCAAGATGGCAATTTGTACGTTGGTCAATGGCAAGCAGACAATAGCTATCCGTACAAACTTGAGCGCATTAAAAGTACTTAGTGGTGAGCTAACTTCTTAGCCAAATTAGTGCCTTTGAAGAAACAAAAAAAAGGTTTTGCTAATTAACGAGCAAAACCTTTTTTATTGTTTTTTTAACCTTTACAAGACAGACAAGACAAGCTTTAGCTTATGCTTGCCACGCTAAAATTTCACTGTCTTCAACCTTGTGCAACGGACGATATTGCAACGAGTTTTCTTTAAACGGCTTGGCACTTTCAGCGCAGTAGGCTGGGATCATAACCCAACGAGGTTCCGTTGAGCGATTTTGATTGGACTTGTGTAATAAATTACAGTGGAAAAACAAGGTATCGCCGGGCTCTAGTTCGACTTTCACTAATTCATGATGCTTTAACGCTTCCTCTACAAATGTCATGTCTGCGCCTTTTTGATCACCGGTTTTATTGTGATTGATACGACCAATATGATGTGAGCCTTTTAATACTTCTAAACAGCCGTTTTCAACAGTGGCTTTATTAATGGCGATCATGCAGCTAACCAGTTTAGGGTAGAGATGAAAATTATCGGTTGCCCAATAGCCATAATCTTGATGCCACTCCCAAGCGCCGCCAACAAGTGGTTCTTTCATCATTATTTTGGTGGTGGTATGAAATACCGGCTCTCCCAATATTTTTTCTACAGAATCGGTTAAGCGTTTGCCGCGTGAAAACATCGAATAAAAATCATCGCCTAGCTCTTGCCATAAACATACTTTACTGACCGTACCTGAGGCATCTTTTTTATCCCAAGCGCGCTCGTATAAGCTGTCATCATTAAAGGCTTTATCTTGTAGTTTTTGCACTTCTTCTTGGTTGTAAAAACCTTTGATTATGACATAGCCATCGCGGTTAAAATCTTCAACTTGTTTATCTGTTATCAGTAATTTATTCATAAATTAACTCCTTCTCTGTAAATTGTTAACAATAATTGATCATTTAATGTGTTTTGACAATATTTATTTTTATACAAATTTATCATTTATATAAAAATACAGACTAGGTGATTGTTTCTCGTAATTAATTGAGTGGTTAAATAAAACGCTAGTAAAAAAATAGCAACAAGTGTAAGTTGTAAACAATTAACATTAAATCAAGAGTTGTTATGAAAGTTCTAGAAATATCTCATCTAATGAGGTTTATCCTTGTTTTTATCACGAGTTTGTTAGTGATGAGTTGCGGTGGTGAAAGGCAAGTAGCCTTGCCGATACAATTAACACCAAGTGCTACAACTGACATCGAATACCAAGTTACCGGCACGTTAACTAAGCGATTGACACTGGTTATTAATAACCCTGCGCAATATGCAAGCTTAAGTGTTTATGCGAATAAGCGCCTTATTATCGATAGCTTAAATATTCCAAAAAAGGGGGAGCAAACAATAAATGCGATGGTGAAATTTAAGCAACTAGGACCAGTTAAGCTGACCTTAGTTGCCAAAGATTCCGTATTGACGATTAATCAGTATACATTTTCTGATATTAATGAACTGAGCTTTATTGATTTTCAAGACAGCTCCATTAAAGCCGGTCTAGATAAAGCCAATTCAATCAAATATGGCGGACCAACCGTTGCCGATATTGATAACGATGGAGATTACGACTTAATTGTTAATAATCATAACGCCGAGCCAAGCAAGCTTTATTGGAATAATGGTGACGGCAGCGTAAGTAAACACGGTAAAGATTTAGCGCGTTGGTTTATGCACGATTTACATGGTACTGCCGCAGGCGATTACGATAATGATGGTGATTTAGATCTGGTGGTCACTATGGGCGGTGGTAATGGTAAAAATCCGTCAAAGGCGAACTTTTATCAAAACAAAAACGGCACCTTAGTGTTAAATACTGGCGATGTTGGCATTGATAAAGGCGGTCGTGGTCGCGGAGCAAAATTTGTTGATATGGATCTTGATGGCGATCTTGATTTAATGCTGATTAATGAAGCCAGCTTAGACCACGCTAAACCCCAACATTTTTTCTATAAAAATTTAGGTGACGGTCGTTTTACTTATACTCCTGTAGAAGGTTTGCAAGATCAAGAGCCGTCACGTGCGCTTATTACTGACGTTAATAACGACCACATTGACGATGTTATTTTATACAGCCCTTTGTCGATATGGCAGGGTAATGGCGATTTTACCTACACCAATATTACTGAGCAATTGCCTGAATATGTCGCTAAGCTGCATGATGTAATGGCCATTGCCGATATCGATATTGATAATGACGGTGATCAAGACTTATACCTTGCTCGTGGTAAAGTCTTTGAAAACGGTTTTGGTGAAGCACCATCGGTTGATCACGACCCAATTAGCCAAGAATTTTCTATTAAGCCGCGTGGTTTTAAAGGTGTAGATGAATTTGAATTTGTCGCCGACGGCGCGATAAAGTTTTATAAATATAAATTTTTAACACAAGGGACATTTCGCGACAAAGACTACCCGATATTTTTAGGCGCTAACAAAACTTCTCACATTTTAGATATTGGTGAATCACTTGATATTTTGCCTACATCAGCACAAGGTTGGCCTGACGATATTTCAGAAAATGGCGTTTATTTTGGCTATTTGGGCAATGGTAAATGGAAGTCGGCGTTAGTGCGCAATGGCAATATATTTTGGACATTCCGCTTTTCACTTGCGGGTGTAAAAGACGTTACGCTCGGCTTTGAACCTGAAAATAGAAATATCGCAGACATCTTGCTACGAAATGATAACGGAAAGTTCACCGATGTTTCTAAACAATGGAACGTACCTACTGGTGGTAATGCCTTAGGCGTTACTGTGGGTGATTTTAATAATGACAGTTTGCAAGATTTGTTTGTTTATCGCTGGGGACAAATTGGCGCAAGAATTTCAGATTTTGTTTTACTAAATAACGGCAATCAATTTGAAATTACCACTATGCATGGTGCAAACGACGTTGGCGGACCGGGTAATGGCGATATGGGCCAAGCATTCGATTTCGATTTAGATGGCGATATCGACTTACTCAACGGCAGCGAAGACGGCCAATGGTATTTGTATGAAAACACCTTAACTCAGCCGAACAAGACCAAAGTAAACGATAACCACTACGCACTCGTTAGGGTCGGGTATTCACCCAAAGATAATGTTGATGCGATTTCAGCGCAGGTTATTGTTAAAACACCCACTCAGGAATATCGTAAATTAGTTGGTTCTGCGGGCGCAGTATTTTCGCAAAGTTTACTCAATATTGTTCATTTTGGCTTAGGTAAAGAAGATACAATCGAATCTATCACTGTTAGGTGGCGTAATGGCGAAAGTCATGTGTTTAGCAATAAAAAAGCCGATCAGTTATTTGATACCAATAAAGTAGACCCTACTGAGATTGATGTTGAGCCAGCAACACTTTCGTTACGTGAAAATGCCACTAAACAACTGATTGCCAATATCTTGCCAAATCATGCCGACAAATCCTTACGATGGCAATCGAGTGATCCCCAAGTGGTTAGTGTCAATGAAAATGGCGTTATTCACGCGACAGGACGTATTGGCGAAACCGCAACCATTACTGCGAAAAGTACTGCGAAAAGTGTTACGAATAAATTAGCGGGTCAAAGCAAGGTAACTATTGTGCCATGGTTTGCCAAACCGCTTCAAAAAGTTGCTTTGTATGCCGATACTACTGAACTAATTGCAGGCGATAATGTAACGATTAAGGCAACATTAATCCCTGATGATGCTGATGATAAAACGCTAATCTGGACCAGTAGTCAGCCAAATGTAGCCAGTGTAAACGCAAAAGGTGAGGTGACGACGCATCAACAAGGTCAAGCGATAATCGAAGCAGTCTCAGCAAAAAATAACCAAATAGCTGCTCAAGTGAGTCTAACTGTTGCACCACTAATTAAACCCTATATCGAAATTAGCAATGCCGCGCAGTTTCAAGAAAAGCCCTTGGTGGTTGGCGAAAAGTTTACTGTTAAGGTCAACTATCACGCAGGCTCAGGCAATAAAGTGATTGCCTCAGATGAAGGCGGTATTCGTTTTTGGTTACGCGAATTTAAATACAAGTGGATCCCTGCCAAAGACATTGTTTTAACCGAACCCAAAGCGGTAAGTACGCAGTCGGGGCAAGCACAAATGACATTTTCACTCGACGGTATAACACCATCATCAGAACTTGCTGATGGTCACTTTTATTATTTAAATGCCTCGTTTGCCTCGAGTAATGGCAGCGTTTACAAGCATGAAATTTACCCGATAGAGATTATTAAGAAGGAGAACTAAATGAAAGCACCATTCGTTGTGTTGTTGATTTTTTGGGCAAACGTGATCTTCACCAATGCTTTTGCGCAAGATGAACGACCAAATATTATTGTTATTTTGGCTGATGATTTAGGTTATAACGATGTTGGCTTTACCGGCAAAACAGCCATTCAAACGCCTAACCTTGACCAATTGGCAAATAATGGTGTTATTTTCACCAATGGTTACGTTACTCATCCTTATTGCGGACCATCGCGCGCTGGTTTGTTAACGGGGCGCGCGCAAGCCAGATTTGGCATGGAAAATAATGTTTCCTATATGCCAGATGACCCTTATATGGGCTTGCCGTTAACCGAGATCACATTTGCCAAACGGCTAAAAAACGTTGGTTATCAAACGGCAATCATCGGGAAGTGGCATTTAGGTGGCGCACCAAAGTATCAACCCATGCAGCGCGGTTTTGACTATTTTTACGGCTTTCTAGATGGTGGACATTACTACATGCCGGGCGAAGTTGAAATCGGTGGCGAAGGTTATTCACTGCCCATAATGCGTAACTCAGGTGTGGCAGAATTTGATGAATATTTAACGACCGCACTAAGTAATGACGCGGCTAATTATATCAAGCAAAGTGGTGAAAGCCCTTTTTTGTTATATCTAGCCTATAACGCCCCGCACGCACCATTACAAGCTCCGCAAAAATATATTGATAAATATGCGCATATTAAAGACAAAAATCGTCGCATATATGCTGCCATGGTTGATGCGATGGATGAGGGCATTGGCCGGGTTATTACTGCCTTAAAAAAACAAAATAAACTGGATAATACCTTAATATTCTTTTTATCTGATAACGGCGGTGTTTATCCTGAATCTTGGTTGCCAACCTTTGACTGGGCTGACAATACACCGTTTCGACGCGGTAAAGTTGCCTTGTTAGAAGGTGGCATTCATGTACCTTTTATTGCCCATTGGCCGAAGAAAATTGACGCTGGCATTAAGTTTGATGGATTGGTGTCATCACTCGATATTGCGGCTACTGCAGTTGCTTTGGCAAACGCCGACAGCTCGGACGGCAAATTAGAAGGGGTAAATTTATTACCTTTTATTCAAAATGAAAAAAGCGGCAGTCCACATTCCGCCTTATTTTGGCGCTTAGAAGAAGCCGACAACCTTTGGGCGGTGCGAACGCCAAAATATAAGTATATGCAGCAATCGTTACCTAATGTAGGCAGAAGCTTTTTTGATATGACAAAAGATCCTTACGAAGCGACCAATTTAGTTGATAAACATCCTGAAAAACAAGCTGAGTTAGCTAAGTTATGGAACCTGTGGAATCAAAAAAATATCAATAGTATTCATTTGCAAAAACATGACTATGATGCAGCGAAAAACAAGTTTTTTGATGACTTATATCAGCAGCAGTTAAAAAAAGCACAAGAGCGAGGCAGTTATGAAATTAAATAGTCTACTTATTTTACTCTTTGTTGCTTTACCTTTTTCAAGCATAGGTAAAGAACAGCAACCCAACATTATATTGTTGTTTTCAGATGACGCCGGTTATGGCGATTTTAGTTTTCAACGTAGCATTAAGAATAAACAAGTTAACTTTAACACCCCAAATTTAGACCGACTAGCAAGCCAAGGTGCCAAGTTTGAACAAGCGTATGTTTCAGCTGCTGTTTGTGGGCCTTCTCGAGCGGGTTTGATCACCGGAAAATATCAGCAAAAATTTGGTTTTGAAGAAAATAACGTGCCCGGGTACATGAGTAAATCGGGATTAGATTATGAAGAAATGGGCTTGCCACTTGATCAAGTCACCATGGCCGAACGCTTGAAAAATCTCGGTTATAAAACCGCTATTTTTGGTAAATGGCATTTAGGCGAGGCAGATAGATTTCACCCGTTAAAACGTGGCTTTGATGAATTTGTCGGTTTTCGTAACGGAGCACGTAGCTATTTTGAGTACGACAAAAAGGAATTAAAGGCTATTGATAGAGGCCGAAAACTGGAATATGGTTTTGGTCATTATCAAGAAACACCTAAATACATGACCGACTTTTTAGCAGCTCAAGCGAACGATTTTATTGCAAGAAACCAAGATCGTCCGTTTTTTGCTTTTGTGTCGTTTAACGCAGTGCATACCCCTATGGAAGCGCATCCAGACGATTTACTTAAAGTTAAGGGGTTGTCTGGGAAACGTCGTACCCTAGCAGCGATGACATTATCGCTTGATAGAGCTGTTGGCAAGATCATCGATAACTTAGAGAAGCTTGGTCTTGATGATAATACCTTAATTGTATTTACCAACGATAATGGCGGTCCTTCAGATTCCAACTTATCAGATAATTTTCCGTTAAGTGGTACTAAAGCGAATCATTTAGAAGGCGGTATTCGTGTACCATTTATTGCCCGCTGGCCGGGAAAAATTAAAGCCAATAGCCGCTATGAAAAACCGATCAGTACCCTAGATTTGCTACCTACATTTGTTTATGCCGCAGGTGGAACACTAACACCAACAGATGGTGTAGATGGCGTGAATTTAATGCCATTTTTAACCGGAGAAGAATCAGGAGCTCCGCATGAATACTTATTTTGGAAAAAAGAAGTACGCGCAGCAATTAGAGCAGGAGATTGGAAGTTATTACGTTACCCAGATAGACCCGCTGAGTTATATAACATTGCCAATGACCAACAAGAATTACATAATTTAGCCTATCAATACCCAGGCAAAGTGCGCAAACTTTACAAAAAGATTTTTGAATGGGAACTAACATTAGAAAGACCGCTTTGGCAGTTAAAACGTGAATATGAAGGTAAAGCTATGGTGCGCATGGACACATATCGCCCACCAGTTACTCATAAACATTAAAATGCTATTTTGCGCTTGAATTGTTATAGACTTATTGAAGTGATTTTGTTGTTATAGAGCTTTAATAAATCGAGATGTTTTAATGACTTATTTGTTAGTCATTAAAACATCTTCATGATAATGCGTTCAAGGTTTAAGCAAATGCGGCATGATGAAAACTTCAATTAGTGCGTTAACTGCATCGCCAACAAAACAACTCAATACCTTAAAATACACCCGTCAAGGCACGTATTGTGCTGTTCAAGACACAGTCATTGTTGAAGAGCCTTTGCTTGTTAGCATGACGTTTTTTGATAATGCTTCAAAGCAATGGTTAACACGCGACCTTACTGTGATGATGCGCACCCCAGGTGATGATCAACTATTGGTGATGGGCTTATTGTTTAGTGAAAATATTATCACTAGCCAACATCATGTATGTTCGATTCGCTACTACGACCAAGACTCTTCTCACCAAAATAATCAAAATAAGCCACATAACTCGTATAACCAAAGTAGCCCAAACACCAATAATCATATTGAAATAAAGCTTATTGCCGATGTTGATGTTAACTGGCAGGCAATACAGCGCACATTTGCCAGCCAATCAAGTTGTGGTATTTGCGGCAAAAGCTCGCTGCAAGCCCTTGCACTAGCCTCTAATCGTGCTATTGATGAAAGTAATGCATGGTTATCGTGTCTTGATATTATTGAATTTTCCAAACAGTTAAGTGCGCGTCAGCAGCTGTTTAACCTCACCGGTAGTGTGCACGGTGCTGGCTTAATTGCTAATAAAAAATGGCAGGGCGTTTTTGAAGATGTTGGGCGTCATAATGCCGTAGATAAAGTGATTGGCAAGCTAATGCAAACAGACAGTTTTGCCAAACAGTCTATTCTTGTATTAAGCGGACGGGTCAGCTTTGAGCTCATGCAAAAAGCCATCATGGCGGGCATTGCTGTTGTTATTGCCATCGGCGCTCCGTCGAGTTTAGCGATTACTGCAGCGCGTCAGTTTAATGTTACTTTGGTCGGCTTTACTAAAGCTGAGCAGTTTAATGTTTATAGCGCGCATCAACGTATTTGTCATAAGACGTAAAAGAGAAAATAAAAGAGAAAGAAAAAGAGAGAGTTAAGTAGCAAGCAGGCTTAACAATCGAGCAAAACAAATATAAAACAAGCATAAAACAAATACAGAACAAGCCAAGAGCAAACTAGGTAGCTTATGTCAGTAAAAAAATATCAGGGTCACGCAGGTGGGTGGGGCGCACTTAAAAGCACTGCTAGCCATTTAATTAAAAGCAAAAATATTGCTAAAAATATTAAAAATTTACTGAAAACTAACCAAGAACATGGCTTTGATTGCCCGGGCTGTGCTTGGGGTGAAAAAGACGAACCCGGTCGTTTTAGGTTTTGTGAAAATGGTGCCAAAGCCGTCAACTGGGAAGCAACGTCTTTACGAGTTGGAGCAGATTTTTTTGCCAGACATACCGTAAGTGCTTTACGCAAACAAACGGGTTATTTTCTTGAATCACAAGGGCGATTGGCCGAACCTTTGGTTTATGACCGAGCAAGCGATCGCTACCGAGCCATTACTTGGCAAGATGCCTTTGAGCTAATTGCCAAGCAATTAAATCGTTTAGAAAACCCCAATCAAGCGGAATTTTATACCTCGGGTCGTGCCAGCAACGAGGCGGCATTTTTATATCAGCTTTTTGTGCGAAAGTTCGGCACCAATAATTTTCCTGATTGTTCCAATATGTGTCATGAAGCCAGCGGCATTGCCTTAAAGCAAGCAATTGGCATTGGTAAAGGCACCGTTAAAATTGATGACTTTGAACATGCAGATGCAATATTTGTCTTTGGTCAAAACCCCGGCACTAATCACCCGAGAATGCTTGACTCACTTAGCCATGCCGCTCGGCGAGGTGCCAGCATTGTCACTTTTAATACCTTGAAAGAGCGTGGTCTGGAGCGTTTTGCTGATCCTCAATCTGCTAAAGATATGCTGACCGGCAGTGCGACTAAGATCACTCAGCAGTATTTTACCCCCAATTTAGGTGGTGATATGGCGTGTGTGCGCGGCATGGTTAAAGTGTTACTTGCGCGTCATCAACAAGCGGTGAAAGAAAACAGTGCCGTATTTGATCTTGATTTTATTGAACAACATACCCAAGGTTTAGACACATATTTGGCAAAGGTTGACGCCACATCTTGGCAGCAAATTGAGCAGCAATCAGGTTTGTCAAAAGCCCAAATTAGCCAAGCAGCAAGTCTTTACCAGCAAGCAAAAAAGGTGATTGTAACTTGGGCAATGGGCATTACTCAGCATAAACATTCGGTTGCCACTATTGAAGAAATCACAAATCTGCAATTGTTATTTGGTCAAATTGGCAAAAAAGGGGCGGGGTTGTGCCCAGTGCGCGGTCACTCAAATGTTCAAGGTGATCGAACCATGGGCATTAATGAGAAACCTAGCGCTGAATTTCTTGATGCGTTAGCTCATACTTTTTCATTCGAGCCACCAAGGGCACATGGTCATAATACCGTCGAAGCGATTGAAGCCATGCTTGCCGGAAAAAGTCAGGTATTTATTGCCTTAGGCGGTAATTTTGTCTCAGCAACGCCAGATACACATATCACTAAACAAGCACTTTCACGGTGTAAATTAACGGTAAATATTGCCACTAAATTAAATATGAGCCACCTTTATCCGGGTGAGCAATCATTAATTTTGCCTTGTTTAGGGCGCACTGATATTGATATGCAAGCGTCTAAAGCGCAATTTGTCACCGTGGAAGACTCTTTTTCTATGGTGCATAAATCACAAGGTGTGGTTGACTCTAATACCGACAATATGCGCTCAGAGCCTGCTATTATTGCAGGCATGGCGCAGGCGACATTAGGTAAATCGCCCGTTGATTGGTTAGCCTTGTCGAGCAATTACAACTTAATTCGAGAATATATCGCTAAAACCTTGCCTGAATTTTCTAACATGAACGAGCGGGTAAATCAGCGCGGTGGTTTTTATTTGGGTAACAGTGCGGCAAATTATCAATGGCACACCACAACTGAGAAGGCCAATTTCTCTCGCCACGATCTTCCACAAGATATCGTGCCAGCATCGATTAGAGCCTTGTCTGATAATCGTATTTTTGTCATGCAAACGTTGCGATCTCATGATCAATACAATACCACCGTCTATGGTTATGAAGACAGGTATCGCGGCATAAGTGGTGAGCGCGATATTATTTTGATGAACGCGCAAGATATTAAAGATTTAGGTTTTTTCGCGCAGCAGCGGGTAGATGTTACTAGTTTATGGCCAGATAAGGTCGAACGTAAAATTGTGGGTTTTAAATTAGTACCTTATGACATTCCTCAAGGCAATGTCGCTGCTTATTTTCCCGAAGCAAATCCGCTAGTGGCATTAACCAATAAAGGCGATTTAAGTGATACGCCAGCGTCTAAATCAATCGCGGTTGTTATTAGTGCGCAACAACAAGCGCAGCGAATTATTTAACGTTTTAACTGACTAAGCTTAATCGATTGCCCCAATGCCCTTGATGTTGGTTTAAACATTGCTCTTCAGTGTCGTATAAAATATGTGCCTTGATATTGCTGAGCTTAATATCAAGGCATTTAAATTGAGCGTTAATCGCAGATTGAATTGTCTCTTTAGCAGACGAGTGCAGATAATTTTTAAGGCTTTCATCACTATCAAACACACAAACAATTTTTAAGCTTTTTGGAAAGTTATTGTAATTAACAAGGTGAGTTAACCAGTTAAAACCGTTGATGTCTTTTAAAGCGCTTTCACACACTTGGGTTAATGCTTTTGTCAGTTGATTATCTAATTTTTTATCTGATTTTCGCATAATTCTCACTTGATAAGGTTGTTACTGTTGGGCTTTATAACCTGAACTTGGCAAAAAAACTACCCAAACCCTCGATAAAATGGCGATGAAGAGACAAGTGACGATAATGATAAATCCTAATAATGCTCTTAAAAAGTCACTGCCTTCGTTGTGATGAGATTCATTGTCGGCATGATAGGCATCAAGGCAATGATTTGGACCATCAAACGGACTAAAGGCAAAGTTAATGATGCGCTCCATTAGTTGCCACCACATTCTTATCGACGTATCACCGACATTGGCAAAATAGCCTGTGCGGGCTGAAATGGTAACATCGGGGTTTCCACCACATAGCGCATTGCCGAGCTGGTCTATTGCAACCAAAACATTTTTTAAATAACTCATCGTTTTTTACTACTGTATTTATCCAATATCGCCAATATTACATCATTTACAACAACTTAATAGAGTGGTTGTAAATGATTTTTATTAACTACCTAGTTAATGGATTTAGGCAAGAACTAAGGTGAAACTGCTTAGCCAGGCTAATTGAAACCCATAGGAAACTCGCTGATGAATGCCTGGGTTGCTTTGCTGTTTTACTGCTTTAGCCATCGCATATAAATAGTAAATGGCAGCGACAATACAAATGAATGAGAAGAGGCGAAAATGCAAAGGAATGGTTGCTGACGCTGAAGTAAATACAATTAAAGTAGGCGCAACAATGAGCGAAAGTAACATAATAAACCCTGCCCACGAGTGCACTTTACAATCGAAAGTTGGCTTCTTGGTGTAGGGATCTAAGTCCATAGGGAAATAACCTGCAACCCAAGTACCTATGCCATGAATAATGATAAAATAGCCAGACAGATTAACAAGCATTGATGTGTTTGTTAATTGAGCCACATACCAACCAAAACAGCAAAATAAAAAACCTAACGGGTAATTATTGATAACTGGCGACAGTTTTTCGGTGGGACTACCTTTAGCGCCAAGTTCGCTGCAAAATTGTTTGCTATGACTGTAGCCAGTGTAAAATATACTGGCGATATAAACACCAACAACAATCCATATTGATGCAAGTAAGCCAGTATAAACAGCCAAACCTTCAAACATCGTTTTTGTCCTTCATTTAATTCACTACGAATTTGAATAATCTACAGCAAAGTACTTTTATTTCAAGTGATTAGGGGATGTTAAAACTCAAGGCGAGTTGATTATGATAACAATAACAACACGCTAATCAGTTGCCGAGCAATATCTGTGAGACTCGGTGAACAATCAACGTATTGTCAAAGCAAAGTGTGACTTCTGTGTGACTACTTTTTGCTAGCTTTTTCTTCTATCGCATTTTCTATCGCATTTTCTATCGTATTAAAGAACAGCAATGTTTTTGATAGGTTGTTGTGCCAATACGGCCACTCGTGACCGCCACTTAAGGCTTCAAATTGAAAGTCGATGTCAATTGCCGTCATTTCATTACATAAGGCAAGATTACTCTGATAAAGCGAGTCGCTTTCTCCGCAATCTAACCTTAACGGTGGTAGGGCATCTTTATGTTTTGCTAACCAATAGATAATATTGCTTTCGTTTGCATCTTCACAGCAGTAATCGCTGATCGGATTCTCAATAAATTGTTGTAAGTCAGCTAATGAGGTTACTGATGAATGAGCGGATATGCCGCAAAAGCGTTCCGGATATTTTGCGCCTAAACGCAACGCGCCATAGCCGCCCATCGATAAACCTGTTAGGTAAATATTGCTTTGCGTACTGACACATTCAATGTTTTCAACCACGGTGTTAATAACATCCTCAACTATCCATTTTTCATAGTCGCCATGTTCTAACAAGGGTAAATAACCAGATCCGTCCCACAAGCCACCATCAGAAGGCATTACTAATACAAATTCGTTTAAGCCTTGTTGGCGCAACTTTTCATAAACCAGATGCGCGCCGCCTAACTCCATCCAGACATTATTTGAACCATATACACCATGCAATAACACAATGATCGGCAACTCTTGAGCAGTTGTTGCTTGATGATAAATGCTAACATCTTGTCGACCGCCAATATGACTGCTGTGCAAGGTTAGGGTGGTGGTATTTTCTCGGCTGTAATTTGGCGCTGACTTTTCAACACGTAAAATTGTCATATCAGTTACTCGGTTTCATCAATGATCACCACACCTTTGGCGATCCGCCCGTTCAGCATATCGTCAAAGCCTTGTTGTAACGTCGCTAAGGTATAGGTTTTAGTGACTAATTCTTCTAGTTTCATTTGGTTATTGTTATAAAGGCTGAGAATTTTATTGAAATCGCGTTCAGGGTTACACATGCCATATAGCGGGTTAATGTAAATTTTGTCCCATTCAAATAATTCACAGTCAAAGTCAATACGCTGCTCAATGCCGCTCACTTGCACCGCTGTGCCGGCATTTCTAATTAAGGCCAAAGGCGCTGAGCCAAGGGCTGGAATTGCGGTACATTCAAAGGCGTAGTCGGCGCCGCGACCTTGAGTTAAGGCTTTTACTTCATTGGCAACGTTTTTAAAATCACTATCGGCTTTTGTGGCAATTACGCCGTGAGTTGCGCCAAAACTTTTAGCTTGCGCTAAACGTTGTTCGTTTATATCAATTGCAATAATTTTTGCCGCACCTGACTGTTTCGCGGCTTGAATTGCATTTAAGCCAACACCGCCACAACCAATAATACAAACGCTACTGCCAACATCAACTTTAGCGGCATTAACCACAGAGCCCCATCCGGTCATTACCCCGCAACCAACAATTGCTGCGGCAGCAAATGAAATGTCGCTGTTAATTTTCACCACGGCTTGGCTTTTGACCACAGCATATTCAGACATGGTACCTAAATGAAAAGAACGCTCAATAGGTGTGTGGTTATGTTGGCTACTTTCAATATGGGCATGGCCCTCTAATTCACAGCCACATACGGGCGAATTTTTTTCGCAAATGTGTAAATTACCTTCATTGCATTGAAAGCACTCACCGCAAGGAATGGCCCAATTAAAAATAACTTTATCGCCAATGGCTAGGTGGCTAACATTTTCGCCTATAGCGTCGATAATACCGGCACCTTCATGACCGACAATGAAGTCTTTATTCCAGTGTTGAATAGAATCCCAATCGGTATGGCATATACCTGCTGCTTTTATTTTTACCCGTACTTCGTTTGCTTGAGGCTCACCAACGTCGATAGTGGTTAAATAAAATTCACCCTTGCCATTTGAAATGACCGCATTTGTTTTTTTCATAAGTTGCTCAATAGAGATTTAGTTAGCTTAATTCAATCATGAGCTTGAGCATACTTCCATCATAATTAAATGATTAAATGTTAAATATATGCTTATTTTTGCTTTCCTACTAGACATTGTTGCTTATTAATATCATTATCGTGACGTGTAACAAAGTGTAGGTTAGTTATGAGAGATGTATATTGTGAGCCTTTTCGTATTGAAAGAGGCTATCAGTTTGAGATCCACCAAGTCAGTTATCAGAAAAATGAACCCTATAGTTGCTTTATGCATTTTCATGAAGTGCACGAGTTTATTATTTTTGATGAAATTGACGGCAATTATTTTTATAACTTAGGGCAAACACAGCTGCAAAGTAACGATATTGTCTTTACGCCAGCGTTAGAAGCGCATGATTTTGAATTAAGCACTAAAGCAAAGTCGTGGCATATTGTGCAAATATTACCGGAATTTTTTGAATCGGTCGGGCTGGTTTGCTGCGAGAATTTTTTCAAACAAGGCATGCATTTACGTATTCCGCCTGAAGAAAAAGAAAATATTAATCAGCTGGTTAAATGGTTGCTAGCCAGTTACGAGCAAAACCCGAATAGCCAAAAGAGTTTAACGCTGTTAAAGCTGTTGGTCTTGTGGATTTCAGAACATAGCAAACCCGTGCAAAAAGCTGAGGTTAGCGGTGTTAATCACGCGGCTGGTTACGATAAACTGTTGCCGGTAATTAACTATTTTCGCCAAAATGAAGAAGTGGATCTGTCGATGATTGATGCGGCAAGTCTGTGTCATATGTCGCCATCGCATTTTTCTCGCCAGTTTAAGCGTGTTTTTCGGGTTAGTTTTTCAGAATACTTGTTAAGGCATAAACTTTATCAAGCGGCGCGCTTATTAAGCCGAGGCAAAGTCTCGATCACCGATATTAGCTATAATTTAAATTTTTCTAGCCCGTCGCATTTTATCTCTCAGTTTAAAAAGCAATTTGACAGCACACCTTTGCAATATCAAAAGGCACTTTTTAATAAAACAGACACGGTAGCTTAGTAGGTAACTCTTTTATAGTAAAAAGGGCAACGATACGTTTAATTATCATTGCCCTTTTTTACTGCAATATTTTGGTAAAGCGCTTATTTGTTAGCTGTTAATTACCCTATCTAGACTTAAGGCAATATCACTATTTGCCAATGCACTTTTATCAATTTTACTGCGTTGCTTTAATAGCTTAGTGGCGAGCACGTAGGCTTTTGCATGGTTAACGGTATCAACTGATAACAGCTGTTCGCCATTAAAATACCAAGCCGAAAACTTCATAGCATCGTCGTTTTCTTTACGTATGATAACCTGATCAAATCCGGTATTTAAGCCGACCATTTGCAATTTAACGTTGAATTGATCTGACCAAAACCAAGGTATCGCATCGTAACTAACTTCTTTTTCACAAATACTTGCGGCAGCAACTTTTGCCTGATCAACAGCATTTTGTACCGACTCTAAACGCAGCCAACGATTGTAATATTGGTTATGATGAAAAGCACAATCACCAATGGCGTAAATATTATCGATGCTGGTTTGGCATTGATGATTCACTTCAATGCCATTTTGTAGTGTTAATCCTGCTTGTTCAGCCAGCGCTTGATTTACTTTGACGCCAACACCAACGATGACAATATCTGCTGTGTATTGGCTATTATCGTCACAATCCACAATAATTTCGTTATTGGCTGAGCGCATTGCACAAACCGATTGCCCCGTTTTAACGAGGATGCCGTTGTTGGTGTGTAATTGCTGAAAAAACTCAGACATATCGGCAGATGTTACTCGAGCGAGCAAACGTTGTTCTCGCTCTAATACTGTTACCTGACCGCCTAGCTTTTTAATCGACGCTGCCGTTTCTAAGCCAATGTAGCCACCACCAATAATGACAACCCGTTTTTTCTCGGTTTGATGAAAGGCTGCTTTAATCAAATCAATATCTTTGCTGGTACGCAAGGTAAATACCTTGCTAGTGTCTTCAATGCCTGATATTGGTGGTATAAAAGCACTGGCACCTGTGGCTAAAATTAGCTTGTGGTACTGCAACAACACATTATTTTCCAGTTGAATGGTTTGTGCTTTTTGGTCGAGTTTGGTCACTTTAGTGCCAAGCAATAGCCTAATATTGGCTTTCTCATAACTTGCTTGCGGTTTAAGAATGGCAAGCTTACCGTCGTTAGCCTCGGTTAAATAAGCTTTCGACAGTGGCGGTCTGTGGTAGGGCAGAGCAGGGTCGGCATCAATTAAAATAATGTCACCTTGCCAACCTTCTTTTCTTAGTGAAAACGCAGCATTTACCCCACCATGACTGGCACCAACAATAATGCAGGTTGGTGTCTCTTGTATCGCATTTTGTATCGAGTTGAGTTCCAAGCTTTGTTCTGACACTTTTTCTGATCCTGTTTTAGCGTTAGTTGCCGACATATCGCAAAAATACCTTAACTACTAACAACGTGTAGTGTAATGCCATCTAATTGTTCAGAAATATCGATTTGACAACATAAGCGACTGTATTCATTTGCATTATCGTCTAATTCCAACATGTCTTTTTCGATTTCGCTAGCGGCGCCAACTTGTGCCATTTGCTCAGGTTTTACTTGTACATGACAAGTGGCGCATGAACATACACCGCCGCAATCGCCGTCAATGCCACTAATGCTATTTTCAACGGCAAGTTCCATTACTGAACCTGAATCAGCCTCTAAGGTAACTTGCTCTTCATCTGCGGTGATAAAAGTAATTTTAGCCATAATGATTCCTTGTTATATCGTTATTATTTGCACGTTGAGTGAAAGCTTACGTTTAATTTGTGGTAGCCGACTTTACGTTGAAATTGTTGTAAGTCTTCAATGTTTTCTTCGCTATCGTTAATCGTAATCGATTGTACTTTTTGGGCTAATTGCGTCACTAAGCAATTGAGCAATTGTCTGGCATGCGTTGCACCTAAACAATTATGGTGACTGAAGCCAAAACCTACGTGAGGATTTACTTTTCTATCAAGTACCACTTCATCGGGTTTGTCAAAAACCTTAGCGTCACGATTAGCTGATGCCCAACACAGTGATACTTTACTGTCAGCTTTTATCGCATGCTCGCACACTGAACTGTCTTCGGTACTAATACGTCCCATATGCGTTAGCGGTGAAAAGTAACGGACAAACTCTTCAACCGCTTTGCCGCTGATCTCAGGTTCAGCTTTTAAACGAGCTAAGGCCTCTGGGTGCTCAGATAAGTAAGCTAATGTATTAGTAACGGCATTAATTATCGTATCTCGACCGCCCGCAAAAGTAAGGATCATTACCCCTTTTACTTCTTCTTTGGTGAGTTTTTTACCGTTGACTTCAGATGCTAGCAATACTGAGTACAAATCATCGCTTGGTGTAGCAATGGCGCGTTCAATTTGCTCATCGATATAGTGGTATAAAATATTGGCTTTATCTGCATCTAATGCGGTTTCTTCACTTCTAAAAACATGTGTGCCCCAATTAATCCACGTTTGCGCTTCTTCATAAGGGGTATTTAACAGCAAGGTGAGTGCTCGTGATTGCAGTTTTAAGGCAAACTCTTCAACTACTTCAATGCTTTGTAAGCTAAGTGCTTCATCGATAAGTTCGGCAATTATGTGATTAAGCTTTGCTTGATAGTCACTTTCTAATGGGCGTTTAAACCAAGGTTCAACTACAGCGCGATAATCTTTATGTTCAGGCGGGTCGAGTTCAAACGGAATTTGCCTTGTAGTGCGAATATTTACCTCAGACGGAATAACGATGCGCCCCGGGGTTGCACCCGATTGATAGGTTTTCCAATTATGTGCGCATTTTCTTACATCTTTTAAACCAAGCACCATGGTTACAGCTTCGTCTTGATCATTTATTTTCGCGATGCCGCTATCTTCTCTTGCGTTTTTAAATGGGTCGTCAAACTTGCATTTATCCATAATTTGCTACTTATTATTTTTAATCAATAACAGCATTTTATTGCACATATTTGGATTTGAATACGAATATATAAGAATAAAATATCAAATATATGCCTTAATCTTTTTGTCGGATATTTGAGTAGCACAGCTAAAATGACCTTTTTTAGTTATGCGTTTTTTGCTCTTAACTCAGTAGATATAAGGGGTGATTGTCAACAATAAACAGTTAAATGTGTTGATCATTTAATCATTATGTGTAATCTATAGTAAATAATGTGTAATTTGGAAAAGTAAAAAATGCAGCAATCGTGTGCACAAATATTAACCTTTACTTCGTCTTTGTCGGTAAACGCGAGCGACAGTGTTTATCACCAAATATTGTCAGATATTGCTAAAGGCCGTTTAAAAAGTGGTGATCGTTTGGTAACCACTGAATTGGCAAAGCGCTTTAATACCAGCATTAACCCTGTACGTGAAGCGTTGAAACAATTAGCTGGCGAGGGGTTTGTATCATTTCAAAAAAACAGTGGCGCCAGTGTCGCGACCTTCGAATATGCGGCGATGCGTAATACCTTTGAGTTACTGGCTTTGTTAGAGCCTTATTTTATCAACGAGTTTATTGAAACTGTCAGCGATGAAAAAATTGCACAATTGCAAGATGTACTCGAGCAAATGCAAGCGTTAGCGAGTAACGAGTACGCTAAATATCGCGAGTTAGATACGCTTTTTCACGGCATCATGTATCAAGATCATTACAATCAAGAAGCGCTTAGTGTTTGGCGGAAAAACAAGTTATTGCTACAAGCTTTTCATGCGGCCTTACCTATCTCACCTTCGCGTATTAAAGAAGCGGGTGTTGAACATCAAGCCTTATTAAGCGCCTTAGCAAAGGGCGAGGTTGAACAAGCTAAGTCATTACTGCGAGATCATATTAACCACAGTGAAAACGAGTGGGCGATGCAGTTGCTTAAAAGTAGTAATAGAAGTGCGGGTCGCCTGTGAAAATCACTAATATAAAAACCTACGCGTTTTGGCTGGGGTTTCGCAATGTGTGTTTGGTGAAAGTAGAAACTGACCAAGGCATTTGTGGGTGGGGCGAGTCAGGGCTTTCTGGGCGTGAACGTGCGGTTGTTGGCGCAATTGATCACTTTCGAGAGTTTCTACTTGGTCAGTCTGCGTTAAACCCTAATGCTTTATGGCAAGAAATGTATCGCAGTCAGTATTTTGAAGGAGGCAGGGTACTTGCCGCAGCAATTGCCGCTATTGATATTGCTTTGCACGATGTGATTGGCAAGTATTTCAACCTGCCGGTTTATCAATTATTGGGTGGTAAACAGCGCGATAAAATTCCAGTGTTCGCCACGTCAACATTGCCTTATTCGCAGGAATTAATAGACCACCTCGTTACATTGAAAGCGCAAGGCTGGCAGGCGATTCGTACCACGACCGGCGAGCATGGTAATGCAGAAACTGCCACGGAATTTTGTCCACGAAAATCAATTGCACAAGCGGCGCATTGGCTAACCAAAGCGCGAGAAGCCCTAGGTGAAGAGATCGTTTTGGGAGTTGACTATCACCATAGATTAACGCCTGCAGAAACGGTGTCTTTTTGTCAAAAAATGCCTAGTAATACCTTAGATTTTTTGGAAGAGCCGATTCGCGCTGAATCACCTGCGAGTTATCAACAGTTACAAGCGATGATAAATACACCATTAGCGATAGGTGAAGAATTTACCAGCAAGTGGGACTTTGCGCCTTTTGTTGAACAAAGCATTACGCAATTTGCCCGAGTTGATATTTGCAACGCAGGCGGTTTTACCGAGTCGATGAAAATTGCTGCCATGTGTGAAAGCAAATACATCGACATGATGCCGCATAACCCGTTAAGCCCAATTTGCACCGCCGCTTCTATTCATTATTGCGCAGCGATCAGCAACCTTGCCTGGTTAGAGTGGCCGCCCTATGACGGCGATTTTGAACAAGTGGATGAAGTATTTAGTCATCGCCCCAAGCTTAATGGCGCTTATCTTGATGTCGCTAACCGTGCGGGTTTAGGTATTGAAGTGAACGAGCAAGCAGTGCAAAAGCTCAGCTTCGATTTTTGGGAGCCACCACGTTTGGTGCGCGCTGACGGCAGCTATCAAAATTGGTAAAAATGATGAATAAAACTAAAAAACAAAAATTTTCGGTGCTCGGATTAATCTTTATTTCGGTAGTGATTAATTATATGGACCGCACCAATATCTCGGTTGCCGCAGCAGCAATGTCTGATGATTTATCCCTTTCTTCCGTGCAAATGGGGCTGATATTTTCAGCGTTTGCTTGGACATATTCCGCCATGCAAATACCCGGCGGAATATTAGTTGATAACGTTAGAGTGCGTATTTTATACCCTATTATTTTAGTTGCTTGGTCGCTCGCCACCATAGTGCAGGGCTTAGTGAGTAGTATTGCCGCGCTCATTGGTTGTCGTATGGCGATTGGTTTTTTTGAAGCGCCGTCTTATCCGGCCAACAATAAAATTGTGACGCAATGGTTTGACGAAAAAGAGCGCGCCAGTGCTATTGCGGTCTATACCTCAGGGCAGTTTATTGGTTTAGCGTTTTTAATGCCGGTATTAGCGGTGATCCAAGAATGGTTTGGCTGGCGCGGGTTATTTATTGTTTCTGGCTTAATTGGCATTGTTTGGGCAGGTATTTGGTATGCCTTTTATCGCGATCCAGATACGAACACTGAAGAAGAAGTAGCACAGCAAGTGGAAAAAGCCCAACTAGTGGAAAAAACCAGGGTGCAAGCAACTAAAAGCACGTCGCAAACCGTTAGCTGGCAAAAGCTTAAACTTGCCTTTAGTCATAAAAAGTTATGGGGCATTTACATTGGTCAATTTTGCCTTGGTGGCACGATGATCTTTTTCTTAACCTGGTTTCCTACCTACCTTGCCAAACATCGCGGTTTAAGTGAGCTAACCACAGGGTTTGTTGCCTCTATTCCGTTTTTATCAGCATTTTTTGGCGTATTACTGTCGGGCTTTATTTCTGACTGGTTGGTACGCAAAGGCTATTCCAATGAGTTTTCACGCAAAGCACCGATTATGGTCGGCTTGTTTTTATCAAGTGCCATTATTGGCGCGAACTATGTAGAAAGCACCGCTATGGTGACGTTATTTTTATCAATAACCTTTTTTGGTAACGGCTTAGCGTCGATTAACTGGGTCTTTGTTTCCTTAATTGCACCCAAAGAAATGGTTGGTTTAGTGGGTGGTTGTTTCAATTTTATTGGCGGCTTAGCGGCGGTGTCTGTGCCGTTAGCGATAGGTTTTCTCGCACAAGATGGCGACTTTAGCGCTGCGCTAACCATGATTGCGGCATTAGCGGTAATAGGGCTGATGTCATATATCTTTTTAGTGGGCAAGGTCGAGCAAATAAAAATGCCAAGCTCTGCGCCACTTATTGAAAATTTATCAAGGTAAACCTTATGAAAACACAACGTTTAACGCGTTTATTAGCTGAAAAGCTAATTGTCATTATTCGAGTTGAAAACCCCGAAGATATTCTTGCCATCGTGCAGTGTTTGCATGATGCCGGCGTTAATGCCGTAGAAGTTACCAGTAATACGCCTAACTACGATGTTTATTTACCAAAAATAAAACAGGTGTTTCCACAGATGATGATAGGCGCAGGCACTATTACTCATGGGCATTTGGCACAACAAGCCATTGCTGCTGGCGCTGAGTTTTTAGTTACGCCCAATGCCAAGGCTGACGTGGTGAAGGTTGCTCATCAACATGATGTGCCAGTAGTAATGGGCGCGTATACACCGACCGATATTGTTGATGCCGTCGATTATGGCGCTGATATTGTCAAACTTTTCCCTGCCCAACCCATTGGCCCTGAGTACTTAGCCGCGCTAGCAAAAGGGCCTTTTTTAGACGTGCCCTTTTTTCCAGTAGGTGGCATCGATGAAGACAATGCCTTGGCTTATTTTCATGCAGGCGCAAAAGGCATAGGTGTTGGCGGCAGTTTAGCGCAACCGGTTTATAGCGATGAACAAAAGCAAGCATTAACTCAACGCGTTGCTTGTTTGGTTAAGCAAATTGCAAAGATAAACACGCATTAGAGAAAAACTTTTAAACAGTAAACAAGGGGATAAAGTGAAAATACGGTATCAAGCGTTAAGCGTTATTACATTAACAACGGGCTTGATGGCTTGTGGTAATGGCGAACAATTAACGCAAGCGCATCAAGTAACCAATACAGTTTTGTACTCGTTCGAGCATAGCTCTGGGCTAAGTTCTGGGAAAAGTAGCGAGTTAATCAATCAACAAAGCATTCAAGAAAACCCTCAGCCAAATAAGCTAGTGCTAAATAATGCGCGCAGTGAATTTGTGCAGCACAACAATAGTCGCGCTCTAAAAATACACTTTGATAGTGGCAAACATCATAACGCCAGTGTTGAATTTCAAGCAGATACATACTGGGATTGGAGCGACCACGGCGACTTTGGTGTTGCCCTTGATATTGCCAACCCACTTAATTCATCTGCTCATGTTTATGTCTCGGTTAAAGATCAACATGGCGCCGCTCATAATCGCAGTTTTGCCATAGCCAAAAACTCAGCTGATGCTTATGTTATTGAATTAAAAGGGCAGGATTTAACCACTGAAACAGGTATTCGAAGCAATCCACCTAGCTGGCAAGATGACTACATTCCTGTGATTTGGCGTTATGGCGTAAAAAATATCGACTTATCAAAAGTTAAAAGCATTGCATTTAAAATAACCGGTGTTGGTGAAGATAAAGCACTAACCTTTGACAATATCCGTTTAGTTCAACCTAAAAAAGTGAATCAAGACTATCTGGTTGGCTTGGTTGATAAATTTGGTCAAAGCACAAGCATAGACTTCGTTAATAAAGTATCAAACAACGCTGAGCTGATTGCTATTTCAAACAAAGAGCAAGCGCAATTAAGCGAGCAAGTTTTGGCGGGGCGCAGTAAATTTAATGGCTGGGCAGATGGTCCACAGCTTAAAGCGACTGGCTATTACCGCGTTGAAAAGTACCAAGGAAAATGGAGCTTGGTCGATCCGCAGGGGTATTTGTTTTTCTCAAATGGCATTGCCAATGTTCGCATGGCAAATACATCAACTATTACCGGTTATGATTTTGACCCAAGCACGATAGTGCAGCGCCAACCGGGTGATTTAACACCTGAAGATTCAGTTGGACTTAACCAAGCGCCTGAAAAAGCATGGCCAACACGTTTCGAAAGTTCAGATTTAAGAGCCAATATGTTCACTTGGTTGCCAAAATACGGTGAAGCGATGGCTGAGCATTTTGGCTATCGACGTGAAATTCACACCGGCGTGATCCCTCGCGGTGAAACCTACAGTTTTTATCAAGCCAATTTGGCACGTAAATATCAAACCAATGACCTTGAGGAAATTAATCAACAATGGCGCGATACCACCATAAAACGTATGCAATCTTGGGGTTTTACTTCATTTGGTAACTGGATTGACCCGAGTTATTATCAACTTGATAAATATCCTTATTTCGCCAACGGTTGGATCATTGGTAACTTCAAAACGGTGAGCAGTGGCAATGATTATTGGTCGCCACTACCAGATCCGTTTGATCCTGAATTTGCGCTACGTGCAGACGCTACCGTGCAACAAATCGCCTTAGAGGTAAATAAGAGTCCGTGGTGTATTGGCGTATTTATCGACAATGAAAAAAGCTGGGGTCAAATGGGCAGCGTAGAAACACAATATGGTGTTGTACTAAGTGCCTTAGCACTTAACGCAAAAACAAGCCCAACCAAAGCGCATTTTAGTCAATTATTAAAAGCTAAATATGCTGATATAGCAGCGCTTAATCGTGCGTGGCAAAGCCAGTATGCGTCATGGCAAGTGGTTGACGAAGGCATTAAATTAACTGAATTTAACCAAGCGATGGTGAGTGATTTTTCCACTTTTTTGTATGAATTTGGTCGCCAGTATTTCTCCGTGGTTAAAAATTCAATGCGTGAATATATGCCTAATCATTTGTATATGGGCGTGCGTTTTGCGGACTGGGGCATGACGCCAGAATTAAGGCAAGCTGCAGCAGAAACTGCTGATGTGGTTAGTTATAACTATTACAAAGAAGTGATTAACGATGATTTTTGGCAGTTTTTAGCCGATCTTGATCGCCCAAGCATCATTGGTGAATTTCATAACGGAGCACTTGACTCAGGCTTACTGAATCCCGGATTAATTCACGCAGCAAGCCAAGAAGATCGTGGTAAAAAATATGCAGAATACGTTAATAGCGCTATCGATAACCCGTATTTTGTTGGCACTCACTGGTTTCAATACATCGACTCGCCGCTAACTGGTCGCGCTCTTGACGGTGAAAACTACAATGTTGGCTTTGTTTCGGTAACCGATATTCCGTATCAGCCGTTAGTCGATGCCGCAACAAAAGTGAATAAAAACATTTATCAACGCAGGTACGGCAAACATGACTAAGCTATACACGGCCAAGCTATGGAACCTAATATGCATTTTACCTCTGTTAATTGGTTTTGCCGCTAATGCCAAACCTCAGCAGCAATGGCCAATTAACGAGGGAATTTTTACTGTTTATCACCCTAAAGCGTATAGCTTAGTTAATGTAAACGCTAAGCTTGAGGTGCTAGCGACTGGCTTTGAATGGCTAGAAGGACCCGTTTGGGTTGAGCCGGGGCAATATCTGTTGTTTTCTGATATCCCCAATGACAAGGTTTATCGTTGGCAACAAAGCTCAGGCGTTCAGCCTTACCTAACAACTAGCGGCTTTTCCAACGGCTTAAAAGTGCAAAAGCAGCAATTGTTGTTAATGCAATCGCGTCGTCGTGTGGTTGCTAAAATGGTGAGCTCGCTTGATAAACCAAAAGCTGAATTTGAAATTTTAGCTAGCCATTATCAAGGGAAAAAACTTAACAGCCCAAACGATGCTGCATTGCATTCAACCGCGGGTTTATTTTTTACCGATCCGCCTTACGGCTTGCCTAAGCAAATGCAAGACCCCGAAAAAGAATTAGCTTTTCAAGGGGTTTATCAATTATTACCAACAGGTGAGTTGCGATTAATTGATAAAAGCTTGAATTTTCCTAATGGTATTGCCTTATCGCCAGATGAAAAGTGGCTTTATGTTGCCGTATCTGATCACGCAAAACCTGCGTGGTATCGATATCAGCTCGATGAAAGCGGTAAAGTTATTGATAAAAGCTTGTTTTATCAGCCGCCCGTTACTGCTGCAAAAATTGGCGTACCCGATGGTTTGAAAGTGCACAGCTCAGGGGCAGTATTTGCCACAGGAGCGGGTGGAGTGTGGATTTTCGATCAAGATAAAACCTTATTAGCCAAAATAAATATGCCGGGGTTTACCGCAAATTTAGCCTTTGATGGCAATGAAAATACTTTGTTTTTTACCGCAGACAATGAACTAAGAAAGCTGAATTTATCTCATTAGTTCATAGGTTTAGTCGCAATGTATTTTAAAACCATAGATTTTTAAACCAAACAAAAACAGTAATTGATGAGAAAAGGGGAGGTATCACGTAAAGTTTTTTTACAAAATAAATTGTTAACAATTAATTGTTTTCGTGCAACTATGGTTATTATGGTGCTTTAACGTACGATTTAAGTACCTAGGTTTTAATATTGTAGGCTGTATTCAATATTAACGAGCCAACGTTGAACAGAAAATAAAACGTAGAAATAAAGGGTAACAACATGAACCAAAGCAAGTTCAAAAAAAATTCTCTGTATGCAGCAATACTATTAGCAACAAGTGCAGGGGCTCAGGCTCAACAAGAAGCAAGTCAAGCAGGAAATAACGCTGACAATGTTGAAGTGATCGAAGTAAGGGGCATTCGAAGCGCGTTAACGAAATCTGCGCAAACTAAACGATTATCAGATGGTGTTGTTGACGCAATCACAGCTGAAGACATTGGTAAATTGCCAGATACTAATTTAGCGGAATCGCTACAACGTATTACTGGTGTGTCAATCGATCGTGCCAACAATGAAGGTAATAAAGTTACTGTACGTGGTTTTGGCCCCGACTTTAACTTAGTGACCTTAAATGGTCGTCAAATGCCAAATTCGTCAGGTTTGCAATCTGAAGGTGTTTCTCGCAGTTTCAACTTTAGAGAAATTGCTGCAGAAAGTGTCTCGGGCGTAAATGTTTATAAAACAGGGCGTGCGAATGTCACCTCTGGCGGTATTGGCGCAACGATTGATATTCAAACCGCTAAGCCATTTGATTATGACGGCTTTAAAGCATTTGCCTCAGCTAAGGGTATTTACGACTCGAGCGTTGAGAAAGGCGACAGCATTACGCCTGAAGTTTCAGGCATGATCAGCAATACCTTTTTAGACGGTACATTAGGGGTGCTAGTGTCAGCGTCGCATTCAAAACGCGACAGTCACCGCGATGTTGTTGGTACAGATGGTTGGGTAAGAAACCGTAATGCCGACAATGTTGATAAAAGCGCCATTGATACCACAAAAAATCCAACACAAGCTATTTGGGCACCGTGGACTGCCCGTGTAGAACATTACGACACCGAGCGTGAACGTCAAAATGCGATGGCTGTTATTCAATTTCAACCGATTGAGTCGGTAACTGCGACCTTAGATTACACCATGTCGCGTCTTGAAGAAGTCAGTCAAACCAACCGCTCAGCATTTTGGTTTGATAGTCCAGAAGGTGATGCAGACGTAAATGGTACCTTGTGGAACCCGCGTAATCCAAATGATGAATTAAATTTTTGGGCGTGGGAATACTACGAAGAAAAAGAAAATGACTCAATTGGCTTAAATGTTGAGTGGCAAGCAACTGATGCGTTGTCATTTGAATTTGACGTGCACAGCTCATCGTCTCATTCAAACCCAAATGGCACCACCGCTGAAACGCTTGCCAACCTTAAAAATCCATCAGGCTCAGTAGCACTTATTGGTGCCGACTTTGTTGGTGACATTCCATCTATCATTGTTGACGACAGTTCACTGCCAGGTGGCGGGTACGTGAAAGAAAATATTGTGTCTGACTTATACCAACAACGTGGTTATGAGATGGAAAATGATATTAAGCAATATCATATTTCCGGTAGCTGGGAAAACATGGGCAGCGATACCACGCTTAGTCGTATTAATTTTGGTGTGATGCGCACCGAATATCAAATTGATACTTATTTGAGTGAAGTCTTCTCGTTTGTCGATGTGCCGCTTGATGACCTCGACCTTACATTTATCCCATTAGGGGATACCGCGGACGAATTTTCGGGGGCAAATCTATTATTCCCAGAAATACCGCAATATAGCGTGCATCAGTTTATCGATATTGTAGAGGCTAACGGTGTTTATACTGAACCGTCAATTAAAACCAATGGTATTGAAGAAGATACAACCTCACTTTATTTATCGTTTGACTTTGATACTGAGTTTAACGACATGCCAGTTCGCGTAAATGCTGGTGTGCGGTATGAATCAACTGACGTACGTGCCTATTCGGTACAACAAGGCGTACTTGCAATGAATTATCGTCATTCGCAAGAGCTTAGAGCCGTTGAAGACGGTGTTTTTGCTGAGCAAGACTTAACCGGTGAATATTCACGCGTATTGCCGAATTTTGACTTTAGCATGAATGTGACTGATGAAGTTGTTACCCGTTTTTCATATAGCCGTACGTTGTCGCGCGCGAGTATTAGCGCAATGTTCCCTTCAACCACATTAAATGCGCGCCCTGGTGGTCCATTTAATGCGACACAAGGTAATCCAAACTTATTACCAATCACCTCAGATAACTTTGATTTTTCACTTGAGTGGTATTTGGAAGATGGTAGTTATGCGTCAGTGGGGTACTTTAAAAAGTTTGTTGAAAACTTTATTGGTGCAGGTACTGAAAACCGTGAAATTAACGACGTAAATGGTTTACCGCTGCGTGACCCAAGTGTTGACCCGCGTCCAGGTTGTCCTGATTCCTCAGATGTACCTAATCCTGCTTGTTTAAGTCAACCGGGTGATCCTATTATTACTTGGGAAGTTGCTACACCAGATAACCTGCAAAATCGTGAAGTTGATGGTTGGGAACTAAACTTACAGTACATGTTTGGTGATACTGGTTTCGGCACTATCGTCAACTATACCTTAGTTGACAGTGATGAGTCGTTTGACCCATATAACTTTGATCAAACCATTGCGTTAACGGGGTTAAGTGACTCAGGTAACTTAGTTGGTTTTTATGAGCAAGACGAGTTACAAGTGCGTTTAGCGTATAACTGGCGCGATGAGTTTTTACTGAGTTTAGGTAATGAACCTACATTTACCGAAGCTTATGGTCAACTTGATATGAGCGTAAGTTACGACTTAAGTGATGCGTTAACGGTAACCTTTGATGGTTTAAATTTAACCAATGAAACCGCTCGCCGTTTTGGTCGTTTTGAAGAGCAATTACTTTCTGCAGAGCAATATGGACCACGTTATAACATTGGTGTGAGTTATCAATTCTAACTTAACCTAATGTTTAAAAAAGTAAGGCTGCCGTAACGGCAGCCTTTTGTAGTTTATATCAAGATAGTCAATTCTTGCCTAATAACTGCAGGTCTATTAAATGCGAGGAGAAGCAAATGCAAAACGCGATTAAAGATATTGTTATTGTTGGTGGTGGCTCAGCAGGGTGGATTAGCGCAGCAACTATTGCCGCAAAGCTCAAGAAAACGCATCAGCACGGATTTAAAGTGACATTGGTCGAATCAGCCAATGTACCGACCATAGGTGTAGGCGAAGGCACTTGGCCGACAATGCGCCGCACCTTAAAAAATATTGGCGTAAGTGAAACCGACTTTATTAAAGCGTGCCATGTCTCATTTAAACAAGGGGCAAAATTTGCCAAATGGACCACTGGCGAAGAAAATGACAGTTATTACCACCCACTTGTTTTACCCGAAGATTTTGACAATACCAACTTAGCGCCGCACTGGTTGGCCTTACAAAAGTTACATCAAGATATTCCCGATTTTGCCAACAGTGTTTGTCCACAAGCGAGTTTGTGTGACCAAGGACTTGCCCCTAAAAAGATCACCACGCCTGAATACAGTAGCGATGCCAATTACGCTTACCATTTAGATGCCGGAAAATTTGCCGAATTTTTAAAACAACATTGCCTAAACAAGTTAAATGTTAACCATATTGTTGCCGATGTAGAAGCGATACAAAGTGCAGAAAATAACGATATAAGTGCCTTGACGACTCAATGTGGACAAACCATCACCGGTGATTTTTTTATCGATTGCACCGGCAGCAAAAGCTTACTTATTGGTGAGCATTACCAAATTCCGTTTGTTTCTTGTAAAGAGGTTTTGTTTGTTGATAGAGCGCTGGCGGTACAAGTGCCATATGCCGATGAAAACAGCCCAATTGCCTCTCATACAATTTCTACCGCGCAATCAGCGGGTTGGATTTGGGACATTGGCTTGTCGTCTAGACGTGGTGTTGGCCATGTTTATGCCAGTAACTATATTAGTGATGAACAAGCCAAACAAGAGCTACTTAATTACTTAGCGCCAAGCGTCGAAAACCTTGATGCACTGACATTTCGAACCATCAATATTAACCCCGGTCATCGTGAAAAATTTTGGCAAAATAACTGTGTCGCTATTGGCATGGCAGCGGGGTTTTTAGAGCCACTTGAAGCGTCAGCGTTACTGTTAATTGAAATCGCCGCTTCGTTTATTGCCGAGCAATTACCTGCCGATCGCGGTGCGATGGATGTTATTGCCGCACGTTATAATCAAACATTTTTATATCGCTGGCAGAGCATTATCGACTTTTTGAAACTGCACTACATGTTAACTAAGCGTGAAGACAGTGCCTTTTGGCGTGACAATAAAGACCCAAGCACCATACCGAGTAGTTTAAAAGCGCAACTTGAATTGTGGCAATACCAAACGCCATGGCATGGTGACTTTAGTTACGCACAGGAAGTATTTCCTGCGGCAAGTTTCCAATATGTGCTTTATGGTATGGGCTTTAAAACCAAGGCTCATCCTTTAGGGTTATCTGAACTTAGTCAACAACATGCACTAGCGTTAATGAAAAATAACGCTATTAAAACTCAGCAATTGTCGGCACAACTGCCAAGTAACCGCAGTTTAATCAATGCCATTAAAGCCCAAGGCCTTCATAAAATATAAATCTTAGGAGCTGTTCGTGAACACGATTATTTTAGATAAAAAAAAGCATTCGCACCTTAACGTTATTGCCGAGCACGGTAAAGATCCAAGTGAATATGTCAATAGCGTGCCGGTGATCGCCGATGAACTTGCCTCGCTGGCGATAGAGTTTCCGGTATGCTTAATCAAAAATGAGACCAACTCAAATTTTGCTATGCACGCATTGCTCGGGTTTGAAAAGGCTGAGAACTTATTTATTGCTAACGAGCAATGGCGCTCGCGTTACATTCCTGTGCATTTTAGGCGCCAACCTTTTATGGTTGGCTTAACAAAAACCAATGAACAAGACGCTAGCTCAGAAACTCCTAACTCAGAAACACCTCGCCCTGAAAATGCAGTACTTACCCTTGATATTGATAGTCCTCGCGTCAGTGAAACGCACGGCGAGCCTCTATTTGAAGCCGATGGTTCAATGACGCCTTATTTAAAATCAATGAGCCAATTAGTGTTTTCATTAGTGCCTGCGATGCAAAGAAATGAAGCCTTTATACAAGCACTAATTGATGCTGAACTTATTGAAGCCGTAAGCATTAATGTGAATCTAGGCAACGAGAAGCAGCAAAAAATTGAAGGTATCTATACTGTTAATAAAGAAAAATTAGCAGCGCTTTCGGGACAGCTATTAGAAGATTTTCACCAAAAAGGCTACTTACAAGCCTGCTATTTATTGCAAGCTTCGATGGGGAATATTCAAAAACTTATTCACTATAAGCAGACAAATAGTCTCTGAAAATTATCGTGTTAGCGATTTTAACACCCGTGCTGTATTGTACTTTTTAAGCACACCGATATTGCGCTTGTGTGGCAGGAAAATATTATGACAAAAAAAGTGATCGTAATTACCGGTGCTGCTGGCGGTGTGGGTAGCATGTTAGCCTTAGGTTTAGCAAAAAAAAGTTATCACATTGTTTGTTTAGGGCGCTCGGCTAGGGCGTTAGCTGAGCTTGTTGATAACATTAATTCCACGATAAAAGCTTGCCGAACTTCGTATTATGTTGTTGATATGATGGACACTGGTGCCGTCGAGAATGTTTGCCAAGCTATTAACGAAACATATCCAAAAGTGGATGTTTGGATAAACAATGTTGGCGTCAATAATCATAATGCTATCGGTCCAACATGGGAGCTCGACGCTAAAAACTGGTGGAATGAAGTCTCATTAAATTTATTTACGTGTTATCAAGGCACTGCTGCGGCAATTAGATTAATGAAACAAAACAATAGTGGTTACGTGCTTAATTTAGGCGGTGGTGGCGTTCACCAGCCTAAGCCGTTCGCCTCTGCATACGGCTCGGCAAAAACAGCAATTGTTAAGTTTACGGAAACTGTAAATGCCGAATTGGTTCAAGAGCAACTCAACATTAAGGCTTTTTCGTTCAATCCCGGATTTATCAAAAACTCTCGTACAGAGAAGCTTGTTGAATCAGATGTTGCTCGCCAGTATATGGCATATTTAGAAAAAATATTAAAGCATGGCAAAATGTCAGATGTGCAAGATTCTGTTGAGCTAATTGACACGTTAATTTGTGGTAAAGCCGATGCATTGGCAGGCAAATATTTTTTCTCGGATGATAAAAATATTCATCAAGCGATACAACAAAGTGATGATTATGTTCAGCAGCACCGTAGCTTATTGAGAGTTAAGAGTTAAGAGTTAAGAGTTAAGAGTTAAGAGTTAAATAAGCGGCTAATTTAACTTCCCATTAAGCAATTTTTTAGAACGAAATTGAGTGAACTTGTGACTACTGGTTTTGTTAAACTTTAATTGTTATTAAAAAATCAACCTGAGTGATCAGTTTAATATTTTTGCATTTTTGTACATTAAAATGCGGCAAGTTAGTTTCATCGTAACATTTGGTAATCTATCGTAAAGTTCGTGCAAATTTGTGTGTGTTATTCTACTCTAATGATAATTATTATCATTTAAAAAGAAGTTGAAATGACAATGCGCTTAATAACAATAACTTGCCTTATATTTTCCTTATTTGTTAACAGCTTATCCGCCAATGAAGTGAAGAGTAAATTCACAACTGTAGATGTTTATCATGCAGAGGTTAGTGATACTAAGCAAATCTTATCACTAACGGGAACAGTCGAAGCCAAGCAACATGCCGATTTAGCGGTATTGCAACAAGGGCTAGTTGCCCAGTATTTTGTAGAAGCAGGCGATACTGTCAGCCAAGGCCAAAAGCTCTTAACGTTAGATACTAAGCTTGCCGAGCTGAGTTTAGCGCAAGTTAAAGCGCAAAAAGCAGCAGCAGAAGCTGAAAAAGCAGAAGCGCAGCGTTTGTATAGTGAAGTTATCACCTTATCAAAAAAACAACTAGTTGCCGAAACCTTACTGGGTGAGCGATTATCCGCGCTGGCAATTGCCGATGCAGAGCTTGGCCGAGTTAATGCAGAACTTGCCGAGAAAAAAGAAATGCTGGCGCGTCATACCTTATACGCCCCTTTTGCTGGAGTTATCGCACAGCGTCATATTGATTTAGGTGAATGGGTTACTCAACAAACCCCGGTGTTTACCTTAGTTGAACAACAAAATATGCGATTAAACATTGCCATTCCGCAAGAGTATTTTGCTCAGCTTAATGGTCAACAAAACGTAACAGTAAAAGTGACCCCCGACTTTGCTGGTGCAACGGCAATCGAGGCGAGATTAAATCGTTTAGTAGGCGTTGCCAATAACAGTAGTCGCACAATTATCGGGCTAGTTGAGCTGCCAGAAAATGCCCCGTTAGTCTCGGGTATGTCTGCCCGTGCCGATTTACGTTTACCTGCATCGAGTCAACCTTTATTGTGGCTGCCAAAATCTGCCTTAAAGCAACACCCCGACGGCGGTACGAGCGTTTTTATTGTTGAAAATAATCAAGCGAAACGAAAATTAGTGAAGGTGGTAAACCGACAAGGTAATCTCGTTTCAGTTTCAGGCGCTGATGCCAACAAGCCATTTGTTATTTCAGGTATTGAGCTTTTACAACATGGTGATGCTGTTAAAGTGAACTTGGTGAAAGGGCAACTTAAATGATCACAGCAGCTGTAAAAAGAGGGACTTTAGTTGCGGTTGTGGTACTTATTACCACGATTTTAGGCTTAGTCGCCGCACTAAATATTCCAGTACAAATGATCCCCGACCTTGAAGTACGTACCATTACCGTGCAAACCGGTTGGCCGGGCGCAACGCCACAAGATGTTGAAAAAGAAATATTAATCGAACAAGAACGTTACCTTAGAAGCTTACCTAATTTGCAGCGTATGGTCTCGTATGCGCGTATGGGCTCGGCAAGTATTGAGTTAGAGTTTCCTTTTGGTGTCGATCCAAACGATGCCTTAATTCGTGTTAATAACGCGTTAAGTCAAGTACCTGCTTATCCAGAAAATGTCGATCAACCGCGTCTATTTTCGAGCTCTTTTTCCGGCAATGCGTTTATGTATTTTGTGCTTAAACCACAAAAAGGCAATCCGTTAGATCTTGATGTCGATTTGCTTAGAGACTTTGCGGATGACTTTATTCGCCCGCGTATGGAAAGTGTGCCAGGTGTGTCTGAAGTTGGGATCCGCGGCGGGGCAGAGCGCCAAATTCAAATTAAAGTTGACGCAGCGCGCTTAGCCCAGCGTGGTATTAGTTTGCCGCAATTAAGAACGGCTATTCGAAATCGCAATAAAGATACCTCAGCCGGCGATATTGAAAGTGGTAAAAGTCGGTATTTACTGCGTGTTGTTGGCCGCTTTGAACAAATTAACGAGCTAGAAAATTTAATCGTTAGCCGTAAAAATAACGCTAATATTTTGCTAAAAGACGTTGCTAAGGTGAGCTTAGATCATTTCGAAACCCGTGCTTTATCGTTTAACAGCGGCGAACGAACCATCAGTTTATCAGTGCGCCGTGAAAGTGGTTCAAATGTCTTAGCGATAAAAGAGCAAATGCTACCCGTTGTGGAAGACATTAATAAGCAGCTATTAGTGCAAAATGGCTTAGAGCTGAAACTGACCAGTGATGACGTTAAATATGTCGCCAGCTCGTTGAAAAATGTTTGGACCAATTTAGGTTTAGGTGCCTTGCTGGCAACCTTAGTGATGTATTTTTTCTTACGCTCAGGCAAAGCGACCTTAGTGGGTGTATTAGGCATTCCACTTTGTACCATTGCGGCCTTTTTAGCGTTAATGATTTTTGGCCGCACTATTAATGTGATTTCATTAGCGGGCGTTGCTTTTGCTATAGGTATGACAGTTGATAACACTATTGTCGTGCTTGAAGCTATTGTGCAAGCCAAACGCCAAGGTGTGAGCAAAGTTCAAGCGGCGATAAAAGGCGTTAAGGAAGTTTGGCCTGCTGTGTTGGCATCAACCGCTACTACCGTATTGGTATTTGCACCAATTTTATTTGTTCAACAAGAAGCAGGACAGCTTTATTCTGATATCGCAATTGCAATTTCAGGCGCCATTATTGCCTCGATGTTAGTGGCAATATTTGTTGTGCCAGTTGCCCTATCTCACATCGGAAAAAAAGAAGACTTACAACAAGGTAAACGTTTTGTCTTATCAGATAAATGGTTAAATTTGGCGAAATTTTTTACGCGCTCAGTTGCACGTGCCCGTATTGCTGTCGCTAGTTTTGTTGTGGTGATTTTATCTGCTGCTTATGTGTTAATGCCAGCGGCAGAATATTTACCTGAAGGGGAAGAGCCGAAAGCCTTTTCAATGATGATTGCACCGCCAAGTTATAACTTGTCTGAAATGAAAAAAATTGGCGTGGAATTACGGACCTATTTTGATGAGTTTGTGTTGGCCGACAGTCAAGCCTTTGAGCAAGGTGAAACGAATATGCCGCCGTTAGAATATTATTCGATGACGGTATCTGTCGGTCGTATTTGGTTTTTAAGTGCACCAGTTGATCCTGAAAATATTAACCAAATGATGACGGCAATTACAGAAAAGTTTAGAAGCTATGAAAACATGCGCGCATTTTCGTCACGTGGCTCTATTATTTCTAGCAATGACGGTGGTACGCGTGCTGTTGCGGTTGATATTGCCGGTAGCGATATTATCGAACTTTACCAAGCGGCTAACGCGGTTTATCAACAGGCAGAAAAGGTGTTTGATAACCCGCAAATAAACTCTGAACCTAGTTCATTAACACTTGACCAGCCATTGGTTGAAATTAAACCGCGCTGGCAGCGTTTAGCTGAGCTTGGCATTAATAACAATGACTTTGGTTATGCTATCGCGGCAATGAGTGATGGTGCATATGTCGACGAGTTTATTCTAAACGACGATAAAATTGATATTTTCATGTTTAGCGGCGCAGGCAATGAACAAAATTTAGATGAATTAGCGGTTACCCCAATGGTGACGCCACAGGGTAATATTTTACCGTTAAATGCCCTTGCTGATTTAGTGGCCAGTCAAAACAGTAATGCGGTGCGTCGTGTTGATGGCAATCGAACAGTAACTGTTTATATTATTCCGCCACGCGAAGTTGCGTTAGAAACAGCTGAACAATTAGTTCGAGAAGAACTGCTACCCTCGCTTTGGCGGGAAGGTAAAATTGCACAGGGCATAAAAGTGAGTACCAGTGGCGCAGCCGATCAACTTGAAGCGACACAAGCCTCATTATCGGATAACTTTATTATTGCCCTAGTGCTAAGTTACTTATTGCTTGTTGCCATTTTTACCCATTGGCGTTATCCGCTATTTATTTTAGCAACAGTGCCGTTAGGTATGGCGGGTGGTTTACTTGGCCTTATTGGTGTAAATGCTGTTAATAGTGGCTTAACAGCGCTAGGTTTTTCAGCTTACCATCAACCGTTTGACATGATCACTATGCTCGGCTTTTTGATTTTATTAGGTACTGTGGTTAACAATCCAATTTTAATCGTTGATCAAACGCGCCGATTTGTTATCGAGCAAGGACTAAAAGTACAAGATGCGGTTATACAAGCGGTTGCCAAACGATTAAAACCTATTTTAATGTCGACAGCGACTACCGTTTTTGGTTTAGCGCCATTAGTACTTATTCCGGGGGAAGGCACTGAACTTTATCGCGGCGTTGGCGTAATTGTTTTATCAGGAATTATCGTGTCAACCTTGTTATCGTTAACCTTTTTACCTGCGTTACTTGTTGCGGTGATCAAAGATAAAGAATAGCAGCAAGCGATAAGCTAGAAGCTAAAAGCGGCAAGACAAAAGCTGGAAATTGAAAGATAGAAAGCTTTTTACTTGCCGCTTGAAACTTGAAACTTGAAACTTGAAACTTGAAACTTGAAACTTGAAACTTCTAGCTTTTAAAAACTGTCTGCTTGAATGAAGCGAGGTGGTGCAATTTCGTTGTAGGTGCTCGGTTTATCGATTTGAGTTGCGGTTAAGTTTTGTCTTATCGCAGGATTTAGTAAGGCATCAAATTGCGCTACATTTTGTTCATTGGGGTTAAGCCAAGCATCTAAACACGCATGATTTTGCGGTAACATTAGTGGGCTCGCTTTACTGTGCATTTGCGCCAGTTTTTCATGGGCAGGTAAAGTAATAATGCTGCAACCTGTGGTTATTTCACCTGTATGTGGGCACTGATAGTTTTTATATAAACCGCCAAAAGAAAGTGCGCCATCAGTCGCGCTAAAGTCAAAATAGTGTTTAGCTACTTTTTTGCTACCTTGATAACCAAATTCAGTCTCACCAAAGCCTTTGGCGACAATAATACAACGTGACTGTCGATAGGGCACATAACCGGCTGTTCTTGGCACATTGAGCTTGTCATAGCGGGTATTAAAGCTAGTGTACCTTGAGGGTTTAAAACCATTGCCGCTTGGCTCAAGCAATAACCACCATAGGGCTTCTTTCATGTAACGTTGCCCGTGGCTTTCATAAATAATTTGCACAGGACTTGCTGCGCGCACAAACCTGTTCGGCTTTATTGGCGTAATATTGAGGTCAACGCCTAGTTCGTTAACTAAGTTAACAACAAATTTATCGTCGGTTACATTAAGTCTGCCACACATGCTTATGCCTTTTAATATTTATTAACGTTACAAACTAACAATAAGTCGAGCGCTTAGTTACTTAGCATTATTGCCTGTTATTTTAACGGTGTAAATAATTCAGCTATGGATTGGGCGGAGGTGTTTCGCGTAACTGTGCTGGAAATGCATCTGGGCTTAAATGCTGTTTGGTTAGAAAATAAATAGCTGTTAATTTATGGCATTAAATTAACAGCATTAAAAGATAAAAGCCGCTCTATGCTTATTATGCATCAGCGGCTAAAAATGGTCGTGCAAGCTAATATGGTTAGTTGTTGATTAATTGAATGGCGGCATGTGCCAAACGCTTGCCAAATATTTGGTAGCCTGCAACGCTATAATGTAAGTCATTTTTAATCGGCTTACCTTTGTGATTAACACCGTCATTTAAATCATCGGTATTAACCCATGCAGCACTAGCAAGATTGTTGGCAAGATTTTGCTGAACCTGACGCATCTTAGTCCAATGCTTATATTTTACATTTTGCATATCAAAGTCGCTTAATCGACCAATGACCACATGAATGTCGTCAACATTTAGGTCTTGCTTTAATTGTTTGAGCACACCTTTAAAACTGTCTGCGTAAATATTGGCGTTTTGCTCGCGAGCATCTCGCTCACCTTGTACCCAAATAAAACTCACGCTAGCGATGTTCTCTTTTTCAATTGCCGCATTTACCTTTGTCATTAATCGATTGTATAAGTCGCCATTTTGTTCTGCTTGATAATGCTTAGGTACGTTATTGGCTTGAGGTTGCCAATTTTTATACCAACGCCTGATCGGTTGTGCGCCTTTTGCGTCTTTAACAACAATGGTTTTATCAGCGCCGAAGTGCTTATTGACTATCGGGGTAAAATATTGATTAACATTAAGGCCAACCATATTAGATTGACCTGAAAGAATAAATAAATGTTTACCTTGCTCAGCATTTTTCTTAGCTAAGGTGTCGCTAGAATAACTTGTAAAAAGCAGGCTAGCGACGATAAGTAAAAATAAATTTTTCATTGTTAAGTCAAACTAAGGTTGTGCTGAAATTTCAATGGCGCCCATATCTGGCTTGCCAATGATCTTATTACCTAAAATGTCATGAGTAACCTTCAGGCCAACGTTTAAGCCGACTTTATCTTTAGGTAATGTCTTAATTTCGACACCCTTATCTTCGACAAGCGCTTTATTTTGAGGCGTATAATCGGCAAGTTTTACACCACCTGGGTTTACAAAATCAGCATTACCAAATAGTGGGGCACTGTCTTGTACTTTTATTGTTGCCGGCCAATTGCTTTCTTTTAAAAATAAGTTGTTTTCAAACACCATATTTTTAACTTTACTCTTACCTTTTTTCGCTGGGTTGTATTGGTCGCCTAATACTTCTTTGCTGTCGCCCATTATATGGAAAATATTATTAGTGATCAGCGCACCTTTGGTCATTCTATCAATAGCCACTTTCGCGACAATCTCGCTACTTACATACATAGTGTTATTGTAAAAATAGCTATTAAAAGGGCCTTTTCTTGGTTTTTTATCGCCTTGATAACCACTTAGCCAGAATAACTTGCCTTCTTGAAAGGCATTGTTTTCACCTTTAACGCGATAGCCGTCATTAATACTAATATTGTAGCGATAGGCGTTATTGTAATTATTACCTAATATTTCACAAAATCCGCCGGCATTATTAGCACTTAAGTTATATTGCACAACAATATTGTCGCAGTTGTAGTCAATGTGAAAGCCGGCTGAATCACCCGGACCGTTAGCATTGGTAAACTGGTTATGTTCAATTAAAATATTTGAACTGCTCCATGTCCACATGCCACTGCCGCGTCCCCATTTTCTCGAATCGTCGTTGCTACCCGAGCTGTCAACTTTGTTGTTACTAAATAGGCCATTGCTCATATTGCTCACTTGTATACCTGGGCCGCCAACGTTAAATACGATATTTTTGTTTACGTAAACGTTTTGTGTTTTACCGGTAAATTTAATCCCTGTGTGTGAAACATCGGTAATTTGTGAATTTGTCACTGATAGATTAGCCAATTGACTTTTATTTCTGCTGATAAAGCGAATGCCCCAACCATAGCTTTGTGTACCATTGGCAGACTTGACTTCTTTTTTAGAGCGACTTACGCCGGCTTTATTGTAATAGACATCTTTAATAAGCAGGTTGTTTAAATGAATATCGCTGTAGGTTTCATTGCCGCGGCTTTCTACATAAACACCAATGCGCATTGGTGAAAACTTTTTCTTTCCTTTCCACTTTTGTGATTTTTTGACTTCTTCTTTTACCCAGTCAGGTATGCCGCCAGCGTTAGCTGAAATACTCAAATTTTTAACATTGACAAAGCTGCTGTCGAGTAAGTGAATACCATAAAGCTGACCGGCTGCATTTATGTGTGCACGTTTAGTGTTACTTGCGTTATCAGGTGCATAACTTGTGATTGTTATTGGTTTATCTTTTGTGCCTTTAAGCTTTTTATAGTTTAACGAACCCAAAAATGTTTGTCCTTGAGCGAGCAACAAATTATCACCCGCAACCAATTTTTGTTTTTTCGCTTTTGCTAAGCTTTTCCAAGGTTTATTCATTGACAGACCGTCGTTATCGTCGCTGCCTAATGTTGGATGAACGTAATAATCTGCAGAAAACACTGCGCTTGATGTCAACGCTAGCGCAAGAGCTAGGCTGGTTTTTGTTGCAGTAAAAATGGGTTTAGATAAAAAAGTAGTAATCATTGTAATACTCGATCTGAGGTTATTATTGACTATTCAGGTTCAGGATAGTTTTCAAGTCATTTAAGCTTAGTTGTCTATTATAAAACGGCGATTAATTTATAATCGTATTTATAAGATAATAAATATCGCTTACCGCTTAAGCTAAGTCAAGCGCTTTACTTTTCTTTACTTGCACAAAGGTTTAAAGGTGCCATTTAACTAAAAAGTTGGCATTATTTTCGGTAATACCGTCGATACCAAACTTGTTGTGCCAATAGGTGTATTCAATACCTAAGTAAAGTGTACTTTTACTGATATTGAAATGTTGGCCAATATCGTATTTTAATTGCGAAGTGATGTTGTATTGTGAATCGCGTTCGCTGTTACTGTCGACGATATCTGTAAAACCATCATAAACGATATTATTTGTTAGCTGAAAAGCCCAAACAATGGTGACTTGGTTATTGTCGTCAATTAAGTCGTTATTTCTGCGGTAAAGCGTAACATTCACATATTTAGCTTTAGGCACATTCAAACGTACGCCAACACCGTACAAAACATTGTTAAAATTATTGAAAGGATTTGAGCCAAACTCTAACTGCGGTGAGACATAGAATTTATTTACCCAACTATTTTCAAACTCAGCTAGGTCAATATTCGCTGAAATTTCACCATAGGTTTCATTACCACCTAAATTATGATCATGTAAGCGGTCAACAAAAGTAAAAGTGCTGCCCCAGGTATGGCCGCTAGCATGCTCTAGTGTCATTACTGATTTTTCATCATCACCCACTTCGTAGTTACTGCCATATAAATAACTAATACTGGCATCACTCCATAATTGCTTGGCAAGCGCATTGTTACAAAATAGCCAAAAAGTGATTGTGATAAGTGTAAGTCTAACCATCTTAGTTTCCTTATTTGTTTACTAATGGTTGAGTAAGTAAACACGTTTTTTTATTTGATAACGATACAGTTTCTGATGAATCTACTACGCTTAAATGGCTAAGCCACCTAGTCAAAATATAGAAGTAAATAATTGAAAGGTAAAATTTATTCATTGTTAATGAAATAACAAATGCTGATGTAAACCGTTACAGATTAAACAATTATTCATTGGGCTAAGCTCCCATAGTTAGCACCATTAGCGCAGTGTTTTTAATGAGATGTTTTATAGCGATTATTATTTTAGTGACTAAATAAAATTTGCATCTCGTGGTCTGACCAGTTAATCTGTGGTGACTATAAAAAAATTAACTACACTCATTTGTAGATACAAATTATACGGAGTTCACTTATGCTAAGTTATAAAGCGCCTTTGATGGATATTAAGTTTTTATTTGAAGATGTATTTGATTATTACGGACATTATCAAAAAAATCCTGACTTTGAAGAAGCGACCCCAGACTTAGTCGATGCTATTTTTCAAGAATGCGCCAAATTCAGTGAAAATGAGCTTTTACCACTTAACCAAAGTGGCGACCAAGAAGGCTGTACTTTTGACAATGGCAAAGTAACCACACCTAAAGGCTTTAAAGAAGCGTATGATCAATATGTTGCTGGTGGTTGGCAAAGTTTATCGCATCCTGTTGATTATGGCGGGCAGGGCTTACCACCGTCGATGGGCATGGCAAAACAAGAAATGATGGCAACAGCTAACTGGTCTTGGGCGATGTACCCTGGTCTTAGCCATGGTGCGATGAACACTGTGCATACTCATGGCAGTAAAGAACAAAAAGAATTGTATTTAACTCGTCTAACCGAAGGTACATGGACAGGCACCATGTGTTTAACCGAGCCTCAGTGCGGTACAGATTTAGGGCAGGTGAAAACTAAAGCGGTGCCAAATGGTGACGGCACTTATAATGTTACTGGTACAAAAATATTTATTTCTGCAGGTGAGCACGATCTTACCGAAAACATTATTCACATTGTATTAGCTCGCTTGCCCGACGCACCTGCGGGGACTCGTGGTATTTCGTTGTTTATCGTGCCTAAAGTTCAAGTTGACCAACAAGGTAACTTAGGTGAAAGCAATAATGTGACGTGTGGTTCCATTGAACATAAAATGGGCATTAAAGCGTCGGCAACGGCGGTTCTTAATTTTGATAATTCAAAAGGTGTATTAATAGGGCCAGAAAATAAAGGCCTAGAATGTATGTTTACCTTTATGAATACCGCGCGCGTTGGTACCGCATTACAAGGTTTGTGTGCCTCTGAGTTGGCTTACCAAAACTCACTTGCCTATGCTAAAGAGCGCTTATCTATGCGTTCTTTAACGGGTAAGAAAAATCCAGAGTTAGTGGCAGATCCAATTATTGTTCATCCTGATGTTCGCAAAATGCTAATGACTCAAAAAGCCATTGCCGAAGGCGGGCGCGCGATGATTTATTATACCTCGCAACTTGTCGATATTGTCGAACAAGGCCAAACCGAAGAAGAGCGTAAAATTGCCGATGACCGTTTAGGTTTTATCACGCCAATTTTAAAAGCCTTTATGACTGAGCTGGGCTGTGAAAGTGCAAGCCATGGTATGCAAATTTTTGGTGGTCATGGTTATATTCAAGAATGGGGCATGGAACAAATTGTTCGTGATGTTCGTATTTCTACTTTGTATGAAGGCACGACAGGTATTCAGGCGTTAGATTTATTAGGTCGTAAGATTTTACTAAATCGCGGCAAGTCTTTGAAAAACTTTGCTAAAGAAATTTTAGTTTTCTGTAAAGACAAAAGTATGGTCTCGAGCAATCCACATAAACGCGGCATGAATAAATTTATTTGGCCGTTAAGCAAAGCGGTTGCAAACTGGCAGCAATACTCATTGCGTATTGCACTGAAAGCGAAGAAAAATCGTGATGTTGTCGGGTCTGCCTCGGTCGATTACCTAATGTATTCCGGATACGTTGTTATGGCTTACTTCTGGGCACAAATGGCACAAGCGGCTTATGAAAAACTCGCAACAGACGTTGAAAACAGAGATTTTTATCGAGCTAAAATTAAAACCGCTGAGTTTTATTTTGAAATGATGTTACCACGCACTAAGTCATTGGCAGCAACGATGATGGCGGATCCAAAAAGCTTAATGCAACTTGATCAGGAATTACTTTCGTTTTAGTTGATTGATATAAATAGGTTCATGCTTTTATGAACCTATTTATTTAGAATGTATAAAAAGATGAAAAGCGCCTTAATTTAATTGGCGCTTTTTTTGTGCTTATATTTTAGGGCTTTAAACGCATTAACATGGCAAACATTCGATGGGTAATAGTGCGAATGTGTTCAAGGCTTAATTCTTCAGGTGTTAGTGATAAATTTCTATATTCGAGCTGGCTAAATACAGTCAACATAATATCTGCATCGACCTCAGCAGATTTCTTATTGAAATAACGACAGAACTTAAGACATGGCTTTAACAGTTCTTGTCGGTGATGTTCAATAACCGGTAACAATTTAGGATTAAAATTAGCTTCGGCAAACATTAATTGTTCAGCAGAAAGCTCAATCGGGTCTGCAATAATTTTATTATATAAATACTCTGCAGCTAAGTCGGTTAGCTTGTTACATAAGTCTTGTTTAACAGTCATTTTGCGCAGAGAAGTTTTGTCATGGCTTTCAATTTCTTCAAATAATCGATCCCATGTTGGCGTAATGTTCTCAACCGCTTTTTTACTGCTAAGTAAAAACGCTTCATAAACAAGTTCTTGAATATCTTTGAAATAATAAGTAGTTAGCGATAATTGAATATTTGCATGGGCGGCAACAGCGCGATGGGTAGTACCTTTGACTCCGTTATGAGCAAGTACTTCAATAGCAGACTTTAAGATTAAAGCGCGAGTTTTTTCGCCTTTAGATCTGCGTTTAACAGTAGTAGATTCGGTTGCTTCTGACATAGGTAAAATTAACTTATTAACGGTAATGCTAAATTAACCTTTTTTTAATATAAGTACAAATCTTTGTTACAATTGCTCTATAACTTATTGATATAAAATAAAATAACTGGTTTTTAATTGTAAAAGACATTTTTTGATGTGATTTACTTTAGGTTATCTACAATAAATAATTATACGTTAAGCACAAAAAAACCTATGAATTTTCGTAAGTTAAGTCATAGGTTTAGTTAAGTTGTTAATGTTTTTTTGTGCGCTTAATCAGCGTTTATGGCCAGTTCTTTATTGTCAAAATCATCAACATCGATTACTGCTTTTCGTGCTTTTTCTGTTTGAATAAGCAAGTCAGCCTCTTCTTGATTGATTGCATTTGCCGCTAATCCCTTTTCAGCAACTAAATCGAGTCGATAAAATGGTAGCTTTTCACCGACCGCTTGGCACACTTTTTCAAATAGTGGTTCACAACGCAGAATATCAGTTAAGGTCTTTTCCAAGTCACCCATCAAATTGCCAGGCTCTTGAGTAAGGTATTGTCCTTCACCTAATCGATCTCTGGTTGCACCTGGCGTTTGCAGTATTTTAGCAACTTTGTGATCGGTGATATCAGAAGGTTTAGTCAACCAAGTGCCAAATGGGAAGATAATAGCTCTAAGTGCAAATGCTACGGCTTTATTTGGGAAATTAGATAATAACTCATCAATAGCCTGTTGCGTTTTAAATAATGAATCTTCCAATGCCCATTGCACCAGCGGAAAGTCTTCAATTTGTCGACCTTCATCTTGGTAACGTTTAAGTGTTGCCGAAGATAAATAAAGGTAACTTAAAATATCGCCTAGACGGGCTGAAATTCGCTCGCGGCGTTTAAGATCGCCACCAAGTACCAACATGGCAATATCAGACAGCATGGCAAGGTTGGTACTAAAACGGGTCATCAGTTGATAGTAACGACGTGTTTTATCATTAAATGGTGTGCTTAATACTCGAGCACCTGACACTGAAAACCATGCGCTACGTAAAATATTACTAATGGCAAAACCGACATGACCAAATAGGGCGTGGTCAAAGTCTTCTAATGCTTGTTGATCATTTTCTTGTTTTGCAGCTTCTAGCTCAGCTAAAACATACGGGTGACAGCGAATTGCACCTTGCCCGTATATAATCATGCTACGCGTTAAAATATTGGCACCTTCAACCGTTATGGCAATTGGAGCACCTTGGTAACCGCGACCAAGGTAATTGTTTGGCCCTAAACAGACGCCTTTACCACCGTGAACATCCATAGCATCGCTAACACATGCACGAAGTTTTTCAGTTAAATGGTATTTACAAATTGCAGAAATAACTGAAGGTTTCTCACCTAAATCAATTGCACCCGTCGACATCGTGGTAACCGCATCCATCAGGTAAGCATTACCACCAATTCGTGCAAGGGCTTCTTCAACGCCTTCCATTTTACCAATAGGTAGTTTGAACTGACGGCGAATTCGGCTATAGGCACCTGTTGCTAAGGCGATAGATTTTACCCCACCAGCACTGTTAGACGGTAAAGTAATTGCACGACCCACGGATAAACATTCAACGAGCATGCGCCAACCTTGACCGGCCATTTCTGCACCGCCAATAATGTAATCTATCGGCACAAAGACTTCATTACCTTGGGTAGGACCATTTTGGAAGGTGACGTTTAATGGAAAGTGACGGCGACCAATAATAACGCCGTCAATATCGGTAGGAATTAACGCACATGTGATGCCCAAGTCTACGGTATCACCTAATAATTTATCTGGATCTTGTAGTTTAAATGCCAATCCTAATACAGTGGCAACTGGTGCTAGTGTGATATAACGTTTATCCCACGTGAGTTTCATGCCCAGCACTTCTTTGCCTTCAAACTCGCCTTTACAGACGATGCCAAAATCAGGGATCGCGCCGGCATCAGATCCTGCCTCTGGGCTAGTCAATGCAAAACAGGGAATTTCTTCTCCACGGGCTAAACGTGGTAAGTAATAATCTTGTTGCTCTTTAGTGCCGTAATGCTGCAGTAACTCACCTGGCCCTAAAGAATTTGGTACGCCAACAGTACTGGAGAGCACAGAAGAAACACTGCTGAGCTTTTGCAATACTTGCGATTGTGCGTAGGCACAAAATTCTAAACCACCGTATTGCTTTTTAATGATCATGGCAAAAAATTTATTGTCTTTTAAGTACTGCCATACTTCAGGCGATAGATCGGCGCGCTCATGACAAGTTTCCCAGTCATCAACCATGTTGCAAACTTTTTCAACAGGACCGTTTAAAAAGGCAATTTCTTCAGCACTTAAGCGGGGTTGTGGGTAGTTATGTAATTTGTTCCAATCAGGATTACCGCGAAATAAGTCCGCTTCAAACCAGGTCGTGCCCGCGTCAAGTGCCTCTTGTTCGGTACGCGACATTTCAGGCATGATCGAACGAAACATTTTTAACAGCGGCAAGCTGATGTATTGTTTGCGTACACTTGAAATGTTCAGCGGAATGATAATGACCGCAAAAATTACCCAACTGCCAAATGACAATAGATCTAAGACTGTGCCTAAAAGCATTAAGGCAGTAAAAGATATAGTAAAAGTTACCAACGAACTGCGGTTGTACGCCATAAACCAACATAGCGCGATTGCAGTGATAAGCCAAAGACAATAGTCCACAATAAATCCTCATGGTTATATAGTTATATAAACAATTACTTGATTGTTTATATGTGAATTACATTAGTTTTCTGATTATTCAATTAAGGTCTGACCAGATATAGTAAAGATTAAGGCTAAATCATTATTTTGGCAAATAAATATCGATGATATCGCTATGCCAATGGTATTATATTTGTCAGACATATTGATGAAGTTTTGGAGTTTAAATGTGTGAGCTGCTGGCGATGAGCGCCAACGTACCAACCGATATTTGTTTTAGTTTTAGCGGCTTAATGCAGCGCGGCGGCAACACTGGCCCACATAAAGATGGCTGGGGGATTACGTTTTATGAAGGCAAAGGGTGTCGAAGCTTTAAAGATCCGCTGCCAAGCGCTAAGTCACCAATCGCTCATTTGGTGACTGAGTACCCAATTAAAAGTGAAGCGGTTGTTTGTCATATTCGCCAAGCAAATTCTGGTGAAGTTAATTTAGAAAACACCCATCCATTTATCCGACAAATTTGGGGCAGGCATTGGACGTATGCGCATAATGGTCAACTTGCCAATTTTAAAGAAGCGTTGCCAGTTAAATATCATATCCCCGTTGGACAAACTGACAGTGAACATGCGTTTTGTTGGTTAATGGACCAAATTCATGTACGTTTTTCTACGACAGAGCCAGATGCTAAAACACTGTTTACGTTCATTGCTGGTTTGTGTGACGAAATTAGAAAGCTTGGTGTTTTTAATTTAATTTTAACCAATGGCGAATGTGTGTTTGCTTATTGCAGTAATAACTTGCATTGGATCACACGCCGTGCGCCTTTTGGTCAAGCGAGTTTGATTGACGCTGAAATGGTGGTGAATTTTCAAGAAGAAACAACAACAAACGATGTGGTAACCGTTATTGCAACTAGGCCACTAACTGACAATGAAACGTGGCATAAAATGGAAACAGGGCAGTGGCATTTGTTTCAGCTAGGTGAGTCTATCGCCTCAGGCGAGCAGGTCGATAAAGGCTAATTTTTTGCATTCGTTTTTGGAATTAGTTTTCGGAATTAACTTTCGGAGCTAATTTATGGAACTTATTTTCTGAACTTGCTTTAGAAATTAGTTTTCTTCGAGCTTGGCAAGCTGCGCTTCAAGTTGTTCAACACCTGATTTCATTTGGTAGAGTTTAACTAATAAATAGTTAAGCTCTGGCGCAAACCACGCATAGGTGATTCGTTTTTTCTCAGTTACTTCACGTTTAAACCGTATTGTTTTTACCAAACCATACGGTAGCATCAACTCTTCTTCTCCATCGTATTGATAAGTGTAGTCTTTAATTTTTCCTGACGTACTGATCACCGGATAAGTAAAAGTTTTTTGTGTAGGGGTGGCAATTAAGGACAATCGATGCTGTAAGTGATAGCTAAGTTTATCTTGAATGTCGCTTGGAAATTCTATGTCACGTTTTTTATTTCGGCCAAGATCCTCAGCGCTATTATTCGCTACATCAAATGTCCAGTGATAGTGTTTATCTCGCCCGGTACCTTCTCGTGCATATTTATATTCAACTGGCGTTACACTTGAATTTACAAGATTAACGCGAGATGTTTCTTGTCGTTGATCTGAAAATATCAGCCATTTGATATCGCTATGGTAGCTATATTCTGCTTGGTTGTCGGCTAAGTATTTAAGTTGTCGAACCCCAGTACCAACAGGATCTGACTTGTGAATAATGGTGTAGGTTGCAGTAAATGGTTTAATATGCGGGCTGCTTTGTTGAGCATTAGCGTAATTTGCATAACTAATAGTCGCTAGGGTTAGTGGTATTAGTTTAAACAGCTTTAAATTACGTAATGTTTTGATCATAAATAGCCCTTGTGTACTTAGGTTTTATTTTTATTCTTCGCTAGCATAACCACTTACAGGTAATACTTTGTTATCCATTAAAGCGTGCTCGTTGGTCATTATCAAGCGTTTTTGACAAAACCATTTCACCACAAGCGGATAAATTCGATGTTCTTGTTCATGAACACGTTGTGCTAAATCGTCAGCAACATCACCATCAAAGATTGGTACTTTAGCTTGTAAAATTACCGGCCCGCCGTCGAGTTCTTCAGTAACAAAGTGCACGCTTACACCATGTTCGCTATCTTTAGCGTCGATGGCACGCTGATGCGTATTCATACCTTGATATTTAGGCAGTAGAGAAGGGTGAATGTTTAATAAACGACCTTGATAATGCTGAACAAATTGCGGCGTTAAAATGCGCATAAAGCCAGCTAAAACGACAAGTTCTGGTTGGTATTTATCTATGGTTGCAATTAATGCTTGGTCATACAATTCACGGCTATCAAACGCTTTATGTGACAATGACTCGTTGGCTATGTCTTCAAGCTTTGCGCGTTCTAGGCCGTATGCATCTGCTTTGTTGGAAATTACCGCGACAACTTCACCGGGGTAATCTTCCAATTTGCAGGCATCAATAATTGCCTGCAAATTAGTACCGCTACCCGAAATTAATACCACTATAGGGCTGCGTTTCATCATGATTATCCTTGCGACATAACCACTTGTTCTTCACCTTCAGGTAAGTCTGCAATAGCACCAATGTGCCACGCGTTTTCACCTTGTGCGTTCAGAATTTCTAAGCTTTTTGCTAGTTGGTCAGCAGGAACAGCAATTACCATACCGACACCACAGTTGAATGTGCGGTACATTTCGTGGCTGCTAATGTTGCCATTTGCTTGTAACCAGTTGAAAATTTCAGGCCATTGCCAGCTTTTTTCACCAATAATAGCTTGTGCACTTTCAGGTAATACACGTGGAATATTTTCCCAGAAACCGCCACCTGTGATGTGAGATAGAGCGTGAACCTCAACTTCTTTTAATAGCGCCAATACAGATTTTACATAAATCTTAGTCGGTTCAAGTAAATGCTCAGCTAACGGCTTGTCATTTAATAACTCGCTAGTATCCGTGTTGTTAACTTCTAACACTTTACGAATAAGTGAGTAACCATTTGAATGAGGACCTGAAGAGCCTAATGCAATAAGTTGGTCGCCAGCGGCAACTTTACTACCGTCAAGTAAACGAGATTTTTCGGCAACACCAACACAAAAACCAGCGATATCGTAATCGCCTTTGTGGTACATACCTGGCATTTCAGCAGTTTCACCGCCTACTAAAGCACAACCCGAACGTACACAACCTTCTGCAATACCTTCAACAACCGCTGAAGCAACGGCAACGTCTAATTTAGCTGTTGCGTAATAGTCTAGGAAAAATAAAGGCTCAGCACCTTGAACGATTAAATCGTTTACACACATAGCAACTAAATCAATACCAACGGTATCATGCTTAGCAAGATCAATTGCTAAACGTAATTTAGTACCAACACCGTCAGTACCTGCAACTAATACAGGTTCTTTGTAACCGGTTGGAAGTTGGCAAACAGAACCAAATCCTCCTAAGCCCCCCATAACCTCAGGGCGAGTTGTACGTTTAACTGCCCCCTTAATGTTATCTACCAACGCATTGCCTGCATCTATGTCAACACCAGCATCTTTATAGCTTAGGGACTGTTTTTGTTCGCTCACGGGAAACCTCAATTAATTACCGATAGTATCTAAAGGCGCATATTCTATCAGCGCAAGCCACTAGAGAGAAATTATTTTTGATATGTGATTAAAATAATTCTCATTATGGTAAGATCTATCTCATGAAATTAATTGTTCCCATTATTATGTTTAGATTTTTCCTTGTTTTTTATGTGTTTGTTTTTTCATCAGTTACTTATTCTGTTGAAGTGACTGACTTATATACCGCAAAAATTGCGGTGAATTCTCAGGGCAGCAATGAGCGAAACCAAGCGCTGAAAAAGGCCATGGCTGCAGTGCTAGTGAAAGTTGGTGGCCAGCAAGACGTATTACAGTCTAACGAAATTAAGCCAGCGCTTAGCCAATTCAATTCATACATTTCTCAATATCGTTATTCGCGAGAGCAAAACACCACCAAGCTTATTGCGCAATTTGATGAAGATAAAATTAATCAGCTTTTTATCAATGCCAATCTACCCTTATGGGGCAGTTTACGCCCGCAAGTTTTATTGTGGTTAATTGAAGAGCAAGGTCTAGAACGGACTATCATGTCGGCAAGTGCGTCATCAGATATTCCACAAATTATTAATGATTTTTCACAAACCCGTGGCTTGCCGGTATTACTGCCGTTAATGGATTTAACTGAAATCACTACTATTAATGTTACTGATTTTTGGGGACGATTTATTACGCCAATAGAACAAGCGTCAGCGCGATACATTGCTGATATGGCTGTTGTGGTTCGCGTGTCTAACCAAAAGGTTGATGAAGATATAGTTGGTCAGCAGCAGGAAAACAGCAATTGTCAGCCACTTTGTGAAAAACAGCCTTTTGTTATTGATTGGAGTTTAATCTCTGATGGTAAATTATTAAGCTCTAAGTCAATGTCATATCTATATCAAGGGTTAGATAAAAAAGCATTACTTGAACAAGCAATGGCTGATATTACGCAAGTTATTTATCAGCGTTATGCGTTATCTACAAAATCAGAACAGCAATATGTTATTGATGTTGCTAATATTGAAGATATGGCCACTTATGTTGATTTAGTTGAATTTTTGCAAGATTTGTCATCCGTTAAAAACGTACAGCTGCAAGCAGTGAAGGGTAATAACCGCCGATTTTCGCTTGAGTTAATTGGTTCAAAACAAGCATTTCTTGCGGCGTTAAAACTTAATAAACAACTTGCTCAATTTGTTGACCCATTAGCTGCTAAAGATCCAGAGGCGGTTCCGGTGTTTTTATGGGAGCAGCGATGAAAAATACTGCCCAACTGGCGCTTGCCGTACAATTACCCGACGATGAAACCTTTGATAGCTTCTTTGGTGAAACCAACAGTGTTGTTGTAGAACAGTTACAGCAATTTATATTTTCATTGCAAGAGCAAGAAAACTTGCCGATTGGTTTCTATTTATTTGGTCAAACGGGGTCTGGTAAGTCGCATTTGCTGCACGCCTGCTGTGCTTATGCCGAGCAACAAGGCTTTTCTTCGCTTTGTTTATCTTTTTCAGAGCTAACTCAGCTTTCTGTTGACGTGCTTGAAGGGCTTGAGCATATTGATTTAGTTTGTTTAGACGGCATTCAATACATCGCAGATGATGCTCAGTGGCAACAAGCGGTATTTGATTTATATAATCGTGTCATTGAACAAAACAAACGTTTGATTATTACAGCCGATCTGCCTGCAAAAGATTTGGGAATTGCGCTGCCTGATTTAGTTTCTCGTTTAAATTGGGGCTATATTGAACAAATTAAGCCGCTAACTGATGAAGAGAAATTGGCAACGATACAATATCGTGCTAAACAACGCGGCGTGGTATTGTCAGATGAAGTGGCAAAGTATTTACTCAATCACTTTAGCCGACAAATGCAAGATTTGATCAGCTCGTTAGATGTACTTGATAAAGCATCGATAAGGGAGCAGCGAAAAATTACTATTCCCTTTATCAAAGAAGTGCTGTCGAACTAGCACCTTTTATATTTAAAATTTTATTGATGCCCTTGAGGGAAAGCTTGATGGTGAGGTCTTAACCATTGAACAGGGCGTTGTTGACTCTCATCACTATTTTCAGCAGTAGCATTTTTCGTATTAGTTCGGCTTTTTGCTTGAACGCTTGGGCTAATCGACAAGTTTTCAATCCAATTTTCACCTTCATTCATGGCAATAACCGCCGGTAAGGTTTCAAGTGCTGATGCCGCATCAAACTCTGGTAACACGCGATTTGCGGTGAACAATACTCTCGGTTTTACACTTGCTGTGGCAATACGGCCACGCTCACCCCATGAGACAATATAGTCTTGGGCGAATACGTTATCACCAGTCGGTCTGTTGGTAATGGCAACATCGCGTGATACGCCATAGCGGTTTTGCATCATCAATTCTTCAAATAACATCGCATAATCTTCGCGTAATGATGAGTAGCTATAATAATCGCTAGCACTGTCGAGGCTAAAAAATTGTCGAATATCTGTGGGTAAATACCCTTTTTGTGTATCGCTGGCATCATTTCCCTGAAAGCTGACTTGAGCTAAGTTGCGCATTTCTTCACTGGTTAATGGGTAGGCGATTGCTAGCTGGTCTGACTCAAAATTTGTTGCTAAGGCGGCATCTAATACTCGTGTATTGCTTGAATGAGCATGCCACTCGGTGCTTGGGAAAAAGTCATTCGCGTGTGCAAGCTCGTGGTACAACAATCGAGAGAGATCATATAAGTAATCGTCTTGACTGCGGCTTACGCGCGCATCAGCAGAAATATAATCGCTTGCGTAATCGTTATTTTTGACATACCGCCATGGCATAACAAATTGAAGTTCATTGCCAAAAGATGAACGATAGTCGAGTGCTTCGTTGAGGGTATCGCGTTCATCGGGTGTTAACCAAAAGTTTTTGCCGTCAAGGTAAATCGCGCCGGTACTTGCCCAATAAAAAGAAGGGCGAATATCATAAGAAATGACCACCGCAGTGGTTGCACGCAGTAAATTTTTAAAATCGTTGTTGCTGTCGTAATTATTCAAAAAATCACGAAAACGATCCGCCATCCATGGATGTGAAACAAGTACTCGATCCATTATATCTTCAGTTGTTGGGCTAGAAGTATCATGAGCGATAAGCGGCAAGCTGGCAAAGGTACACGAGCTTGTCAGGCTATTTGAATAAACACAATTTGCTAATGTATCGGCATAAGGGGAGTCGCTATTGGCGGGGAATACTCTTGCAAGTGGGTCTTGAGAATAAGCATTGGCGGCAATATCTGGCGCATCTTCAACTAAAACACTCACACTGTCGACATGATCAATGCCATTTTGACTTAAGCGTAGCTCAAATGTTAACAGCGTATCTTGTTCAACTTCAGGGGCATTAAAGTAAATAACACTTTCGCCATCGTTATTCACCGCGCCATTTGATGAATTATCTGCAGATAAAAACGTTACACTTGGCCCAGCTGTTTGCATCCAACGGATATTGTTTTGACTTAAGCTTGTATCGATATGACTGCGTAGTGAAACCTTATTGCCTTCAATTACCGCATGGCCTAGGCGCGCGTTAACTCGGCTTTGTTCGCTATTCACGTTAAGGGTATATTCTTTACTTTGTCTGGCTTGACCTTGGACATCGTAACTTACGCTAAATTGGTATTGACCCGCGCTTGGTGTTGTAAACGCAATAACTTTACTATTGCTTGCTAAAAAATTGGTCTGCGGACCTGATAGCTGCTGCCAGCTTATATTGGAAATGGTTTGCTCGGGTAGATGAAGCACAAGATCAACGGCTTCATTGGTGCCTATAACACCGTCGTCTGTCGGTGGAACAACAATATTGGGGTTATTTGGTGAAGAGCCACCGCCGCCGCACGCAGAGATAATAATGACCAAGGCAGGTATTGCCATTTTCTTTGAAAAACCCGTTATCGCCATTATTATTCTCCTTAATTTTTTATTCTGTTTAACTATTTTTTCTTACGAATACTAAGACCGAGTTCTTGGCCTTTATATTTCGCATAATAGGTTCCTGCTAAAAAAGCATTGGTTGTTAAAATAAATTCAATCACCGCCCAGAGACGATCTTCAGGCAATACCCACAACGTAGTTAGACTGTGCAAATAATAAATCATCAAAATAAACGCAGACCACGCAAAGGTATATGGATTACCTTGCAATAAACCTTTAAGAGGAAATAGTAGCGGCACGGTGAACATGGTTACCGCCAATAATGGTGATAAACCTTCAGAAGGGCTTAATACGGTTAGCCACAGCGGCATAAAAATAAGCAAAGCTAAGTAGTTAACTAAGGCAATATTTTTTAGTGTTGGGGTTGAAAACATGCGTTTAGCAGCGTTAGGCGCTGCAGCTTCTTCGTGTTCAGCCATGATTAGTTTTGCTCTAATAACGCTAAAACATTCTCAGGCGGACGACCAATTACCGCTTGATTACCGTTTTCTACAATAGGGCGTTCTATTAGTTTTGGCGTAGCTACCATGGCGGCAATAAGCGCATCATCACTGGCGCCTTTAAGCTGTTGCTCTTTAAATTCTGCTTCTTTGGTGCGCATCATGGCAATTGGTTCAATGTTTAATAACTGAAGTAATTGTTTGATTTTCGCTTCGCTTAGCGGTGTTTTTAAATATTCCACTACCGTTACATCAGCATTTGCTTCTTCGATAAGGGCTAATGTTTGACGGCTTTTTGAACAACGTGGATTGTGATAAATAGTTAACATGGATATCTCTTGTTTTAAACGTGATTAATTGGGGCGCTATTACAGGCGCTTAATTTTTTCTTCTTGTGCTTGAAATTGCAATATTCTAGCGCGAATACGTTTTTTTACTAGTGGTTTGTCATCGGCATAAGTATAGGCAGTTTGCAGCTCGTCAACAGCTTTTGAGTAACCGCCTAATAGTGCGATTACTTCAGCTTGGTAAACATGCATTAATGCCATTTTCTTTTGTTTTTTATAGATGGTGGTTAGCAAATCATAAGCGATGAAGTTGTTCTTTTTCACTAATAAAAAATCCAGCAATATTTGCTCGGCAAGCTCATTTTTGCCAGCTTCGTGCAAGACATTGGCATAATTTAAAGCCACGACTTGGTTGTTCGGCATTAAGTTATTTAAACGCGCTAACATGGTAATGGCTTTGTCAAATTGCTTGGTTTGAATGTATAAATCAGACATGACATCAACATAAAATAAGTTATTTTTATCTTGTTGATATAAAGGCAACAATATTTCTTCTGTTTTCTGGTAATCTTTATTTTCAAAGTGGGCAAGGGCTAAACCATATTGAGCAGCTTCTTTTAATGCATAGGTTTTTTTCGCCAGTTTACGCTGAAATTGGTCAATATTATATTCAGGATTATTTTGATACCGCGCCGTAATGCGTGCTTTTGATAATTCGAACTCTAAGCTTGGTGGTTGCTTAATCATCGGCAGGCTATGTGCTCGAAGACGCGCGTCAGTAATACGTGCTTCAGAAATTGGGTGAGTCAGTAACATCGGCGGTGGCATGCTAACATAGCGATATTGTTCAGCCATTTTGCTGAAAAAGTTTGCCGCGCCTTGTGGATCGAAACCACTATTGGCAAGCAATTCTATCCCGACACGGTCAGCTTCTTTTTCGTTACCACGGGTGTAGTTAATGCTCGCTTGTTGAGAAGCTGCCATAGACGTTGATAACGCTGCCATACCAACCGCTGGGTTAACCAATGCCAATAATAAACCAGACACCATTCCTGCCATGGTTAATGACTGAGTGCGACTTTGTTCTTCCATTTTTCGGGCTAAATGGCGTTGGGTAACGTGTGATATTTCGTGAGCAATAACAGATGCTAGCTCACTTTCCGTATCTGCGGTGGTGATCAAACCACTGTGTACACCAATATGACCACCAAAAAATGCAAAGGCGTTTAATTGATTATTGTTAATCAGGAAAAATTTAAAGCTATAGTTTACATCTTGCGCATACTTAACCATTGAATTACCTAAATGGTTAATATATTCAACTAACACCGGATCGTGCATCACCGATTGGCTAGCGCGCACTTGGCGCATCATAATATCGCCTATTTGACGCTCTTTCTCGATAGACAGCACGCTAACCCCAGCGGCACCAATTTCTGGAAGTTTATTTCTATCACTTTGACTGGCGGCGATTTGCGGGCTAGTGAGCAATGAAGATATTACTGCGGCTACGACAAGTTTTTGTATTTTTAACAAATTTACTATTCCGATTAAACTGGTGACGTTATGTTTGGGTTCAAATGTCCACATACAATATTTATATAAATTTACTTATATAAAACAGTGCAAGGCTAAAGCCTTAGATAGGCAAAAAGGCAAAAAATTCACTTTTAATTACAACCATGTTCTAAAAAGTGAAATTCTTAAAGGTTATTTATCTTATTACCACATTTATAGGTAGACTTAAGTTTAAATATCCGCACTTGCTATTGTAAATGATTGTCTCAAATAAGATAATCAAACAAAAGCACTGATTACAAAAATTCTAATGTTATACGAGTATGACGCGACCAACGAAGTTTGCCCGTTACCTTTAGTGAAAATGCGCGTGATGTTAAAAAAACTGCAATCTGGTGATGTTTATATATTACGCGTGGCAGATACAGGTTCAAAAACGGATATTCCCAAGTTACTTAGTCAACAAGGCTATCATTTTTATCAACAAGATCTTGCTCAAGGTATTGTGGAAATAAAAATTGTATTAGCTTAGTCGCGCAAGTAAGTGTCAACTTTTTTGCTTTAACGGCATTTTGTTTCGAATAAACAGGTAGTTTTATGGTTAACTTTTTTGCTCAATGGTACAAACGAAAATTCTCAGATCCACATGCGGTCACTTTGATGGTTATCTTAGTCGCCAGTTTTTTCTTTGTTTACTTTTTTAGTCAGTTATTAATGCCTGTGTTTGTCGCTATTGGTGTTGCCTTTTTATTAGATTTACCGGTCAACCGATTAGTCAATGCTGGCTTTTCTCATACCAGCGCTGTGGTGACTATCGTTATTACCTTTATCGGTGTGCTTATGATTGCCTTGTTAGGGCTTATGCCGATTATTTGGCAACAAAGCAGTAACTTGCTTCAAGAAGTGCCGAATATGATCAGCCAAGGTCAAACCTACTTGTTAACGCTTCCTGAAAAATACCCTGAATTGGTACAAGTTGAACAAATTAATAGTGTGATCGCGCAAACCAAAGAAAAGTTTATTGAATGGGGCGAAGTGGCAATTAAAGCGTCTTTTAGCTCGATTTCTAATATTGTTGCATTGCTTATTTATTTGATTTTAGTGCCGATCATGGTGTTTTTCTTTCTAAAAGATAAAAAAGAGCTGTTAACTAGCTTTAAAGGATTTTTGCCTAAAGAGCGTCGTATGGCGTCACAAGTGGGTAATGAAATGAATCAGCAAATCATGAATTATGTGCGTGGTAAGGTGATTGAAATTATTATTATTGGTGGTGTTTCAGCTGTTACCTTTATTTTCTTAGGTTTAAATTATGCCGTATTGCTTGGTGTGTTAGTGGGCTTGTCGGTTTTAGTGCCTTATGTTGGCGCAACAATTGTCACCTTACCTGTGATGTTAGTGGCACTTTTTCAATTTGGCACCAATGCAGAATTTGGTTACGTGATGTTAGCTTACGCTATTATACAAGCCTTAGACGGTAATTTATTAGTGCCGTTATTGTTCTCAGAAGCAGTCAACCTTCACCCAGTGGTGATTATAATTGCAGTGATATTTTTTGGTGGCTTGTGGGGTTTTTGGGGGGTATTTTTTGCAATTCCTTTAGCAACCTTAGTCAAAGCGGTCATCAACGCTTGGCCAGCAGGACAGCAGGATATAGCCGCTGAATAAAGTAATACTAGAGCGTGTTGATCTTTGTGGTATGAATTTTGTCCAATTTAAACGCTTTCTGATCGCGGCACTAACTTGAAGGCATAGTGGCTCTACGTCTAAAGTTAGTAACAAAGAGCAGGAAGCGTTTAAATGGAACCTTCGGACAGCGTTTGTTTGCCATTTCTACTGCGTTATCACTCATTTATGTAGAATAACTACACGACAATCGCTCTGCCTTGTATAAATGGTAAACAATTCGCTGCAAAAACATACACCAAAGGTCAACACGCTCTAGCAATATGAAAACAAAAAAAAACGCCTAATGGCGTTTTTTTTGTTTAACAAGGCATGGTTTAAAAAGGCTTAGCTTATTGTTGTGCTAGTACATCCAATACCACTTCATGATGGGTTTTGGTTTTAAACTTATTAAATACGTGGCTAATTTTACCGTCTTGGCCAATTAAAAAGCTTAAACGGTGGTGTTTTACACCCCTTAAATCATGCATAGTTAGTTACTTTGTAAGGGCTATCAATTATTTTATTACTGTGCAATATTTTTTTTGCACAGTTAGGAATAAATAATAATATCGCTATTAGTAAATCTATCTTAATTTTATACTTTTCCCTTGGAGGCATTAGCTCATTAAATTCACAATTTAATGCGTTTGTAAGTCTGTATAAGGTTTCTAATTTAATATTGACGTTACCCCTTTCCATTTTTCCATAGTTACCTCTTTCAATACCGACATAAGTCGCGAAGCCTTCTTGAGAGTAGCCAGCAGCTTTACGCTTAAAGCGCAGCATTTCACCAAATTCTTTAATTAAATCACTCACCGATTTGTCCCTTAAGGAAAAATGATTAGACTTTCATGTTGAGTGATAAAGAACCACGCCTTATAACACCTATTTATTGCTTGTATTTAATTGAGGGTTACTTTGAAATTAGATCCTTTGGTGGCTCAAATTGTTGCCCCGAAAAAATTTGACCACTTTTCAACCAGCGATGTGCGAACAGCTTATTTAGTATTGAAAAGTGACATTTCTTTGGATTCATCTGCTCTTCGACGAAAGATATATGGTGATCTTTTAAAACTAGTCAAAAGAGGCTGGCTTAATAAGGTTGTAGCCAAAAATAAAGGGTTAACCCGTTTTAGTAAAACAGCGTCTTTTGACGTTAATACAATAATATTGCAAGCAAAACTTGGATCAACAAGCTTGTTTAAAAGTAATGGTGGCAAGCAAGCTCAATTGCTTGGTAAGTTGAATCACTATAAATCTGAACTCCTATTGAATATAGGAGAGTCTGAAGCATACAAAGAGCTTTATTCTGAGTTCCCAGAGTTAGTTGATGAAATACAGCCGCAATACAATAAAGCAAGAGATAATAATACGAAAATATTAGGGAAAATTAGAGCCATTGAAGGTTTACTTAAGCACGATAAAACATCTGGTAAAATATGAAATTAAGAAATTGGCAAGCTAGCTGTATTAGCAAGGCTTTAAAACATTACTTGAATGGTAATAGCCACTTTTTAGCGTTAGCAACACCAGGGTCCGGTAAAACCTTGATGGCATCTCAGTTAGCTGATCAGTTATTAAAGAATGATTTGATTGATTTAATCATTTGCTTTTCACCATCTACGATTGTTTCGCAGGATTTCAGTCAAAGCTTACAGTTGATAATTAATGAACGATTTGATGGTTTATTGGGGGCTAAAGGACATTCACTTACCTACCAAAGCTTACAGTATCTCGATAGGGATTTTTGGCTTTTATTCGATAGGTATCGAGTATTTGTAATATTTGAAGAGATTCACCATTGTGCTGGTTCGACAATTGATAATGCGAACGCATGGGGAGAACAAATAATATTAAATATTCAAAACAAAGCGAAGTATACATTAGCGTTAACTGGAACACCTTGGCGTTCAGATAATACGCCTATTGTTCTTTCAAACTATATGCCTAGCAATAAAATATCATGTGATTACGTTTATGGGCTTTCTGAGGCTATTCAGGACGATGTCTGTCGTGTACCGCAGATATTCGCTGTAGATAATAATAACATTACCGTTGCTGACGGTATTGAAATAAAAACATTTAGCAGCTTTAAATGCCTTTTATCGGAGTCAATTGTTCAGTATCAGGAAATTATTGAAAATGAGAAGGTTGTTAAATATGTAATTTCTTCTGCACATAAAAAGCTAAACTTAATTAGAGTTAAAAATTCCGACGCCGCAGGGTTAATTGTTACGTCATCTGTTGAGCATGCAAGGCAGGTTTCAGAGTTAATGAAGGACTGTTTTAACGAAGATGCTGCTGTTGTAACTTACAGAGAAAATGAGCCAACTAGCATTATTCAACAATTTAGGCATGCAAATACTAAATGGATCATTTCCGTTGGTATGATTAGTGAGGGAACTAATATCCCAAGATTGCAGGTTTGTTGTCACCTGACCAATATAAAAACTGAAATGCATTTTAGACAGGTATTAGGTCGGATACTTAGAGTGACTATTTCAAAAAATCAAGAGGCCGTTATGTATATGCCTGCTGAGCCTAAGCTGTTGGAATATGCTCATCGAGTTAAGCAAGATATACCTTTTGAAGCTGATGTAGTTAAATTTGAAAATATGATTAAACCTGTGAAAGCCAATGATGATGAGCTCGGTAAGGCTATTACGTTTAATAAAGTAAAAGGAGTGAGTTCTAATAAAGGGTTAGAACTTAATGGAGCAAACATTGGTTACACAGCTACGTCGGTAAGCAATAGTACAGAAGAAGACTTTTTGACTAGCTCTTATGAAAAAGTTGTAAATATATTTGGGAAATTTGAACAAGAGTCTTTAGCTTTAGGGGTAAGTGAACTAAGTGCCCCGAGGCTGTAATGCTGATTCATGGCTTTTCTAAATATACTATACTGACACTTTTATAGTAGTTATGCCGTTAACGTTTTGATAATAATTCTATAAGCCTCGCCACATTAGAATTTTAAGCTGTTTTAATTGGCTGCGATTACCCAGTATTTAAATTTTTATATTAAAAATACCACCGAAGTAATTAGTTTGTTTGAAATAGCTTATTAGTTACTCTAAACAAGCTCAAGGTTTTTTATAAACTAAAACTTCAGTGAAATTTAATAATTGTTAACTTTTTATTACTAACATTTAAACAAGGTATTTAACGATCTTATCTTGAAAATACTGTTGCAGCAGGCAAACATTTATTTGGGGTAAATGTATTGATTGCTTCTGTTAATATATTTCCTGTACTACCACTTGGCATTTTTGTTCCGATAATCGCAGCTAATGTCGTTGAAATATCAAGAGTGGATACATTTTTAGTTACTTGCTTACTTTCAATACACTTTCCTGAAAAAATGATCGGTACATGTGTGTCATATCGCCATGGAGAACCATGATGAGCTGCAACTTTTAAACCGTCCATGTCGTTAATAAAATAATTGGGTTTAAAAACAAGGTGAATATCACCAGAGCGTTTTTCATTATAGTTATTTGCAATTGAACGATATATCGAGTTGTTTGGGTGTATTCCATTTTTTATTTTGTAGCTAGGTATGGCGACTTCGATAGATTCGTTTTTACTTAGTATATCAGCTAGCTCTTGTTGTACATCTTTAAGGTCTAGGCTCAGTTGCTTAATTTTTTTATGATCTAAATAAACATAAGGGTGGCTATAACTTAGTAAGACAGATGAAGGGTCTTTAACTTTGTTTTTTAATGATGAGTTGGCTAATAAGCTTTTCCAGTCAGGTAATGTCACATGTTTTGCTGTAAGGCCATTACTTTGATTCGCTGCTACAGTATCAGCCCCGCCATGATCAGCTGATAACACGATGAGCGTATTCTCTAAACCGACTTTCTCATGAACATAATTTAATAAGTTTGCTAATGATTTATCTAAACGAATTAAGTTGTCTTCCATTTCTAAACTGGAAGGCCCAAAAACATGACCTACATAATCAGTCGACGATAAACTTACTGATAAGTAATCAGTAATATCATCAGCGCCAAGGTTTTCTTCTTCGATAATTGATTTTGCAAACTTGACTGTTAATTCGTCGCCGGCAGGGCTTAAGGTTAAAAATGTATTGAAGTACTTATTGCTTAAGTCGCCATAGTGATGTGGAAAAACGTTGTTAAAAAGTGGGAACTTTACTTCGCCTGCTTGTTCATCTTTGTCTGCCATCAAGTATTTGCTTTTATCTAAACTCAGTGTCCATGCTGTATTTTCGTAAAATTTTTCATAATTGTTATTATTCCATGCGCTCACCCAACTAGGGTAAGCGTCATAGTAATAACTACTTGTGATAAAGTCTCCTGAACTTTTTGAAAACCAAAACGCTTTACCTTTATGGCCAGCCATAGCTATCGCGCTTCTATCTTTTACTGAAACACTAAAAATTTTCGCTTTATTAGCAGTGAATAAAGCAAGTTCATCAGAAAATGTTGATACATTAATATTGACCGGTGAACGTCCAGATGAACGTGCTTTTTTCTGTGTTGGATCGATCTCAACGTTTTTGTCTACATCAGCATTTTTACTTAAAATGGGAAAGTTCTCATCTTCAACATTATAAACTAAGCGATTTAAGCTTCGGTTATACCATATATTGCCCACCATGCCATGAATGGCCGGAGTCGCACCTGTAGCTAATGTTGTATGACCAACAATGGTCTCGGTGTTCGCATGAAGGTGATTAGCATTAAGGTATTCAACACCAGAGTTATATAAATAGTTAAACCCTTTCCCTCCCATATGATGACGATACTTTTTGGGCAAGTCAGCTCTGAGTTGATCAACTGTAATTTGTAAAATCAATTTTGGCTGTTGTGCTAGCACAGCGAAAGAATTGATTGAAGGTATAACCATTAGTGCGCCAAAGAATAGACTCGTTTTTATTTTTTTTCTCATTTATAACCTCATTAAATTTGGCGGTAGCTTGCTAACTTATATTTATCAATCAGTCGAGTGTAGCAAATATAAGTGTATAAATATGGTGGATTAGCACCAAAGATTGAGGCGCTAATGTTTACATCAATATAATCGGTGTTGAGTGTACTTTTATATTACAAATCAAATGAATAATACGGATATTAATTTTCGTCATTTGTTGTATTTGTGACTTATCACACATATATTTAGTTGGCAGTACACATAAATCGTAGAACAGCACACATAAATAAGTTAGTAGAACACATAAGTTTAATCGGAATAAATTAATAATATGATTACTGGTTACACAGATACATAACGTAACCAATAACTAAACCTATTTAATTAAGGGAAATGCCATGAAAAAGAAAAGCTTTAACTTATCGTTACTTACTGCAGGATTATTAGCACTCTCAAGTGCCGCATTTGCAACTACAGATACTTCACGTCCTAATATTTTAGCTATTTGGGGAGATGATATTGGTCAAGATAATATCTCTGCATATACAATGGGGCAAGCAGGACATTGGACGCCTAATATCGATAGAATTGCTAAAGAAGGTGCTTTATTTACTGATTATTATGGCGAAAACTCATGTACTGCCGGTCGTGCAGCATTTATTTTTGGTCAGCATCCAATGCGAACGGGTTTAACTAAAGTTGGTTTGCCAGGAGCTAAAGAAGGGGCTAGAGAAGACGACATTACTATTGCTGGTATGTTAAAACCTTTAGGTTATGTTACCGGGCAGTTTGGTAAAAATCACTTCGGCGACCAAGATGAACATTTACCTACAAATCACGGTTTTGATGAGTTTTTTGGTAATTTATATCATTTAAATGCTGAAGAAGAGCCAGAGAACGAAGATTACAATAAGTTCATGACTAAAGAGCAAGTGAAACAGTTTAGTCCTCGTGGTGTTATTCATGCTTTCTCTGACGGTAAATTAAAAGATACTGGCCCACTTACTAAAAAACGTATGGAAACAGCAGATGAAGAGTTTTTGTCTCATGCGCTTAAATTTATCGACAAAGCTCATGTAGAGAAAAAACCATTTTTTGTTTGGTGGAATGCTTCAAGAATGCATGTATGGACTCATTTAAAAGAAGAAACAAAAGGTATTTCAAAACGAGGTGGTCTATACGGTGATGGCATGGTTGAGCATGACGGTCATGTTGGTCAATTATTAGATAAATTAGACGACTTAAAAATTGCTGATAATACCATCGTTATGTATTCGACAGATAACGGCGCAGAAAAATTCACTTGGCCTGATGGTGGTACTAACCGCTATAAAGGTGAAAAAAATACTACGTGGGAAGGTGGTTTTCGAGTACCCGCTTTAGTTCGCTGGCCAGCTAAAATTCCAGCAGGTCAAATTGTTAATGAAATGGCTGCACATAACGATTGGGCTCCTACATTCCTAGCTGCTGCTGGTAATCCTAAAATTAAGGAACAGTTAGCAAAAGGCACAACGATGAATGGCCGTAAGTATAAAAACAAACTTGATGGTTATAATTTGTTACCTGAATTAATTAAAGGCAAAAATACGACTAGAGATAACAATAAAAACTGGCCAAGAAAACAATTCATTTATGCTACAGACAGTGGTGATGTTGCTGGTATTCGAATGGATGATTGGAAGTTCTTATGGTTAGAGCAAGATTGTGAAGGCATGAGTGTATGGTTTTGCCAACTTGAAAAACGTCGTGCGCCTTCAATTACCAACTTACGTCAAGACCCTTATGAGATTGCTGCTGATGAATCTGGTTCATATGAAGCTTGGTGGGCAAACCGTATGTATATGATGGCTCCTGCTGCTTCTGAAGTAATCAAGTTTTTACATACATTTAAAGAATATCCACCATCACAAGTACCAGGTGATTGGACATTCGATAGCGTAGTTGAACAATTAGAAATTTGGGAAAATACAACTAATAAGTAAACAAACCTTAAAGCAACAAAGACTAGCTCGCTAGTCTTTGTTTTTTTGTGGAACAAGGTTTTAATTTAACTACTCTTTAATCACACTTTCTGATGAAAATGTCACACATTAAATAATACCCTTATTGGCTATATTAACGTCAAGACTTAACGAAACACAGCAAAAGCTATATAGCTAAATGTTGATGAGTGAAACCATGATAAAACCGAATAACATTCAAATAAGCAAGCAGTGGCAAGCTAACGCCTTTTTAATTTTAATATTCTACTGTGCCACAGCATTAAGTTCTTATGCCGTTGAAGCAAATAAAATTACTGATGCTATGGCTGATGAACTAACTCTTCAGCTACGAAATAACATGGTGAAAGTAAACACAAGCTCTTTTGTTATGGGCACGGATGAAGAAGAAGCTGGTGATAGAGAAAAACCGGCACATACAGTGACCTTGGATGGCTTTTATATTGCGAAAACTGAAGTTACTCAAGAATTATTTTCTGCTGTTATGGGATGGAATTTAAGTTACTTTAAATGTAACGCATGTCCTGTTAACAATATAAGTTGGAAAAACATGCAAAGCTTTATCACGCGATTAAATGAGATAACAGGGCAGACGTTTCGTTTGCCAACTGAAGCAGAATGGGAGTTTGCTGCAAAAGGCGGTACTAAATCTCAAGGCTATAAATACAGTGGTTCAAATAACATTGATGAAGTTGCATGGTATGCTAAAAATTCAACGAGAAAATTGCATCCAGTTGGCCTTAAAAAGCCTAATGAGCTTGGTCTTTACGATATGACGGGTAACGTATGGGAGTTCTGTCAAGACGATATGAATCTTGACCTTTACAGCAAAGCATCCCGTGTAAATCCTATTTATAGTCTAGGCTTACCCAATGAAGCGACCAGTTTAAAAGTTGTACGTGGCAGTGGTTATGAATTTAACGCCAATGAGTCACAAGTGTATCGTCGTGATGGCGCAACTAGTAATGTTCGGATGCCTGATATTGGCTTTCGCTTAGCAATGGACGATATAAGTGAATAATTTATTTAAATTTTTAATGTTAGCCGTTTGCTTCATGTCCATCCAAGTAAAAGCTGCTACTGTCGCTGAAAAAGCGGATCACCAGATTGAAGATAGTCAAGCAAGCTATGTTGGTAGTGAAATTTGCGCAGGTTGTCATCAAGCTGAATCTAAAAAATGGCAAGGCTCTCATCATGATATGGCAATGCGACATGCAAAACCCGACGCAGTGAAAGGTGATTTTGATAATGTCGAATTTGGCTTTAACAATGAAATAAATAAATTTTTTCGTAAAGGCGATGCTTATTGGGTAAACATAAAAGGTGCTGATGGGAAATTTTCTGATTACCAAATTAAATATACTTTTGGTGTGTATCCATTACAACAATATATGGTTGAATTCGACGATGGCCGTATTCAGCTGATCCCTTATGCATGGGACGACCGCGAAGCTTCACAAGGTGGCCAGCGTTGGTTTCACCTATACCCTGAATTTACAGACAGTCGTGATGAGTTTTTCTGGACAAATACGGGCCAGAATTGGAATTACATGTGCGCAGATTGTCATTCCACCAATGTTAAGAAAAATTTTGATTTAGCAACTAACACTTACAATACAACGTTTAGTGAAATAAATGTTGGTTGTGAAGCCTGCCATGGGCCGGCGAGTGAACACTTAAATTTTGTAAAAAACAGTGAAGATAAATCGCAGGGGTTTAATCGAAATCTATCAAAGCCAGTCAACCAATGGGTAAAAAGAGCTGGCAAAAATACATTGTTTCCTGAAGAAATTGTACCAACTCAGCAATTGTTAGTTTGTGCGCAATGTCACAGTCGACATGTGCAGATCAGTGATAATAATCATGTTGACGGTAACGCTTTTGGTGAACGATATATGTTGAGTTTAATTAACAGCAATCAGTACCATGCTGACGGTCAAATATATGATGAAGTTTTTGTTTTTGGCTCTTTTGTACAAAGTAAAATGAGCCAAAATGGTGTTGCCTGTACGAATTGTCACGACCCTCACTCTAATGAATTAATTATTCCCAAAGAAGCTCTCTGTCTGCAATGCCATACTGCAACAACATATGCAGCCACTTCACATCATCAGCACCAGGAAAATTCAGAAGGCGCTCAGTGTGTTAATTGTCATATGCCTGAAACAACCTACATGCAAGTTGATGAAAGACGTGATCATGCGTGGCATGTTCCGAGATCTGATTTAGCAGAAAAGCTTGGCACCCCAGATACTTGTTTAAACTGTCATAGCGAGAAGGACTCTTCATGGAGCGCTTCGTTATTGAAATCTTGGTACCCAGATTCACCAACTCAATCACAAGAGCATTTTGCCCCCGTATTTAGTGCTATTGATAATGGTTATCTACAAGCATCTCAAGCGCTTTCACATGTTGCACAAAATAAAGCTAACACGCCAATTATTAGAGCTTCAGCTCTTGAGCGTATGTCGCCTTTATCAGATAAAAATAGTCTCATTGCTATAGCTCGTGGGGCAAGAGACCCGAATGAATTTGTTCGACTTGGCGCTGCACGAGGGGCGGATAGTATTGCTTTAAATGAGCGTTGGAGAATTTTGGCACCGCTATTAAAAGATAAAGTGTTGTCTGTTCGGGTTGAAGCTGCTTATTCATTGCTATTGTTATGGCCACAGCTGACAGATGAGCAAAAAGAATTAATGCAACCCGCACTTGATGAATATATTAGCGTTCAAGAATTTAATAACGACCGCGGTTTTTCTCATAACAATATTGGTACCGTTTATGCGAATCAAGGCTTATGGGAAAAGGCTGAAACAGCGTTTAAAACCAGTATTCGATTAGAGCCTAATTTTGCTCAGGCCTATGTGAACTTGTCAGAAACTTACCGTCGCTCAAACCAAGATGAAGCAAAATCTATCGCGGTGCTTAATCAAGGGAAAAATGCTGCGTATAACAATGCTCAAATCCCCTATAGCCTCGGGCTTTCATATCTGCGAAAAGGCCAAACAAATGATGCAATTGATAACTTAAAGCTTGCGACTCAACGGGCACCTAATAATGGCCAATATCATTACGTGTTAGGTCTGATGTTAGAAAAAGTTGATGTGAATGAAGCTCAACGTTCACTAAGCAAAGCTTACCAAGTAAGCCAGAATCCGCGTCATTTATATGCGCTGTGTGATATGCAGGTTAAGTATGCCAAAAATCGCGCACCGAAATGCATTGAACAGTTAAGTGAAGTTGCTCCACCTGAGGTGGTTGAACAATTAAAAGTACAACTAAGTAATGCAAATAAATAATGTTGTAAACCATAAAACTAAATCAATATTTTAATTAGGGACATGTATGACTGAGAGTTATCAAGCAATTTTAACGCTAAAAGAGCAAATACAAAATTCTGTCATCGGGCAAGAGCATGTTGTTGATGCATTACTATTGTCTTTATTAACCAACGGTAATGTGTTGTTAGAAGGTCTTCCGGGTACTGCTAAAACACGCTCAATTAAAAGTTTAGCTAAAACGTTATCGGTAACACTTGGCAGAGTGCAGTTTACGCCAGATTTATTGCCATCAGATGTTACAGGTACAGAGGTTTATCAAGAAGTTGATGGCAAGCCACTTTTAACTTTTCAACAAGGACCTATTTTTAATAATTTATTGTTAGCTGATGAAATTAATCGCTCTCCTGCGAAAGTACAAGCGGCGCTATTAGAGGCTATGGAAGAGCGGCAAATTACAGTGGCAGGTAAAACCTATAAGCTACCTGAGCTTTTTATGGTACTTGCGACACAAAACCCGGTTGAACAGGAAGGTACGTATCCATTGCCAGAAGCGCAAATGGACCGATTTTTAATGAAAATTAACATAGACTATCCTGACTCAGCCGCGGAAAAACAAATTATTGCATTGGTTCGTGGTGAAGAAGTTAGTGTGAAAAGTGAGGATAATCAGGTTGACCCTGAGCATATTTTTAATGCGCGAAAGCAAGTTCATAAAATTCATATGAGCGAAGCTGTTGTTGATTATATTGTCGCGATAATCATGGCAACCCGTCAACCGGATACTTACCCTGATTCGCCTTTATCTGCTTGGATAAATGTTGGCTCTAGTCCTCGCGCGAGTATTGCGATTGATAAAGCTGCACGTGCCCATGCGTGGTTAAAAGGTAAAGATTTTGTTGACCCTGATGATGTTCGAAGTGTGGTTTATCCTGTGCTTAGGCATCGACTCGTCCTAAGTTACGATGCATTGGCTGATGGGATCTCTCCTGATCAAGTGATTGACGAAATCCTAAACCAAGTGGCGGTTGCCTAATAAGGATTTGCTATGAGCACAGAAACTCGTCAATCATCTTCGAATATTTATGTCAGCATGGAGCAGTTGCGAAAACTTCAGTTTTTTGCCAAAGGTTTTTCGTTTTTGCCAAAGCAACCTGTAAATAGCATATTGTCGGGCAAAAATGTTTCAAAACTTAGAGGGCGTGGCTTAAATTTTGAAGAATTACGGCACTACCGTCCAGGTGATGACATTCGTTCAATGGATTGGAAAGTTACTCGCAGAACGGGCAAACCGCATATCAAAGTATATACCGAAGAACGAGAACGTAATGTGTATTTGTTTATTGATCAACGTTCTAGTATGTTCTTTGGCAGTGTTGGAAAAACAAAATCGGTCATTGCTGCAGAGTTGGCGGCATTAAGTGCATGGCAAATTAGTAGTATTGGCGATCGTGTTGGTGCCATTATTTTTAATGATAACGAAGTGAGTTATGTTCCTGCTAAGCGCGGAGTTTCACATATTATTAGTTTATTGTCGGCGTTAGAGAAGAAGAACAAACAACTAAAAAGTGGTCAGCCATTAGTTTCCTCGCAGCAGTCTTTTGAACAAGCATTGATTAAGCTTAGCCAAATATGTGGGCACAATGCACTCGTTATTATGATAAGCGACGGTTATGGCTGGAATGCCAATAATGGAAGTGTGATTAAAAAAATTCGCCAACATAATGAACTAATTAGCTGTTATGTGTTTGACCAACTTGAACAAAAGTTTCCGACCATGTCCCAAATGGTAGTAAGTGACGGACAACAACAAATTCAGTTTTCATCCTCTGATGCAGCTGTCAGGAAAAAATACCAAGAAAGTTTACAGCAATTAGTATCGGCTTATGAGTACTTTTCTCAAAAGCACGGCATTCCATTTATTCCCATTAATACCGTAGAGCCGGTAAATATGCAGCTAAGAAATGCATTAGGGAAGCGCTAATGAAACCTTTATTTGATGCACCTTGGGGAAATTATCTATTAAAAGAGTTTGTCGAAACTCAAGCGCCAGAGTCGGTAAGTTGGTTTCCTCAAACTATTGCTTGGAAAATACTTTTTGTATGTTTCTTGGTTTGGACTGCAAGAAAGGTATGGTTAAAAGTGAAAGCCTATAAAGCTAACGCTTATCGTCGAGAAGCACTTTCTTGGTTGGCTAATTTACCTGAATTTAACTCCACTAAACCTGATAGCCAATATCGACAGCTCCCGGCACTTATAAAAACGACTGCATTATTTTACTTTCAGAGAAAGGAAGTAAATAACGTACATTTTAGTGATTGGGATACATGGTTAGATAGTCACTGCACAAAAACGGACTTTACACACAAATGCCCTCAACTTTTAACACATATTTCATACCGTGAGCATATTAATATTGGTCAACAAGAGATGCATACGTTAGTGGAGCAAATAAAAATATGGATAATTCATCATGGAGATTCAAATGATTGAGTTCGCATACCCATATTTATTTTTTCTATTATTATTGCCTTTTGTAATTCATTGGTCACTCCCTGTTTATAAAGAAAAAAAGGAGTCCTTACAGGTACCTTTTTTTCTTCGCTTAGTCGATGTTACCGGTGAAAAACCTCAGTCAGGCGCCGTTGTGCTAAAGCGTAAGCGTATACAAAAACTATTAGTTGCTTTTGCATGGTGTTGCCTAGTAACCGCAATGGCAAAACCTGAACAAATTGGAGCGCCTATTTCACAGCAAAAATCAGCAAGAGATTTAATGATTGCTGTGGATTTATCGGGCTCAATGTCTGTGCAGGACTTTGTTGATCCCAGTGGTAAAAAAGTGACGCGACTAGCTGCCGTGAAAACTGTGCTAGCGGAGTTTGCCAAAAATAGGAAAGGTGACCGATTAGGATTGATATTATTTGGTGATGCTCCATATCTGCAAGCACCATTTACCGATGACTTTTCAACTTGGCTGGCGTTGCTCAATGCTGCTGATATTGGTATGGCAGGACAAAGCACTGCTTTTGGTGACGCTATTGGTTTATCTATTTCGGTATTTGAAAATAGTCAAACAGATAACAGAATGTTGATTGTACTAACCGATGGTAATGACAATGGTTCGAAAGTTCCTCCTATCGATGCCGCCAAAATTGCAGCAGATAAAAATATTAAAATTTACTCAATAGCGATTGGTGATCCTATAGCAACTGGCGAAGAAAAAGTTGATTTAAGTGTGCTTAACAGTGTCGCCGAGTCAACCGGAGGGCAAAGTTATCAGGCACTTGATACCGAGAGCTTACAACAAGTTTATGCTCAAATTGATGAGTTAGAGCCCCAGCAGTTTGATTCTAAATCTTTCAGACCAAGAACAAGTATTCATCACTATTTTATTTTAATGTTTGCTTTAACGTATCTGCTGGCGTTAGCGATAGTGAGCCACCGTAGTAGTAAAACTACAGGAGTCGATGCGAATGGCTGATTTATTTTATGAGCTGAGTTTACTGTCGAATTTTCATTTCCTTAGACCATGGTGGTTTTTATTAATCGTACCTTTGTATTTTATTTTAAGAAAAATGCACAGCAACAGTGACCATTTATCTATATGGAAAAAAAGTATGTCGAACGAAATGTTGAGTGTACTCACTATTTCGGGCAGCCAGTCAAAGTTATTCTCACCAGTAAAACTCACCTATTTAATGTGTATTTTAGTGATATTGGTATTAGTTGGTCCAAGTTGGAGCCAGCAAAAGTCGCCATTTACGCAAGATAAGTCGGCGCTAGTTATTGCGCTAGATGTTTCTGACTCTATGGAGCAGAGCGATGTGCAGCCATCAAGATTAATCCGAGCCAAACAAAAAATTATTGATTTGCTCGCGCTAAGGGGAGATAGTCTTACAGGGTTAATTGCCTTCGCCGGCTCTGCGCATGTTGTTATGCCCATTACAAATGATAGTGAAATGATCAGCCACTTTTTAGATGTGTTGGATAAATCAATTATTCCTCAGCAAGGAAAAATGCCTCAACATATCATTCCTTTGGTAGAAAATTTACTTAAGCCTACAGGTGTTCCAGGCTCAGTGGTTTTAATTACTGACGGTGTTAGTGAGGAGTCTGGTGATGCATTTGATCATTATTTTGCTGAAAAGCCACACCAACTGATAGTTTGGGGAATTGGAGATGTAAGCAAAGCTGAACAAGAGGAAATTGGTTCAAAGCTAATTCCTTTGCAAATAGTACAACTTGAAAATTTAGGTAGCAATAATTATTCACACTTAGTGTTGATGGAGCATGATAAAGCCGATGTTGAACGTGTTAATCGCTATTTAAAAAATACACCAGTGATCATTGATGACAAAGCGACACCTTGGTACGACTCTGGATATCCTCTTGTTTTTGTCTTGTCATTCTTTTATTTATTCTGGTTTAGAAAGGGGTGGACGTTGCAATGGTAGATGTTAACGAAAAAAGCGAAGCAATGTTGGCTCAACGTGTTAAAGAATGGTCTTTGCAACTTAATACGCTCAACTTGTTCTGGGGAAAGTATAAACAGAAAATATTATTGATTTTACTGTTAACAATGACGATATATGCATGGCTGAACCCCTACCAATTCGCCAACTGGTGGTTAACTAAAGACCAGCAAGGGCAAATACTTTTTGCATTGAAAAAGTACGACTTAGCAAGTCAACGATATACTGACTCGCGATGGCAAGCATTTAGCTTTTACGGAAGTGAACAGTATAAGCAGGCAGCAACACTGTATAGCCAATTTGATACAGAAGGCGACTTATTAGCTCAAGCCAATGCTTACGCTCACAATAAAAGCTATGTTAAAGCACGAGCGTTATATCGAGACATTATTCAACGCTACCCAGAATATCAACCTGCAAAGCACAACCTTGCCATTGTTGAAGCTATTATTGACAACATTAACTTAATGTCAGAGAGCCAAAGGCCAGAAGAAGGTGACTCACCCAAAAAGCTAGGGGATGAGCCTCAACGAGCTGACGGGGCTGAAAAGAAAGAGGCTAGAAAGCAAGAAATAGAGCAATTGAGTGCCGAGCAATTGTTGAGTAATCCAGAATTAAATGAAATGTGGTTACGACAGGTTCAAAAAAATCCAGCGAAATTTTTAGGCGCTAAATTTCAATCAGAATTTCAAAAAAGTAAATCATCAGAGCAAGGAGGTAATGATGATAAGTCAATTTAATCGCTTTGTACTGTTAGTGAGTTTTTCTTTTGTATTTTCGTTTGCTGTTAACGCATTATCGATTGAACAGCTTATCAGTGAAGAGAAGTTGATGGTTAAGGTTGACGTTGTATCTGACGAGCCATTTATTGCCAAACAGCCCATTAAAATCTCTGTTGAACTATTGACCGATCGTTGGTTCGGTTCAGGTAATAAGATTCACGATTTTAATTTAGACAATATTATTAAATTACCATTTGATGAACAAACTACCAATTCATCACTTAGGTACAAAGGCAAACAATGGGCAAGCCAACAGCGTGAAATAACCATATTTCCGCTTGCAGCTGGCGTTTATGAACTGCCACCGTTAACCCTTGATATCGTCGTAAATACGCAAGAAGGAGAGGTTAAAGGCTCAATAAAAACTCAATCTATTGTCCTTGATGTGATTTTACCTACGCAATTAACTCATATTGAACACTACGTGGTGACTGATAGTTTCAAGCTAACAACTGCCGGCGAATTTGATGATAAAAATGCTTATAAGATAGGCGAAGCGGTTACTTTATCTATTGAATTAAAAGCAAATGACGTTCCAGCGATGATGTTGCCAGTATTGCCAGAATTAACCATTCCTGGAGTGGCGATATATAGCAAAAAACCTCAGCTGGTAGAAAAGAGCAACCGCGGAACATTAGTGAGTAAAAGAATAGAGCAGTTAAACTTTATTTTTGAGCAGCCAGGGGATTATTCCATACCAGAGATGAATTTTTATTGGTGGAATGTTACCAATAATTCACTGGAAGTCGTGTCTATTGCTGAGCAGACTTGGCAAGTTTCTAATCAAGTTTTATCGAACGAATCAGCCAGTAAAACTAACCTTTATAAATGGCTTAATGAGATTGAACTTAAGTATTTGATGCTAATTTTATTATTGCTTATAGCTGTTTTATGGTTGTTGAAAGTGCTAATTGTGAACCAAAGTGCGGTTATCACTTTTTATCAACATGTCAGTCATTATAAGCAGCGGCAGTTAGAGGCTAGATTTTTAAAATCTATTTCGCAAGAATCATATCCTCAGGCATGCCAGTATTTATATAGATTATTGCCGCATATATTTACTAAAAATAGTAAAAAAACAAACGGCTCTGTTCCTAAAACTTTAACTCGCTTTTATAGAAAAAATAGCGAGCAAAGTCATATTGTTGAAGTATTGATAAATAACGGCTTTTATCGTTATCAACGAAAGATATCATTGCATGAAGCGAAAAAACTGCTTAAATCCATCGAAAGAGAACTTTCAATAGAAGCTAATACATATGGCAACGCTACCCGGCTAAATCCTAATAAGTGATTAATTAGCCCCGTTAGTGTAAAACCACTAAAAAAGAAAAAGTGAAAAATAGTAATGTCAAAGTTTATGCAAACGCTAATAGCAAGCGACTTTGTCGCCGATAAATAACCCGTGGTTGGCAGTATAAGTTACTCGAAATTCATCATTATCTTAAGTGCTTAGGTTATTTTATGTTTGTATGTGAGCTTAGCCAGTCAGCCAATAAAGTTTCGGCTTTATCAATTTCGAAAGCATTCACAGCTTTGCAAATATTGATAATTTCTTTATCTGAACTGTCTTCCATTTTTACACAAATATCAAGTGCTTGGCTATGATCTGTAGCTAATGCTTGGCGTAACTTTAATGCTAAATCAATGCTAATGTTCGCATCAATTAGTGCTGAGCGAGTATTAGCCTGCTCGGGATGCATAGCTTGCATACTCTGCTCAATATTACTGCACAAGACAGTTAAGTTTTGCGTAAAATGCAGCAACTCATCATTAGAGATTTTATTGTCATTTAAGCACTTACTTTCAAGTGTCGCCGCGAGTAAAGATATTTCATTGGCACCAATATTACCGGCGGTTCCTTTTATTGCATGAAGATGAAGTCTAAGTTGATCATTGTTATACAGGTCAAACTTTTCGACGACACTATATTTTTTAGCAAATTGAAGTAATACTTTTTGGTAAAGTGCGTGGTTATGATTACACCTAATTAACCCTTCTGATATGTTAATGTTAGCTATTTTAGGAAATGTAACTTCTGACGGGTTAACTTCTTTAACCGTTATCTTTGGTAACCATTGACGTAAGACATTTGTAAGCTGTTGTGGTTCGATAGGCTTGCTCAGGTGATCATTCATTCCTTTGCGAATAAACTTTTGTTTATCACCTAGTAAAGCATGAGCGGTCATCGCTATTATAGGTATATTTTTTATATTGCTATTAGAAGAATCGTAAGATCGAATCACCTGTACAGCTTCTATCCCATCCATTAATGGCATTTCGATATCCATAAGAATTAAATCGAATTTTGACCTTGTTATAGCTTTAGTTGCTTCTAGACCATTGTTAGCGATAGTGACATTTATGCCCATCAATGTGAGCAATGAACGCATAATTTCTTGATTAATTTCATCGTCTTCAGCGACAAGGATATGATAATTATTTGCTTGCTCTATTTCTGGAAGTTTAAATGTATTGCTTGTAGGTGCTTGGCGGAATGAAATTAATTCACGGTATATTTTCCTTGGCGTAATAGGTAAATCTATTCGGTTATTATAATTGAGTGTTGTTAACCAATGAGGGTAAGCATTGCCAATGGTTAATAATGGAATAAGTTCTATTTTGCGTGTGTTTGATAAGGTTAAAAGCTGTTGTTGATATTGCAGATAATCTTCATCGAGTAAGAAAATATCAATGTTGTGATCTTCAAAAGTATCATCATTAATATCATATTGAAAAACAGTACAATTTATTGTGTGTAGACTTTTAACTATTTCCGGCATTAATGTTGATGGAATGCCAACAATGGGCAGTTTTTTAATGCCGTCACTGGTCTCAGTGACGATGTCGAATGTTAATGTAAAAGAGAATGTTGAGCCTTGGCCATAAATGCTTTCAACAATTAACTCGCTTCCCATCATGTTCAGTAATTCATAACAAATGGTTAAACCTATACCCATTTCTAAAGAGGAGTGACTTGAGTTATTAATTACCCCACTTACACACTTTTTACTAACCCCTTGCCCCGTGTCAGACACTGAAAATTGATAACATTTTTGATTTTCTGTGCTGTCAGCAAGCACTTCCTTTATTTTGATCGAAATCGTGCCGATAGAACAATACTTGATGGCATTTGCTAACAAGTTAGACAGGACTTGCTCTATTCTGCGTGGATCACTGAGAAGAGGTGGTGTGATAATGTCAGGGATATCAACAAGGAAGTTTAGTCCTTTATTGAATATCATTGGCGCGTTAATGTTAATTAAATTATCAATAATTGAATCTATATAGAAGGCTTCTTGCTGGAATGTAAGTTCACCTCGTTCGATTTGGTTAATATCGACCATATCATTTATGACGGTGTGCATGTAATTAGCTGCTCTGTCGATGCTTTTAAGGTGTTCTGCATGTTCAGGTTGTTTTCTAGCAAGGTAATTAATGCCAATAATACTATTAACATGGGTACGTATTTCATGACTTACTTTAGCTAAAAATAGGCTTTTAGCTTTATTTGCATTTTCTGCTTGTAGTTTTGCTACATCAAGTTCGGCTAATGTTTTTTGTAACTTTTCTTCTGTCAGTCTTCTTTGTCTTATTTCAGTATTTAGTTGTTCGTTTTTAAGCTTAACGTCTTTATTCTGTTTTTCTTGTGAGCTGGCTAAATATTGGTAATCTTGTTCAGATAGCGAGCGGGTACTTGCCCAAAGCTTTGCATCAGCTAGCTCTTTTTCATTGAGTAAATGCTTGTCAGATTGCACCAATATCCATTGATGCATTTTATTATGGTAAGGGCGTAATTTTGATAATTCATCTTCTGCCCATTGTGAAGAAAAGATGGTTTTATATATTTGATTTTTAACCACAACTGTCTTGTTTTTGATATGTACTAAACCTGTTAAATATAAACGTTGGTAGTTATCAAGATGCGCTGGGAGGGGATCGCTATGACAAACTTTTAAATAGTCACTTAACAGTTGAACATTATTCTTATCTAAGGTGACTCGATCATAAATTGTTTTAAGGTGTTCGGGGGTGTCATTATTACGCCAATTATCAATAATATAATCATGAACAAGTAGATCTATAACCTCTTCATTTATCAAATTTAGTTGATCATTCTTTAACTGAGTAAGTGCCATTGAAAGCAACTTCTGCGTAAGAAAAGGTTGTCCACCGGTCCAATATAGAGCTCGTTTAAGTATGGTTTTTTGCTGACTAGTCGGTAAACAAAATGGAGAAATTAGTGGCACAGCTTCGCCGATTGTAAAACAGTCAAGCGCAATTGCCTTGCCAATATTAAAAGGAGCTCTTGATGAGTCACTCATTAGGTCTGAGGGTAAAGCAACACCAAATATAGCAAAGTTTATTCGCCCTATATTTTCATTTTTTTCCGTGTTGTATGCACTGCGTATGGCCGTGAAAAAGTCGTCGGCAGCAAAAGGCAATGAAATAACACTATCTACTTCATCAAAGAATAAAATAAAGGAATCTTCTGGAAATGCTTCGAGTAATTTTTCCTCCCAAAAGAGGCTGAGTTTTTGAGGTGGCGGAATATCTCCTAAACTTTTCCACCATTCAAAAAAAGCCATGCCAGAGGGGAGAGAAAAATTGCGCCACAGTTCAAAGGCTAGCCCAGCATACCATTGCTCGCTTGTTATATTGATACTACCAATACGACTAATATCAATATAGCTACATTTGTAACCAGATGACTGCATTAACTTTTTAGTTTTGAGTAATAACGACGACTTCCCTATTTGCCTTGTATTGAACACATAACACAGTTCATTATTTTTAAGCGCAGTGGTTATTTCTAAGTCGGCACTTCGCTTAACATATACCGTAGAATCTGAAGTTAAACTGCCTCCAACCTGAAATTGATTATGCATGGCAGTGTTCTTTCAAATACTTAATTAATACTGGAGAAATGACCACAGGGCTGTCATTGCTCATTCGAATAATACCGGTATTTTCAAGTAAGCTTATTTCTTGTCGAGTTAAGGTGTCATTATTTAACAAACGCAACAGTGCTTGTTGACAGTGTTGATTACCTATAAATAGGTGCAACAATTGTTTTAAAAAGTCACCAAAAATGCCACTTGAGCGGTGAGCATTATTTAAGATATTTGTGAGTTCAGCCGAAGGGCTTTCTAATGCACCTTCACTTGTAGAAAGATGATATAGCGTTAATTGCGTAAGGTAAGGGTGTCCACCAAGTTTTTTTAGAATTAAAGTGATTGGGCTGTTCATGCCACCATCATTAGTCCATGAAAAACCGTAAACATGACATAGTTGAGTTATTTGCTCTACAGTAAAAGGAGCAAGTTCAATAGGCAGGCCGACATTAAATGGTGATAGGTTGATATCTAGTTGAGTATAAGCCTCAGTTGAATAAATCAGAAGTTGCCTAATTTCTTTGAAATTATCGTTATGCTTTGACTCTTCATGCCAAGAGCGTAATAAAGGGAAAAAATCTTTATAGGTGTCTTCAAAATCAAATATTACGTCGATATCACTGAAAATAAATAAAATAGGGCTGTTTATTTGGGGTAACACATACTGCTCTATGTAGTTACTGCAACAAATTTTACTGCCGATAATGTCATGCCAATAATCATCAAGTTTATTTTCTACATTTAATTGCAGTGTGGTTTGTATACAAAGCCATTTTAGTAATAGGTCGGTATCAGATAGTATCTTTCTATCGGCTTTATTAAAGTCGATAACAACTTGTGCCATACCTTCGCTATTCGCATGATCTGCAACCCTATGCATTAAAGAACTTTTTCCCATTTTGACAGGGCCTTTAATTCTTACAATAGCGCCAGGTTTCATTATTTCATTATAAGAGCGAGCTTCTTCAGAAGAGCGCTCAATGTAGAAAGGTGAACTAAAAGCAATGGTGGTTCCAGGAAAGTCAGGCTGTTTAATATTTTTTTGATGATTCTCTTGAAGGATGCTTTCCATAATGGTGCGGAAATTTCGCTTATTAACGGTTTGTTCTAAAATTTTTGTTAATTCAGCCCATAATTGAGAACCAGCTTTGCGAACATAATCATGATCATAGCCAGTTTCTTCCGCAATAATATTGTAACCTTTGCCTTGCCAAGATAAGCGAAAGACTTCTACTTTTATGAGTGAAAGGCTGCTTTCAGGAAGTTTAACTGACAGTAGTGATTTAGCTTCTTGATGATTCAATGGCTTTCCTTGTTACATAGATTATTGTTTTTTTTAAGTATATAGTAAATATTATAGAAATCTAAGATTATAGTTCCATTAACTTCTGAGCACTGTTTTTTGTAACGTGAGGTTTGTTGAGCAAATTAAAAATGGATGTTTAGGGTAACAATAAAATGACGAATAAAAGTGATTTTTTCACCAAGAACACATACCAATACACATTGGTTCATCTTGTGCTCGCCCTTAGTATTTTATTTTTAGGCATATCCGTTATTTTAGGTTGGTTCACTAACAACACCAGCTTAATTCAAGTAAACCCATCTTTTGTGCCAATGCAATTTAATACCGCATTAGGTTTTGTTATTTCAGCTTTAGGTTTATTTAGCCTTTTTTATCGAAAGAATAAATTAACGATCTTCCTTGGCTTGTTACTTATGCTTTTAGGCTTTTTAACCTTGTGCCAGTACGTATTCAACGTTTCATTTGGTATCGATCAAGCGTTAATGGATCATTATATTGAGGTTAATTCATCTCACCCAGGTCGAATGGCGCCAAATACCGCCTTATGTTTTTTCGGGGCCGGTTTTGTATTGTTTTTATTTAATTTATATCAGAAAAGTTTAGCCTCTAGCGTTATTGTTTTAATGGTTGGTTACCTAATTGCGAGTTTAGGTACCGTGGCTTTAATTGGGTATATAGGAAATATTGATACCGCGTATGGTTGGGGAAAATTAACCAAAATGGCGGTGCATACCTCTTTAGGTTTTATTCTTTTTGGCTGTTGTATTATTCAATATGTCGCGCTCGTGCTTAATGCTGATAAAAGTAAGCAATATATAAAGTCAATAAGGGCATACGGTTTAGCCTGTTTTTCAACAATAGTCACGATAGGTTTATGGCAGGCGTTGTCTACTTACGAAAATAATATTACGGCCACCCTTCATAATGATAATCAATTATTTCTTGATGAGGGGATCTTATTAATAGGCTCTTTAATCATACTTTCTTTTGTTTTTTATGGACACTTTGTTTCTTTGGATAAAGGCCGGCGTCGTTTACAACAACACAAAACATTTATTTACTTCGCACTAACAACGGTCAGTTTGGTGCTTACCTTCACGCTTTATCAATACTTAAAAGTTAATCATCATACTAAAGTTAATGCGAGTTTTAATGCCGCTGTTGTTAGTCATATAAAGTCACTAAAGCAAGGGGAAGAAATCTATATTGATGCTCTTGAAGATCTCAGAAATGCGTTTAATTCATCGAAAGAAATTACAGCACATGAGTTTTACTTACTTACAAAACATGACTTAAATAAACTAGCTGGCCTAGTTTCATTACAGTGGAGCCCTTTCATTAACAATGAAAATCTGGATCTATTTGTTGCGAATCAAAAATTAATTCATGGCAAGCAATACGCAATAAATACATTGAATAGTGAAAATGAAATTGTGCCGACAGCGAATAAAGATTTCTATTTTCCTGTAGTTTTTGCTGAGCCTATTAAAAATAACCGACAAGCGATAGGTTTTGATATTTCTTCAAACCCTATGGAGCAAGGAGCACTTTTAACTGCGATTCAAAACAATGAATTGGCTGCTAGCCATTTGGTTCATTTAATTCAAAAATCAGAAGTGACTAAAGGCATTATTCTTTTTAGCCCTGTTTATCTAAACTCGCAAAATACAAACGACATTCATACTTTGAATAACCTCAAAGGGGTTGTCGTTGCAGTAGTCGAACTGGGTAAAATATTAGAGACAATAATATCTAAATATACTGAACCTGCCGGATTAGAATTACAGTTTTTTACTGATAGCTCCCAAGCCCCCATTTACACACATTATTCCCGAATAGCAGACAAAGATCACACTAGTGAACTATTTAATCAAACGATAGAACTCGAAATATTTAATCAGCAGTTTAAAGTAATCGCGTTGTCTAAAAGCAATTCCCTTTACCCTGAAAACTCTTGGTTTGTTGTCTTAGTGCCTGCAGTGCTACTCGTGCTTTTAGTGTTAATTTTAAAGTTTTTACAGATCATCTTTTATCATGATCAAAAACTAGAAACATTGCTTCATGAAATTAAAGGTAAGGAAAAAGAATTCAGGGATATGCTCGAATCTGCGCCAGACAGTATGATTATTGCAGATGCAAGTGGAGTTATTGTATTAGTAAATAAACAAACTGAAAATTTATTTGGTTACCAAAGAGAGGAACTTATTGGCCAAGCCATTGAAATGTTGATACCTAAAAAGAATAGGTCAGGACATGAAAACTTAAGAAACGGTTATATTCAAAAGCCTAAAATACGCGCTATGGGGCCAGGACTTAATTTAAAAGCGTTATGTAAAAATGGTGACCTAATTCCCGTTGAAATTAGTTTAAGCCCAATCAAAGGAAAGTTTGGGAGCCTTGTTTCTGCAGCGATTAGAGATATTAGTGATAGGAAGGTATTAGAGCAAGAGTTAATTGCTGCTAAAGACAAAGCTGAAGAAGCTACCGAAGCGAAGAGTAACTTTCTCGCCAATATGTCTCATGAAATCAGAACTCCTATGAATTCCATCATGGGAATGACGCATCTGGCATTACAAACCAATTTGTCGGAAAAGCAACATAACTATGTGGTTAAAACATATCGCTCAGCAGAGTCTTTGTTAGGCATTATTAATGATATTTTAGATTTTTCTAAAATTGAAGCCGGTAAACTTGAAATAGAAAAAATTGAATTTAATTTAAGTGAAACGCTTGAACATTTAACCAATGTACTGAGTTTAAAAGCCGAAGAAAAAGGTATTGGCTTATTTTTTAAAATCTCTCCCGATGTTCCTTTTTACCTAATTGGCGACCCTTTAAGGTTGAACCAAATACTCATTAACTTAGCGAGTAATGCCATTAAGTTTACCAATGTAGGGGAAGTTATCATCACCGTCGAGCCGGTAAAACTAACGGAAGAAAAAGTTTCTCTCAAGTTCCTTGTGGAAGATACTGGTATTGGCATGAAAGAAGAACAGTTAGAAAGCTTGTTTAAGTCTTTCTCTCAAGTAGATAGCTCCGTTACACGAAAGTATGGCGGTAGTGGTTTAGGGTTAGTTATCTCGAAAAATTTAGTCACTTTGATGGGAGGAGAGATAAAAGTTGAGTCAATTTACGATTTGGGTTCAACGTTTAGCTTTCAATTAGATTTTGGTATTTCACAGACTAAAATTAAACATGGTATCAGCGAGTTAGAAAACTACATTCCCGTTTTTAATGATTTTCATACTTTGGTTGTTGATGATAATGCGACATCAAGAGAAATTATTGCATCAATCTTAGGTAGTTTTAAATTTAAAGTGACCACTGCCAATGATGGTTTTCAAGCAATTAAGTTAGTGGAAGAGGCTCAAAACAAAAATCAGCAATTTAATTTGGTCATTATGGATTGGAAAATGCCTAATATGGACGGCATTGAAACCATGCGAGAAATGCAACGTATCTCGCAAATTACAACAATGCCGTTTTGTATCATGGTAACGGCTTATAGTCGTGAGGATGCTATGGCTCAAGCAAAAGGCGTTGATATTCGTGCTTTTATCGAAAAGCCGATCACTCCGTCAAATTTACTTGATTCAATCATGTATTTATTTACAGCAGAAAAAAATCCAGCGCTAGGTTCGATGCAAAATTCAACCAATAAACTATCATTTGAACAGCTGTCTGGATTAAAAGTGTTATTGGTTGAAGATAATGAATTTAATCAAGACTTGGCAATAGAATTGTTAACGTTAAAAGGAATAGAGGTTGACCTGGCCTGCAATGGCCAAGAGGCCATTGAGAAACTAAATTGCAACACTTATGATGGTGTGTTGATGGATTGCCAGATGCCTGTGATGGATGGCTATAGTGCAACGACAAAAATTCGAACCTTTGAAAAATTTAAGCAATTGCCGATCATAGCCATGACCGCCAATGCTATGGCGGGTGATAAAGAAAAAGCATTCGCATCGGGAATGAATGACCATATATCCAAACCGATTAACCCACATAAAATGTACCAGAGCATTGCTAAATGGATGTGCTCTAAAAATGTTGACCCGCAAGATACAGTTATGCTCGAGGGCGAAAATTCAGTTTCAACTTTTACGATTATTGAGCAACAGTTTTTGTCGTCGCTTTCTAACATTGATGGTATCGACGAAAGCTCAGCGCTAGCGAATTGCCAAAACAATGTGCAATTGTTAAATCAATTGATGGCTAAATTTGCTAATGACAATGGAGATATTCGTCATAAATTTAACAAGGCTTTCAATGACAGTGACTCCGACGTTTGCACGCGTTTAGCACATAGCTTAAAAAGTGCTGCTGCAACCCTTGGCATGGACAAAGTTAGTCTTACTTTTTCAAAAATTGAAGATATATTGAAGATCCAGGGTAAGATTGTTGAGGTAAAGTTACTGATAAGTGAAGCTGCTCGAAGTCTTGACCAAGTTATACCACAAGTACAAGCATGTTTAATTGAAAGTGAAGAGAAGGTGGCTAGGGTGTCTAATACTGAACCTCAGTTGTTGATGACATCACTTGCTAAGAAGTTAACCGAATATGACGCTGAAGCCATAGAATTAGTGAAAGAGATACATAATTCATCGTTATATTTATCTCATCAAGCCCAATGGGACGCTTTAAAAGCTTCGGTTGAAAATTTTGATTATACAAAAGCACAATCAATACTAGATGAAATGTCGAAATCAAGTTAATGCGACTAGTATTTATTATTAACAATACTTGTCTGTATTTAGTCGTTTAGTTTGGTTTTAGCCTACGCGCTTATTGTTAACTTAGGTGTTAATTTTTAAAAATGATCAACGTTAGGGTTAATTGGAGTAGCTCATGTTTTCAGAAGATATAGTGAAGAATAGTCACGAAGGAAAGTCGGCATTAATTGTTGAGCCTGCTGATATTATGCGTTCGGCAATAGTTAAAATGTTGCGAGAAATGGGCTTTCATCCAATTCACCAATCAATGAAGATCAGCGAAGCACAGCGCATATTAAGCCAAACTACACCCGATGTGATTATTTCTGAAAGAGATGTTAATGGTTCAGATGCTATTGAGCTTTTGCAGTGGTGCCGCCAAAGAGAAGAAACGGAAGTCATTCCTTTTATTTTTTGTACTTCGCTTGTAGAGCAATTGAGTGTTATAAAGGCTTTAAAAGCTGGAGTTTCTGAATATATTGCTAAACCACTGAGCTTTGCATCATTTCAAAAACATTTAAATAAGGCTTTTAAAAACCCACTAAATACGCGGTTTGAAGAGCAATTTTCTCATAAAATAGAGACAAAAGATCAACCATTAAATATCAGCTCATTTTCACAAAGATCGCCTGAAATTGCAGAATCTTGTTTTACCATTTTAGTAGTTGATGATAACCCCGATAATATTATTATCGCGACCAAAGCGATAAAAACGTTAGGTAGAGTTAAATTTGCAACAGATGGAAAAGCAGCCCTTCAAATATGCAACGAATTTCCGCCAGATTTAATTTTACTCGACATCATGATGCCTGGTATGGATGGTTACCAAGTCTATAATCAACTTAAGCAACAACCACGTACCGCAGAGATCCCGGTAATTTTTGTTACAGCGAAAGCTGATGAAGAAGATATTGTAAAAGGGTTATCTATGGGGGCTGTAGATTATGTTACCAAGCCGATTAACAATCAAATTTTACTTGCCCGTGTGAGTAATCAAAAAAAACATATTGAATATCAAAAAATAATGCAAAGTCAAATTGAAACCTATATTGATAACTTCGCATTAAAGGCTGATTTAGAAAGGATTTTATTTGACCATATTAAAATACCATTAAATAACCTTCATGATATTTCTTATCGTTTAATGCAAAAAAGCATTACAAATACTCAAGCGGTTCAAGAGGGGATTGTTTTAGAGAAAGCTCGAACGACAATTGAGCGCTTAATAGAGTCATTAAGCAGCATGGTTAAAATTGAAGATAAAAGTTTTAAACCAAATTTATCGAATGTTAGCCTAAGTAAAGTGGTTAAAAATATAGCGGGCACCCTTTCAAAAGAGATAAAAGATAAAAGCTTAAATCTTGATAATTACGTACCGACTCATTGCTTTGTTCAAGGGGATGAGGTTTTGCTTTATACCATGTTAAGTAATCTTTTATTAAATGCAATTGAAGCCGCTCCAAGAGGAAGTCAATTAAAGATATTTCATAAAGAAGAAGGCGCTCAACAGGTTGTCACCTTTTATAACCTTGGCGGGGTTGATGAGGCGATAATTAATCGATTTTTTGATAAGTATGTCACTAAAGGTAAAGTCAACGGTACTGGCTTGGGAACATACTCCGCTAAACTCATTACCGAAGCTTTAGGCGGTAGTCTTTTATTAGAGACCAATGAAGAAGAAACTCGTTTACACGTTAAATTAAATAGCGGTAATCGCAGCTCCGCAGCATCGCTGTAAGGATAAAGGACTTTATTTTGAATGAGCTAATATTATGGGGTTGTTTATTAATGACCTTCATCATTTTGTTAATTTTATTTTTGATATTTACGGTAAAAAATAAATTAAGTGATAGCCGAAAATATGTTGATCGGGTTTTTAGCGTATTACCTCAGCCTTTGTTCATTCTGAATAAGAATTTAGAGTTAATTTATTGCAATCAAGCGTTTAAAGAATTAACGAATATAACAATCAACAGTGATGAATTAATTAAGCATAAAGACTTTGGCCTCGTAGTTGAGCCGAGTCTATTAGATGAAATTATAGCAGCAGATGCACTTCTATTAACTCAAAGTGGTGAGCTAGAAACTCACATTACGATTAAAGGCGCAGATGGTCGTCAACGCAGTGGCATATATAAACGCAACATCATTAGTAAGAAGAATAAACCTCAATTAGTGGGCATATTTACTGACCTATCAGTAATGAAAAAAAAGGAAGAAAAACTTGAAAGTGCCATGGTTGAGTTTCAAAAATTGATAGATGAAGCACCCGACATTCTTGTGGTGATAAATAGCCAAATGAAGATTGTAAGGATGAACAACCAAGCAAAAAAAGTATCGGGGTACCAAGAAAGTGAGTTAAGAGAAAAATCAATTTATCACCTGATCCCCAAAGTTAATTTTGTCTTAGGTTCTTCAGAGAAAGTCGTGTTAGAAAATGGAAGTGAGTTTGATGAACACGAGGACAATGACCAACAAATGTTAAATACCAAAGTTGGCAAAGAACTCCCCGTTGAAATTAAAATCAGCACGATAAATTTTCAAGACAATGACATTTATTTACTGTCGATTAGAGATATTACGGCGCGCTTAGAAAATGAGAACGCGCTATTAAATGCTAAATTACATGCTAGCTTTGCACAACAAAGCAAAAGTCACTTTTTAGCCAATATGAGTCATGAAATACGAACCCCAATGAACGCCATTTTGGGCTTTTCTAATTTAGCCAAAGAACTCTCTTCCGATGACCTTTTAAAGGATTACCTGAATAAAGTTGATAGCTCAGCGAATGAGTTACTTCAGATCATTAATGATGTTTTAGACCTTTCAAAGCTCGACGCTAGGAATTTAAAAATCAATAAAGCAGAGTTCAACTTAGAAACGGATGTGATTGAAAAGGTTATCCAAAGTAGTATTGATAATGTTGAAAGTAAGCAGCTTGAGTTGTTGTGTCATTACGATACTAATTTACCTTCCTTTGTTTTAGGTGATCAATTTAGAGTTACGCAAGTGTTGCATAATTTGCTTAATAATGCGGTTAAGTTCACAGAGACAGGAACAATAACATTAACCATTTCAATTTCTGTACAGAGTAAAGAAAACGTTTCTATTTTATTTGAAGTGTCTGACACAGGTATTGGCATTGCACAAACCGACCTTAATAGGTTATTTAACTCGTTTGAACAAATGGATACCTCATCGACCCGTCAGTTTGGAGGCACAGGTTTAGGACTAGCTATTAGCAAACAGTTGGTTAATTTAATGGGGGGCGAAATAGGCGTATTATCTACTTTGGGAGAAGGCAGCACGTTTTGGTTTGAGCTCCCATTAAACAAAAAGCAAAGTTACCCCCAAACCTGTTTTGAATTGTTAGAAAGTCAAAAAAAACGTGTACTGATTATGGATACTTCACCTACTAATACCTCTATAGTTTCACGTTATATCAAATCTTTTGGTGTTGAGAATGTCGTTGTGATGACAAGCGCTGCTAAGGTAGCGCACTTGTTGGCAAATGATAAAGAAAACTTTGATTTGGTGGTGATGGACTGTGATAGTAACCATTATGATAACTTTGTGCTGATTAACTTATTGTCACTGATTAAGTGCAAATCAGCAGCGAAGATAATCGCTATGCTTAACCACAATCAAATTAAAGGTGTTGAGCAAGAAGATTGGGGTGATTATGTTGATAATATTGTAGCAAAGCCCATAACTCGATACCGACTTGCTTATGCACTTCAGGGGCTTCTAACACAACATTTTAGCCTTGATAGACCTAAATATTTTGACAATAGCAGCCAATATGACTTGACCAATGTTTCAGTTTTACTTGTTGAAGACAATGAAACTAACCAGGAGTTAGCTGTAGCGGTATTTGCTAAACTTGGCGTAAAAGTGACCTTAGCCAAACATGGTAAAGAAGCAATTGAGTTACTGAGTAAAAATACTAACGCCTATGATATCGTTTTTATGGATATACAGATGCCGGTGATTGATGGGATCAAGGCCACTAAGTTGATTCGTACTCAAGCTTGTTATAAAGACTTACCAGTAATTGCACTAACTGCGCATGCACTTGAAGGTGACAAAGAAAGATCTTTGGCAGCAGGTATGAATGATCATATTACTAAACCTATCCATGTTGATGAGGTTAGGGAGAAGATAATAACTTGGCTTGCTTTGCAGCCCGCAGAAGATATTCATGAAGAAGAGTCTGTAGAGAAAAGTGAAGAAATTGAACTACAAGAATGGTCTTATTTAAAAAATATTAGCTTATTGAATTTAGATAGTGTCATGTTTCGTTTAGATAATGATAAGGCCTTAATCGTCAAAATGCTCTATCGATATTTCACCCAACAACCTGAGCAAGTTAAAGTTATGTTTAAGGCACTTCGAGAGAACAGTAGTGAGGCAGCCATTGCTTTGCACTCTTTCAAAGGAATTAATCAAAGTATTGGCTTTGAACAAGCAGCAAACTATTGCATTGAGCTAGAAGTCGCCTTTGAACAAAATAGCCAATATGAAAGTAGCTTAATAACTAAGTTAGAAAAGGAATTTAAGCAACTTATTAATCTATTAGCACAAGTTGTTTGGCAAGAGCAACCCAGTAAAGAATACATCAACGATAGTGATGTAATTGAATCTCTGAAGTTTATTTCACGCCTATTACAAGATAGAGATACACAAGCGGTAGATGAGCTTGAAAAATTGTTAACTAAAGAAAGTAAGTACACCAAAGCGATCCAAAAATGTTACGCATTTGCTGAAATTTATCAGTTTGAACAAGCATTTGACGTATTAACTTGTAGTATAGAAACATGAGGCATACCACGTGAATAAAGATAGCAAAGAAACAATATTAGTTGTTGATGATTTCCCCGAAAATGTAAATATCTTAACTAAAATACTGAAAGATGATTATCGTGTAAAAGCGGCAATTGACGGTGAATCAGCAATTAAAATTGCGAAAACCTCGCCGCCAGACTTAATTTTGTTAGATATTATGATGCCAGGAATGGATGGTTATCAAGTCTGCAAAATATTAAAACTGGACCCTGTAACTAAACATATTCCGGTAATATTCGTATCGGCAAAAAATGATGTTGAGGACGAGGCTATCGGTTTCGATTGTGGTGCTGTTGACTACATAACTAAACCTGTTCGGTCGGTATTGGTAAAAAAGCGTGTTCGTTTGCATCTTAATTTATTCGATCAAAAACGCCATTTGGCACATGAAGTGAGTGAGAGAACTCATGAACTTGATAAATCTCGTTTAGACATAGTCAATAGACTTGGTATGGCTGCTGAATATAAGGACAATGAAACAGGCTTGCATGTTAAGCGAATGAGTATTTATTCAAAAATTATTGCATTAACACTAGGCTTTTCTGACCAAGATGCTGAGTTACTTCAACAAGCAGCCCCTATGCACGATATAGGAAAAATTGGTATTCCAGATCATATTTTACTTAAACCTGGGAAGTTTGAGCCAGATGAATGGGACATTATGAAAACCCATGTAAATATTGGGGGAGAAATTTTAAAAGGAAGTGAGTCTCCATTATTACAATGGGCATGGACAATAGCCATGACACATCATGAAAAGTGGGATGGTACCGGCTACCCGAATAATTTAAGCGCAGATAAAATTCCTTTAATCGGTCGTATTGTTGCGGTAGCTGATGTATTTGATGCGTTAACTTCTAGCCGCCCTTATAAGAAAGCGTGGGCTGTTGATGATGCAGCTAATTTAATTAAAGAGGAAAGTGGTAAGCAGTTTGACCCAGACGTTGTGAATGCCTTCTTTGCTTCGTTTGATGAAATATTAAAGTGTAGGGAGTTATATCTAGAATAATGCTAAGGCATTTCTTAGATACAATAAAAGTGGGTAAATTATACCTAAGGACACTTTGCTAATCGAAATACGCCTATTTCTGTCGCTTGGTGTTAAGAAAATCACAATGAAATGATTCGATCCTAACTAAAAAACTATCTTTAAGTTAATGCTGCAAAGCAGGCAATATCTAATCACACAATGGTTGTCTCATTCCACACATCTTAACTGGCGTAACTTTAATACACTCGCATTATAACTTTAATGTACCGTGTAAGAGGAAGTGCGTATGTTACATCATCACAACGATATTAATTGGCCATGTGAACTTTCAATTGAAACTAAGCAACAGCTGTTATCAATAGCTTCAACTACAAGCAATATAAGCCAGTTAGGAATTCCACCATATTCATCAACGTTTAAAGGCATAGCCTATGTTAAAAAAGGGGTTGGCTATTTATCTATGCTCAATTATGAATTTAATAGTTCTTACGGGCTGATCATCGGAAAAAATGACTGGATTGGCGCCGTTAGCATTGGTGACTTTGATACCTCGATGGCCAAAGCTGAAGAAGTCGAGGCAATGGACATAGTTTTTTTTGAACAACAAAAAGTTGAGTTATTAGCTAAAAAAAATCACGAAATCTATCAATGGCTTTTTGCTATAACTAAAGCCTTTAGCAAAAAGTGGGCGAATCATTTATCTTATCAAAACTGTAATAGTGCGTTGAGGGTTCTATATACTTTAACTGAAGTTGCAACGTACTCTAGCTTAGATCAGAACGGAAACCCTTGTATAAAGGCATCGCAAAAACAAATAGGCGATATATGTATCGTTTCTAGGTCGAGAGTGAATGAGACAATTCAAAAATACAAACGCTTAACATACATTGACTCAACTCGAGAGTGCATTCATGTGCTAAATTTTGGCGCTCTCTTTTTAGAAGCCAAGCATTATGGCTTTGAGCCAATAACTTAATCGATAGCTTTCTTTTTCAAGCCGAGTGTATTGGTGTATTCGCGAATGAATAAGCCTTGACTGCTGTACATGGAAATTAGTCTTTATTATTAGTTTCAATGCTTTAGTGGTATCACACATTGTTGTTTTTTTATAACACATTAATTAATCATTGTTAGAACTATACTTCTATCACACTAACCGATAACAACTAAATGGATCGTTATGAATAATCAAATAGATAAATTGCAAATGTTGATCACCTTAGAAAAGGGCATGTTGAGCGATAAGTACCAGCAACAAAAAAAACAGGCCTTTTTAACTGCAATAACGGTCGCCTTTTTTATGTTGATTATACTCGCAATTAATGTGGCACTTTTTTGCCATATTAGTGACTTTCCCCTATATGCAAAAAGTGCTTGGACCATTGCAGCGTTAAATGCCTTGCTTGCGTTAATACCGCTAGGTTTACTTTTAACAAATCGTAAACAATCAGCTCCAGAAGGTGCTGCAAATGAAATTAGAGAAGCATTAATCGCGGATTTAAAAAGGAACGTTGAAGCAAATGTTGTTGATATAAAACAGAGCATAGAAAAAGTTCAAAGCTTCAGTAAAGATATTAAAATGTTCAGCGAAGGCGGTTTAACAGCGCTGATACCTATTATAAAACTTGCTTCTGGTGTCATTGATAATAAGTCAGATAAAAAGTTAGATAAAAAGCAGTCAGAGGACTCATAATGAACATTGAGAAATTCACTATAGGCTTATTTGCATGCTTAGGAATTGTCGCCGTTCTTATGTTGGCCAAATCGCTATTTGTTCCGATTGTATTGGCTTTTTTAATTTGGATGCTCATAGATTCAGTTGCTTCAAAACTTAAAGGCCTAAAGATTTTAGAGAGAAAAATACCTAAGTGGCTGATTTCTACTTCGGTTATTATTATCTTTTCTATTTTAATGCTATTTATTTACCAAGTTATTGTTACACAGACAGAAAATTTAATTTCAGCTGCACCATTTTATCAAGAGAAAACTGAAAAAATCGTTCACCATTTAGCGCAACTTAGCGGTTTGAAAGTTGATAATCTATTAACTCAATTATATGAAAATTTGAACTTAACCGATTTATTAACGTTTATTGCTGATTCCACACAAAGTTTTCTTTCAAGCATATTTTTAGTTGTTATTTATGTTGGCTTTATGTTTGTTGAACAAAGTAACGCCAGTGTCAAAGTTAAAGCGCTTGAGCAACTATCTGATCGGTTTTCTGTGATTCAATCTGTTTTTAAAAATACTATTGCTATGATCAAACGCTACATCAGGTTGAAAAGTTTTGTCAGCGCATTGACCTCACTACTTTGTTATTTTGTGCTTATTTTATTTCAAGTTGATTTTGCAGAACTTTGGGCAATAAGTACCTTTTTATTAAACTTTATTCCTAATATAGGCTCTGCACTGGCCGTTATTTTTCCAAGCATAATTATCAGTCTTCAATTTGATAGTCTACCGTACATTATGGTGATTATAGGTAGTTTGCTCGTCATTCAATTTATTATGGGCAATGTAGTAGAGCCAGCAGTAATGGGAAAAAGTTTAAACTTAAGTGCGTTTATGATCTTAATCTCATTGAGCTTTTGGGGATTTATTTGGGGACTTATAGGCATGTTTCTAGCCATACCATTGATGGTAGCTACAGCTATCGTATTTTCTCATATTGAGGGAACGAAATGGGTTGCAATACTGATGTCAGCAGATGGTCAATTATTAACCGAGCGTGTCAATAATGTTAGCCAATAGGTGCTTTTACTGAAAAGTCACTGATAACTCACTATAAAAAAACAATAGGAAATATTATGATCAGTCCAATAAATTCTAGCCCTATTTCGACAAAAATTATTCAGTTTGTAGGGGAAGTGACAGAAAAAAATGTAGTCGAAAGTCAAAAAAATCCTTCGATAGTTGCCACTCCAGAGAAGGTTAATGAGTTTACTGATAACGCTCAAGATGGTGTTCAAAACGTACGGCAGCGAGAACAGACAGAACAAGAAGCTGTTCGAAGTTTAGCTGTAAATATGAGCCATCATCAGCATCAACAAGAATTAGTAGAGCAATATATTTCACAAAGCTCTGGCAATGAAAAAGATAAGAGCACGGTAAATGCTAACGACGTAGCTTTATTAGCTCAAAAAAACAAAAAGCTAAATAAAATTGATAGCATTGAGCATTTAGAGCGTGCGAAAAATAAATTTTCAGAGGCGATAACACCAAGTACTCCATCATTTTTTCATATTCAAGCGTAGGTTAGTAGCTAATAAATGCCATATGTCACAGGCGATTATTTCTTTCTTCGAGAGAGGAAAAGCCGAAAAAAGACAAACCTTAACTGAATAAGTCTTAACTTGAACTGTCAGGTTCGGTTAATAGGACTCAAGCAAATCTGACAGTCTTAGATGTGCCAATAGTGGATATTGACGCCACTCCATTAATTTATCCGAATTAGTCCGCTAAGCCACCATTGCTGCCAGTCATCATAAAACTGCTATTGCTAACTTTGTACGCGAAGGGGAAGCTAGCAACTCGTTAATTCTAAGGTCTGCTGTAGGCTCATTGCTGCCTTTGAGATTCAATTTATTGAAAGAAAGTCGAGTGCAAACGCTAATACCTGCTCTGCATACTTTTAAATCACTCCAATCTACTTCAAGACTGGAGGCTATGGTGTCTTTGTTGACAGAAATGTGCCTAATTTTTAGGGCTGATTTAGGTCAGCTTTGTGGAATTAGTTAGCGTTAAGAAGTGAAATGCCACCGGCAGCAATGAGCTTATTGCTGTCTGTCAGATTTAGTTTGAGCCACTACACCTTAACGTTTAAAAAAGTAATTTTTAAACGTTAAGGTGTATGCTGGTTAAATTAATAATTTACATTCATCGTATTATCAGCTAAGTAGCGTTAAGTACAGGTGACGATTTAGGTATAACTAACTTGATTGCGCTCGGTATTATTTGATAATGGATCTGTTTTGCACTGATTGGTTCGCCATCTAGATTGGTGGGGATAACACTTTTAGATTGCCATTTTACCCATGGGGTTTGATATCGTTTGACATAGGTTCCACTTTTTCCAATGGAAAGTAGCTCTTCCACCACTTGAACTAGATCTTCTTTAGGGAAACTGAGTAATATTACGACATCTAGCAGGCCATCATTAATTAATGCGCTCGGTGCTAATTGTTGCCCACCTCCTGCTTGTCTTGAATTACATACCGCTCCAACAATAACTTCACCAGCCAAGGTGGTATCGGGTAACGTAATTTCACCATGATAGGGTGTAAAGTTCAAAGCTTGCACTAAGCCGTTTAAAGTGTAAGCGCCTCCGCCTAAGAAGTTTTTAAGTTCAACAGGTGTACTTGTTGTTACTTGAGCGCCAAACCCGCCACTAGCAACATTTATAAAATATTCATCATTGGCTTTTACACAATCTATCGGAGTTGCTATACCTTGCTGCGCTAGAGTTAGCGCGGCGGCTAAATCAGTCGGTACGGTGCAGGCTGTAGCGAAATCATTGGCAGTGCCTAAGGGGAATATGGCGAGCTCCGGCCTGTTATCTTCAGGCAAATTCATAATGGCGTCGACGGCCTCTTTAACTGTACCATCACCTCCGCCAACGATAATTCGGCTACAGTTTTCATTGTATGCTTCTTGAATTAATCTTGGTACATCTCCTGCTTCCCAAGTAACTCTGACATCGATAGGGCTTTGCTTTCTCGCTTGAAAAATAGCGGCACGTACCGTTTCAAGAGCTGCTTTTTTACCGTTTAAAATTAACCTAGTTCTATTCATATGTACTTCCCTATAAATTGATTAAATGATGACAATATTTCTTCCACTTTCCTTTGCTTTATAGACATTGTTATCGGCTCGTTTTAATGAGTCTTCAAAGCTTATATCGTCTATACTCACTTGCGCTAACCCGATACTAACAGTCACTTTAATGTTTGTCTGCTGATATTGAGTGTTAGTTTTTTCAACGGCGAGTCTTATGCGCTCTGCAATTTTAATTGATTTGTTTTTATCCTGCTCCTGTAAAATAATGACGAATTCTTCGCCACCATTACGTGCCACAATTTCATAATCCCTTATTTGTTTTGCTAAGACATTAGCAACAGATTTTAAAACGAGATCACCAGCGTCATGTCCGTAGGTATCATTAACATGCTTAAAGAAATCTATATCTATCATAAGCACTGAAAAACTATTTTGATGGCGCTTAAACTTATTAAATTCTAATTCTGAGTATGAAAGAAGTGCGCGTTTGTTGGGAAGGGACGTTAATTCGTCAGTCTGAGCTAAATGAATTAATTTTTTTTGTGCATCTTCTAAATTTTCATTCGCTATTTTTAGCGAGTGTTCAGAAGATTTTAGTGATTTGTTTAACCAACCTAGAGCAATTAAAGGGCTTGCAATAAGTGTGATAAATGCAGTGATATGTGTACCCCAAAAGTGGATGTTATTGACTTGCACTAAAGGTGATACCTTGAATGTGATTATTTCGAAAAACGTTAAACCCATAAAGAGTATTTGCGTAAATACAATGGCCAGCAATATCAATAAAGTACTCTTTAAAGATAAAAAAGTTGCTGCAAGTAATATACATATTGAAAAGTATAGATAATTACCTAGAGTCATTCCCAGGCTATAATCAGCAATTATTCCAATGCTATAAAAAATGAGGATTAACGTACTCACTTTTACGTGGTAACTCAGCTTGTTTTTATGTGCTTGTAAAAACGTGATAACAACTAATAACGCTATATGAACATAGTTAATAGAGTGCCAGTTAATATCGATAGCTCTGAGTAATGAGATGGGGGTTGTGATTAAAAAAGCTAAGAAATAAAAGCTTATAGTAAAGTTAAGCAATGAGTGCCTGTATTTTTTCTTATCTAAAATGAAGCTTATATTTAATTTTTTTCTCACCCAAGTTAATTTTTCGATTAACGTGCTCGCTAAATATGAGCGTTTTAATTTAGTCATATCATTTTACCTTATGCACAACTGATCTTTGTTGTCGTTTGATAAAGCTATTGTAGATAAAGGCGCCATATGAAGATGTGTGCATGCTGCAAATAGATGTGTAGTTGTATTCTTTAAGTACACACTTAGTTGATTCAATAACACATACAATCTTTGTGAAAAAAATAATATTAGTTTCATTATATTGCTTTCTAACGGGATAAATGAAATGAACAAAACACAAATTACTATGTTAATGGCAGCGGCTTTACATTTTAATGTTGCTGCACAAGATGAGCAGTTTCAAGATATGTCAGATCCGTTAGCTGTTTATACTCAGCTAGGTGGAGGTATTACCGACAAGGGCTTGAATTTAAAAATAGGACAAACTTATGACACCGGTAGCGAAACCAATATGGCGATGAATATTATCGAAGTGAAAGGTGTTGGTGGTGAGTGGTTGGGTATTCGAGATGATAATAATGCCTTGTATCAAGGTGTTGATAATGCAATAGATTCCCTTAGGTTTAGAAATTTTCAAGTTGAAACAACAAATGGCAGAGGAACTCAAGTTGATATAAATGTAAACCTAGATAAAGAGTCAATGGATGCTTCCTATAGCTTAATTCAAGCACTGCCTAAATGGGGACCGGTGCAACTTTACCCTTTAGCTGGTGTTGGGGTAACAATGCAAAATGATGCTGAAAATGGTTATGAAGTTCCTGGGGCGTTTTCTGCTTTAGGTTTTTATGGAAAAGTTACCGTCTCTGAAAATGTTTGGATAAATTATAACCCTCTGTGGTTAACTACAATATCAGGAAGTGATGAATACAAGTATGGTTACTATGGCAATGAAAGTAATATACTTACCCATGAATTTGCTATTTCCTATCAAATTTCATCAAGAGCAAATATCCGGTATTTTGCAAATTGGAATGAGAAAGTTAATGCTAGTGATGGCGATCACCGAATAGAATTTAACTATCAACTATAAATAGAGGTTAACCTCGTTTGTTCATCAACTCAATTTACTGAAAAGTCAGTAAATTGAGTTCGTTAAAGTTAACGGTGAAGTTTTACAATAGACTGTGTTGTCAATCGTTTAGGCTGATTAAAAAAATAGCCTTGATAATAATGAGCATTTAACTTTGATACTTGAATAAAATCCTCTTCATTGGCGATATATTCAGCGACTACTTTGATATTGAGTCGATGACAGAGGTTGATAATAGAATCGACTAAAATTCTATGTTTTTCATTTTTACTGATGTCTTTGATTAATGACCCGTCAATTTTGAGAGTATCTATAGGTAGAGCAAGTAAATAGTTAAAGTTAGAATAGCCACTACCAAAGTCATCAATTGCAATCTTACAACCTAAGCTTTTTAGCTCTTCAATATACGAAATGAATTGTGCGCTATTTATATTACACAGCTCTGATTCTACCAACTCAATGGTAATTAAGTGACCTGCTTGGTGTTCGTTGAGCAGTTGAACAAGTAGACGCCTAGTTTGACCATTTTTAAAATCTTCAGACGACAGGTTTATACTAAAGTGTTGCCGGCTTATGCCAAAATATTTTATGGCTTTTTTTAGCACTTGCTGAGAAAGTTGATGATACAAATTGGCTTTTTTGGCAATAGACAAAAAATGGTGTGGGGAAATATAGTCATCTTTTTCAGCGTCAAAAATTCTCATTAATACTTCTGTGTAAGTGACACTACCATGTTTATCTACAATATCTTGGCCAAAAATACACACGTTATTATTTCTTAAAGCACTTTTTATTTTGCGGCCCCACTCGATGGTATTGAGTATTTTTTCATAAACGAGGTTTTCTTGCCTAAATGTCGATAAGTCTTTGCCATTATCTAAAGCATAGGCAAGTGCCATTTTAGCATTGATCAAGGTATTCTCGGCTTGTGTTGCTTTTGCTAAGCCAATAACAATTGAAAATTTAAATATGGTTGAATCGATAGCTATTTGTTGCTCTTCAAAATTAAATTTAAGTGAATAGCAACAGCCTTTTAAGTCATCAAAAGAATTGTTTTGCGGAGGGGAAATGGCAAACATATTCTCTGATAAACGATAGAACGTATAGTGTTTTGGGATATGTGGCAAGATGAAGTCGGTGATCGCTCTCACTAGCTTATTATAAAATTCAATCGGGTATGTATATTGAATTTTGTTTAATTCTGGGACCGTTAATACGGCAATATGGGTATTGTTTAACTTATCGCTATCAGCCATTAGTTTTATGCTGTTCGGCAAACTGGTGACCTTATCTGTGAACTGACATTCAGATATTTTTTGCTGCTGATAAACTTGGGTTATATCGAACCTAATGCAAATATACTCAATAATTTCACCTGAGTTATTTTTAATCGGCACAATGGAGTTGTTGGTGACAAATGTTTGCTTATCTTTAGTTCGATTTTTTAATATACCTTGCCATATATTTCCTGAGGTAATAGTGCTCCATAGCTCCTCATAAATCGCCTTAGGTGTCTCAGGGTGTTTAGTATGCGCATGAGTTTTACCAATTAATTCGTTTTTGTCGTAACCTGAAAGACGACATAAATTTTCATTAACATAGGTTATTTTTCCTGTGGTATCCGCTATTGAAACAATTGCACTGGCATCAATAGCAAGACCATACTGCGCTAACATGTGTGAACTTATATCGTTTTTGCAACACGTTAATGGGTGCTTAACTTGGTTATTGTTTAATTTCTGCAATGCATTGCTCATTATAAAACCTCAAAAATACGAATTAACATTGTCTAATTCATGTCTATATATCATTGGATAATCACAACGCTTAATTTGTAGTACACACCTAAGGTTGAGTGATTTTTGTACAGTATGACATTTGCTATTTTGTACAATGTCTCGTAAAGAACACAGAGTACTTCCAATACAAAAAATATTGACTGAGGTCATATAAAATTGAATTTTTGAGATTAATAAATGAGGGGGTTCGCATTTGAAGCTAAACGATAATCTATAAAAAAAGCCTATAGAAATTGTATTCTACAGGCTCATGTTTTGATGTTGTTAGTCATGTTTTTTTATTTAAAATTAAGTATTAAGCATGTTGAACTTTATTAACTTTTTCATCTTCAACGTTATCGCTTTTTTGTGATGTTTCAATGGCATCAACAACACCGAAACCTGTAGAAGCTAATAGAACGATGTTTAATCCATTAAAGATAAAACGTATGCCTACTAAAGTCCCCACAATATAAATACTTGATAAAGGCCATTGAACGATAAGTGACGCAGCTAATGCTAAGCTAATAATGCCGTGAAATAATGACCAACCCCAAAGCTTAGTTTTACGAATTTGATAGGTTGTAACTAAATTCATAACGCCATCGATAATAAAGTAACATACGCTTATCATTGCCAGGGTGTATAGGTTTGCAACGGGATTAATTAACATGAACACACCCAGTAGTGTCACGAGAATACCAGAGATAAAGGCCAATATTTTATGTGTAACCTTATTTTTAGTAAAAGCAAATATACTGGTGCTGATACCATAAGCGATCACTGCTAAGCTTACAAATCCTGCAATTGTCAGTCCTGATAAATACGGTAAGTTAATACAGAGTGCGCCAAGCAGTAATAATGTGATGCCGCCAATTACATTTAGTTTTGCATTTTCTTTTAATAATGTTAGTAAGTTTTTCATAATTTCACCTTAAGTATTGTTTAATTGTCCAACCCTTGTTGAGTTGATGAAGCTATTATGAATAACCAAGACAAATAAGGCTGTGTACTTTAAGAGGGGGTTAGTGTGATTATATTTTTCAATTGTGTTGCACGGTTCTATCTGTGGTTAAATATGAGTCATGTTTCTTATTACCCATATAAATGTATAGCAAATACGAAAGCGCTATCTTCCGTAAGGGGGGCGTTTGTATGCATCAGTTATACTTTTAATTTTTTGCATACGCTGTTTGCGCAGCTCTTTCTCTTGTTTTGCTTTTTTACCTTCGTGCCAAGCGATATAAATAAGCAAAGCGCTTGAAATAAAAATAACGTTGATCACCGTATCGCTAATCGCGTTCGTGGCTTTTCCTATAAATAAAAAGAAAACGATGAAGAATATTGTGGGTTTCATATTGAGTATATGCAAAAAAGCGTTGGGCATAGTTTATAGCTTTTATCTTTTACTAAGTGTTCTTTGGGTAACAGAGAAGATTAATGGAAAATGATATTCACATTAAAGAGCACAAGAAGTTGTTTTTAAAGTTGCGATTGCAGCACCAATAAAAATCATGAATAGACCACACAAACTCATCTAGATTGTACACATTCAAATCTTAAATACTTGGTTAATATTATCTCAACTTAAATACGAAGCAAAACAACGACCGCTTCTTCTTAACTAAACAACTTAAAATATTAAATAAAGGTGAGAATCATGACTTCTATCGAAACAATTAAATCTGCAATTAATGAAACAATCGACCACGCTCAAATGAAAGTTGAAGCGCTAACATTACAAGCCTCATTAGGTAAAGCCGACTTAGAAGATAACATTAAGGCAAAGCGCAAAGCTGCTGTAGTTGCAGCCGCTGAGTTAAGCACTCATTTAGAGGAAATTGGCGTAACAGCAAGTGATGTTAAAGAAAGCATCAATACTGAAATAGAAAACCTACAACTACAAGTTGCGTTGGGGAAAATGGAAGGTAAATCGTCAATGGAACAAGCGAAAAATGAGGTGACAAAGTATGCAGGGCAATTTGAAAGTGTTATCGAGCAGGCTGAATCTATTGAAGCAGAGAAAGTCGAACAGGTAAAAGTGAAGTTATCTGACTACATGACAAAGATGTCTGACTTAAAAGCTAGTATTGAAGTTAAAGTAGACAGCTATAAGTCGTAATCGGCGAAGAAATACAAAATGAGAAGTGGTGCAAGTGCACCACTTCTTTAGTTTGCAAATATTATGCTTAAAGAGGACAAGTAACGTCCATTAAGTGATTTAAAAGGAAGTACCATGCCTTCAGCAAAACAATCGATATATTACCTTGTTGTCATCAATGTAGTTATTTTCATAATCGGCTATTTTTTTAAAATATCAGAAGTACAGGCCTTAGCGTTATATTTCCCACTTAATGAAAAATTTAATTATTATCAAGTGCTAACACACATGTTTATGCATGGGGGGATTAGCCACCTGTTGTTTAATATGTATGCCTTATGGTCTTTTGGTACGCCACTGGAAACATCTTGGCAGACACCAAAATTCTTAATGTTTTATTTTGCTACGGGCATTGGCGCGGCACTGTTATATACATTGGTTAACTATTACCAATTTAGCGTTATTTTTAATCAAATTGTGGCGTTTGGATATAGCGCTGAAACTATTCAAACTATGTTAACTAGCGGGTATGTTGATAGCAACTTAGTGAATCAAGTAGGAAAATCTACGTTTATGGAGTTAATGTCGATTTTTCATTCACCTGTTGTTGGTGCGTCGGGGGCAATCTACGGAATTTTAGTGGCTTTTGCCTTTACCTATCCAAATGCCAAATTATCATTGATATTCTTGCCTATACCTATCAATGCTAAATATTTTGTTCCTGTCATTATTGCTGGGGATTTATTTTTTGGGTTAACTAAATATTCCGTCGGTAATATTGCTCATTTTGCTCATGTCGGCGGTGCAGTTACAGCATTGATAATTATCCTTCTGTGGAAGAGGAACAATAATAAAATGGTTAAACCTTAGTGTACGATAACAAAACAGAAGTATGACACTGCGCTTTTATTTATCGTTACAGGGCAGAAGCACTGCTTTAAAGTTATTGATGTCTTTAATGTTATTGCGTCTAATTATGACGTAATAGCATTAAGTTGCGCTTAGGCGCTGTGCAAATGATATAAATACATAACCATCAAAAAACACACGCTTGAACGTTGAAGAAACAACAAAACTCTATTGGCATTACCTGCTGCTGTGGTTTAAGTCATTTTATATCACACAAACTCTCTTAGCTTGTACACATTCAAACGGTTAATGCTGCGCTATTCTTATCTCAACTTAATCACGAAGCAAAACAATTATCGCTTCTTGTTTATCTAAATAACTTAAAACTAAGGTGAGAATCATGACAACTATCGAAACAATCAAATCTGCAATTAATGAAACAATGGATCACGCACAAATGAAAGTACAAGCGTTGAAATTACAGGCTTCATTAGGTAAAGCTGACTTGGAAGATAACATTCAAGAAAAACGCAAAGTTGCAGTAAAGGCTGCCGCTGAATTAAGTAAACATTTAGAAAGTATCGGTGTTACAGCTAATGATGTTAAAGATAGCATTAATAGCGAGCTAGAAAACTTACAAGTGCAAGTTACCCTAGGCAAAATGGAGAGCAAAGAGGCGATAGAAAAATCTAAAGATGTCGTGACAAAGTGCGCAGGACAGTTTGAGAGCGTACTTGAAAAAGCACAGTCAATCGAAGCTGAAAAAGTAGAACAAGTGAAAGTAAAATTATCTGATTATATGACCAAAATGTCAGACTTAAAAGCGAGCATTGAAGCAAACGTAGAAAGCTACAAGGCATAACTATATGGCAGTTATGAATGAGAAGTGGTGCTTTGCACCACTTTTTTATTTGATGGCTTTTTGTAATCGGTTTAAAAGTAATGTTGCGCTGAATGGCTTTTGTATAAAATCATAACCACCTGAGCTAAATCCTTTTTTATAATCTTCTTCTGCGGTTAAGCTCGTGATAAAAAAAACAGGAATGTCTTTAACCAGCTCAATAGACTTTAATTTTTCGCATAAAGTGAAACCGTCCATTTCGGGCATACAAACATCTAATAAAATTGCGCAAGCCTTGGGGTCTACTTGAGCTAAATCTATAGCCTTAAGCGCAGAGGTCGTAGCAATAACAGCATAATCAGCTTTTAAAATTTCGACCAGCACTTGCAAGTTTTCAGACTGATCATCAACAACAATGATTTTTTGCTTACCCATGAAATTCCCTTGTTTTTCTATAGTAATATTAAAATTTATATCTTGTAAGTTAGTGACAGTAACACAGAAAATGGTTTTACACGGTAGGTTCCGTAATTTCTATCTTGATATCGATTATGCTCATCATCAAAAAGGCTGACAATATTATAAGCATCGAATCTTAGTGCGGTTGCTTTATTCCATTGGTAAGCCGCACCGATAGACCATTCAATATTATGTTCAAATGCTTCAGTGTAGCCTGAATCTATAACAATAGAGGCTGGGTTAGCGCGAGTATCTCTTACAAAACTGTTATACTCACCTAAGTCTTGGCTACCCGGATAATCCCAGAGAATATTTAAGCTACTGTTTATGGCAAATGTTTCCGAGAGAGAATATATCACATTCATTTTAGTATTATGGTTCGCCCAGGCATTCAGATCGTTACCGTAACCTTGTCCAGCTGCGCTAAAATTCGATGGATCGATACCGGGCTTGTCCTCTGCGTCAATTAGTTCAACAATAGAGTGAGAAAACAAGAACGTTAAATTATCTTGCTCGTATGTCGTCGAAAGTGTGAAGCCATAAGTGTCAAACTTACCAACGTTAGCTTGCAAACCACCTAAGCTGTCAATGGCATCTAACTCTTGGTAGTAGGCACTCAAATTGTAAGATAAATTCTGGTTTAACACTGAATCAAAGCTAATTTCTAATGAATCGAGTACTTCCTCTTTGGTGGTATTACTACCTTTAAGGGCATCTAATCTTGCTACTAACTCAGGTGGAAAGCGCACTGCTCGGTTGGCGATAAACTTCCATGTGTCAGCGTTGTTTGCTGCGTAAACCACTGCCAACCTCGGGGAGAATAAGTTCTCGCTGTAGCGACCTTTATCTAATCTGCCGCCTAAGAAACTTGTCCACTTATTCGATATATGCCATTGGTGTTCAAATAGGCCAGCATACGAAAATACACTCCACGGCTCTGTTGAGGCTGCAAGGCCATTAACATTAAACTCGTAGTTGTGATCTGAAGCTTCAAGTCCTACAGCAAGTATGTGGTTGTCGTTTAATGGCCAATTTAATAATAATTTAGCGTTTATTTCGTCTTCGTAATGGTTAATTACTCGAACACCGCCATTGGGACGAGGGAAGTCAAAATCTGAATCTATTTTGTCTCCTCCTATTAGGGCTAATAGTGAAAGACCATTATTAAATTGCCACGTATTATTGATTTCAAAACTATAATTACGATATATATAACTATTCGAATTATTGATTAAAAATTCAGCGCCGATATCGTCTAACAAGACTACATTATCCGGTTGAATTAAAGACAATTTAGTTCGGTCAATGTATAAGCGTTCTGATTCGTGAGAATACCTAAACCACGCGTTAAAGTTGTTATTTGTATAGTCGACAAATACCTTATAATCGTTGTCAGGTGATTCTTGGTAATTTGACAAGTTAATATTTGCATCTTGACCTGCGACAATTTCGTAACCGTTTATTGCGGTGAAACTATTGCTATACCTAACAGGAGAGTCGTGTCTATCGGCACCTTCTTGATCTTCAAAACCCGCATAAATGAAAAAGCCTGCATTCTCGTCTGTTTTGTGGCCAAATTTTATTTCAGCAATGTCGCTTTTGTTTTCAAACATATGCTTAGCCGTTAACTCTAGCCCTTGAAAACTCATAACGTCATGTGTTTGTACACTTACTACGCCAGATAATGCACCTGGACCATGGATAACGGAACCTGGGCCATGAATGACTTCGACGGAGTTTATATCTCCCATTAAATTATATGCTTCTACCCATGAACCAAGGAAAAAGTTCATATTCATTGAGCGGCCATTAATTAAATATTGGTGAGCATTAGGTCCGCTTGGTGCAAGCCCTCTAAATGCTGGGTTATGACCCAAACCTTTGTTGCTAACAACTTGAAGCTCGGGCACAAGCATATTCAGTAGGTCGATTTGATTTGCCGCGCCAACGCTGTTTAATAATTGAAAATCAATACTCGTTGTTTTTGCCGGCTGAAGTCTTTTTGTTGTTGTGGTTAAACTCGTCGAACTGGAAACTGATATTTCAGATAACTGCTCTAAATTTAGGCTGTAAATATCATCATTGGCAACTGCTTTGAATGATAAGGGGGCGAACAACACTAAAAAGTGAAGTTTATATCTCATGAAAATCAATCCTTTTGGAGAATATTAACAGACTGCGTCAAATTTAAGCAATAAATGCCACTTTGTTGTTTTAATGGCGGAATGTGTAATATAGTGTAAATCATTATTGTAGCTAAATTTTCGAGAATCAAATAGTGAAATTAAAGCAAAGTCTTCATGTTTTTTTCGTGGTGTTCTTACTTTCCCCATTTTTTGTATTGTCTACCGAAATACATGTAATCAAAAGTGCTTATGTTTTTAACTTTTTGAAGTATTTTTCTTGGGAAAATGAAGCCAGTTTTGATGCGTTTATCATTGGTTACGTAGGCGAAAATGATGAACAATTCAAGGAGCTTAGCCGAGTTAGCCCCAAAATGCAGATTAGAGGTAAACCTGTAAAAGTCATCCGCTTAGATCATCAAAAAATTCAAGTTGCCAAATCTGCTCACTTATTATTTATCCCTCAATATAATTACAACCAAGAAGTATCGTTAAGTGCAGTAGTCCGGCAGTCTAATACCTTAGTAGTTACTGAATATAGTCAAAACAAAACAAGCTTTATGGTTAATTTTAACCAAGAAAAACAAGATAAAATTACTTTTGAAATTAACAAAAGTAATATTATTTTCGAAGGGTTAACTATGGACAAGAGCATATTGCTTTTGGGTGGTACTGAGTTAGACGTTGCACAATTATTACGTGACACCGAAGCGTTAATGCTAAAACAGAAAAAAGAAATTAGTGCGCGTTCGAAAGAGCTCATGTCGTTAGCGCAATTACGGCAAACAGAAATAGTGCAAATTGAAAAGTTAACCGCTGATTTACAAACCTATAGCGATGATTTAGCTAAAAAAAGAATTGAAGCTAAAAATATGGAAGCCGCGCTTGTTAATGCTCAACAAAATAGCCGAGAAATTGAAAACAAGCTCGCGTTAAGTGAGCAGCAGTTAATCGATAATCAACGTGAACTAGATAAACGTATTTCAGCAATTAAAGACCGACAAGCAAAAGTAGAAAGCCTTCAAAAACAAATTGCAGATAATGCGAATAATGTTGACTTACAAACAAAGCAATTAGAATCGTTATCGGTAGAGTTAACTAGTCGACGTAAAGAAATAGCTTCGCTAGGTGAAACAGTTACTTATCAACAAAATTTACTCTGGTTAGTCGCGCTAATTGCTTTATCTTTCGCTATTTTATTTATTGTTATTATAAAGCTGTCACGTAGTCGAAAACGGGCAAATGAACTACTTGCTAATCAGGTTGTTGAATTAAGGAAAACGCAAGAAGAACTTAATATTGCTACCAAAGAAGCACATATGGCTGATGCGGCAAAAAGTGAGTTTCTTGCCAATATGTCTCATGAAATTAGAACACCGATGAATGCCATTATCGGTATGTCGCATTTAGCCTTGGAAACTCACTTAGATGATAAACAGCGTAATTACATCAGTAAAGTACAGTGGTCAGCAGAATCTCTTTTAGGGTTAATTAACGATATTCTAGATGTGTCAAAAATTGAAGCAGGTAAACTTGATATTGAGACCATTGAATTTTCATTAAATAGCGTATTAAACAACCTTGCTAATGTTGTTGGCTTAAATGCCCAAGACAAAGGGCTTGAGCTAATGTTTGATATTGATCCTAATATTCCGATGGGCTTGCTTGGCGACCCGTTGAGGCTTGGGCAAATACTGATCAACTTAGGGAATAATGCCGTTAAGTTTACTGAATCCGGAGATATTATATTTAAGGCTAAGTTATTAAGCCTTGAAGAGCAGCAAGTACAGCTACAGTTTTCAGTGATTGATTCCGGTATTGGAATGACAAATGAACAACAGAAAAAGCTATTTAAAGCTTTTTCACAGGCTGACTCTTCAACCACTCGACGTTACGGTGGTACAGGTTTAGGACTAAGTATTTGTAAAAATTTGGTCGAAATGATGGGCGGAAAAGTTTGGGGTGAAAGTGAGTACGGTAAAGGCAGTACGTTTCACTTTACCATTAATTTAGCCGTCCAAAATGAGCAACCAACTCCTATTTTTAGTTTAGTAGAAGCTAATATCGCTGATTTAAAAGTATTAGTGGTAGATGACAACCAAACGGCTCGTCATATACTAAAAAGTTTACTTAGCTCGCAAAATTTCAATGTAGTTTGCGTAAAAAGTGGAGAAGCCGCCATAGCATTGATTAAAGAAGGTAACTCGTTTGATCTGTTATTGGTTGATTGGAAAATGCAGGGGTTAGACGGAATAGAAACGGCTGAGCTATGTCGAACAATCGGTTTTGAAAGTCCTATTTTATTGATAACTGCCTATGATTATGAAGAAGCTATTAGGCAAACTAAACCCAATACCATTAATGCGGTAATCACCAAACCTCTTTCACCAGACTCGCTTAAAAAAGCGATAATGCAAGCGTTTGGTAAATTAGATGACTCATCAACTGCTCACTATCAGCAAGTTAACAATGAGCATTACATTCAAAAGTTAACGGGCGCACACCTCTTATTAGTAGAAGACAACGAAATAAATCAGGAGCTTGCACGTGAGTTGTTATTACAAAAAGGTATCTCTGTAGACATTGCTGAAAATGGAAAGGTTGCTTTAGCTATGCTAGAGCCAGAAAAGTACGATGGTATATTAATGGATTGTCAAATGCCTGTTATGGACGGGTACGAAGCAACAAAATTAATACGAGAAATGGCAGCATATCAGGCAATCCCAATTATTGCTATGACAGCAAATGCTATGGTGGGCGATAAAGAAAAAGCGATTGCAGCAGGAATGAATGATCATATTCAAAAACCTATCGTTGTTAGCAAAATGTTTGACACACTCTCTCATTGGATCACACCCCAAAATAAGAAAAAAATCAGTTCAATCAATAATCATGAAACGCCAAATGAAATGTGTTTTCCAGTAATAGAAGGTATTGATACAAAGCAAGGGTTAGCATCAACTAATAATAATAAAAACTTATATATCAAAATATTAATAAGCTTTTCAGAAAAGCAAAAGTCATTCGATTCAGAGTTCAAAGAGGCTCAAAATTGTAATGATATAAAAACAATGATGCGTATGGCGCATTCTATTAAAGGCTTAAGTGCGACCTTAGGTGCAAGTGAGTTAGCGATCGCGGCAGAAATACTCGAGAAGCGTTGCAATGAGTTAAACATTGAAACGATAACGTCAATAGAAGAGCCGTACGACTCATTTATTAGTAAATTATCTGCTGTTGTCAACGCGATAACGAAGGCCGCATTAGCTGAACTAAATGCTGGTAATGAGACGCCTGAAACTCAGGAAATAAAATCAGTAAAACAACTGTTTATCGATATTCGCACGCTACTTGAAAATTATGATAGTGCCGCCCTTGAGGAAATAAACTCTCTTTCTCCACTTATTGATGACCTCGATGCGAAAGAAAACTTGATTAAGAAAATCAATGAATTTGATTTTGAGGGCGCTTTAGAGATATTAGATCAAATTGAAGCTAATATCTAATACTACTGACTAACTGGTGAAATTAAGTATGGGTTATGAGTTAAATCGATTTTGTTATTGGGTCTCTTAGTTATAGGTATTCTGATTGCACATTGTATCGGTCAAGTTAAATTGGCTACATTAAAACAAAGGCAATGTCACCACAAATAAATGGTATCTGTGACTATTTCTATAAAACCATACTGAATAAGTTTTACCAAATCCGATTTTGGAAAAATTAAATGCAGATATGCTACAGCGCCAAAAGATCTGGACGAATGGATGGATTACTACAAAAATGAATGACCCCACTAGAAATAGTTGTTGATGGTAAATCGGTTTGGGCTGAAAATAATTTAGCTCAAATCTTAGCAGATACCAAATTTAGCTATTGTATTAAAAGCGCTACTTTAGCGGCAAGTCACTAATAACAGGACAATTCTGATAATAAATTAGAAAACGGCCTTGAATTGATTCATGATCGAATTCGAAGACCGTTTTAAAATTATTAATTAAACTTGGCAGTTACACAAAGTGCCTTACACGCTTATTGTGCTGTTACCTTGCCAATTATTGCTGCGCTAATACTTCTAATACCACTTCATGGTGGGTTTTGGTTTTAAACTTATTAAATACGTGGCTAATTTTACCGTCTTGGCCAATTAAAAAGCTTAAGCGGTGAATGCCGTCGTATTCTTTGCCCATGAACTTTTTCAAGCCCCAAACGCCGAAATCATCAGCTACTTTATGATCAACGTCAGAAAGCAATGTAAAGTTGAGTTCATCACGCTGGCAAAATTTTGCTAAACGTTTAGGTTCATCAGGGCTAATACCAAATACACGCGTATTATGCTTAGCAAGTTCCGCTTTAATGTCACGAAGACCTTGTGCTTGCACTGTACAGCCTGGTGTCATGGCTTTTGGGTAAAAATACACTAATACTTGTTGCTCTTTTAAAGTATCTGCTAAAGATACGGCTTGTTCATTTTCATCAAGTAAAGTAAAAAGCGGGGCGTTGTCGCCGACGGTAAGTGTGTTCATAATCGTCCTTACAATAAATTAGAGTTAACTTTAGTTATGGTGCCTTGAACGTCGATTTGCTGACAAAGTTGGAAGAAGTCAGATTCAATTTGTTCAATGCTATCGTTGTTCGTTAAAGCGATTTGTATTTGTGCGCACATATGGTTGGTATCAGGATCTATATCTGATTTAAGTGAAGAAATGTCGATATTTCTCGCCGCTAAAAATGCAGTCACCGATTTTAAGATGCCAGGTTGATCAATACCGGCATATTCAACTTGATAATGGCTGGTAAAATTGCGTTGTTTATAACCTGATGTGCGTTTCATCATGGTGATTAATTCGAGTTTTTGTGAAAGCATCGGTAGTTTAGATTCAATTTTATTAATGGCTTTAGCATCGCCAGTTAAAAACATAATAAAAGTAAATTCTAAACCAAATATTGCCATACGACTGTCTAAGATATTACAACCACACGAACAGGCTAATTTAGTAAGTTCACTTACTGCTCCTGTTCTATCTGCACCCATGGCTGTAAGTACCAAATATTCAGACATCTATTAATCCCAATTGAAAAAAGAGCTTATTGTACGTAACTTGCCAGTAAAAAATAACCCTGTGATAGAAATGAAAACAAAATCTCTATAATTTACTCATTTTATTGGCTTGCTCGCTTGTGTTTGCAAAATCAGCCAAGTACCATGGTGCCCGATTAAATAGCGTAAGCTGGTAACATTAGCTAATAAAACGGTATCGCTGAATGAGTAGAATAACGATTATACATGCCCGTTACATCGAACAGTAATAAACGACTATTTTACCTAAACTAATAATATTCTGAACTAACTTTCTTCTTATGCATCAAAGAAGGGATTATTTATTGTTTGATAAATAAAGTTAAGTTTGACATCTGCAGGAGAATGAATGAACCGCTATATATACACATCAGTCCTTTTAGGGCTAGCATTATCAGGGTGTAGTGGTGTTGATAGTAAACGTGCTTCCGGTGATTTTGGTTATGCAAAACTAGAAGAAGCTAAGCCAATTACCGTGCCTTCATCATTAAAAACGCCTAAACAAGGCCAAGAGTACTTGATTACTGATGACGTTAACTTGAATGGCCCTGTGGGTGAACAAGTTGATATTCGCGCACCATCTTTAGCGTTACCTATAGCAACATCTTCTCGGGTTGATCCTAAATCACAAGAAGTTATTATTTGGTTTGATCAGGTTTTTGATGATAAAAACCTAGCACAATTTATTCATAGTGCAGTTGCTGCGCAGCTATCTGATGATGGTGTTGGCAGTGCTTCAGTTAACGATGAAACTTTAGTGACTGAATCTAATTGGTATATCAAAGAACATGAAATTTCAGGTTGGTTTTATGATGACATTGAGCCGCTTGACCAAAGCCGTTTTCGTTTCAAAGTTAGCCCTAAACCGCATGGCCGAAGCGCGTCGTTAACAGTTGAACTTGCCGAATATGAACACCTTGTGAATCCAGGTCAGCCGATCGATTTAATTGATAAACATCGCTCAGAAATGCATATGCTAAACGAAGTGGTTGCACAGGTTGATTACGAATACCGTCAACTACAACGTGAAAAACGTTTAGAGAAAGCGAATCAAAAAATCGTCACCATTGGTGAAAATACTGTGGGTGAAGCGTCTTATATTATTGATATGGAATTAGATGCGGTTTGGCAAAACTTACCAGAATTCTTCCAAGATTATGGATTTACCATTACCGATTTAAATGAAACGAAAAAGATTTATTTTGTCGACTTTACTAAACCAGAAAATAGCTTCTGGACATCGATATGGGGTGAAGACGTACCGGTAATTGATGTTGCTGATGCAAAATACCAGTTTGTATTGCAAGAGCAGGGTGAGCAAACAGCGTTAACAATATATGATGCTGATGGTACGCCAATTAAGGTTGACGTATTAACACGTATTTTACCTGTAATGGAACCGGGCTTATCATTTAGAAACGTATTTTAAAGATGATGTGTTTTTAAAATAGATGAGCAAAAAAAAACTCCGCTAGTCGGAGTTTTTTTATGTCTGCATTTTAATTTGCTTTAGCTTTATGGGCTTTTATCGTCTTTTGTATTCGAGCCACTTGGCGAATTGTAGCGCGTATTTTTTAAGGTATGTTGGCTTTTATTACTGCGCGGCAGTGTTTCTTCAAGATCGTTTAAGCCTTTTTTTCTTAACGGTGTTTTGGCACTTTTTTCAACGGTACTAAAATTACCAATAATTAGCGCAGCTGCTGCGACAATTATGCCAATAACTAACCAATCATCCATCTAAATTGACCCCAGTGTTTATAATATATTGCTGATATAACGTGTTTATATGCGTTAAAATTTCTGACTTTGCGGCAACATCGTGCTCGCTAATTGCCTTTGTTATTACCTTAATGCTAAGCGCTTGCTGGCACTTGTTTGCCAAAGGTAAATAGCTTAAATGCCAAGGCTCAATGGCGACGCCTTGGCGGTATTTATCATAAGGAAAGCCAAAACCTAATGCGGGCGCATGAGCTTTTAACCACCTTGATAGTTCGAAAAAATAACCGTCTTGTTGGTATTCCCAAGGCTCTAGTTGCAACTGACAATCGCTCGGTAATAAATTACTGGCGTAAACATCGATGTCTGTCCCCCAATGATGTCGACTGCCGCTAGGAAGCGCGGAATAGAGCATAATGGCGTGTATTTTTTCAATATCAGTTAGTTTTTCTGTATCAACTATCTCATTATCAATATTTTTAACGGCTAATTCACCGTTAAACTTTCTATTCCAAATAGCGCATTGACGAGAAAAGTTTCGAAAACCACTGGCGATAACTAAGTCAAAGCCCGCTTGTTTAGCTTGGCTGTGTAACGTTTGCCAAGGAGAGACAACATCGTGATGTAAACCGATATTGTCTGATAGCCATGTAATATGGCTATCTTCAATACCTGTTATTTGTGCAGATGACATGGTCATGTTGCTTGTTTACCTTCGTAGATTATTTGTCAGTGGTTTTAATCACATGAGGAAAGCTTAAGCTAAAACATTCACTAAACAGTGATAATAAATATCAGCGAGTTTATCTAAGTCATCGCAAGAGACACATTCATTAACTTGGTGAATGGTCGCGTTACACGGGCCTAACTCAATCACTTGTGCACCCGTAGGCGCGATAAATCGACCGTCAGAGGTACCACCTGAGGTGGATAGTTTTGGTTTATGTCCCATAACATGATCAACCGCTTCAACAGCAGCGTCTAAGAAGGTGCCAGGTTCGGTAATAAATGGCTTACCGTTGTATGTCCACTTAATGTCGTAATCAAGTTCGTGCTTATTTAAAATGCCTTCAAGCTTTTCAACGATCATTTCAAAGTTAAGTTCAGTACTAAAACGTAAATTACATAAAGCAATTAAATGCCCCGGAACAACATTGGTTGCGCCAGTACCTGAATTGATGTTTGATAATTGAAAGCTAGTTTCAGGAAAAAAGTCGTTACCATTATCCCAATGAGTTTGGCTTAACTCGGCTAAGGCAGGCATCGCTAAGTGAATCGGGTTTTTAACATGCTCAGGGTAGGCTACATGACCTTGCTTACCTTTAATATCGATATCGGCTGAAATAGAGCCGCGGCGACCATTTTTAATAACATCGCCGACTTCGTGGGTACTTGAAGGTTCACCAACAATGCAATAATCAATTTTTTCATTACGTGCTTCTAAGGTATCGATTACACGCGTTGTACCATTAATAAATGGCCCTTCTTCATCAGAGGTGATCAAGTAGGCAATTGAGCCTTTATGATCTGGATAATCGTTAACAAATCGCTCTGTTGCAATGATCATCGCTGCAAGGCTGCCTTTCATATCAGCAGCGCCGCGCGCGTAGAGCATGCCATCTTTAATGGTTGGTTCAAAAGGATTGGTCTGCCAATGATCTAAATTTCCTGCCGGCACAACATCGGTATGACCAGCAAAACAAAATACGGGAGATTTGTCGCCACGACGTGACCACAAATTGGTAGTGTCTTCAAACACCATAGTTTCATTAACAAAACCACAGTCGCCGAGGCGTTGTTTCATCAATTCTTGGCAACCAGCATCTTCTGGCGTAACGGATTCTCTTGCAAGTAAGTCGATGGCAAGGTTAATGGTGTTTGATAAAGGTTTACTCATGAATAAAAAGCTCTTGATATTGTGCGGGCTTAAAGCCGATATGTAAGGTTTGTGACGTTACTAGAACTGGGCGCTTAATTAATGTTGGTTGCTCCAAAATGGTGGCAACGGCGGTATCACCCGACAAATTGTCTTTAACGTCTTGCGGCAAATTGCGATAGGTTGTGCTGCGCTTATTAATTAAGGCGTCCCAGCTTGATTGCTTTTGAAAAGATAAAAGCAAAGCTTGGTCTAAACCGTCTTTTCTAAAGTCGTGAAATTCAAAAGCTATATTGTGCTGTTCTAGCCATTTTAAGGCTTTTTTTACTGTATCGCAGTTACTGATACCATAAATTTTCGTCATAAAAGTTGCTCGTACATTAGGTTAGGGTCTGTGTTCGTTCATTTTGGTCTTTGCTATTGACTCATTTTCAAAAGCAGCCAAGTTATAAATTGAAAGATCAACAACACCTAGTTTTAATCACATCTTATTTTTAGTAATTCAAATACTTTTCTACGCTCGCTGTAGTTGTTAAAAGTAATATGATTTATCAAAACAAGTCTTGCTAAAAATTACCATTACTATACCGCTAAACGTGCGCTAAACCAAAGAATCAGCCGATATTATACCAATTTGATTAAATAAATGATCGCTCAGCTTGAGATAAAACGCTTTAATGCAAGGCGCTTGTTTTTAGGAAGGGTATTCCCTTTCAAAAATAAGTAACACCGCAGTAAAGTATTTTAGCCAAGCCGTTTCGGAGCTTTTCAGCGGCCCGATAACAACACTAAATTTATTTGATATAGAATGACTATACCTGCAAAAATTTAGTGAGTTCGAGCACCGCTGAAATAGCTCTGAGTTGGTCATGTTATTAATCAGATTGGTATTAGTAATATGCGTACGATATCTAACCATTTTAACTTTATCTAGTGCGAATGTAGTGAAACTATCAGTTGTTATTTGTTTTTTATTGCTTTTAAGCTAGATTTTATCACTAAACAATCTTTTTCTTTGTTAGTTATTTAAAAAGATATGCACAAAACCTGTGGATATCTTTGTTAGCAATCTATGTTTAGTTTTATAACACCATGTAAAATAATGATTATTTCGATAGGTTATTTTTTGTGTGATGTTTTTTTGTACGTATGCTGTGGGTAACTAGCAGGGAAAGTTTTACTTATTAAGATCAATAAAAGATCGTGCATATTAAGCGTTTAAGCAAAATACACACGATCTTTTTAGCGTTTATATTACATTTGTGCTTGAATCGCAGTTAAAGCGATTGTATAGACAATATCGTCAACTAATGCACCGCGAGATAAATCATTTACTGGCTTTTTCATGCCTTGTAGCATTGGGCCAATACTCACTAAGTCAGCAGAACGTTGTACTGCTTTATAGGTAGTATTACCGGTATTTAAGTCTGGAAATACAAAGACATTGGCTTTACCTGCCACCGGGCTATTTGGCGCTTTTTTCTTCGCAACATTTTCCATAATTGCCGCGTCGTATTGTAGCGGGCCATCAATGATCAAATCAGGACGCTTGGCTTTGGCAAGCTCAGTTGCCTTGGCAACTTTTTCTACATCGGCGCCGTGACCTGAGCTGCCCGTACTGTAGCTGATCATAGCAACTTTAGGATCAAGACCAAAAGCAATGGCGGAGTCGGCTGATTGAATAGCAATGTCAGCCAGTTGTTCGGCATTTGGATCTTGATTAATCGCACAGTCGCCATAAACCAGCACTTGGTCTGGCAATAACATAAAGAAAATAGATGATACTAACGAGCTGCCTTCAGCTGTTTTTATTAATTGCAGGGCAGGGCGAATGGTATTAGCTGTGGTATTTACCGCGCCTGACACTAAACCGTCAACTTGTCCCATTTGCAACATCATGGTTGCTAATACGGTATTATCATTTAATTCCTGTCTGGCAACTACATCCGTTAAACCTTTGTGTTCACGTAACTTAACCATAGGCGAAACATAATTATCGACAATATTTTTAGGATCGGTAATTAATAAGCCGTCAGGTAAATTAACGCCTTGTTGCTCTGCGATACGTAAAATTTCTTCTTTGTCACCTAATAACTGACAACGCGCAATATTACGTTCAACACAAATAGCTGCTGCTTTAATGGTTCGAGCGTCGGTGCCTTCAGGCAAAATAATCATTTTATTTCCTGCACGTGCAAGCTCGGTAAGCTTGTATCTAAAGGCAGGTGGTGATAATTCACTAGAACTACTGACATGTGTAGAAAGACTGTCTAGCCAAGCAGGTTCAAATTTATCGGCGATATATTCTTTAACTTTGTCGTGACGCTGAAAATCGTCTGCTGGAATTTCAGGGTTAAAGTTCATTAAATGGCGTGATGTTTGCCAAGTATCCCAAGGTACCGAGATCACTGGTAAACCGGCATCAAGTGCTTGTTGACATAATGACATCACTTCCGCGTTTGGCTGAAAACCATTGGTGAGCATTAATGCACCCACTTTTGTACCATTAAGGGCTGATAAACAGGTGGCAATAATTATGTCGGTACGATCTCCTGGAGTGACAATCAAACGGCTTGGTTGTAAATGACTCATCAAATTACTGACCGAGCGAGCGCAAAAACTAATGCTACGAATACGACGATGTTCCATGTCGCCTTCATTGATCACATCTGCTTCTAAATATTTGACGATATCGACCACACGTGGCGCAATTAAATCAAGATCCCAAGGGATAGTTGCAAGTAAATCAAAATGTTTATTTTGAAATATTTTCAGTTGTTGCCATGCGGTTAAATCGCTGTTGGTGATAAATTCACTTTCTCTTGGCAACAAGCCAAATTCGTCTTGATCAGGCGAGTTAAGCTTGTTAATTACGCAGCCAACAATGCGCTTGCTTTTTAGGCCGCCAAAGCTTTCAGCGCTTACTTCTAAGCGATCTTCAAACTCTTCTGGCGTGTCACCATCATGTGCTGCAACAAGTATAATATCGGCTGATAACGCTTGTGCAACGTCGCGGTTAATTCGACCGGCATATGGCTGACGTGTGGTTGGAATAAGGCCTTCAATAATGACCAAGTCTTGATCAGTATTAAAGCGAGAAAAGTTTGCAACGATTTCTTCTAATATTACCGCTTGGTCGCCATCACCCATTTTGTCTTCAACATAGCTTAGCGGTAAGCAGGTATCGTTTTCTGCTAAGGTAATTGCGGCTTGATTCTTTTTATGCCAGTTATTACGAGATGGCTGGCTTATAGGTTTGAAATGGCCAACTTTGATACCTTTACGCTGGCATGCGTGCAGCAAGCCTAACGAAACACTCGTTAGACCAACGCCAAAACCGACAGGGATTAGCATTATTTTTTTAGACATAGAGTTTACTCCGCCGATAAAATTTGTTGAGTTTGCTCGGCAATTACCCATTCTTCATTGGTAGGTATTACCCAAGCCGCGCGTGATTGTGCTGTGGTGATAACACCCGATTTTCCAAAACGAGTCGCTTCATTTTTGTCTGGGTCGATTTCAACGCCAAGCAAAGAAAGCTGTGTTAATACTTGTTCACGCACAAACGATGAATTTTCGCCGATACCACCGGTAAAAATAATACCGTCAAGTTCAGTTAAACTAGCCGTAAAGCCGGCAATGGCTTTGGCAATGCGGTAACAGAAAATTTCAAGGGCAAGCTTGGCGCCTGCATGGTCTTGTTCAAACATCGCAGTTTCAAGCTCTCGACAATCATTACTTAATTGTGAAACACCAAGTAAGCCGCTTTCTTTGTTTAATAAATGGTTAACTTGCTCTGCGCTATAGCCAAGTTGATTAATCAAATGAAAAATAATGCCGGGGTCGACATCGCCACTTCGCGTACCCATCATTACACCTTCAACAGGCGTTAAACCGAGAGTAGTATCGACGCTTTTACCATTTTTTACGGCACTTACACTACATCCATTGCCTAAATGAGCGCTAATAAAATTACAGCTTTCGATTGGTTTATTCACTAATTTTGCCGCTTGGCTAGCAACAAAATAATGAGAGGTGCCATGAAAACCATAACGCCTAATACAATGCTCTTGATATAACGAATACGGAAGCCCGTAAATATAGGCTTTTTCAGGCATGCTTTGGTGAAAAGCGGTATCAAAAATAGCCACTTGAGGTAAATGTTTAAAGGCTTTTTCGCAAGCCTCAATACCAATTAAATTTGCCGGGTTATGCAAAGGGGCAAGTTTAGCAAGTTCTGCTATGGTTTGTTTAACTTGCTCATCAACACGTGTTGGTAAAGCATATTTTTCGCCGCCATGCACCACTCGATGACCAACCGCACTGACTTTTTCGACTAGCTGATGCTGCTTTAAAATATTCACTAACACGTCGATTGCTGCTTGGTGGTCAAAAGGAGCAGGCAGTGATGTTACTTGCTTGTTATTTTGAAAACTATATTTAAGCTCGGCCGACTCAGATGAAAGTCGCTCAGCTAAACCGTTTAGTAATGTTTCGCCTGTTTGTGGACAAATAAGGGAGAATTTTAATGAGGAACTACCGCAATTTATAACTAATATGGTGTCTGTTAACATAACTTCTGTATATATAAATTAATGAACAGCGTTATTATAGATGACCTTTTGCCATATATGTTGACCCAGCGCAGTAAAAAGTTACATTTATCACAAAACAAATACAATTATTTTGGTTAACTCATCAGTAAATCGACTAACAAATTTATTTCATGCTGAGATTAATACCATTTCAATGTAAGATACCTTTTAGTGACATTGTGCTATCTTTAAAATATTGTTTGAGGTTTTGTTCGGCGATGAATATGAGTGTATTTGAAATTATTAAATTAGGACGTCGTTATTTAGCGAAGTGGCCTGAACGTGCCGAATTAGCACAATATTTTGCAGAATATCACTCGATTCGCATAAGCCGCTTAGTTTGCCGCTATATGCCGGTATTGGCCGTTGTTGTATTTATTATGCAATTATATTTAGGGTCTTTAGCTGTGCTGCCACAGGCATTAGTTTACGCATTTTTTATGTTGAGCATGCCAGTTCAAGCACTGGTTATTTTGGGGGTAAAAGCCGACAAGTTTTTACCACCTGCGCTTGCTTCTTGGTACAAAGAAGGGGTTGCTAAAATTAATGAAAACGGTGGTGATATTAAACTTTCACTGCAAAAGCCGCGTTATTTTGACCTAGCTTGTTTGCTTAGCATTACCTACAAAAAAAGCATTCAGTAGCTGAATGCTTTTTTCGCTATTCTTCAATTTTTTATTTTTATCTTAACGGCTAATTTATGACGCCTTTTGATAAAGCCTAATAAGAAAATCTGCCTGACAGTTAAAGTTTGTACTCGATTTTAATTGCTCTACAACCGCTTCGCTGGCTTTAAATGCAAACGGTGTCATTGACAATAAATTAATAATATCTTCGCCTTGGTTAAATTCCATTTGATAATTGAGTTGCTGCTCGGTCACTAATGTTAATTGTCTGATTGGCGTTTTTGAGGTGTCGTGTGGCTGAGCATCTCTATAGATCAGCGACTTAAGTTCAATTAAATGGTTTTCAGCCGGTGTTACTGTCACTAAAAAGCCTTTATCTGCTATTACCCTTGAAAATTCTTGCTCTAGAATAGGCGCGTAGATGGAAACCATCCATTGGAAATAACTATCCGTAAAGGGCAATTGCGACAATGTTCCAACACTAAAGTGACAATCTTTATATTTTTTAGCGGCAATTTTAACTGCATTTTTTGCTATATCGACGCCATATACTGAATTTTCATCACTTTTGTGTTGATGAGTATAATAACCTTCACCACAGCCAGCATCTAAGATATTTGCACTTGGCAAACCAAACTCTTGGTAAAGCTCAACCAGTTTGTTTACCAGTGGTTGGTAAAACTGTTTTTCTAAAAATGCGCGACGGGCATTAACCATGGCTTTATTATCGCCCGGATCTTTTGAGTGTTTAAATTGCACCGGCAGTAAATTTACATAACCTTCTTTGGCTTTATCAAAGCAATGATTATTTTCACAGCGGAAACTAGGTGCTGCCAGTTGCAAAGGGGAACGACAAATAGGGCAAATATAATCAGGGTTTGGCATAGTATTCTCAATACAAAATAAACAAGGCTTAAATGTGGTCATGCCTTTAAGGCGCGCATTTTACCGTTTAATTTTAGTCACACCAAGTAAATCTTTTTATTCGCTGATGTGAATAGGTTTTAGTGGCTTTTGTACAATTCACCAAAGCAATGCAAGTTGTGCCTTTTTCCTTAATTTAGTGCAATTATTTTTAGAATGATAATTAATATTCATTATTTTACAATGAGTTATGGTTTTGGTTTGGCTTTTGCATTCTAGTTAGTAAATGGCGATTGAGGAATGTAAAAATGTTGACCTTGTTTTTTTCACCTGTTTATAGTTTGACTAAGTGGCTTGGGCTAAAAGTGACCAGCTTTTCAGCGCTTAGCCTATTGTTAATACTTATCGTGGCTAACTTTTATATTGATGCGCTTACTTTATTACCTTTATATGTGCTGCTTTGTTATTTTTTAATTGGAATTTTTTATACAGTTTCCGAGCAAATAAATAAAATTAACCAAGTGCTTACTAAAATTGATGTGCAAAACTTTGATCACCGAGAAGTGCATTTTAATCAAGTGATTAATACTAAGTTACTCAATCAATTATTAATTACTTTTCGTGAGTTAGGGCGAATTAATAACCAGCATGATGAAAAAAATAAAGAAGTAGAATACAGCGCACTGCAAGTGATCGAAATTTCAGAAAGCGTAAAAAATAATGTGCAAAAACAATCCGATGCTACAAACTCTACTGCAGCGGCAATCACACAAATGAGCCAGTCGTTAGTTGAAGTTAATCGTGAAATTAATAACGCTCATCAATCATCTACTCAAGCAGCTGATATCGCTAGCCAAGGTAAACAAACACTGACCTTACTTAATCAAGCTGTTGCTGATGTAAGTACGCTAGCAGAAGATACTCAACAGCGAATGGTGTCGTTAAATGGGCTGATCAAGGAAGTTGAAAACATCACCGAATCGATTCAACAAATATCGTCGCAAACCAATTTACTGGCGTTAAATGCCTCTATTGAAGCGGCGCGAGCCGGGCAATATGGCCGCGGTTTTGCCGTAGTTGCTGAAGAGGTTAGGGCACTAGCGGAACGAACCCATTCATCCACTAATTTAATTGTTAATAATATTGGTGACGTACTGACTGAAAGCGATGCTATTGTGCAGGCGATGAGCGATGTGGTTGAACAATCAAATTTGTCTCAACAAAAAGCCCACGAAGTTGATAATGGCTTTAATCATATCGCACAAGCAACGCAACAAGTGCAAGATCAAATGCACATTATTCGGGAAGTTTCTAAGCAGCAAACCATTGCCACGAATGAAATATCTGAACACATTGCTAAGGTAGTGATTGGCGCACAAGATAATGCCGAAATTGCCAAACAGTCAGAGTCGGTTGCTAAACACTTACGTCATTTAACGCAAATAAATGCTTAATAGAAGAGAGGGCTTGAAATGGAATTACTGATTATTTTCGTGGTGTTCGTTTTATTATGTGCGAGCTTTTATTTACTTTTTCACAAACCTAACAAAATAAAAAAACAGCAAAAATCGGGACTCGCTTTTATTATTTTGCTCAAAAAACTTATCGGCGCTGCTCAGCAACATCGTGGTTATACCGCTGCTTGGTTAAATGGCGACAAGCAGGTAACCAGTCAATTAAATCAATGTAAACAACAAATCGCGGCAGTGACCGCTCAGCTTTCTCAGTCGGATATAAAAAAGGGCGATCGCTGGATTGGTTTTTGTGATCACTGGCAACGGCTATTAAAATTTAATGAAAATACCTCGCCAGAAAACAGTTTTGAACAGCACAATATGATGATCCGAAATCTTGCCTATTTTTTGGAAGATACCGCTGAACAATATTACCTAACCGCTGACTATATTGAAGGCTTTGAACATATTGGTTATGTCTGGAATGAATTGTTGCTAGCCACTGAAAGCATTGGTCAGTCGAGAGCCTTAGGCGCAGGCGTTGCAGTAAAGAAGCATTGTTCAAGTGTTGAAAAAATTAGGCTTAATTTTTTAAGTCAAAATATTGAACAAGTGACAAACAATATATTGCAGCAATTATCCTATAAAGAAGAGAGCAAGGTGGCTCATCAGCAACTCGTCACTAATGCGAGTACACAAATGAATACCTTGGTATCGACCATAGTTACGCAGTTAGTATCAGCGCCAGATATCACTATTGAGCAACAAAGCTATTTTAATTTGGCAACCGACACCTTACAGCAGCTAAACCTAATATTTGAGCATCAGATTGAGCAAATAGACAGTATGTTGTGATAGGTCAAAGGTTTAGGTTAAGTGGCATAGACGAGAATAGCTTAGCGGAAAAAATATCGGAAATGCTTAAGATTATTAGCCTTGAGCATTTCTTCTGTCAGGATGGTTTATGTTAAACCGAGCCTTAAAGGCTCATATGCAGAATTGGAAATGGTTTACCCATATCATCAAGTGGTGACCTAGCGGTTACTGAAAATCCCATATGCTTATAAAAATCTACAGCCAGTGGGTTTTGTTCATTAACATCAACCTTAGTTACCGCGAGATTGTTTATAGCAAAGTTCAATAGCACCTTGCCAATACCTTTCCCTCGTTCAGCATTTAGAATGAAAAGCATTTCTACTTTATCTTCGTGAGTGCCAATAAAACCAAGTATTAAGCCATTATCGCTCTTAATACATTTTAAAGTCACCGCTGGAAAAGCTTGTTCCATGATAATGGGTTTAAAAAACTCAATATCTTCTTCTGTTATGAAGCTATGTGTAGCTCGCACTGAATCTTCCCAAACATTGAGCATTTCAGCATAATCTTTAGGAAACACATTTTCTACATTCATACTTTATTCTCAACAAATTGAATTAATATAATTGGATACAATGTGCAGTCGCGAATCGTCATTATAACGTAACATTGCCAAGATAATTGTAATTAACATCAATGATGAAATAATGCGAGGCAGAACTTAGCTCACTCACATTTCGGCTGCTGACATAGAACAGGCTATAGTCGGATCAAACTGAACTGCAGCAATGAGCTTTTAGGATATTAAGTTTGTATTTGCCCTAACTGGCAGTATAGCCATCAATGCGGTCATTGATATAAATCTGTTACTATGAATTCTTTGCGCCAAACAAGACACTTACTGGAATAGCTTTATTTAGTTCAGGTGCGCTTGTAGACGCATTACTTTTCAACTAAATTTCATGGCTTAATGTGCCTTAATCCTTTAACAACACATGGCAATATAAGATAAGAGATTATTGGCACTATAATAGCAAGGAGCACCATTAGCCTAGCTAGTTCATTCTCTGGCAAATATGGATTTAAAAGCTTTGGTAGAAAAAACACTAAAGGTAATAAAGAAAAGTAGGTAGCGATAGCCAATATATGCTTATTCGGAGTAACAGTATGCATTCATTTTTCCTGTATAAAAAAGTGCTGAGGTGAAAAATAGTTACCTCAACACCTATCGTCTTAATGTAATTTAGAAAGGATTTCTTCAAATAAAACCTGAATCAATTTACCACCGTTTTCACTGCTCCAGTCTTGCGCTAACTCCGCAATGAGCTGATTTGTAGAAGTTAGTGTGACACCATGACTTTCCATTCGTCTTAATGCCGTTTCATCTGCAAGTGTTGTTGGAGAACCAGAGCCATCTACAACAACTTGTACATTGTAACCTTCGCTAATAGCTGTTATTGCGGGATAGACAACACAAACGTCCGTGGTGATACCTGCGATAATAATGTTTTTACGACCTGTCGCTTTAACTGCGGCGGCAAAATTTTCATCCTTCATGCTATCTACCACACCTGCTCGAAGAATTCGGTTTTCATAAGCTTCAGGTACGGCTTGAATTAACTCTTCAAAAAGTGGCCCTTGAGCTTGGTCTTCCATGCTAGAAGTAAGTATTAATGGCATGCATGTTTCCTTTGCTGCACGCGCTAAAGCAACCGTATTTTTCTTTATTTCATCTAGTTCCAGTGAGCCAACCCAGCCCATTGTGCCGACCTGATGATCGATTAATAACATCACTGAGTTTTCTGGTGTAAAAGTAGTTGTTTTCATATTGATCTCTCTATTAAGATATTTGGCGAATGCCATTTGTATGCAGTTGTCTTATTTTTTGAACACCTGCGATTAAATTTGTATTACTGCTGTGAACTGACGCACCATTGCTGATAATGGGTTGTTTTAGTGGCGCACCTGTTACAACTAAAAATTCAGCATTTTGGTTTAATGCATTAACCGATATAAGTTCAGATCGGTTTTCATAGATGCCAAGCTCACCTACTGACAAGCGCACGCCGCCTGTTTCTATCACTCCTTTTCTGACATAAATAAATGCTGTGGTGTGTAATTCTTGGCTTGAATGAGACCATGTACTATCGGCCTCTAGCTTGATATGAAAATACGACATATCAACTGGCGGTTGAGCAGCACTCTTTTGTCCTTGATACTCTCCTGCAAGAACTTTGACGCTTGCACCATTCGTTTGAACTACTGGAATATCTTGTTCCTGTAATGTTGAATAGGTCACAGGACCCATTTCTAAGTCTTTTTCGGGTAATGCAACCCAAAGTTGAAATGCATCAGCATGTTTTTTATCAGGAAACACGGTTTCTTTGTGCAAAACTCCAGCCCCTGAGGACATTATTTGAATGCCACCAGCTTTTAATAGCCCACTATGGCCGCCAGTATCTTCATGCGCTATATCACCAACTTGAGGGTAGCTAATGGTGGCAACTCCTGAGTGACCGTGAAAGTCAAATCCAGCAGTACCTTCTACTTGAGGTAAATAAAAGTGGTCCCACAACACAAAAGGATTAAGCTCTTCTATATTTGTTGCTGCAACAAAGCTACTAACAGGGCCATGCTTTTTGCCATTTCTAATTTCTTTAATTTGTCTTGCCATCACATTTCATCCGTTTCAATTTCTATTGAAAAAGATTAACTCAAGACTTATTATTTAATTAGATGGTTTATTCGGGTTTGTTAATCCCATTTTTGAAGGTAAATTGTGAACCTTAATGATATCAAGGTCTTTGTAAGTGTTGTCGAAGCAGGTAGCTTTGCTGGGGCGAGCAATATATTAGCTATGCCATCAACAACGGTCAGTCGGAAGGTCGTTCAATTAGAAGCTAATCTAGGAGTAAAGTTACTCCATCGAAGCACACGAAAATTATCATTAACGGAAGAAGGTCAACACTATTTTCACTTATGTCAACAGCATCTCGTAGCGCTTGAGCAAGCAAACGAACTAATTATGCAAGCGCAAGCTGAACCAAAAGGAAAGGTTCGAATTTCATCACCTTTTGACTTTGCTATGCAATATGCACAGCCTTGGATTGCAGAGTTTTTAAAAAAATATCCAGAAATTAGCATTGAGTTGGATACCTCCGATAGCTATGTCAATATGGTGGAAGACAGAATTGATGTTGCGTTTCGCTCAGGCCAGTTGCAAGATTCTTCATTAATTGCAAGGCGAATAGGGCCAAAGCATAGCGTTTGCTGTGCAAGTCCAGAATTCTTGAATACAGTGGGACAAATCAAAGTTCCTGATGATTTGTCAAAACTTAACTGTCTAATTATGGGAAAATCACTACAGTCTAGTGACTGGCAATTTTTAAAGGGAGAAAAAAATTATCAAGTTAAGGTTTCTGGAAGGTATGCAACAATTAGTATGCATTTGGTTATCGAATCGGCTTTGAGCGGACTAGGTGTGGCTTACTTACCTATTGCGTTAGTTAAAAGTCACTTGGAAAGCGGCAGACTCGTACAAGTTTTGAATGACTATGAAACACCACAGTCCAATATGTTCATCATTTATCAATCTCATAAATACATGACCAAACCTATTAGACTTTTCATTGACCATATAATTGAAAAAGTCAGCCCTAAGGCTCCATGGAGTTAGTCATTAGCGTATTCTCTATTAATTTGGGCAAGTACAAATAGCCTGCTCGTTACTATATTTATGTCTCATTAATCTATCCTTCAAGCTCTCAGCAAGCTAAAGTTACATTAAATTCAACGGCAGCAATGAGCTGGAACGGACAGGCAGTTCAAGCTGGTTGTCATTTCTGAGCATTAAAATATAGAAAGTTTGATTAAAAGGGATGTAAGAATTACATCCCAGCTAATTCAGTTAATATTTGCTTATACGTATCCACTGATTGGGTTCCTGAGATAGCACTCTCACGATTGAATACAATCATTGGTACGCCGGATATTCCCGCTTGTTTCCATTGTTGCTCTTGAACAAGAACATTATTACGGGTTTTATTGTCATCCAGCCACTTCATTGCTTCTTCTGCTTCTAGACCAACACTGAGTAATTCTTGCTTAAGGATTTGTTGGTCAGAGATATCTTTTTGCTCACTATAGAATGCAGAAAACAGACGATTTTTAAGCTCAGTTTGCTTCCCGGCATGTTTTGCGTATTCTAGAAGAACATGAGCATCAAGAGTGTTTACCGCTTTTAGTCCGTCAAAATAGTCGAATTTAAATCCAACTTCTTCTCCAAGTTCTGTCATCTCTTTTCTGAAACGAATGCTATCTTCCAATGTGGTGCCGTACTTTCTTTTAAGGTGAGCACGCAGGTCTTCACCTTCAGGCGGCATATCTGGATTTAGCTGAAACGGTTGCCACTCAATCTCAATAATATCTTCCATACCTAGCTCTTTTATAGCACCTTCTAAACGCTTATAACCGATAATGCACCAAGGGCAAACTACATCTGAGACAATATCTATTTTGATTTTATTACTCATATTTTTCCTAATACTCCTATGAGATTAGCCTTTAATTTATGTTCTAAAATAACATTAAGCAGAACACAAACTTATTGGCCATTTGTATCCTGCACATTTTCACAGTAGATCACTGGCGGTTTTATAATTTTTGATCGCAAAGCTGCATTATAGGAATAGCATTGGTGAAATTTGGCACATCGGCTTTAATTTTTTCTGCATGTGGGCCAAAAGCTGTTTGAAATGACTCTATAGAATCAAATGAAATGGTACTGATTGCCACATAGAGCGCAGGTTCACCGGGAACAACACTGGCAACCCCTGCATCGACAGTTGCCCCTTTTACTGCGTCTCCCAAAAGTCCTTCTATCATAGGAACATGTTTGTTGCAGTAGTAATCAAAGTCAAAAGTGACATCAGCTTTATTTGGGTACAGTACGTATACTTTAATCATGAGTTTTCCATTATATTTGATCTGAATTTTAAGATATAGAATCTACTTTTTGCTCGCTGGCATTGCTTTACCGATCATAGATTCGCCCATGATGGCCTGCTTTTGGTGGGAAATTAATCCAGAAAGAATCGCGGCCATTCGATTGCGTTTACCGGGAACCACAACCGCTTTTTTACCTAAACCGTTGATAGCAATTTCAGCTACTTCCGCAGGATCTTTTGCAACCATTGGCAATTTAGACCAGTCAATACCATTGTCCGCAGTCATCGGTGTGTTTGTTAGCCCCGGAGAAAGAACGGTTACATCAATACCCTTGGGTTTAAGCTCGCCATGAAGAGAAGCACCTAGTTGTAGAACATAGGCTTTGGTACCTGCATAATTTGAAAAATATGGAGAAACCATATGACCAGAAAGGCTTGAAACCATTAGAATGCCACCGCGTTTTCTTTCCACCATAGCGGGTGTGAAGTGGTGAGTCAGTTGTAATACCGAGGTAACATTAAGCTGCACCATCTGTAATTCTTTAGCTAACGATGTATTAGCAAATGAACCATTTATTTCAACACCTGCTGCTAGTACCAACAAACCTATTTCTTGCTTCACCTTCTTAACTTTTTCAACCCCTTCAGTCGTAGCTAAATCTGCTGAAACAATCATTGTTTTAATTCCATAACGATCCGCAAGCAATGCTGCGTGCTCTTCAAGTTCTTTTTCTCGACGAGCTACCAAAACAATATTCAATCCTTTTGCTGCAATTTGGCTCGCCATTTCAGCACCGATGCCAGACGTTGCACCTGTGATAAGAGCCCAATCACCATACTTTTCTTTAAAGCTGATACCCATAATTCGTTACCTTTATCTGTGTTTAATTGATGGAGTAATTATATGGAAATCAGAGAAGGTAGGCTCTTCAGAAAAGTTCAAATATTGCTCAAATTAGCTCAAACGAGCCAATCAGAATCTGAATAGAAGGAATAAGTGTGGTTGTCAGGCTGAACGAAATTCTGAAGGAGATAGGCCTGTTTGTCCTTTGAAGGTGCGGTTAAAGGTGGAAATCGATTCAAAACCCGTTTCAAAAACAATGTCTGAGATACGTAAGTTATTATCTTTCAACAACACCTTAGCTTTGTTGATTTTCAATTTGGTAATGTATTTCATTGGTGGTTCTGAATACACCTCTTTAAATTTACGCTTGAAGGTAGAAACACTCATATGACACAACGCCGCCAATTCATTCACACTCAGATCCGCATACAGATTACTTTGGATGATATCTTCAAATTTGGCAAAGTTAGGTTTAAACATGGAAGCAATAAAATCGAGCTCAGACGGGGCATTGGTTCTTTTCGCCATAAGAATGACAAATTCACGTAGCTTACTCTCGATAAGCAAATCATCCGCCAACTCTGGAGAGTCTAGCAATATGCTAATGCTGTCGCGATAGTGTTCAAGCAATCTATCTACTTCAACCTGCATAATATTATAATCAACCCTGTAGTTTGACTGGCTAATATCAAAGTTAAACAGTGACTGAAATATTTCAGGGTAAAGAAAGATGCCAATCGCTTCACCTAGACCTTCATCATTAGGGTAGCTGGTATTATCATAAAAGTAGTTGGTGCATTTTGCTAGTACTCCGCAGTTTTTGTTCAATGAAACTGATTCGGTCTGCTCCCTGACGTTAAAATCGCCATTAGTAACAAAGGCAAAGCACGCTTCACTGTCTACAAATACACGCGGCATACGTTTGAAACTGGGTATATCTTGTTTTTGAAAAACAACACGCCCATTATATTTTATCGTTTTCACTTTAATCACACCAGTCAATAACATTAGGAAAAGGGTAGAACAAACTAAAGAGTTTGAGTCGCACAACTAACAAACTCCTTTTCGACTCAAGGCGGTGATTGGCATTTTAATGTTTGCTCATTTCCCTCGAGCAAGTACTTCTGAAATAACTGCCACGATGAAGAAAATGCCGCTAAATGCACCTACCAAAGTTTCTAAAGCCCACATTTTAGAAAACTATTAATGAAATCTTGGGGGTACTGCACTGCAATATGATCAAGTGTAGGGTAAAGTGCTGCACTCATAACCATCAGGCATATAAAATTCCACGCAAATAGAAATCCTCTTGCTCTATTGTTACCAAAAATGAGCACAATAAGTAATGCTCCCGTCAAAAAAACTTCGCCATACCAATCCATCTATCGATAATAATTGGCAAACGTTGTAGTACTCCATCTCCAAGCATTGTTGCATCGTAGCCGGAAAAGTTTCCCAATGCCGGATGAGCCAAGAACATGGTAAAAGTCTGTGTCATCCACATAAGGCTATCTATGATTTCGTAAACGGTAAATATAGCATGGTGTAAGAAAAGAAAACTCATTAATTAGCACAATGTCATTTGATAAGTTTTTTATTAAAAAGGTCATATCACACATGAGTTGAAGTTACTCTCAGCTTTTAAAATGTAGTATCACATATTTGACTTACAGTTTAGATGAATAGATTTTGACTGTAACAGTCAAATAAACTTAGAGACTTCTTTAGGCACTTTTTCTTAATTTCATCTCATATTTTGCTGTTGAGCTAGTAATGGTCATTGGTTTTAGCATTTGGTATGCAAAGCAACGCACATAATAAGTTGGTTTTATTCAAGCTAATTCATTAATTGCTAAATTAGCAGTGTCACTAACACAGAATTGTCCAAAAATGAGTTAAACCGACCGTCCGTTTCTCGCTCACAGCAGGTTACTATCATGCCAAGTTGAGCGGCAGCAATGAGCTTGTAGGAGACATAGGTGACAAACCCTAATTGCTCTTCAGTCCATACTGGCTCTTGCGTCAGCAAAGCGGTCATTCACTAATTGATTCAGGCATTCTATCTTAGCTACTTTACAGATTTAACCGCCTTTAAAAGAATTTGGTTAAATTCATTAGGCTTTTCTAGCATGGGAAAGTGACCCGTTTCTTCAATGAAATATATATGGTAATTTTTGATATGTTTTTTATTTTCTGCTGAGTCTGTCGGCCATAACTTGGCGTTCACTAATACCGTAGGCACATTGATATTTTCAAATACACGGTAGGATTCACCACTAACATACTGGCCTAAATAATGGCGAAACTGATTGATGGCAATATCTTTAGGTGCAGAAGCCATATCTTCGCTAATCCAATAAAGTGTATCTTCCTCTTCGTTTTTTGGAAAAGCGTCTTTTACAAAGGCTCTCATTGCCTTTTGAAAGTTCTCTTCAAACGGCTTAGTCATTTCGTCTAGCGCTTCTTGCGTGAAATTAAGCGCAACATTTTGTGAAGTATCAATACCGATAATGCCAATGACCCTCTCTGGCATAAGCTTTGCCGCTTCAGCAATCACGCCACCGCCCATAGAGTGACCAATTAATATGGCCGAGTTTATGCCTTCTTTTTCAATCACCGCTTTAATATCATGGGCAAAAGAAACCATGGTGTAATCTTTTCGATTATATGATGAGTTGCCATGGCCCGCTAAATCGATAGTGATCATTTGATATTCTTTTGAAAAGTATTGTGTTTGATTGTGCCAAAGCCTGCTATCTAAACTCCAACCATGAATAAATATAAGTGCTGTTTTGCCACCACCAGTAACACTATACGCAATTTGCGCTTTGTCGTTTGATATGGCGACACCAAACCTCGTCACAGGACTGTGCTCGCTAGCATTGACGCTATTGATCAGCGCAAAAAAGACTATTGCTAGAAGATACGGTTTCATATTTTTATGCTCCTTAGTTATCACCAAGTGATAACACACTTGGCAATGATGACATTAACAGCGCTTTAAAGGCATTACACTTTTGCTAAAACAAACATGTGATAACCAAACTCATCGGCAAATTTTGTACAAATATTGACTTCATTTGTCATATCTTTAAATGCGCTAGAGTCAGACATTTCAGGCTCAAGTTCGTTTAACCGTTCAGCTAACGGGTTATAATAATTTAGCCATGCCGCTTTGCTTTGAGGAAAATTAGCGATAACTTGATAGCCGGCCTTTTTTATTTGTTTAATTCTGGTTTCAACTGATTGAATATCAGGGTATTGATGACTCCAATATTCAATGGACTGGTCACTGGGCGAATTTGTCTTCCATACCAAGTCGCTTATCATTAAATAACCTTGGTTTTTAATGATAGGCCGCCATAGCGTTAATGCTGTCTCGACACCTATGATATAAGCACTGCCTTCAGACCAAATAAGATCAAAACTCTCAGGGGAGAAGGGCAGTTCAGCCATATTTGAACAACAGGTTTCTAGTCGGGTTGATAACCCTTGTGTTGCAAACCTTTGTATTAGCCTATCAAGCGCTGGCTGTTCGTTATCTATAGCGGTAATTTGTGCTTGGCTACACTGTGCTAGTACTGTAGTTGCCAAACCTTTCCCACAGCCAATTTCTAAAATTTTACTCGGAGGTTTAGGGATTAAAGACAATGCATGTTTGGTATCATCTTCACTGCCTGGGCCCCAACGCTCTAGTGTTTGAAAAACTTTCATAAAATCTTGCATATAAAGTTCGTGATCATTCATATCTTTTGATAACCATTTTAATCGCAAAGCTTCTTTATCACTAAAACCTTGCGTTCTTAACCAATCTAGATGCATATCTGGAGCAAGCTTATCTAAGCGTTCATGCCATGATTTTAGATCGCCTTCTCCGACAATAGCCGCAAGTAAGTTTCGCGCTTGCTGCTTTTGTGCGATTTCTTCATCCAGAGCTAATAAGCGCTGTTTAACCAGCGCTTTATCAATTTTTGATTCAAGGCACACTTTACACTCTTTTAAGGTTAAGCCACCTAACTGGAGTTGCTGAATCAAACGAACACGTTGTAGATCCAATTCACTGTATACTCGATAACCATTTGCAAGCCTGCGGCCAATAATAAGCTTTAACTTTTCATAGTAAAGTAATGCCGTTCTTGATAAGCCAACTTCTTTTGCAAGTTCAGAAATTTTATACACAATGTGAACCTATGTTCTTTTACTGGATATGAACTTTAAACTATAAAGCAGTAGACAGGTCAAGAATAACCTTTAGATTTTTTATGATAAATACAAGGGGGAGAACGCGGTTTTATTGACTAGCAATATTCTCTTTGAGTTTATGGCTGTCTATCAGGTCTTGATTAACAGTAAAAATAACAAGCAATAAAAAAACGCTGATTGAATACTCTGCAATCAGCGTTTTTATTTTATCGTTCAATTAAAACAAGGTGGTTGTTTTATTTCTCGTCATAACCGTCGTTATGCACACTCATTACCGCACGGCCTGAAGGATCAGCATTGTTGGTAAAGCTTTCGTCCCAAGCAAGCGCTTCTTGTGTACTACATGCGACTGACTTACCGCCAATCACACAATCTGCCGCAGTTGCTAGTGGGTATTTTTCTTCAAAAATACAACGGTAGAAGTAAGCTTCTTTACTGTCTGGCGTGTTTACTGGGAATTTAAACTCAGCACTGGCCAGTTGTTGGTCGGTCACTTGGGTTTCTATATGGGCTTTTAAGCCGTCGATCCAAGAGTAACCTACGCCGTCAGAAAACTGTTCTTTTTGACGCCATAAAATTTCTTTTGGTAAGTAACCTTCAAACGATTCACGTAAAATCGCTTTTTCCATTTTGCCGTTACCACACATTTTATCTTCAGGGTTGATGCGCATGGCAACATCCATAAAGTTTTTGTCTAAAAACGGTACACGCGCTTCAATGCCCCAAGCCGACATCGACTTATTAGCACGTAAACAGTCAAACTTGTGTAAACGGTCAAGTTTACGGTTTAACTCTTCATGAAATTCTTGTGCGTTTGGCGCTTTGTGGAAATATAAATAACCACCAAATATTTCATCAGCACCTTCACCTGAAAGTACCATTTTAATGCCCATAGCTTTAATTTTACGCGCCATTAAGTACATTGGGGTCGATGCACGAATAGTGGTTACATCGTAGGTTTCTAGGTGATAAATCACTTCTCTTAGTGCGTCAATACCTTCTTGCTCGGTAAAAACAACGCTGTGATGAATCGTCCCTATGCTATCAGCAACCGTTTGTGCGGCGACTAAGTCAGGCGAACCTGCTAAACCACAAGCAAACGAGTGAACTTTTGGCCACCACGCTTCAGCTAAGTCGTTATCTTCAATACGACGGGCAGCAAATTTTTGTGTAATTGCTGAAATAAGTGAAGAGTCTAAACCACCTGATAACAATACGCCGTATGGTACGTCGGTCATTAAGTGACTTTTTACTGAGTCTTCTAAAGCTTCACGAATTTTAGTTTTGCTGGTGGTATTGTCTTTAATTGCTGAATACTTGTGCCAGTTGCGCTTGTAGTATTTTTCAACTTTACCGACGCGGCTATCAAGAATGTGGCCCGGAGGAAATTCTTCAACCGTAACACAAATAGGCATTAAGGCTTTCATTTCTGACGCTACATAGAAATTACCATCGGCGTCACGACCGGTGTAAAGAGGGATAATACCGATGTGGTCGCGAGCAATTAAATAAGAGTTGTCGGTTTCGTTGTATAAACAAAAAGCAAACATGCCTTGTAATTTATCAACAAACTCAACACCAAATTCTTTATAAAGCGGCAGGATAACTTCGCAGTCAGACGCCGTTTTAAAATCGTAATCAACAGTAAGGTTTTGTTTAAGGGTTTTATGGTTATAAATTTCACCATTTACCGCTAAAACGTGGCTTTTATCTTCATTGTATAAAGGTTGTGCACCATGCTCGGTGTCAACAATTGAAAGACGTTCGTGAACTAAAATAGCTTTGTCGTTATTGTAAATACCCGACCAATCTGGGCCACGATGACGTAATAAGCGAGAACATTCTAGGGCTTTTGGGCGTAATGCCTCTGCACCTGTTTTAATATCTAATATACCAAAGATCGAACACATTGAAGCGCTACTCCTATAAATATGCTGTTAACCGTTAGATATGCAATTAGCAGCTAGTACAATGAAGAATTTAAAAATTCTTGTGATTTTGAGCCATTGTTTATTTTGTAAATAATGGTAGTCAAAAAGATTATTTTGATTGAAAGTTCAAAAACTAAGCAAAATAAAACGGTTAAAGATAACCGCCAAGCCACTGTGCCACTTCTACAGGAAAAATCAATATGTTTTTACATAGTTTATACATAAATGGTTATAAGGGATTTGTGTGCTAAATAGGGGCTGTAGGTAAATTACTCGATTTTACAGTCGCTTGTTGTGAGTTTTTACTCTAAATACCAAGGTACACATAGAATAAAATAACGCTTGGCGCAGTTTTTTAACCTAGTTACAATGGCTTAATTCTATAGTAAGGACAACATCTTCGTACATGATCACCGTTACCGAACTCAGTAAGTCTTTTCGCTTAAGCAAGGAAGCAAAAAAGCAGGCTAAACAAGGCAAGCAAGATATTCGTCAGCAAGGGCAAGACTTTCAAGCGCTAAAAAATGTTAGTTTTAGCTGTGAAAAAGGACAAGTGCTCGGTTTGCTTGGTCCAAATGGTGCAGGAAAAACCACTACCTTACGCATTCTTGCCTCAGCGTTAAAGCCAGATAGTGGCGCTATTTACATTAATGATGAAAATATTATTGAAAAGCCACAATTAGCCAAGAAAAAAATCGGTTTTTTATCAACTAAAACTGGGCTGTATAACCGTTTAACCGCGCTTGAAAATATTGAATACTTTGCCAATTTACATGGCATGAGCAAAGATAAAATGCAGCAATATGGCGAAGTGTTATATCAACAATTAGCGATAGAGCCTTACTTACATCGCCGTGTTGATACGTTATCTTCGGGCATGTTGCAAAAAGTCTCTATTGCGCGTGCGGTTATTCATCAACCTGATGTATTGATATTAGATGAACCCACCACAGGGCTAGATATTATGGCCACCGAAACAATTTTGGAATTTATTGAACATCAAAAAGAGCAGGGACGTCCGGTAATTTTCTCAACCCATCATCTTGACGAAGTGTCGATGCTCGCCGATAAGTTAGCGATTATTAATCAGGGCGAAACATGTTTTGACGGCAGTATCGCACAGCTGCAAGAGCAAACCGGTCATCAAGATTTACGCAAAGCCTTTATGCAGGCAGTTAATGTCAAAAGGGAAGTTGAAAATGTTTAACGTGTATTTAAAAGAACTTATCGAATTATTACGCGATAAAAAAACGTTATTTTTTATTATTGCACTGCCGCTCATTGTTTTTCCGGTATTGTTTGCCTTAATGGGCGTATTAGTTGCTAACGTTGCGCACGACGAGCAACAAAAAGTGTTAAATTACGTATTAATTAATGAAGCGCAAGCGCCTAAATTTGCTGAAGGTTTGTTTTATCATCGTGACTTTAAAAAACAAACACTTGAACTAAGTGATGAGGCAGATATTAAAGCCGCGATCACCAGCGGTAAAGTCGATGTGGTGATTAAAGTTAGTGAAAATCATTTAAGTACTATTGAGCAGCAGCAACAAGATAATTGGCAAGTGTATTTTAACAATGCCTCACAAATTAACTTTGTTAAGCAAAAAATCAATAAAGTTTTTGAACAGTACAATGAAGAGCTTAGAGCGCAGCGCTTAACTGCCGTTAACCTAAGCAAAGCGCAATTTAGTGCTATCGATAATCCGGTAGTGCTTGCTACGGTTAATACCGCTGACGAACGCGAAAGCCTAGGCGAGCAAGTGGGCGGCTTTTTACCGTATTTGCTTATCGTACTTTGTTTAACTGGAGCTATGTATCCGGCGATAGATATTGGCGCGGGCGAAAAAGAACGCGGCACCTTAGAAACCTTGCTATTAACGCCGATCCCACGGGTATCAATTGTGTTAGGTAAGTTTTTCACCATTATGACCACGGGTATTATTACCGCACTTATCACCGTATTTAGTTTGGTTTTTTGGAGCTTTGTTATTGGCGAAATAGCTGATGTTGCCGTGGTTAGGCGAATTATGGCGTCGGTAGGTACCTCAGATTTATTATTGGTGCTGTTAATGCTTATTCCTATTTCGTCGATATTTGCCGCCTTGTTATTGGCGATTTCAATTTATGCGCGCAGCTTTAAAGAAGCGCAAAATTACATGGGACCTATGTCGATGTTAGGTTTTTTTCCAGTGATGGTGGCGATGTTGCCGGGCATAAAGCTTGATGCATTTTGGTCACTCGTGCCAATTTCAAATGTGGCGCTGGCGATAAAAGAAATACTCAAAGGCACGATTGATTACACCATGCTATTTTCTATACTTGCGTCAACGACCTTTTTTGCGGTGGCATCGATTGCCTTTTGTGTATACTGGTTTAACAAAGAGTCTGTTTTATTTAGGTAAATGAGCTGATTAAACAAGCCAAGATGAGAATTTATATGAAAATAATCCACACGCTTTCAATTGCTGCCGTTACCAGCGTTATTGCTGCTGCGTTTGCTTTTAATGCCAATGCTGCTCAAGCTAATGACAGTGCGCAAAACAATAAAGTGGCGATAATCGATCATAGCCAACTTAATGTTGAAGAGTTGCGCTTAGACAAAGCCAGTAAGGCGTTTCCTCGGGTATTTTCTCGACATCAAAAACGTGTCGGAATCTTTGAGACACAAATACACCAAGCGCGAAACTTTACCACACTGACTCAGCTGATATTGCGCCACGGTAAAGCAATTTGGCAAGAAGCGGTAGTCGCGTTTGATCAAGATAATAACTTTGACGACAGACCTCTATACTGGGCGCGTTTACAAATGTCGGCAGCGTTAAAATCTTCAGCGGCTTTTCAGCGTTTGCTTGATATGCAACAAGCCGAATTATTGTGGAAGTTTGAACTGCTCACTCGTGGCCAAGCAGATATTAAATTTGATAAAAATGCTGATAAAAAAATATTACTGACAGGTTTCGACCCGTTCTTTTTAGATAAAAATATTAAGCAAAGTAACCCGTCGGGGATTACCGCATTAGCGTTAGATGATTTTTATATTAGCGTCGATGGTCAGTCCGTTGAAATTGAAACCTTAATGATCCCGGTGCGTTTTAAAGACTTTGATCAAGGCATGATTGAAACCTTGCTAACACCTTATATGAAAAACACGCCAGTCGATATGGTGGTTACGGTTAGCATGGGGCGAAAAGACTTTGACTTAGAACGTTTTCCCGCCTTAAGAAGAAGTGCGAATGCACCTGATAATTTGAATGTCTATACCGGCGCAACGGCAACTAATCCGCTAGTGCCAATGCTAGGTGAACAAGCGCTTAAAGGCGATGAATTTGTGGAATTTTCATTGCCTGTTCAGACGATGCAATCTGCCCAAGGGGCATTTAAAATTAACGACAATCATCAAGTTTCAACCTTAACTCGTCAGAAATTTAACGCCAGTAGTTTAGCGCAACTACAAGGGCAAACCTCAGTTGAAGGCTCGGGCGGTGGTTATTTGTCGAATGAGATCTCTTATCGCAGTATTTTACTGCGCAATCATTATCAACCGATTATGCCTGTTGGTCATATTCATACCCCTAGAATAAAAGGTTTCGACGCCGCAACAAGTGCGAAAATTGTTAAACAAATTAAAAACATGCTCGCTAAAGCATCAACCAGTTTGCATTAATGCTTTTAAGTTTTGCCGTGCGAGCAAAGCAAGCAGTTACAACAATTAACTGTTTGCCGTTAAGCGCTCAGTGCTAAAATAATCGTTAACAGCAAATAACGTAACGTATGAAAAACCGTAATTTATGAAAAAAGCATATCGAGGCGAGTTGCTTCACTTTATCGCCGATCCTGCCAAAGTGGCATTAATTGACAGCTATCAGTATTTTGAAGATGGCTTATTAGTGATTGAAAATGGCTTGGTTGTGCAGGTGGGCGAAGCCGATCTTTTGCTGAAAAAATTATCTAATGATACTGAGCTTATTCATTATCCTCATGGTTTAATCATGCCCGGGTTTATCGATACCCATGTACATTACCCACAAACTGAAATGATCGCCTCTTACGGAGAGCAATTATTACAGTGGTTAGAAAACTATACGTTTCCCGCAGAAAGAGAGTTTTCAGATCTTGAACACGGCAAACGCGTTGCTGAATTTTTCTTAACGCAATTATTGGCGGCAGGTACTACCACGGCACTTGTTTTTGGCACCGTGCATAAAGCCTCAGTCGATGCGTTTTTCACCATCGCTCAGCAAAAAAAATTACGCATGATCTGCGGTAAAGTGTTAATGGATCAAAACTGCCCCGATTATTTGTCGGATACCGCAGCATCAGGTTACGCTGACAGCAAAGCCTTAATCGAAAAATGGCATCAAGTTGATCGCTTGCAATATGCGATAACGCCGCGTTTTGCGCCGACGTGTTCAAAAGCACAGTTAGATAAGGCGGGTGAGTTATTAGCACAATATCCTGATGTTTATTTGCATACCCATTTATGTGAAAACAAAGATGAAATTGCCTGGGTTGCGGAACTTTTTCCTGAAAATACCGGCTATTTAGATGTTTATGATAAAAGCAAGTTACTTGGCAGGCGCAGTGTTTTTGCCCATGGTGTTCACTTGCACGACAGTGAATGCCAACGCTTAGGCGAAACAAATTCTGCCATTGCTTTTTGCCCAAGCTCTAATTTATTTTTAGGCAGTGGTTTATTTAACCTTCAACAAGCACAACAATTTGATGTTAACGTGGGCTTTGGTTCAGACATAGGTGCAGGCACAACGTTTTCAATGCTTAGTACGCTGAATGAGGGCTATAAAACTCAGCAATTGCGTGGTGACAAATTAAGCCCGTTTCAATCATTTTATCTGGCGACACTTGGCGGGGCGATTGCGTTAGATTTAGAAGGCACTATTGGTAATTTCACCAAAGGCGCCGAGGCAGACTTTATTGTGCTTGATTATACTGCAACACCTTTAATGGCAAGACGCATGCAACACTGTAAAACTTTGACTGAAAAGCTATTTATTTTAAGCATGCTTGGCGACGAGCGTCATGTGTTAGCTACGCATATTATGGGTGAAAAAGTCACCGAATAAGCTTTAGCATTTCAATAGGAATAAACGCTGTTGTTTCACAGGCTAAGAGTCTTTACACTATGGCGAAATGCGAATACCCATTTAATAAATACAAAAATTTAACGCATTTTTACCTACATTTTACCCATAAATAGGGAATAAGCAGTGCCTGCATTAAAACACGGTGACGGCAATATTCGTCAACGTAATAAACAACTTATATTTTCAGCTGCTCGCCAAGAGTTTGTTCAACATGGCTTTAAAGGAGCATCGATTAAACGCATCGCCGAAGTTGCACAAATTCCACGTACAAATGTTCATTATTATTTCAACGATAAAACCGATTTATACCAACAATTGCTAGCGGATATTCTAGACAGCTGGAATGTTCATTGTGATTCATTAGTGGCAACCGTTTCGCCAAAAGAAGCATTAACGCGTTATATTCGCGACAAGGTGATGTTTTCGTATCAAGATCCAGATGGCTCAAAAATATTTGCCAGTGAAATTATTCATGGCGCCCCTATTTTAAAAGACTACCTAGATAGCGACTTTAAAATATGGTTGCAAAGTAAAGTTGAAGTTATTGAGGCTTGGGTAGCAAAAGGGCAGATGGATAATATTAATGCTCACCATTTATTGTTTTTGATTTGGAGTGCAACGCAACATTATGCCGACTTTAGTGTTCAAGTATGCGCAGGCTTAAATAAAGACGAGTTGCAAGAGCAAGACTTTGAAGATGTGGTAGCAACGCTAACGACGATTATTTTAAAAGGTTGTGGTATTACATAAAAAAAGCGTTGTTATCATAAATAACAACGCTTAAGCTTTTTCTAGCTTCTAGCTTCTAGCTTCTAGCTTCTAGCTTCTAGCTTCTAGCTTCTAGCTTCTAGCTTCTAGCTTCTAGCTTATTGCGCTAGCGCATCTTCTAAGGCACTTAAACACAGCGCAACATTTTCATTTCTTGCAGCATAACCCATTAAACCAATGCGCCACGCTTTGCCAGCAAAACCACCTAAGCCAGCACCAATTTCAAGGTTATAATGGTTAAGTAAATAACCTCGTACTTTGGCATCATCTGCGCCTTCGGGAATATAAACTGCATTAAGTTGTGGCAGGCGTTCATCTTCCGGCACAATAAATTCAATACCTAATTTAGCAAGCCCTTTGGCTAATACTTGATGTTGCGCTTTGTGGCGTGCCCATGCGTTTTCTAAACCTTCATTATGTAAATGCACTAACGATTCATGTAATGCATACAATGAATTAACAGGGGCGGTGTGATGATAACTACGCTTGCCTTCGCCAGACCAATAACTCATCACTAGAGATTGATCTAAAAACCAACTTTGAATTGGCGTTTTGCGATTTTTAACCACCTCTACGGCATTTGCGCTAAAAGAAATAGGCGATAGTCCCGGCACGCACGACAAACACTTTTGCGAACCTGAATAAATGGCATCTATGCCCCAGTCGTCAACACGAAGTTCTACACCCCCTAAAGACGTTACCGCATCAACTATGGTTAAACAGTTATGCTGTTTTGCTAAGGCGCAAAGTGTTTTGGCGTCTGATACGGCGCCAGTGGATGTTTCCGCATGCACAAAAGCGACAAATTTTGCTTCTGGGTGATCAACTAATGCTTGTGCTACTTTGTTGGTTTCAACCGCGCGTCCCCAAGGTGAATCAACAATAATCGCGGTGGCGCCAATACGCTCGACATTTTGCACCATGCGATCGCCAAATACGCCATTGCGACACACAATAACTTGATCGCCCGCTTCAACAAGGTTGACAAAACATGCTTCCATACCGGCAGAACCGGGCGCTGATAATGCGATAGTGAATTCATTTTTAGTTTGAAATGCATATTGCAGTAGCGCTTTTACTTCATCCATCATGCCAACAAAAAGCGGATCTAAATGACCAATTACCGGACGCGACATCGCTGATAACACTTGCGGACTAATATCGGAAGGACCAGGGCCCATTAATGTGCGTCTTGGCGGTGTAAATGAAGAATATGACATAGTTAATAATTCCTTGTTAGCGGTGTAAATTTGATCAAAATACAATTTACTGACACTTGTGTCAGGTTTTTCTTGTGTGCTTTGCCAAATTCATTTATGTTCTTGCGCAACTCGCAATCGAATACTGTCATTATTACAAAATATGAGAAAATATGGTTAATTTTGATGGTGAATATAGGAAATAACATGGGCGTTACAAAAACAACTTATGCATTAATTTTAGCAACTTCACTCTTATCAGCAGCAAGTACTGCTGAAACATGGAGTAATACTGAGGTACAACTTCAACTGGGCGGTGATTTAGAAGTTGTTGGCGCAGGCGATACCTCACAAGCAGATATTATTACTTTTCAACACGCAGGCGGTTGGGAGTATGGTGATAACTTTTTCTTTGTAGACCACACGCGTTGGTCGGGCGGCCCAGCTGATAACACCAGTGAATTTTATGGAGAGTGGTATTCAAACTTCAGCCTAGGAAAAATTACTGGCAACGAGATTAAGTTTGGCCCAGTAAAAGATATCGGCATTGTTGCTGGTTTTAACTTTGCGCCTGAAGTAGACAGCACTTGGGTGCTACCAGGTGTTAGGTTTGCACTTGATTTACCAGGGTTTGCTTTTGCACAAATCGACGTAACTGCCTATATTCATCAAGGTGGCGGCAGTGCAGACTCGGCAAATTTTACCGTTTTAGATGAAGAAACAAGTTATATGGTTGATTTTGCTTGGGCATACCCATTTAGCATCGGCAATACCAACTGGAGCATTGAAGGGCACTTAGAATACATCAATGGTCGCACACAAACCAACAACTTCGGCACGACTGAATTAGAGTCTTGGATTTTATTCCAACCACAAATTCGTTTAGATGCTGGCGAACTGATGGGCATGAATGCCGGAAAAATGTTTGTTGGCATTGAATACCAGTACTTTAAAAACAAACTAGGTGAAAAAGGTACTGACGACAATGCGGTGCAACTGCTTGCAGTTTGGCGTTTTTAATCTGTTTTAAGTAACAAATCCACACACAATGTAGCCCTAAACAACGGCGGTTTAGGGCAAAATATTCACTTACATTAATAAGGTGAACTTGGTATTAATTTTGTTTCATAAAACAATACCATTTAACGAGATATTATGACTGAAAAATCAAACTATCAACTAACCAATCGTGGTGATCTGAGTGCGTTTTGGGCACTGTTTACAGATAACTTAACTAACTTAATAGTACTTAGTGGCATTTGTAAATTTGTCTTTAACATGCCGACAGAAATTGTTTTCGGTCGTATTGTTCCCGGTGCGGCAATTGCTATTTTAGCTGGTGTGCTTGTTTATACCTTTATGGCGAAACGCTTAGCAGAAAAAACAGGGCGCAATGATGTTACTGCATTGCCTTATGGTATTAGTACGCCAGTTATGTTTGTTTATTTATTTGGTGTGATCGGGCCAATTTATTGGGCCACCAACGATGCAGAACTTGCTTGGCAAGTGGGTATTGGTGCTGGTTTTATTGGTGGTATTGTTGCAGCATTAGGCGCTGTAGTGGGGCCATTTTTAAAACGTGTTACGCCACGCGCCGGTATGTTAGGTACGCTTTGTGGTATCGCACTGGTGTTTATTGGCAGCGATTCGTTTGCCAGTATTATTGAAAACCCTATTATTGGTTTTGCTTCGTTAATGATCATTATTTGGGGCTTAGTCGGTAATTTTCGTTTGCCATTTAATATGCCAGCAGGATTAGCTGCACTGATTGTTGGTACGGTAATCGCGCTTATATTAGGTGAAACGTCAATTAGCTTTGAAGGCGTTGCCTTTAATCCACCAATTCCTTATTTTGGTGATTTAATTGTCGGTATTCAGCACTTATTTAATCATTCAGAATTGTTCTTGGTATTAATTCCTGTGCAAGTGTATAACTTCATCGAAACCATGAATAATGTTGAATCAGCTGATTCAGCCGGTGATAGCTACTCGGTTGGTGCTTGTCAGGTAACTGATGGCGCGGGCACTATGGTTGGCGCATTATTTGGTTCACCATTTCCAACAACAGTTTATATTGGACACCCAGTATATAGTGCGATGAATGCTCGTTGTGGTTATATTTTAGCGGTGGGCTTGATATTTTTCTTAGCAGCAACGTTTGGTTTATTGGCCTTTTTAAATAACCTAGTGCCCTTATCAGCGGCAGCGCCAATTCTTGTCTTTTTAGCGATCACGCTTATTTCTCATAGCGCAGCAAGTGTCAAGAAAAGCCATGTAATTGCTATTATTATTTCAATGATCCCACATGTATCAGGTTTTGTGATGGTGAAGTGGACAGCGATGCTTAATGCCTTAAGAAATATGGGCACAGAAAACCTACCCAACTTAACTGATGCCGAAATGATCGCTGCTATGTCACAGCAGGGCGCACATTTAATTGGCCATCAAGCCTTGTCTCAAGGTGCCATTATTACCGGACTATTTTGGGGGGCGATTGTTGCTAACGTGATTGATGCGAAATTTAAATACGCAGGTTGGTTCTCGATTGTCGCAGCGCTAATGACGTCGATAGGCATCGTGCATTCTGCATCGCTTCATTTACCAGCATTTAATGGCATTGTGATCGGTTACACCATTATGGGCTTGTTCTTACTTATCTACCCAAGATTTGTTGATGTGAAAAAGCTAGACTTAACTTTCTAATCGTTTTACTAAAATAATTACATCAAAAGCTGAATAGTGATATTCAGCTTTTTTTTTGTGAAAATTTAACAGCCGCAGCTTAAACGTTATTTTAGATTTACCCTGTGTAAAATCTAAAATAAATAATCAAATTATTAAGTTGAATGACTAATCTTGGTTATAGGATGTTAGTGCGCAAATGAAAGTGTGGATAGAGTGAGTGTGGGTAGAGTGAGTGTGGTGAGACTGGTTAGCAAAGAGTGCTAACCACAGAAGGCATAAGAAATATTACAGGGGCATTAGTTAACAACTAAAATACGTACTGAGCTCTTAATGAAAAACGTTGATTGTCATTTTCTTCAACATAGTTCTCATTGTATTTGGTTTTCATGTAGTTAAGCATGATTTTAGTATTGCTACTTAAATGATAGTTAATGCCAAAAGTGAGGGTTTCGGTTTCTAGCTCTTCAATAATTAAATTCATTTGGCTCCAGCGCATACTTAATTCCCATTCATTATCTGTCGCAAGTTTACGCAAAAGCCCTTTGGCGTAGTCTCGATTTAACCCTGACAATAAATAGCTAAGTTGTACATAACCACCTTGGTATTCGTACAAATCGTTGGCGACATCTGTAATGGAAGCCTGTTGCCATTCAGCAAGGCTGGTAAAGCCCTTTTTTTGCCACATCATTTCTAAACCAGTTAACGATACACTTTCTGCGGTAACTGAACCATAGTCGACAATGGAGTCGTCTATTGTAATATCGAGCACTTCGCTGATACTGTACTGTTTACCGTCGTAGTCGCGTTCGCTAAAGGCCATGCCTAAATGAAAGGTAGATTCAGGTTGTTGCCAGCCAGTCCATGTTAAACGCCCAGTTACGGCATTGGTATCGCTATTATCGTTTTCTAAATAATAGCCAAGCTGCCAGTTAAACTTGTGTTTTTCACCTGAAAAATTAACCCCCGGTTTACGCCCTGGCACAATAGCTGATGTAATTAAGCTACGCTCCATTAACGTCATGTCGCGTGCGCTCATGATATTTTCAAAACCAAAAAACTCTTTTTGCTTGCCAATGGTGACATTAAACGCATCTAAGCCGTTATAACGAATATAGGAGTCGAGAAGTCGATATTCACCGCGATCATAAGCTGAATGAAGACGAATACGCCAGCTCCCGTTTAATTGTGACTCAAGGTTGAGTCGAGAACGACGAATTTGTGATTCACCTTCGGCAGTATCTTCACCAGTAAAAATGTTGGGTTGGTCAACAACATGATCAAACATCAAAAAACCGTTAAGGTAATTCTGTGGGCTAAAGTTATCGCTTGCTTGAACATTTATAGACACAAGCAAAGGTAATATCGCCAGTGTATAAGGCAACGGTTTAACAACGGCTTTAGCATTTGAGGTTGAGCAATGCTCTAATTGATAACGTTTTGTTTGCTTGTTCATCTTAAAATACTGCGGTAGATAACGAATTTGGTCTTTGAATATAGTACCGACTTTGCTGGTGACTATTTGTTGTCTAACGTTTCAGAGTGTAACTGGCGCAACTTGCGTGTTAGCCAGCAAAATTGAAAATAAGGTAAGTGAATTAAAGGAATAAAAGCACTCGAGTTACGCCGTTTGATTTTGTATTTTAGCGCTCAAGTAATGGTTAAATTGTAACTCAAGGTAATTTCCGTTCTTTAAACTTTTGCTTTAACGTCGAGCGCAAACAGCTGAAATTTAATTTCAATGTGTAGATGGGGAAAGTCTACAACTAGTAACAGCGCTATTCTGATAAACTGTTACCATATTCTTTCTTCTTTTTTGACTATTACACTATGCAAATTACCTCTTCAGAGCGCGATGCGGTTTACAAAACCATTTTTTCACGACGTGACGTTCGCGGACAATTTTTATCAGATGAAATTCCTTCAGAAGTACTCACCCGTATCTTAACCGCTGCGCATCATGCGCCAAGTGTTGGCTTTATGCAGCCGTGGGATTTTATTGTTGTAAAAAATCAAACAACAAAACAAAAAATTAAAACCGGATTTGAGCAAGCGCATCAACAATCAGCAAAAATGTTTAACGATGAGCAAGCGCAAAAATATCAGCAATTCAAACTCGAAGGCATTATTGAGTCACCAGTAGGAATTTGTGTTACCTGTGACAGAAGTCGAAATGGCCCCGTTGTGATAGGGCGAACAATAAAACCTGAAATGGATTTATACAGCGCGGTATGCGCGGTGCAAAATTTATGGCTTGCGGCGCGTGCTGAAAACTTAGGCTTAGGTTGGGTTAGCATTATTCATGACGATGTCTTAAGAGCAGCACTCAATATTCCACAGGACATTAGTATTATCGGTTATTTGTGTTTGGGGTATGTATCTAAGTTTAAAGACAAACCTGAATTAGAAAGTGCAGGGTGGCTACCAAGACGAGAGATTGACGACGCAGTGCATTTTGAATCGTGGCAAGGTAACACTGCTGACTCATTGGCGAAAGCGTAATAATTAGCCAAAATTATTAACAGTTATGCATGAAGTCAGTTAAAAGCAAAGCAAGTGAAAATGAAAAGAAACGTAATTTCTTGGATTATGTAATATTTATAGTATATATTCGAGCGAGTATATTAAATGTTAATTCATTTGTTGTTAACCAAGTAGAAGAGAGTTATGAAAAAATCTTTTAAATTGTTCACTTCATTAATCAGTTTAGCCATTATGTCTGGCTGTGCTGATTCTTCTAGTCACGCCAGTTTACAAACGAGCGATAAAACAAGTAGCAGTAAACCTAACGTGATTGTGATGATCGTTGATGATGCCGGCTACAATGACTTTAGTTTTATGGACAGTCAAGAAATGCAAACGCCGCATATCGACCAATTAGCAAGTCAAGGTGTGGTTTTTACTGATGCTCATACTAGCGGCACTGTTTGTGCACCGTCTCGAGCTGGCTTAATGGCAGGACGTTATCAACATCGTTTTGGGTTTAGTGGCAATTTACCCGGTAAAACCATGTCTAACCCGAACTTAGGCATTCCGGCGTCTGAGTACACGTTGGCGAACTTATTCCAAGACAATGACTATAATACCTTTGCCATTGGTAAATGGCATTTAGGCGCACACGAAACTTTGCGTCCCAATGTACGTGGTTTTGATGAATTTTATGGCTTTCTTGCCGGCCATCGTTCTTATTTCCCAACCTATGATCCGAGTGAAGGAATACACGAACGCGTCGTGGTGGAAAATAATCAGCCTGTTGAGTTTGAAGGCTACTTAACCGATGTATTAGCGGATAAAGCAATTGACTACATCGAGCAAAGTAAAGACGAGCCATTTTTTATGTATTATGCGCCGCTAGCAGTTCATGGCCCTATGCATGCAAAAAAAGAAATGATCGCCAAATATAAAAAGCAAAATCACCCAAGACCAATATTAGCGGCAATGACTGAATCGTTAGATGACAGTGTTGGTCGCATCAGTCAAAAATTACGTGAAGAGAATTTAATGGATAATACCGTTATAATCTTTTTAAGTGATAATGGTGGCGGTAACTACAACAATACTAATAACTTTCCATTAAATGGCTATAAAGGTTTGAAGTTTGAAGGCGGACATCGCGTACCGTTTTTTATTAGCTGGCCTGAAAAAGTAAACGGCGGAGAAATCTTTAATGGTTTAACGTCTGCGCTTGATATCTATGCAACAAGCGAAGCAATTTTAGGTTTTGATCCACAAGCAACAAAAGCACACGATGGGGTAAACCTTTTACCTTTTATTCGTTCAACGGATGTAAATGCTAGCAACCAAACTCCTCATGAAAAACTATTTTGGCAAAAAGATAATAATGCGTCGATGCGTGATGGCGATAACAAACTGGTGGTTGTCGGTGAACGTATTGCATTATTTGACTTAAGTGTTGATATTGGCGAAAGCAACGACATTAGTAAGCAGCACCCAGCACGGGTTGCACGTATGTTGAAAGAGTTACAAAACTGGTACCTGCAATTTCCTCAGCCTCGTTGGAAAGAAAGTAACGAGTGGGCGCAAGTTACGGTTGAAAAACATTTAGCCATTTTGGAAACGCGAAAAGCAAAATTCAAAACCCCAGAGCAATTAAGGAAGTATTTAAGTACACGAAAATAATGCTCGAATACTTATTGTGAACAAGGAAGGCTTCTACTATGTGTCAATGTGTAGAAGCCTTTTTTATATGCCATCGTAAAACTTCATCACCTATAGTGCCTTATCAATCTTTATCTTATTTTGCGTTTGTTTAGCACCAAAGGGCTCTTTCAAATTCTATTTTAGTTTCCTTTCTTACTTATAATCATATTTATATAGAAAAACATATCGTTTACACACGCGCTTTTTTGTACATAAGTTCATGTCTTTAATGGTCGATATTGTACTTAAAACTAATATTAATCTTGTGGATTGATAATTTAATCATGTCCACCACTTAATGGCTTTTATTCAAGCTATTGATATTTATACCTTAATTTTAGCTATTGTTTGCAGGTGTATTGAATTTGTAATTTGTGTCGAATTGCGTGTATTAAGTTTGCTGTTTGTTGTTATTTTTTGTAATATAAATAATATTAGTATGTTGTGTAGTGGTTAGGAATAGCATTGTTTATTCGGATCATGAAGCAGGTTATTAACAACAAGATTTAGTAAAAGCTGTAGCAAATTCAAAATATAAAAATGCTAAAGCGCTATATAAACACTATTAGGGGGAGTTTATTATGCAAGAAAACGTCCGTAAGCAGTTCGCGTTAACCACGTTAAGTAAAGCTTGTGTCATGGCTATTGGCGTAAGTGCTATGCCTGCATTAGCAGAAGATGATGCAAAAGCAGCAATAAAAAAAGCGCAAGAAGAACAAATTGAAGTGATCACCGTTTCAGGTGTTCGCGGTAGTATTCAAAAGTCGATGAATGATAAGCGTTTTTCGACAGAAATTATGGATGGCATTTCAGCAGAAGATATCGGCCAGTTACCTGATGAAAACATTGCAGAAGCGCTGCAACGTGTTACAGGTATTCAAATGACCCGTGACGCTGACGGCGAAGGCTCAACCATTCAAATTCGTGGTATCTCAAGTAATAATGTTGAAATTAATGGTCAAACGGCTTCAGGTACAGGTTCAGAACGCACCGTTAATTTCCAAGATTTACCTTCAGAGCTGTTCTCTGGCATCGAAGTGTTAAAAGCAACCACTGCCGACCGAATTGAAGGCGCTTTAGGTGGCACTATTAACCTTAAAACGCGTCGACCATTAAATATTCAAAAAGATCAAATATTTTCAGTTACCGCTAAAGGCAAACACTCAGATTTAGCAGAAAAATCGTCGCCTGATTTTAGCGTCTTTGGTGGTAAAAATTGGCGCGATACAGCCATTGGTGACTTCGGTTTTGTCGCCACAGTTGCACACAAAGAATCATTTAAGCGCACCGAAGCTTTTGGTGGAGCAGACAGTGGTAGCTGGGCGGAAGCAACCGGTAACTGGCGCAGAATAGATCAGCATGAAGAAGCTAAAACACCTTTTGACGGCACTATTTACGATACTCACCGTATGGATACTGCCCCCATTGATGTTAACAAAGATGGTGTAATCGACTCAAACGACAGTTACTACATGTCTAATGGTTTTACCGCCAACGTGCGAGATACCGAAGATATTCGTGATTCATTTAATGCGACGTTGCAATGGCAGCCAAATGATATAACTAACTTCTTTTTAGACACAACGATAACCAACGCTAAAGCAGAAACGTTTGGCTCTTCGTTTGGCACGCAATTTAATCATGCGATGCCAACTATGGGCTACGCGCAAAACTTTTCATCAATTGGTACCAGTGGTGATGGCGTAGAACGTTATGTTTACGATGCCGGTACTATTTCAGGTGCTAATATACGTATGGGCGGTGGTCCGTCACATAAATTGACTTACTCAAAATCGAAAAAGTTTACGTTGGGCGGCGATGTACAAGTCACTGACGAGCTAAATATTGCGGCAGAATATTCGTATTCCGAAGGGTCAAGTTATACCAAACAAGGCTCTTTAAACATGGGCTATGACTACGATCAAAGTGGTAAGTTTGATAAAAATGATTTTGCCGGTATTGCAACATTCGACTTACGTGGTAGCGACTTAGGTACTTATACCTTGTATAACGCGCCATATGGTAATGGACCTTTAACAGAAGCGGGCGATATTACCGGTATCGATCAACAGTACTTAAACTTTCATCAATTACAACGTAACGGAAATGACGTTGACCAAGATGAGCAATCGTTCAAAGTTGACGCGGTGTTAGAGCTTGACGGCGACTTCTTTACCCAAGTTAAAACCGGTGTTCGTTTTGCCGAGCGTAATTATGGTCGTGTTAGTTATGAAAATAAAAATACTGGCGGCACAACTAAATATACCTATAAAGATGAAAACGGTAATAATGTTCCCTATTTAGATGCCGATGGTAATGAGCTATATAAAAATGTGCCAATTCAAGGAATCTCAGTAAGCCCAGAGGGTAATGGCGATAAGTTTTTTGGTAGTACAGGATATACCGAAGCGGAACTTGCGTATAAATTACAAACAGATTGTTTTGCTCCCGAAAGTGCTGCCTTCGATAACTTCTCTGGCGATGTGCCGCAAGAGTGGACCACAATAAACTGCAGTATGGATTATCATACCGATTTATTTAACCTCGTAGCGTTACGCGCAATGGGCGAGAATAACGTACCGGTTTATGAAATATTAGCAGAGCGTTTTGATGTAACTGAACAAACTTATGCCAGCTATGCGCGTGCTGATTTTTACGGTGAAGTTTTTGGCGATATGAACTTGTTTGGTAACTTTGGTGGTCGTTTTATTAAAACTAAAACCAAGTCATCAGGTTATGTACCCAGTGATGCCGGATTAGTTTGGGGTGAATTTGAAAATGAATACAACAATTTTTTACCAAGCTTAAACGTTAATTTAGGCTTAAATAGTGACATGGTACTAAGGTTCGCTGCAGCTAAAGTGATGTCGCGACCAGGTTTATCTTCGCTGTCACCTTCTTTAGAATTACTAAGTAATGATGATTTACCTGAAGGTTATGCTGGTGTTGCCCAAGGCGGCGACCCGTATTTAGAGCCGGTACTTGCCACCAATGTTGATTTATCGTTTGAATGGTATTATTCAAAATCGAGCATGTTCTCAGCCGCGGTATTTTATAAAGATATTGAGTCTACAATTACTTTAGATATTGAAAAAGCGGGTGACGTTTGGGTAGGTGATAGCAAGTATAAACATTACGTTTTAGTTAATGGCGCAGGTACCAAACTAAAAGGGGCAGAGTTTAGCTTAACGCATACCTTTGACGAATTACCAAGTTTATTAAGTTATACAGGCTTTAGCACTAACTATACTTATACCACCGAGCCTAGCCAAGAGCTTGACCAAGAAGGCGACCCAATGGGCCGTAAAGGTTTATCGGAAAACAGTGCCAACCTAGTATTGTTTTATGATGATAAAACACTCAACGTGCGCCTAGCATATAACTGGCGTTCAGAATTTTTCAAACGCCATATTACGCCACTAGGGTGGGCTGAAACTAACTCGTTACCTGAAATTGAAGCAGCACGTGGCCAATTAGATTTATCGGCTAACTACACGTTAAATAAAAACTTAAAGGTTAATTTCTCAATTGTTAACTTAAATGACTCAGTAACCGAGCGTTACTTAAAGTATGAAGAGTTAACGAACTACCTTTCTGAATCAGGTCGTCGCTATAATTTAGGTATTGTCTACCGTTTTTAATTAACGACAACGTCACCGCATTTGGTGACGAGCAACAGCAAAATCGAGCACAGTACGTGCTCGATTTTTTTTGTACTAAATAAATAAAAAAGTTGAATCTTTTCGACTTGTCTTACTCTAACTCTAGAGCGTATTGGTCTTTGTGGTATGAATTTTGTCCAATTTAAACGCTTTCTGATCGCGGCACTAACTTGAAGGCATAGTGGCTCTAGGCTTTGGTTCCAAACGTCGCCCTACCTCCTCAATCCCTTGAGTCGTACGTCTAAAGTTAGTAACAAAGAGCAGGAAGCGTTTAAATAGATCCTTCGGACAGCGTTTGTTTGCCATTTCAACTGCGTTGCCCCACATGGATGTGGGGTAAGGTGACTTTGCAGGAGCATAAAGTCTTTATCACTCATTTATGTAGACTAACTACACGACAATCGCTCTGCCTTGTATAAATGGCAAACAATTCGCTGCAAAAACATACACCAAAGGTCAACACGCTCTAGTCGCCTGAAATTTCATTTTGTAAAATCTTAGTTACAAACTCGGCGCATCGCCTACAATTGGCTACAAATCTTGTTAACTTTGTTGGTTATTTTTCCTGTCTATTCCGTGCTAACATCTCGCCATTACTAACAATTAGTATGTGTGTCGCGCAAATTTACTTAATAATTTTGATGTAATCACCTTGATTTTATTTGGTTACAAGCTGCGATTAAACGTAATCCTCTATAGTAGTTAAGGATGAGATATATGTTAGATAGGCTGAAAGCTTCTTATCTGTTTTACCCAGTACTTATTGTGCTTGCGTTGTTTTCTGTCGATAGTTTCGCTCATGGCGTCGACGATACAACACGCGATTATTTACAAAGCATTTCGGGTATTGAAATAATCCCTTTTATGTATATTGGCGCCAAACACATGGTGACCGGTTACGATCACCTGCTATTTCTAGTCGGTGTGTTATTTTTTCTTCATAGAACACGAGATGTGTTGTTATACGTCAGCATGTTTACGGTAGGTCATAGTATTACGTTGATGACTGGCGTATTGGCTGACATTCAAGTTAATGCCTACTTAATTGATGCCATTATCGGTCTCAGCGTTGTTTATAAAGGCTTTGACAATCTAGGTGGTTTTAAAAAGCTTTGCGGCTTTCAACCCAATCCAAAAGCTGCCGTGCTTATTTTTGGTTTATTTCACGGCTTTGGCTTAGCAACTAAAATTCAAGAATTTGGTTTGCCAAGTGAAGGATTAGCGGCCAATTTACTTGCCTTTAATTTTGGTGTCGAACTTGGCCAATTTTTAGCGCTGATGTTTATCTTACTCGTGATTAATATTTGGCGACGTCATGCAAGTTTTCAACGTTTTTCATCGGTCACCAACGCTGCGCTAATGAGTGCCGGTTTTATGCTGATCGGTTATCAATTAACAGGTTATTTCGTTAACTAAGGAATAAGAGAGTTATGAATATGCAAACTGAACAATCTTCAACATCAATCATCAAAGCGAGTATTATTGCGTTAGTGATTGCGCTAACCACCTTAGTGCTATTTATTTTACCGGCAGAATACAATGTTGACCCTACCGGTATGGGCGAAAAATTAGGCTTAACGGTATTTAACCAACCGGCAGAAAACAACCAAGTTGAATCGCAATCTAGCGACGGACAACAAGACTCGGTAATCGTCACTGTTCCTGCGGGCAAAGGCATTGAATATAAATTAGCAATGGCGCAATACGAAAAAGTTAACTACGAATGGATGACCGACGGTGGCCCATTGTATGTTGATCTTCACGGCGAGCCAAAAGGTGATACTACCGGTTATTTTGAATCGTATACCATAGCGACGGCTGAGCAAATGAAAGGCAGCTTTACTGCACCATTTGAAGGTTCACATGGCTGGTATTGGAAAAATGAATCAGATAAAGAAATGCAAGTTCAAGTTATTTTCAGTGGTGAATATACCATTGAAGGTCTTAAATAAGAGGAAGTCAATCGTATGAAATTTTTAGTTAATATTGCGTTAACCATCAGCTTAGTTTTTTCTGCATCAGTATTTGCGCATTCAGGCGCGCATGGCAGTATTGATAACAGTAAAGCGTTATCTGTTGCACAAACGGCGGCAAAGTCATTAACGTTTAGAGCGATGCCAACGCAAATAGAAGGTCAAGCTAAAACAATTGCGAAAATTGATAAAAGCTGGTCAGCAGTGCCTGCTGAAAACTTTACTGTAGCAAGTGAACATCACGGCACATATACGGTAAAAGCGGTTAATGAAACGCTTAATGAAACCTTATATTTTCATGTTAATGGTGAAGGCTTATTAGTGGCGGTATCACCACAAAGCTAGTTGCTAATCGTTTCTATATCATGATTAAAATGGCTGTAATTTTACAGCCATTTTTTATTATGCTTGCTTAATTAAATACTTGCTGGGTAAGGTCATATTTTCGTGATATTATTTTCCATCTTGTTCGCAGTTACGGCTGCGGTTTGTTAACTCTTACTCATTGAAACCCTTAATACATGAAAGCTTGGTTAACTGCTACTCAACAACAATTAAGTACACAAATTCAACAGGGAATTTTACCGCATGCGCTGTTAATTTCAGGCATGGCTAATGCGGGTAAACAAACCTTGTCTCAGTGGTTGATCAAGACCATTGCCTGTCAGCAACCTCTAGCTAACAATGATAACTTTCTAGCGCCTTGTCAGCAGTGTAAAACTTGCCAACTTATTTCAAGCCAAACCTATCCAGATCATCAAGTGGTTCAAGCCAGCACCAGCACTATAGGGGTTGACGATATTCGCCAGGCAACGCAGTTTTTTGAAAAAACCGCACAAATTGGTCAAGTAAAAACTTTAATTATTGAAAGTGCAGAAAAAATGACCATCGCTGCGGCTAATGCGTTACTTAAGACATTGGAAGAGCCAAGTGGTGATAGTGTCATTGTGTTATTAACACAAGATATTGAGTCGCTGCTTGCTACTATCATTAGTCGCTGTCGATTAATTTCATTAAGACCGCCGATGGGACAGGCCCTGTCTGAGCAGCTAAATTGTCAATTAGAAGGTGACTTTACTAATTTAACTCATATGCCTGAACTTGTTGATGAACAAGTAAAAGCGCAATATCAACAGTTTAGTCAAAGTTTCATTCATTATCTTCTGCACCAACAAGATAGAGCTGAGCTATTAAGTCAACTTAATTCCAGCCCATATGCATTACGCTGGTTAGAAAAAATTGTGGTAAACTTTGCTAGAGAGCAAGTTGGTTGGTTAAAAAGTAGTGAAACTGACAACAATGCCTTGCTAGAGCCTCAAGTCTTGTGGCAAGTTCATCGTTTATTTATTAGCATGAACAAACGTATTAAAACACTGTCGCAAAGTAACCTGAGCTTTGAATTTGAAAAGTTTTTAGTGGACGTTAAGCAATTAACCGCTAGTAAATAAGTATAAGCCGTTAAGTAAACGCAATTAAGCACAAGTAAATTAGGAGTGTCGTTTTGGAAAATGTATATTTGGAGTTTGTTTCCGATAAAGACTTATATCAGTCGTTCATGCCGTTTCTAAAACAAGGTGGCTTATTTGTACGCACCACGGAATTTTATGAACTGGGCACTGAAATTGAAATGGAAATTTCACTGCCTGATGCCTTAGAAAGCTCTAAAGTTATTGGCAAAGTATGTTGGTTAACGCCTATTGGTGTGCAAAATGGTACACCGCCAGGTTTAGGCATTAGTTTTATTCAAGATCCAGACAATATTCGCAATCAAATCGAAAAAGCGATAGGGCGTTTTTTAAATTCATCTGAACCAACATTAACGATGTAATTTCCCCAACACTGTCTGCTATTTAAAGATTCAAACCCTTATTCCAATTAATATTATTCAAGGAGCAAAGAGTTGTTTATAGACTCTCATTGTCATTTAGATCGTTTAAAGTTAGCTGAATTTGACGACAATTTAGATAACGTGGTTGAAAAAGCCAAACAAGCCAAAGTGAGTGGCATGCTTTGCGTGAGCGTTAAACTTGCTGAATTTGAGCAAATGGCCCAAAAAACTGAGCATTACGATAATGTTTGGTTATCTTGTGGCGCACATCCGCTAAATCAAGAAGAGTCGATTGATGAAAACCAGCTACTGCAATTGTCACAAAACGACAGAGTTATTGCCGTTGGCGAAACTGGCTTAGATTATTTCTACGCGCCTGAAACTAAAGAGTTGCAGCTTGATTCCTTTAAAAAACATGTGCGTGTTGCTCGACAAATTAACAAACCACTCATTATTCATACCCGCGATGCGCAACAAGATACCCTAGATATTTTGGTTAACGAAAAAGCTGACCAAGTGGGCGGGGTATTACACTGCTTTACTGAGACTTGGGAAATGGCAAAACAAGCATTAGATCTTGGCTTGTATATTTCTTTATCAGGCATTGTCACCTTTAAAAATGCCAGCGCCTTAAGAGAAGTCGCGAAAAAAATACCCGATGATCGCCTACTGATTGAAACCGATGCGCCTTATTTAGCGCCGGTGCCACATCGAGGCCAGCAAAATCAACCGGCTTATGTCGTCGATGTAGCTAAACATCTAGCCAGTGTTCGTGGTCAGTCGGTTGAAGAAATTGCCCAAATAACGCGAGATAATTTTTACCGCTTGTTTAAGTTGTAATACCAATTACATTAATAAATTAGTCAACTTAGAACTCGATTAACGACCTTAGAACAAACAAAATTACTGAAACATAGTTATTCTATATTTCTTTAATTTTGAGCCGTTATCAGTTCGCTAACCAGTTCCCAAAGGGCGATTTTAAAAGGCTTATATCCATCGTTATTGATTTTGACAAGGTTATTACTTAGGTTATGCACGGAGCATATAACCTGTGCCTATAAGCCTTTTAATTATCGCTAAGTGATCAATTAATTAATGCACTTGGTATAATACCTAACTGAGCTTAGGTTACCTAGGTTAATGCTTTTTATTTAGGGCAAAAAAATGGCCCGAAACCTGTGAAAGTTTCGGGCTCAGGGGAATGGCTCATGCAAAGAGCCGTGCGCTAATAAAGGTAACTACACAATAAAAGGAGCGAGCATTTATCGAGTTCTTTATCCTACAGCTACTAAGTGTAGTGTAAACTTTATTAATTGCTAATTTAATTTTAATTTTTTCCTAATCCATTGTTTTATTTATAGATATAATAACCTCTTTGTTTGATTGTTAAGTTGGTTTCCACCACTTACTCAGTCCTTTAACACAAGTTAATAACATCTTTTCCACAGTGTGGTTGTATTTGTTTTTGTCTGTTTTTATGTCATGATTCGTTTTGCCTAAGCTCTTAAAAAGAAAAATATTTTTGTGTTAAATCGAATTTGGATTGGTTTTTTTGTCATTGCCTTTATCGCTAGCCTTTATCAATGGCTAGTGCTTGATAATGTTTTGATCTTTGAGCAGTTGGTCAATGCCATTTTCGACATGTCAAAAGTGACTGTTGATATCGCCATCGGCTTAATTGGTATCTTAAGTTTTTGGCTTGGCATGATGAAAGTTGCTGAATATGCAGGCATCATCGAAAAAATCTCAGTCTTTATTTCACCATTATTTACCCGCTTAATGCCTGAAGTGCCAAAAGGGCACCCGGCAATAGGTTCGATGACCATGAACCTTTCGGCTAACTTTTTAGGTTTAGATAACGCTGCAACCCCACTTGGGTTAAAAGCGATGCAAGACCTGCAAACTTTAAATCCACAAAAAGATACCGCCACTAACGCGCAAATTTTATTTCTGGTGTTAAACACATCTTCTGTCACCTTGTTTCCGATGGCGGTATTTGTTTACCGAGCGCAGCAAGGGGCTGCAAACCCTACCGACGTTTTTATTCCTATATTACTCGCAACCTTTGCCTCTACCTTAGCAGGTTTGCTGGTGGTGGCCTTTGTGCAAAAAATACAGCTGTTTAATAAAGTGGTGTTGTTATATTTATCTGCAGCGATGGCACTAATTACGGCGCTTGTTGTTTATTTTGTTAGCTTGTCGGCCGATGCGTTAGCGCAACAATCGTCGCTTTTTGGCAACTTACTTATTTTCTCTGTTTTGTTAGCCTTTATCCTTATTGCCATGTATCGAAAGGTGGTCGTTTACGATGCGTTTATTGAAGGCGCTAAACAGGGCTTTGAAACCAGTATTAAGCTTATTCCTTATTTATTGGCGATGTTATGTGCCATTGGTGTATTTCGAGCAAGTGGCGCCTTAGAGCTTATTGTCGACAGTTTTCGTTTGTTAGTGGCAAGCTTAGGAGGGGATACTCGTTTTGTAGATGCTATGCCAACAGCGATTATTAAGCCATTAAGTGGTTCTGGCGCCAGAGCGATGATGATAGATACCATGAATACTTATGGCGCTGATTCGTTTGCCGGTCGTCTTGCTTCTATTGTGCAAGGTTCAACGGAAACGACTTTCTATGTACTTGCGGTGTATTTTGGCTCTGTTGGTATTCGCCACTCTAGGCATGCCATAGGCTGCGGCCTAGTTGCTGATTTAGCCGGTGTCTGTGCTGCGATTGGTGTTTGTTATTGGTTCTTTGGCTGATCTCACTATTTTCCGTTCGTAAAAATTACTGCTTTTTCAGTTAACTTTTATCTTTAATCCCTACGACTTTAGTCTGTTTTTTTGCTTAAATCGACGAATTGTCGACAATTTAGTCTGTTCTTGCTTGACTATTAAATTTCATCCGCTATTATTTTGATCAAACTTTAAAAGTGTCGACAATAATAGATGCCATTAAACAATCCAACCAGACAACCTTTAGTAACGACCGCTGACAAAGTCTTTGATCAAATGCAGCGTGCCATTGTTGAAGGGGAAATAAAGCCAGGTAGTAAAATTAGTGAACCTGAGCTAGCCAAGCAATTTGAAATTAGTCGCTCTACCTTGCGAGAAGCCTTAAATCGTTTGGAAAAGTGCCATTTAGTCGAGCGTAAACCGAATGTTGGTTCGCGTGTTGTAGAATGTACTATTGAAGGCCTATTGGAAATTTATGTCGTTCGTGAAGCATTAGAAGGTATGGCGTGTCGGCAAGCGGCGCAAAATATGACCGACCAAGAAATTGTCGACATGCAGGATATGTTAAAACAACATGCCAGCGCACAAGAGCTTAAAGACGGCATTTCATATTATCAAGAAGAAGGGGATTTAGACTTTCACTATAAAGTGATCCTCGGCAGTCATAATCAACAATTGATCAATATTTTGTGCGGTCAGTTGTATCACCTAGTACGCATGTATCGTATTCAATTTGGTATGAATAGCCCCAGAGCGACGCGCGCTTTTGCTGAGCATTCCAATATTATTCAGGCCATTGCTGATCGCGATGGTGAGCTTGCCGAATTATTAATGCGTCGACACATTGGCGCGTCACGCAAAAATATTGAAAAGAAAATTGCCGAGCTCGGCTAACAATATAAAGGCAATCAATAACAAGGTGCAGAATTTGTGTAGTCCTGCACGTAAAAGAATACATTTAACTTGAGGAAGCGAATATGTCAGCAACACTATCACCAGGCGCTAAATTCCGTTTAGCCCTTGAAAACAACAAACCACTGCAAGTTGTCGGCACTATCAACGCCTATTGCGCAATGATGGCAGAGCAATTAGGACATCAGGCGATTTATTTATCCGGTGGTGGCGTAGCAAACGCATCTTACGGTTTACCTGATTTAGGCATGACGTCACTTAATGATGTTATTGCTGATGTGCAACGTATTACTGCTGCATCAAGTTTACCATTACTAGTAGATATTGATACCGGCTGGGGCGGCGCATTTAATATTGCCAAAACTATTCGTGATATGGAAAAAGCCGGCGCTGCTGCGGTTCATATTGAAGATCAAGTGGCGCAAAAACGTTGTGGTCATCGCCCGAATAAAGAAATTGTCTCAACTGACGAAATGGTTGATCGCATTAAAGCGGCGGTTGATGCAAGAACAGATAAAGACTTTTTTATTATGGCGCGTACCGACGCCTTTGCTCAAGAAGGTTTAGAAGCCGCAATCGAGCGAGCTAAAGCGTATGTTGCAGCAGGTGCTGACGGTATTTTTGCTGAAGCGGTAAAAACTGAAGAACATTATCGTGCATTTTCGCAGGCGCTTGATGTGCCTATTCTTGCCAACATCACTGAATTTGGTCAAACCGAACTGTGGAATAAAGAGCAGCTCGGGCAGTGGGGCTGCGCTATGGTGTTGTACCCATTATCAGCATTTCGTGCTATGAACAAAGCGGCTGAGCTTGTTTATAAAACCTTATTAAAAGATGGCGACCAAAAGGCTGTTGTCGACACGATGCAAACTCGCATGGACTTGTATGACTACCTTGGCTATCACGATTACGAACAAAAATTAGATGCGCTTTTTCAAGAAGGCAAAGGTTAATAGCGGCAAGAGGCCAAGCGCCAAGCTCCAAGGGAAAAAATAAAAGCTATAAGTGGCAAGTTACAAGCTGCAAGAGAAAAGCTTAAAAAGAAAATAAAAACAACTTGCCAAAGAGCAGGTTCAATATACAAATTATGAGGATATAACAATGGTTGATAAAAAATTAGGCGGAGCAGGTTTACGTGGTCAAAGTGCAGGTGAAACTTCATTGTGTACTGTGGGGAAATCGGGTAGTGGTTTAACCTATTGTGGCTATGATGTTGCTGATTTGGCGGAAAACGCTACTTTTGAAGAAGTCGCCTATTTGTTGTTTAACGGTGAGTTACCAAATGCGGCTCAGCTAGATAATTATAAAACTGAATTAATGACCATGCGTGATTTACCGAAAGCATTAAAAGAAGTGTTACAACATATTCCTAAAGATGCTCACCCAATGGACGTAATGCGCACCGGTTGTTCATTTTTAGGCAATATTGAGCCAGAAAATGATTTTTCAGAGCAAAATAAAGCTGCTAATCGATTGTTAGCCGCGTTTCCTGCCATTATGTGTTATTGGTACCGTTATTCACACGAAGGTGTTGAGATTGACTGTACAACAGATGAAGACTCTATCGGCGGACATTTCTTAAAATTACTTCGTGGTGAAACGCCGTCTGAGCAACATCGTCGCGTTATGGATGTTTCGCTAATTTTATATGCAGAGCATGAATTTAATGCGTCAACCTTTAGTGCCCGAGTGTGTGCGTCAACCCTATCTGATATGTTCTCATGTATCACTGGCGCGATTGGAACGTTGCGTGGACCACTTCATGGCGGTGCCAATGAAGCGGCGATGGATATGATTGAAAAATTCAATTCTCCTGAAGATGCCAAAATTCAAATGGCCGGTATGCTTGAGCGCAAAGAAAAAATTATGGGCTTTGGTCATGCGATTTACCGCACGTCAGATCCGCGTAACGTTATTATCAAGGCGTGGTCAGAAAAGCTTGCTCAAGAAAACGGTAATACCTCACTTTATGATATTTCTGTCGCGTGTGAAGAATACATGTGGGATACCAAAAAGCTATTTTGTAATGCTGATTTTTTCCATGCGTCAACCTATAACTACATGGGAATTCCAACAAAACTGTTCACGCCAATTTTTGTTTGCTCACGCCTAACAGGTTGGGCAGCACATGTTATGGAGCAGCGCGCTAACAACCGTATTATTCGCCCAAGTGCTGATTATACCGGTTCAGAGCCAAGAAAAGTGACACCTATCGCCCAGCGATAATCTCCGGTTAACTTTTCATTTGGTCAGTAGGTGATAATTTTCATCTGCTGATCAAATGATAAAAACGTTAATCATGCCCATTTTTTGATAAAAGCAGTTGTGTTGAGCAATGTAATGACTGCTTTTTAAACTATATTTGTGGACCCTGTTATGAACTACGAACACCGCAAACCGCTTCCAGATTATAAACTTGCCGGCGTTAATGTCGATTATTACGATACCCGCGGCGCCGTGGAAGCCATAAGCCAAGGGGCTTATGCAAAACTCCCTTATACCTCTCGCGTATTGGCGGAACAACTGGTGCGTCGCTGCGAACCAGAACAGTTAACTGACGCATTAAAACAGCTGATCGAACGAAAGCAAGACCTAGATTTTCCTTGGTATCCTGCGCGTGTTGTTTGTCATGATATTTTAGGGCAAACCGCATTAGTCGATTTAGCAGGTTTGCGTGATGCCATTGCTGACCAAGGTGGCGATCCTGCTAAAGTAAACCCGGTTGTGCCAACTCAACTTATTGTTGACCATTCATTAGCAGTTGAACATGGCGGTTTTGAAGCGGATGCTTTTGATAAAAACCGCGCCATTGAAGATAGACGTAATGAGGACAGGTTTCACTTTATCGAATGGACTAAAACGGCCTTTAAAAATGTCGATGTGATCCCCGCGGGTAACGGCATTATGCACCAAATTAATTTGGAGAAAATGTCGCCGGTGATTCAACTGCGTGACGGTGTTGCTTTCCCTGATACTTGTGTTGGCACCGACAGCCATACGCCACATGTTGACGCCCTAGGCGTAATCGCCATTGGTGTTGGCGGTCTAGAAGCAGAAACAGTTATGTTAGGTCGCCCGTCTATGATGCGTTTACCTGATATTGTTGGCGTAAAGTTAGTGGGCAAACGTCAGCCGGGTATTACCGCAACTGATATGGTTTTGGCGATCACCGAGTTTTTACGTGCCGAGAAAGTTGTTTCAAGTTATTTAGAGTTTTTTGGCGAAGGCACTAAAGATTTAACCATAGGTGATAGAGCCACTATTTCTAATATGACGCCAGAGTATGGCGCATCTGCCGGCATGTTCTATATTGATCAGCAAACCATTGATTATTTAAAACTAACCGGTCGTGAACCTGAACAAGTTGAACTGGTTGAAAAATACGCCAAACATACCGGACTTTGGGCGGATGATTTAGTTGACGCCCAATACGAGCGCGTATTAACTTTTGATTTATCAACCGTATCACGCAATATGGCAGGTCCTTCAAATCCACACCGCCGCTTGCCGACATCAGCGCTGAGCGAAAAAGGTATTGCCAAAGATTTAGCTAACTGTAAACAGCAAGAAACCGATGGTCAAATGCCAGATGGTGCGGTCATTATTGCTGCCATTACCAGTTGTACCAATACCTCGAATCCTAGAAACGTTGTTGCTGCTGGCTTAGTGGCAAAACGTGCCAATGAATTAGGTTTAATTAGAAAACCTTGGGTTAAATCGTCATTTGCACCGGGTTCTAAAGTGGCCAAGCTTTATTTAGAAGAAGCTGGCTTGCTATCAGAAATGGAAAAACTAGGTTTTGGCATTGTAGCTTATGCTTGTACTACATGTAACGGTATGAGTGGCGCACTAGACCCAGTAATTCAGCAAGAAGTGATTGACCGCGATTTATACGCAACAGCAGTGCTTTCAGGTAACCGAAACTTTGATGGTCGTATTCATCCTTATGCTAAACAAGCCTTTTTAGCCTCTCCGCCTTTAGTTGTTGCTTATGCCATTGCTGGTACGATGCGCTTTGACATTGAAAAAGATGTGCTAGGGCAAGACCAACAAGGCAATGATATTACGCTGAAAGATATTTGGCCAAGCGATGAAGAAATCGATGCCATTGTAAATTCATGTGTTAAACCTGAACAATTTAAAAAGGTTTACACACCCATGTTTGACTTAGGTGCGTTTGAGCCTGCTGAAAGTCCACTATACGATTGGCGTGAAATGAGTACCTATATTCGCAGGCCGCCTTATTGGGAAGGGGCATTAGCGGGTGAACGTACCATGAAAGGCATGAGGCCACTCGCGGTACTTGGCGATAATATCACCACAGATCACCTTTCACCGTCTAACGCGATAATGCTAGACAGTGCAGCAGGCGCTTACCTAGATAAAATGGGTCTGCCTGAGGAAGATTTTAATTCATACGCAACCCATCGAGGTGATCATTTAACCGCGCAACGGGCAACGTTTGCTAATCCAAAACTGTTTAACGAAATGTGTAAAGATCAGCACGGTGAAGTTAAGCAGGGCTCACTTGCGCGTATTGAACCTGAAGGTGTCGAAAGTCGGATGTGGGAAGCGATTGAAACGTATATGAAGCGCAAACAGCCACTTATTATTATTGCCGGCGCTGATTACGGTCAAGGTTCATCCCGTGACTGGGCAGCTAAAGGTGTACGCTTAGCGGGTGTTGAAGTGATCGTCTCTGAAGGTTTTGAGCGCATTCACCGTACCAACTTAGTGGGCATGGGAGTTTTACCACTAGAGTTTACTCAAGGTAATAATCGCCATACCTATCAAATAGACGGCAGCGAAACTTACGACGTTTTAGGAGAAACCGCACCGGGCACTATGATGACAGTTGTGATGACCCGTGCGAATGGGGAAGTAGTAGAAATTCCTGTTAAGTGTCGTTTAGATACCGCAGAAGAAGTTTCTGTGCATGCGTCAGGTGGGGTATTGCAAAAGTTTGCTCAAGACTTCTTGGAGTCTAACGCTTAAATGGTTTTTTAGCTTTATTTCTGTGTTGGGAGTGCTCACCTAGTAAACTAGGCTCTGCGCTCCCGCCTTGAAATAAAACTAAAACCCTGCTTTAAGCTTATTGAATTTTATTAACTAACCTGAACTCGGTTTAAGAGATATTTAACTGGTTGAAATATAAAATTATATTTTTCATGTTAACCTCTAGCTTGCTGGTTTTGCTTACTTCAAGGCAAATTTACGCGTCAATAGCTGGTCTATTGCAAGTGAATTTAACGCGGAAGTTAGTAAAAGTAGCGGCTAGAGAAGTATTTATTAAGCCGAGCTCGGGTTAACTATATTTCAGAAAGTGAGAACATTAATTTAATGTTCAATAACGAGAAAGGTTTACTTGGATTATTCCAGTAAATCATAATCTTAGAGGGCATTGAAATGTCGATGACGCACAAACCACAAATAAAAATTCCCGCCACTTATATTCGGGGTGGCACCAGTAAAGGTGTCTTTTTTAGCTTAACTGATTTACCTGAAGCGGCGCAGGTTGCCGGCAAGGTACGCGATAATATTTTATTGCGCGTCATTGGCAGTCCAGATCCGTACGGTAAACAAACCGATGGCATGGGCGGTGCAACCTCAAGCACCAGTAAAACCGTTATCGTGGCAAAAAGTGAAAAAGCTGAACACGATGTCGACTATTTATTTGGTCAAGTGGCTATTGATAAAGCCTTTGTTGATTGGAGTGGTAATTGCGGAAACTTAACAGCTGCCGTGGGCGCTTTTGCCATTAGCCAAGGTTTAGTCGATACAAAGCGTATTCCGGAAAATGGCATTGCCACCGTGCGCATTTGGCAGGCTAACATTGAAAAAACCATAATTGCTCATGTGCCTATCACGAATGGTGAAGTGCAAGAAACTGGCGACTTTGAATTAGACGGTGTTACCTTTCCAGCGGCAGAAGTTGCTGTTGAGTTTATTGCGCCAGTCGACCCGAGAGAGCCGATGTTTCCAACGGGTAATCTTGTTGATGATTTAGAAGTACCTGATATTGGCAGCTTTAAAGCTACGATGATCAACGCTGGCATTCCAACCATCTTTTTAAACGCCGAAGATATTGGTTATGTTGGTAATGAACTACAAGACGATATTAATAATGATGACGCGGCACTAAAACGCTTTGAAACGATACGTGCCTATGGCGCAATTAAAATGGGACTAATTGATAACGTTGAACAAGCAGCAGCTCGCCAACATACGCCAAAAATAGCGTTTGTTGCTAAGCCGAGTAATTACACATCGTCTTCGGGCAAAGCGATTAGTCAAGATGATATTGATTTGCAAGTTAGAGCGCTTTCAATGGGGAAATTACATCATGCCATGATGGGCACTGCGGCAGTAGCTATTGGCACTGCGGCAGCAATTCCTAATACGCTGGTTAATTTGGCGGCCGGCGGTAGTGAGCGGCAAGATGTTACCTTTGGTCATCCGTCTGGTACCTTAAAAGTGGGGGCAGAGGCTAGCGAAGTTGATGGCAATTGGCGTGTAGATAAAGCCATAATGAGCAGAAGTGCACGTGTTCTAATGGAAGGTTGGGTAAGAGTTCCAGCACAAGTACTTGATTAACCATTAACTTTTATTTTAGCTAAAATACCTGAGGTTTTTACTTCGGGTATTTTTTTGCATTTCTATTTTCACAGGTACGATTCTTGCTTTTAATTGTTCTTAAAAAATAACGACAAATAATTGGCGAAAATTATGACAACTTATTTAAAACGAATCGACACGCGTATGACACTTAGCACTATCAAAAATTTAACGGCGTCTTTGAAAGCGTTATGCCTTTTTTGTGCCTTATCCTTACCTGCATTCTATAGCCAAGCACTTGAAGGAAATTTACAAATTCACAAAGGCGAAGAGTCAGGTGCCATTGGCTATAACTTAAGCCTTGCTGACCGATTTTCGCCAGGCTCAGGCTTTGGCTGGAATGTTTCATACAATCATTTATCCGATTTAGCGGTAACTTGGAATAATGACGATTTATTTTTTGACAGTAATAGTGTTGAACTATTAGCGACTTATCAACACACGCCAAAAAGCTACAATCAATTTTTGAATAAATTAATTTTTGAATTTCAAGCGGGTGCATCAGTACAACTGACGGAAAATAAATTTGTTTGGGAAGAGCTAAATGAAGAAAAGTACTTTTCAGAGCAGGGTGATGTTAACGGCGTGTTAGCGTTTTTAACCCACTATAAAGTTTCTCGTAAAATGCAAATGCATGTCGGTGTAAAGTACTACCCAACATTTTCTGAATTTGACGGACAAGGAACAGTTTTTGCCGGTTTTACTTATCGTTTTGGTAACCAATTTGGTTATTAGTGACTAGGGTTAGTAATATGGCATGTCACTTTGTTGATGTTAACTTGCCCTAACGGGCTCAAGTCAAATAGTAGGTTTTAAGAGGTTGTTTATGTTACGTAGTTATAAAGTAACCCTTTTTTGTTGTTTGTGGCTTTCATTTGCTGCAGAAGCTGTTGATACCGATGGAGATGGTTTCGATGATTTGGTGGATAGGTTTCCCAATGATCCCACGGAGTGGTACGACACCGATAACGACGGTATAGGTAATAATGCTGACCCAGATGACGACAATGATGGCTTAAGTGATATTGCCGATCCTGATGATGACAATGACCTTGTAGCCGACCTTTATGACGAATTTCCAGAAGATCCGAACGAGCAATTTGATACCGATGGCGATGGCATAGGTAACAATGCTGATACGGATGATGACAATGATTTAGTGCCTGACGCGGCAGATGTTTTTCCTTTAGACCCTTTCGAAAGTGTTGATACCGACTTTGACGGCATTGGCAATAATACTGATACCGACGATGACGGCGATGGTGTAATTGATTTTTACGACGCTTTTCCACTTGATCCTACCGAAACCACAGACACAGATAACAATGGTATTGGTAATAACGCCGATGATGATGACGATGGTGACGGCATATTAGACGAGGACGATTTATTTCCGCTAGATAACGGTGAAAGTACCGACCTTGACGGCGATGGCATTGGCGATAATGCTGATAGCGATCGAGATGGTGACGGTGTACCTAATGGACTTGATTTCTTACCTGATGATCCAACTGAATGGGTCGATACCGATGGTGATGGTTTAGCGGATAATACCCAAGATGACGACGACGATAACGATGGTTATTTAGATGTAGATGATGATTTGCCACTAGATGATACTGAGCATATCGATACCGACAATGACAATATTGGTAATACCGTTGACGATGATGATGACGGTGACGGTGTTCAAGACCATTTAGATCCATGTCCGCAAGACTTTTTAGAACGTGTCGATACTGATGGCGATGTGGCACTTGACGCTGATGGATATGTTGTTGGCGGTGCATGTGACAATAATGACAATGATATTGATGGTGACGGCGTATTAAATGACGATGATGATTTTCCTTTTGATAGCACTGAAACCAACGATTTAGACAATGATAATATTGGCGATAATACCGACCCTGATATTGATGGTGATGGCGTTAATAATGGTAATGATGCATTTCCTTTAGATGCGAGCGAAAGCGGTGATCTTGATAATGATGGTGTCGGAGATAACAGTGATACTGATATCGACGGTGATGGCGCAAGTAACGGTAACGACGCTTTTCCATTCGATCCTAATGAAAGTTTAGATTTAGATAATGACGGTATTGCGGACGGTGTCGATAACGATATTGATGGCGATGGCATTTTAAATGTTGATGATGCTTTCCCTTATTATGCCGCTGAAAATGCTGATAATGACGGTGATGGTATTGGTAATGTTGCCGATCCAGATGACGATAATGATGGTGTACTCGACAGTTTTGATGCTTTCCCTTTTAATGCCAGTGAAACAACCGATTCAGATGGCGATGGCATAGGCAATAACAGCGATGCTGACGATGATAATGATGGTTTTGCTGACACTATCGACGTATTCGATTTAGATGATGAAGAATGGTTTGATTTTGATGGTGACGGTACAGGCGATAATGCTGATAGCGATGATGATAATGATGGCGTAGTTGATAATGAAGATGCCTTCCCATTTAATGACAATGAAACGTTAGATACCGATGGCGATGGTGTTGGTAATAATACTGACAGTGACGACGACAACGATGGTTTTACCGACAACAATGACCCTTTCCCTCTAGACTCGTTAGAATGGCTAGATACCGATAGTGACGGTGTCGGCAACAATACAGATAACGATGATGACAATGACGGCTTTGTTGATAACAACGACCCGTTTCCGCTTGATCCATTGGAATGGTTAGACACTGACGGCGACGGTCTCGGTAATAACGCGGATGCCGATGATGATGGTGACGGCATTGTTGATAATGACGATGATTTGCCGCTTGATCAAAATGAAGTCGAAGATTTAGACGGCGACGGCATTGGTAATATTTCCGATACCGATGATGATGGTGACGGGGTCTTAGATGCCGACGATTTATTTCCGCTAAACCCTAATGAATTTGAAGATACAGATTTTGATGGTTTAGGTAACAATGAAGACGCTGATGATGATGGCGATGGTGTTACTGATCTAGAAGATGATTTTCCATTAGATGCTGCAGAATATCGAGATACCGATGGCGATGGCCTAGGTAACGTTTATGATTTAGACGATGATGGCGATGGTGTGCAAGATCACCTTGATGAAATGCCCCTTGATGCCACTGAAATTTTTGATACCGATGGTGATGGTGTTGGTAATAATCGAGATCCCGATGATGACGGCGATGGCATGGAAGACGTGTTTGAAACTGAATATGGTTTTGATCCGCTAAACCCATTTGATGCGCCATTTGATAGTGATGCCGATGGCGTTAGTAATGGTGATGAAGCACTTGCAGAGTCCAATCCGCTATTAGATGACTATGCGCCTATTATTACGCCGCTAAATTCATTAGAGGTGAATGCGTCGCATACTTTTACCACGGTGACGTTAGATAGTTTAAAATCACTGGCACAAATACAGGTAGAAGATGGTCGTGACGGACTTGGCTGTTGTAACTTAACAATTTTAAATTTTGAGCAAGGTTATAACAATATTGCCTCAGGTTTATCGCCAGTATTATGGCGAGCAACCGACATTGCAGGCAATGTTGCAGAACTTGAACAAGTTTTAAGCATTCATCCTTTGGTTAATTTAACGGATGATAACTTTGTTGCTGAAGGCAGCAGTTTTACCGTAGACGTTGTGCTTTCTGGTCAAGCGCCGCAGTACCCACTAGTTATTCCATTTTCAGTGAGTGGTAGCGCCGATGGACTAGATGCAATCGTTTCAGACACTAAGTTTATAATCGACTCAGGCACAACCGCCTCTGTTGAGGTTACTATCAATAGTGATTTTGCCGTTGAAGGCGATGAAACTTTAATATTTACCTTAGATCCTAGTGTTAATGCTGGTCAGCAAGCTCAGCAAATCATTACCATTACAGAAGAAAATATAGCGCCAGTGCTTAGCGCGTCGATTGTGCAAAACGATACCACAGTAAGTGTTATTGCTATAGACGGCGGCGAAGCAAAAATTGTGCTTGATATTACTGATTACAATGTTGATGACCGACATATTATAGATTGGGATCTTCCTGACTATTTATCGGCCGAGATTAGTGCCAGCCAGCTAGAAGTTTATATTCAGCCAGCAAGCATTGTTTTTCCACAAGAGAACGAAAATGTCGTCACAGTAAGTGTCAATGTGACCGATAGCGGCACGGGCGAGTTATCTCAAACCGAATTTATTAGCTTACCTTTTGTCACGACCGTGCCAAGATTATCAAGTAGCGATCTTGATTATGACGGCATAAGTGATGAAGTTGAAGGTTATGCCGATGATGACTTAGATGGGTTACCTGCGTTTTTAGATAACTTAACTATACCGTATTTGCAGCCGCTACATGTTAATGCTGCGCAAGTACAGTTAATGGAAACCGAGCAAAGTTTAACGCTTAAATTAGGTAAGTATGCCCGCCAGCAATTTGCTGATGGTGTGCAACTGTCACAAGTTGAGTTAGATAATACCAATACGGTTACGACAGATAGTTTGACTCATACTAACGAATATTTTGATTTTGAGATTACCAATATTCGTCCAGTTGGGCGCTCGGCTTATGTTGTTATTCCGTTAAGTCGTGTTATTCCTGAACATGCGGTTTATCGCAAATATACTACAGCAACCCTGTGGCAAGACTTTGTGATTAATGCCAATAATGCCGTTGCATCAACGCAAACGGTTAACGATGTTTGTCCGCCACCGCATAGCACTTTATACACAAGTGGCTTAACCCAAGGGGACAATTGTTTACGTTTATTGATTGAAGATGGCGGTGCTAATGACGCTGATGGCTTAGCAAATGGCACCATTGACGATCCAGGCGGAATTGCCATTATTTCCAATAAAGAATTAACCGAAGAAAGTACGCCAAACACCGAAAGTAGCGGTAGTTTCTCGGCGGGTCTTATGTGGTTATTAGGCGGCATTGTTTTATTTAGACAAGGTAATTTATTTGCTAAGCGAGTGATTAACAAAAGGTCATCTAAAAAGAGCAATTAGCGCAAAACATTCTAGTTGATCCTACACTGGCTCAAAATGCACATTATCGATGTAGCATTTTGAGCCTTTTTACTTTTAAAGCACAAAATCAAGTTGTTGTTCGCTTGCACCAGTGTAAAATGTCGGGCAATAACACACTTACCATTTTTATCTTATGTTCGAATTAAAATACCAAACGCCAATTGAATGGGCGCATATTGCTGTTGAAGACTTTGACGCTTTTTTACAAGATCACGCCGCTGCCGAAAAGAAAGCCTCAGGCATGGCCATTTCAATGTTGTCACATTATCCCGATAGAAAGTCATTAGTCCGAGCAATGGCTGATCTTGCTATTGAAGAGCTAATTCATTTTAAACAAGTCTTGAAACTGATAACTGCTCGTGGCGGTATGTTAGGGCAAGACAGTAAAGATGCCTATATTCACGAAATAAGAAGCTTATTTCGTCGTGGCACCGATGTGTTTTTTCTAGATCGTTTACTTGTCGCTGGCGTTATTGAAGCGCGTGGTCACGAGCGTTTTAGTTTAATTGCACAGGTACTTCCAGAAGGCAAAGACAAAGACTTATACGTTAGTATCGCCAAATCAGAAGAAAAACATAAAAACTTATTTGTAGAACTAGCACTTGAATATTTTGACGAAAAAGTGGTGATGGACCGTCTTGAAGAAGTGTTAGATTTTGAAGCGAAAGTTTGTGAAAAACTGCCATTTCGCGCTGCCTTGCACTAATCACTGGTTTTTTAATGACCGCTAAACACCTTGATAAATATTTGCTTAATTATGCTGAAATAGAAACGGCGTCACTCGCGTCGTTTCCTCAGCATATTGGTATTGACCATGTTGTAGTTATTCCTGCCTATAAGGAAACGGTTGAATTTATTGATAGTTTCTTAGACTCGGCGCTTGCCAGTCAAAATTCATTGATGATAGTGGTGATTAATCAACCTCAAAGCTGCCAAAACGCTGCAATCAATAAACAACAACGACTGTTTGAGCAAATACATCTGTTAGCAGCGCCTATTTGGCAACAAGACAACTTGTATTTGTTAAAGCCAGCGAATAAAAACACCCATATATTGGTGGTTGATCGTTTCACAATACCAATTAATGATAAGCAAGGGGTAGGGCTGGCGCGAAAAATAGGAACAGACCTTGCCTTAGCTTTAAAAGCGAAGGGAAATATTTGCAGCGACTGGATTTGCTCAACAGATGCTGATGCCAGTTTACCTGATAATTACTTTTCTACGTTAAGTAACGTTAATCGTAATGCCGTAGCAGCCTGTTATGATTTTACCCACGTAAGTGATGACAAAGACATAGAGCAGGCCAACCGACTATACGAAACTGGGCTTCGCTATTATGTTAAAGGCTTGCAATACGCAGGTTCATCTTATGCATTTTTTACCATCGGCAGCACAATTGCGATCACAGCGAGTGCTTATGCAATGGTACGTGGCTTCCCAAAACGCAGTGCCGGTGAAGATTTTTATTTGTTAAATAAAGTGGCCAAACTGGGGGATATTGCCTTTATTGACGACTGCCAGCTAAGCATTCAAGCCAGAACATCAGACCGAGTGCCGTTTGGTACGGGCCCAGCCGTGAGTCAAATTATGGCGTTAATCAAGGATAATAAACCTTACTGCTACTACCATCCGCATTTGTTTCAATTGCTAAAGTTATGTTTGTCTGAATTTACTATGCTGTATCAACATAAAAACAATAGTGAAACTTGGTTTAATGATTTGCCAACGGATATCTGCGCGGCTTTAAAAACGGTGGGTTTTGACACTTTTATCAATAAAAACATTCACCACAGTGAACAGCAGTTTAATAAGCAATTGTTAGTGTGGTTTGATGCCTTTAAAACGCTTAAATTTTTACACGCACTTCGTGATCTCAATTACCCCAATATGCCGATAAACCAAGCGCTAGCGCAGGCAGATTTTTCGCTAGAAATAGACTCATCGCACTACTAAATTTGTTTTCGTCGGCATTTTTAATTTTCATCTCTGTAAAATTATGTACTAAGTAATTGTTGGTTATTTGTTGCATTTACATCGCTTGGGGATGTTGGTAATTCCAAGGTTTTTATTTTATTCTTTCGTGTCAGTGGTTTAGGTTGGTTGTGCTCAGTAACAACAAGCAGGATATTTAATAATTTAGTGATTAAATACCGTTATTTGTTAAAGCTTTGGTTACAACTAATGGCTAAACTCATCACAATTATTACGATATTGGCTGAGGGAATGGTCGTATAATTTAGGTCGATAGAACAAAGAATGAAGTACAAAAACTTAACGCCTGCCTTGCTTTGTTTTAGCTAATTAGGCGAGTTGTTTTAACTTCACTTAAATTGCTGTTGTCATTATGAAAATTTTAATGCTTATCGCAATAGATGAGCTAAGAATATTTGAAATAATTCTGACATGAATTGATGCAATTTAATGATAAATTTCTTGGGATGCGACAGAACATCCTGTTAACATTTGTAAGGTATTTGTAGTTGATAAGTTTAGCTGAGTGTTAGGGCTACTGCATATCGATAAAGTGACTGTCGTTTCTCAACTTTTTCAATCTTTTAGAGGTAAAAAGAGCTGTTATGTTAAAAAAATTTTTATTAGAGCCATTAGTACATTTTTTGCTGTTAGCAATATTGCTTTTTGTTGCATTTGATTTCTTAAACCCTGAAACATCAGAAGAAAATATTATCTCTGTTAGTGAAGGTAGGGTTGCGCAACTAAAACAAAATTTCACCAAAGTATGGCGCCGTTCTCCAACATCTGAAGAGATAAACGGTATGATTGATAGCTATGTTTTGGAAGAAATTTATACCCGTCAAGCATTAGCATTGGGCTTAGATGAGGGTGATTCAATTATTCGCCGTCGTTTACATCAAAAAATGGAGTTTATGCTTGAAGATATGTCATCGCTAGTTAACCCTTCAGACGAAGAGTTAAAAGTATACTTTGACGAAAACTCGAAAAATTACCTCAAAGAAGCACGTTATAGTTTTGAACAAATTTATTTTAGTTTAAACAGAGATAAGAACGAGCTTGATGCCCTTATTGCAGCGCAAGAAGAAAACATTGCCCAAGGTAAACAACCAGAAGGTGACAATACTTTATTGCCTTCGAGTGTTGAAGATTCAAGTGCATCAAATATTAGACGTCAATTTGGTGAAGAGTTCCTCGCGCAATTAGGTAAAGCAAAAGACGGTACATGGTTTGGTCCAGTAGAATCGGGTTTTGGTTTGCACTTTATCAAAATCTCTATGAGTGACGCGGAAGCAGTTAAAGACTTTGACCGTATTAAAAGTATCGTTATTGAAGATTGGCAAAAAGATAAGCATGAACTTGTTAAGAAGCAATATGAAAAAGAACTTTTAGAGCAATATCAAATTGATATTGCAGTATCTGGTACAAATCCAGCACAAGGATAATGTTATGAGAATATTAGTTGCTTTAGGATTATTATTTCTTAGTTTAACAACTTTTGCCGAAGATATGCGTCCTGCGTCGTTAAATATTACCGCGCTTGATAACATGCAATACGATGTTATTTGGAAAGTACCGGCGCAAGGTACTAAGCGCAAAAGTGTACACGTGGTATTTGATGAAGGTACCAAAGCGGTAACGGCTGTTAAACAAAACTTTGTTAATGGTGCTTTCATTGAAAATTGGGTTATTGAACGAGAAAATAACCTTGATGGCCTAACCATTAATATTGATGGCTTGTTGATGTCTAACAACGACGTATTATTGCGAATCGTCGATGAAAACGGCCAAACAATTACGCGCGTACTTAATGCAGAAAATCAAAGCTTTAAGGTTGAAGGTGAAATTGCGGCTGAAAATGTAATATCAACTTACACCATTTTGGGTATCGAACATATTTTAGTGGGCTTAGACCACTTATTATTTGTTGCGTGTTTGGTGTACATTTCGTCAACACGTCGAAAACTATTACTGACCATCAGTGGTTTTACCCTAGCTCACTCGGTAACCTTGATTATGGCGGCAACCGGTGTGTTTGCCTTAGATATTCCACCAGTAGAAGCGGTAATTGCATTGAGTATTATTTTCTTAGCAATAGAAATCGCTAAACAGAAGAAAGACAGCATAACGCTGCGCTATCCGGTATTGGTTTCGTCTAGTTTTGGTTTGTTGCATGGTTTTGGTTTTGCCTCAGTACTTGCCGAAATCGGTTTGCCAGCCCAAGAAAAAGTTACCGCCTTAATTTTCTTTAATGTGGGTGTTGAAATTGGTCAGTTGATGTTTTTAGCGGTATTACTGACGGTATTTAAGCTCATTTCTATGGTAAACATTCTTACCGAAAAACAGATTCGCTGGGCCGTTAGTTACTGTGCAGGTACTATTGCAATGATGTGGTTTTTAGAACGCCTATCGGTATTCTAATCACGCATTAGCGATTTAAAAGTCATTAAAATTATCAAAGCCGCTCTGAACAAAGAGCGGTTTTTTTTATCCTGATTTTTTAATTAGAGAATAATGGCTTTTAACGCGTTAATACCAAGCGCATTAATTACTCACCTAGCAATAATTCAAAGGTTTATAGGCACAGACTATAAGCTTAAAGCATAACTTAAGCCCCTACAGCCATACAGGTGATGCATTATAATGACTTGTTTTGTATCGCTTTAAATGCTGATGATTGAAGGTAAAAATACAATAAAGTAAAGAAAAAGGCTAACCTTATTACCTAAGTTAGCCTTTATATCGGGAAGCGTTTTGTATTCTCTGTCGCTAGTTTTCGTTTAAGCTACGCCGCGATCGTTTAAGTGTTTAGTGTATTGTTTGTCGGTACCGTTAATGTGATTGATTAACCATTTTGACAAGAAAGTGCTTACTTCATCGAGCGCGTCATGCCCTTTAATATTGTACAAGTCGACGAAGGTTTCGACTTGCGCGATCATTTTTTTGTGTTGCTCTTTGTGCGCCACTATATCTGGATAATCGTTTTCTTCCATTATTTTTTCTTCACGTGAAAAATGCGTTTTAGTGTAGTCAACTAAGTCTTCTAACGCTTGGCGCTCGAAACTTTCACTCATTGCATAATCGTATGCCGTGGTAAATTGGTTTAGCAATTGCACTAATTTTTTATGATCATCATCTAAAATTTGCACACCAACGCTGTACTCATCTTTCCATTGTATTTGATGACTATTTTTATTCTTTTTGTAAAGAACAGAAACTAAAACCAGCGCAATAATAAGTATCCAAGAAATTACATTGTCAAAGCCTGACAAGAATCCTAGAAAGATTGCCACAATAACAAGGCAAACAATTGCAGCGTAAATTAGGGCTTTGATACGACGTGTCATAAAGGTAATTCCAAAAGCTTTTAGTGTGTTAAGTGGGCTAATGTTAATACTAATAAACGTGAACAGTCATTAAAACACTGGTATTTATTGCGTTAGATCAAACTCTTTCTTTAATTCCAACTATTTTTTTCAAAACTTGATCTGCGTCAGGTTGTACGACCTCATTTTCTTAGATAGTGAACACATTCCAACGCACTTGGTAACATTTTTTAACAACTTTGTAAGAAGAGTGTATCGAAAGCGAAGGGAGCAGGTTTCTGTAAAGTTAGATTTATGCGGTTGAATTATAAAGTTTATTTCCGCATGTTTAGCGAAAAATTCTGCTGATAATTGTAATTGGTTATGTTGTCAGCAAATAAAAAAATGTAAATATAACATCTGGAGATTAACCGATGAAAACACTTAAGCATGGATTATCAGCACTTAGTTTAGCTATTGGTATTGCTGCTACTGGTCTTAGCATGAATGTGAGTGCTGCCGAGCCAACTTTATCTAAAGCTGATTTTGAAAAAGCTCAATTACACTACTTCCAACGTTGTGCTGGTTGTCACGGTGTACTACGTAAAGGTGCAACGGGTAAAAACCTTGAGCCAGAAAACATGTTGAAAAAAGGCCAAAAGCGTTTAGAGAAAATTATTGCTCTAGGTACTGAAGGCGGTATGAACAACTTTGACGATTTGTTCACAAAAGAAGAAATTGCTAATTTATCAACATTTATTCAAATGACTCCTCCGGTACCACCGGAAATGTCTTTAGAGCAAATGCGCTCTCACACTAAGCAGTATGTTGCTCCAAAAGATTACCCAACTAAACCTGTTCATGGTCGTAACTGGAAAAACTTCTTTGTCGTTATCGAACGTGACGCGGGTAAAGCGGCAATCGTTGATGGTGATACAAAAGAAATCATCGATCATATCGATACGGGTTATGCGGTACACGTAATTAAAGGTACTGAGCACCACAAGAAAGATCATGCTAAAGATGTAGGTCGTTTCTGGTACACCATCGGTCGTGACGGTAAAGTTAACAAGATCGATTTATGGCAAAAACCAGGCAAGATGTTAGTTGCTGAAACTAAGATGGCATATGATGCACGTGATATCGCTGTATCAGGTGACGGTAAATACGTAATCGCTGGTGGTTACTGGCCTGCTCACTTTGTAATTATGGATGCTGAAACACTTAATCCACTTAAAGTTGTTTCTACTCGTGGTTACAACACCAAAGGTGAATACATTAACGAAGCACGTGTTGCTGCAATCTACACTGCGCCAAACGAGTCTGCGTTTATCGTAGCTGTTAAAGAAACCGGTAAGATGTTGCAAGTTGACTACACTGACTTAGACAACTTAAACATTACCGCAATAGAATCGGCTGAATTCTTACATGATGGTTTCTTCGACCCTTCAGGTCGCTACTTCCAAATTGCTGCTAACGCATCAAACAAAATGGTGGTAGTTGATACTAAAGACGGCAAGCTTGAGAAAATGATTGACGTTGACTCATTACCACATCCAGGTCCTGGTGCTAACTGGGTTGATTCAAAATGTGGCCCTGTTGGCGGTACTACTCACTTAGGTGTAGGGCTTGTATCAGTATGGGGTAACGATCCAATCGGTCACCCTGACCAAGCATGGAAACTATGTTATGAAGTTGAAACTGACGGTGCTGGTGTATTCATCCGTACTCACGAAACTTCAGACTATGTATGGGCTGATCAACTTAAACACCCTGAGCCAGAAATTCAACAATCTGTACAAGTATTCGATAAGAAAACTCGTGAAATTGTTAAAACTATCCGTGTAACAGAAGAAGAAGGTAAAGCTGCACTTCACATGGAATTCAACGAAGATGGCTCTGAAGTTTGGGTATCTGTTTGGAACCGTAAAGATAACAGCAACCCAACTGGTGAAATCGTAGTATACGATGCAAAAACTCTTAAAGAGAAAGCGCGTATTAAAGGTTTAACTACACCAACTGGTAAGTTTAACGTTTACAACCGTATAAACCACAAAACTTAATCATTAGCTTTTGTAGTAATGACAAAGTGCGGGCATGGCGTGTGTCATGCCCGCTTTTTTTAAAGCAGTAAATAGCTAGAGTTAATTATGGCAAATAACACTTTAAACAAACCTAGTTTTTGGAATAGAAGACTTATGCTAGGCACTACAGTCGCAGGTGCTGTAGTTTTTTTCGTTGTAGGCATTATCTTTTGGGGTGGCTTTAATACCGGAATGGAAGCAACCAATACCACAGAATTCTGTATTGGCTGTCACGAAATGGAAGACAATGTATATCAAGAGTATACGCCTACCATTCACTATTCAAACAGAACAGGTGTTCGAGCAGGTTGTCCTGATTGTCATGTTCCTCGACCTTGGATCCATAAAATTGTTCGTAAAATCAAAGCATCACGTGAAGTGTTTTATTGGTTGACCGGCAAAATAGACACACCTGAAAAATTCAATGAACATCGCTTAGAGTTAGCAAAAAGCGTATGGTCAGATATGAAAACAACCGACTCCCGTGAATGTCGTAACTGTCACAATTTTGAGTCAATGAACCCTGAATTTCAAAAACCTCGTGCCCGTAAACAGCATTTAAATGCCTTCGAAACAGGTCAAACATGTATTGATTGTCATAAAGGTATTGCGCATCACGGCGTTAGAGATCAGTTAACGGATGAAGAATTAGAAGCTATCGAAGCGCCTAATCCAGAATATATTCGTGAGATCCCTAAAATTTATAAAGAAGGTTTAGCACGAGTGGAAGCTAAAGAAGCTGAAGCCGCTGCAAAAGAAAAAGCAGAAAAAGCAGCTTTTGCTGAAAAAACGCAACAAAAAATTGAACAAGCAGTCGCAGCAGCATTAGCTAACGCCGGTAGCAGCGCAAGTGCCGCATCCGCTTCGGCAGGTGACAGCGCACCAACAGCGAGTAATATTAACGTTGATTGGGGTAAAGCAAATAGTGCTGATATTCCATTATTCTTCCCTGGTACTGCCTCAATTGAGTGGATATTAGGTCGTAATCACGGTGGCAAACGCGCCTTTACTAAAGGTGACCGCTGTATTGAATGTCACGGCGAAGAAATTGCTGATATTGGACAACTCATTGTTTCAGGTGAAAGTGAAAAAGAGCTTGAGCCTAACTTAATTCCAGGCAAACGTGGCAGCATTCCAGTAACCATTGATGCAACCCATGACGCTGAGAATTTGTACTTACGCTTTACTTGGCCAGATGCTGACCATACACCAGCGCCATTTATTGATGGTGGTAAAATGGACCCAGAAAACGCAATGAAGTTGGCCTTTATGATTTCAACCGATGATGTTGAATATGCTGACCGAGCAGGTTGTTGGGGCACATGTCATGCTGACGCTAATAGCATGCCATTTGAACCAGAAAAAGATGCCTTATTAGGCAGCGATATTGCCAAACGCTTAAATCTTGAAGGCGGTGTGACTAAGTACTTAACTGAAACACGAACTAAGCTTGAACTCAAAGGTCGTGGTGGCAAACCTCTTGGTGGCTGGGACAAGTTAAAAGACGAAGGTGAAATTAAAGCGGCTCAAGATGCCAACCAATTTATGGACTTAGTACGCTACAAGTCAGGTACTAAAGAAGTTGAAGATGGTCAAATCTTAGCAGAGCGTGATATGCACGGCGGACAAGGTGCTGAAGTTGAAGCAACACTTCAAGGCGGTAACTGGTCAGTGGTTATTAAACGTAAACTAGTATCAGACAAGCCTGGTGACGTGAATATTGAAGCAGGAAAAGTGTATAACTTTGGTTTTGCGATTCATGACGATTATTCAAGTGCTCGCTATCACCATGTTTCATTTGGTTATAAGCTTGCGTTAGATAATGAAGAAGCTGAAATTAACGCTAAAAAGCAATAAGGTTTCAGTGTAATAAAGCTTTAAAAGCCCTTAAGGTAATACTTAAGGGCTTTTTTATTGAAAAAAATAGCGTAAACAGGTTAAGTTATTATTCAACGAAAGGTTAAAACTAACATTTATAAATACGGTTGACTAAATCAGCGGTCATCGTAGTGAGCAGATAACAGGAAAATTAGTTGAACAATAATTATTATATTAGCAGCGACAAAGCTCGCATGGATTTTGATGTCATTTTTGGCTACATATCTCAGTCATATTGGGCAAAGGGCATTCCTAAAAGTACCATGCAAAAAGCGATCGATAATTCATTATGCTTTGGCGTGTTCTCGTCAAGTGATGAGCAGGTTGGCTTTGCACGTGTTGTTACCGATTCGGCAACTTTTGCCTATTTGGCTGATGTGTTTGTAACCAAGGCGCACCGAGGTAATGGCTTAAGTAAGCGTATGATGGCAGCAATTGTCTCTCATCCTGAATTACAAGGGTTGCGTCGAATGGCATTAGCCACTAAAGATGCACACGGCTTATATCAGCAGTTTGGTTTTACGCCGCTAAATGTGCCAGAGCTTTTTATGGAAAAACATTTTCCAGATGTTTATGCTTAAATGGTTAATGAAATAAATAATTAACAATTGATAAAGGAAGATCAATGGATATTAAAGTTGGAGAGCTTGATCACCCACAAGTGATTGATTTACTTTCTCAGCATCATAACGACATGTTGCAACATTCCCCCGTTGAAAGTGTTCATGCACTCAATTTACACGAGCTAAAGGCCAGTAATATTCGTTTTTACAGCTTATGGTTTGACGACGAACTGGCAGGGTGTGGAGCGTTAAAAATATTAGACAATACCCATGGCGAAGTGAAATCAATGCGCACCAGCACAGCACACTTAAGAAAAGGTGTAGCGCAGCAGTTGCTTGCACATATCATAAGCCAGTCACAACATTTGGGGTTAAAAACACTAAGCTTGGAAACCGGAACACAAAGGGTATTTATTCCTGCCCAACAACTGTATCAACAATTTGGCTTTGAAAACTGCGCGCCGTTTGGAGATTATCAAGAAGACCCTTATAGCCGTTTTATGTCAAAGAACCTTTAAACAAGCTTGTTAAAATACGACTTATTGTTGGCACCAGTAATGTAAAAATGTTGGTGCCATGTTTTGAACTTTTTTAAGGTGTTCATCTGTATGTGGTATTTATATCTAGGGTATGTCTTGGTGCAGCTTTATCCGTTAATTGAAAAGCTTAACCAAGTAGAAATTGCGCCATCAGCCTTGTTTTTTTCACTTATTGTCTTTTTTATCTGGTCTTTTATTCCCATTGTAGGTTATTGCCTAGCAAGATTATTTTTTCATTCACAAAAGCTAAACAATACACCGTTAATTTTCATTGGTGTGCTTGTTGGCTTAATTGAAGATGGTTTGTTTTACATTGACGTATTGCACTATAAAGAACATGCAATCGCGGCAACGGTAAGCTTTATTTTGTTTTTCTGTGTCGCAATGCTAGCTAAGGCTTCTTTTTTAGCTAATTTTTTATCTAACAAAGAGGTTTCACACTAAGCTTCGTTGTTAAAAATTAAGCCGCAAAACGTAACAAATATGGTAAGTTAATTATATAAAATATTTTACAAAGCATTATACAACTGTAGATTAAGTCAAAGGGAGAGATGATGAAACGATTTGCTTTTTATCTAGTATGTTTGTTGTTAAGCAGCCAGAGCTTAGCGAAAGAAGTCGTGGTCGAAATTTATAAAAAGAAATATCGACCTGCGGCAGTAACCATTGAAGCCGGTGATACGGTTATATGGAAAAATATTGAAAAGCGTCAATATCATAATGTTTGGTTTAAACAATTTGATAAAGAAGAGCCTGATTATTTTTTTCCTGACGAAAGTTACCAACGCACCTTTAATGAAGTGGGGGAGTTTCCCTATGAATGTGGGCCACATCCTAAAATGACAGGTGTTGTTACCGTCGTTAAATAGCGATGAAGATGGCGTATTTTATTAATTTATTCAGGACTTTTTATGAGTATTACTCGTGTTAATCAATTTTGTTCAGCGCCCGATAAAGAAAGTGAGTTATTCGCTTTTTTACAATCGTTAAACGACTATATTACTTCATCAGAGGGCTGTATTTCCTATGAAGTTTTACAAGATTTAGATGATGCTAGTCGTTTCGTCGTCATTGAAAAATGGCAAAATGTTGAAAGTCATCAAGCATCGGTAGCAAATTTTCCAAAAGATGAAATGATGGCGGCAATGCCTTTATTTAGCGGTGCGCCAACGGGCAGTTATTATAAATAACACGCTCTAAAGTGATTTTTGATTCTTCTCAATTTATATTGCGCCTATTTAGCGTTAACTCATGTCGCTATCAATCTCTCGTTTGATAAATGATAGCGGCTTGTCATTTCAACCAATAACCCCTTCGTTACCTCGCCAATTATCTGACTTTAATTAGCGCTTATAAACCCTACTTTATATAAGTGTACTGGGGCGAGGGCGGTCATTGTCTTTAAAAGTATCACTATCTTCTGGGCTTAGTTGATTTGTATCAACTAAGCCCTTAATGCGACTTGCTCTTATTTACACCAAACGTTACTTTAGTCACATAATTTTACTTTTCATTAGTTGAGCTGTTATGACTGCCGTTAATATAAAATCGGTCGATTCAAGCAAAGAATCGCTTTTTTACCAAGAACAAGACAACGAAGTAGCGCTATTTGAATACGCGCACCAACATGACTTACCGGTTTTAATTAAAGGGCCAACAGGGTGTGGTAAAACCCGCTTTGTTGCGCATATGGCCGAGAAGCTTAACAAGCCTTTGTATACTGTTGCTTGTCATGATGATTTAACCGCAGCCGATTTAGTTGGTCGTCACTTAATTGGTCCAGATGGCACCTATTGGCAAGATGGGCCGTTAACGCGCGCCGTGCGTGAAGGTGGTATTTGTTATTTAGATGAAGTGGTAGAAGCACGTAAAGATACTACCGTGGTTTTGCATCCGCTTGCTGATGATCGCCGCGTATTGCCATTAGAGCGCACTGGCGAAATTTTAGAAGCAGCGCCAGGTTTTATGTTAGTCGTTTCGTATAACCCGGGTTATCAAAACTTACTTAAGGGGATGAAGCCAAGTACCCGACAGCGTTTTGTAGCACTACGTTTTGACTATCCTGATGCCAAAGTAGAACAAGAAATTTTAATTAAAGAAGCGGGTGCCGATGAACACTTAGCCTTTAAATTAGTTGAATTAGCACAAGCATTGCGTCGACTAGAACAAAATGACTTAGACGAAGTCGCCTCAACACGTTTACTTATTTACGCAGCCCGCATGATTTCAAGCGGCATGAAGCCAATTGATGTTTGTCGCTGCTGTTTAGCTGAGCCTCTATCTGATGACCCACAAACAGTTGCCGCATTAATGGATGTTTGTAAGATTTATTTTGACGAATAAGTCTTATCGATAAAGCAGAGTAAACGCGATTTATTCTGCTTTTTTACCTTTTATTATGACTATTTTTAGCAGTTAAGCAGGCGTTAAAATGACTTCCTCCGCTGTTGTTAATTCAAACAGCCAAGCTGATAAAAAACTCCCCGGCGATTTAGCAATGTGGTTTTTTATTTTGGCTGAACTTACCGTATTTGCCATTTTGTTTATTGGCTTTGCAATCGCCGAGCAACTGAATTTAGCACTATTTCGCGAAAGCAAAGATCAATTACATGCGATTGCCGGTTTAGTGAATACCCTTGCTTTGATCACCAGTAGCTTTTTTGTTGCTTTTTCATTACACGCCATTAAACAGGGCATGGCTAAAAAATCCTGCTTTTTAATCGTTATTGCCTTACTTTTTGCCTGTATTTACCTAGGAGTTAAATTCTGGGAATATCAATTTTTATTAAGCCAAGGTATTGATATTGAAACTAATACCTTCTTTACCTTGTATTTTTTGATCACGGGTTTTCATTTTATGCACGTGTTGTTGGGCATGGTTATTCTAGTTTTTATCGCTCGACAAACCATGAAAGGGCAGTATCAAAACGGTGAAGTGTCAGGTTTTGAATCTGGCGCAAGTTACTGGCATATGGTTGATATGTTATGGATTATTCTATTTCCACTTGTCTATGTGATATAGGTTAGTGTGATTTAGATTGGTGTGATTTAGGTTAGTGTGATTTAGACTGGGGTATTTATGTTGATGTTATCAGGTGATAGGAGCCTAACAGATGAAAAATAGTGGCGCGATTGGCATTAGTTTGAGCTGGCTGTGGCTGATGGTATTAACGGTAGCGTCAGTATTAGCTGGCAGTCTATTTGATCAACAAGGTTTGTTTTTAACCGTCGTGTTTTTTATCGTCTTTCTCAAAGGCCAACAAATTACTGATATTTTTATGGAGCTAAACCACGCGCCACGCTTTTGGCGTTTGTTGTTATTAGCCTATGTATTAGTGCTACCGCTAATTTTGCTTTTTATCTACACGATTTAACCTATTGAACAATTGATACCCGTTTTAAACTTTCTTTAACAAGCAGGTTCGCGGTTTCATGTTCAGCATGCACAAACGAACCAATGGCTAAATCAGCTAGACTGTCTTTTTCTACCAAGGTATTTATTTTCACAATTAAATTAACATTCGCGACCGAGCTCAACAACGACTCGCAGATCAAACGTTTGGTATCAATGCTGTTCATTGTCAAAATAACCGCTGAAGTTTGTTCAACATTAAGCGACTCTATTACTGGTTTCTTTTCTAAATGGCCAAAATAGGCCATATAGCCGCGTTCTCTAGCAAGTAACACATCAGGCAAGTTATCTGAGATAATGATAAAACTAACGTTTTGCTCAGCTAATTCTTTGGCAACGATCCGACCGACAATTTTAAAACCACAAACAATGGTATGTTGAGTTTTATCAATTGGCGTAATTTTATCGGCTTCAAAAAATTCAGTAACAAACAGGGCTGCTAATCGATAAATATTGTTAACCATAAACGGCGTAATTATCATCGACAGTACAGAAACTAAAATTAAAAAGCTGCCAAGTTGCGCTGAAATAATATTTTCTGCTAGTGCTAAGCTAAAAATAGCAAATGAAAACTCACCGACTTGGCATAAAGCAAATGCTGACTTTATCGAGTCACTTTTGTTTGCACTGTTGCGAATAAGCAGATAAATAATGGCGGCTTTTATTAACATCACCAACAAAAGCACGCCAAAGACAATGCCCAAATTATTGATAAAATACAAAATATCTATTTTACTACCGATCGCGAAAAAGAAAGCTCCTAGCAATAAGTCTTTATATGAAGCGATGTCAGACTCTACTTTAACGTGAAAATGCGTTTCAGCGATGATCATACCCGCGATAAAAGCGCCGAGTGAATAGGTAAAGCCCATTTCATGGGCAAGCAACGAAGTGCACAAAACTATGGTTAAAACTGAGCCTAAAAATACTTCTTCCATTTTCACCGCGGTAGAGAATTGCAATAACCATTCAATAATTTTCTTACCTAAGGTGAACATGAATAAAATGATTGCAGCAGCATAAAGTATAGTTTTTGTTAATACTTCAGTAACCGATAATTGGTCGTTAGCCAAAAAACTGATCAGTAACAACACAGGTATTACTGCCAAATCTTGAAAAATAAGAATGGCGACTGATTTTTGCCCATAGGGTGTATTAATATCTTTTGACTTTTTCAAATAGGTTAAAACGATTGCGGTTGACGATAAACTAAAAGCGAGGGCGACAATAATTGCTGAGGTATTATCTAAATTGAACAGAAATTTTGCTACTAAAAATACAATGAGTGCTGACGCTGTAACTTGAACGGTGCCATTGATAAAGATAATGTCTTTCATTTTTTTTAGCTTGGCAAAAGACATTTCCAAACCAATGGTAAACATTAAAAATACAATGCCAAATTCACCAATTAAATCTAATGAGGCTAAGTTGTCGCTGCCATTAAAGTCAAACATGTTGCTAATGATAATACCTGTGACGATATAGCCAATAATGTGTGAAATAGACAGCTTTGTAAAAATGATGTTAACCACAGTAGCAATAGCTAAAGATAAGGCAATAATAACGAGAATTGAGTCCATGAGTTTCTCCTTTGGCGAGCCTACGACGATGGTCTAACAGCAAGTATTTGGTAATAGTGTTTGGGTGTTACTGCGATTGAAACAGGCAATGTACTTTTAATACAAGAGCATATTCTATGCCAGAGATATTCAGAGATAACAATGATAGATGAAGATATAAAGTTACCATTAATCAATAGCTTATTTTTTTAGCTTGATTTTGGATTAATGTCAGCTTAACTCATCACTACTTAAAAGCATGCAATAGCACTAACTTTGTGCAAGTTACTCTAATCCCTTACTTTTTATAGGGTTTCGTGGTGGATAAATCGCCAGTTAAAATATTCAGTGGTCAGATTTGATGCGTTTTAGTGATGTTTGTCACCACATTTCTTTGACGTAGCGCAAAATTTTGTGTCAATTTGTAATCTTTTGAAACACTCCTGTAAAAAAGTTGATTTCCATCAACACCCACAAATTCATAACTGCCTATCATTCACTTGCTTTATTACATTTTTAATAAGGGAAACACCATGTCAGAAAGCTTTACTAAAGGCATGGCAAGGAATATCTATTATGGCGGAAGTGTTTTCTTCCTGTTGATGTTACTTGCTTTGACCTTCCACACAACAAAAGAGATGCCTCAACGAGACCATCGAGAAAATCTTACCGAGTCTGTAGAGCGTGGCAAGATGCTCTGGGAAGTAAATAACTGTGTCGGCTGTCATTCACTTATCGGTGAAGGTGCATATTTTGCCCCTGAACTAGGTAACGTCTATGTACGTCGCGGCGGTGAAGCTGGATTCAAAGCCTTTTTTAGTGGCTGGATGAAAGCTCAACCATTAAATATTCCAGGACGTCGTCAAATGCCTAACTTCCATCTAACTGATCAAGAAATTGATGATTTAGCTGAATTCCTTAAGTTTACTGCCCAAATGGACGTAAACGATTGGCCACCAAACGATGAAGGGTAACGCGATGAATACTTTAAAATATCAATCTCAAGCGGTCGCAAAACCTTACTTTATTTTTGCAATGATCCTATTTGTCGGTCAAATTCTATTTGGCTTAATTATGGGCTTACAATACGTTGTTGGTGACTTCTTAGCAGGTGCCATTCCGTTCAACGTTGCTCGTATGGTACACACTAACTTACTCATTGTTTGGTTATTGTTTGGCTTTATGGGTGCTGCTTATTATCTTGTGCCGGAAGAAGCTGAAACTGAGCTTCATAGTCCTAAATTAGCCATAGCGCTGTTTTGGATTTTCGCGGCAGCAGGTGTCGCTACCATTTTAGGTTACTTATTAGTTCCTTATTCAACATTAGCTGATTTAACCTTTAATGAATTACTACCTACCATGGGACGTGAGTTCCTTGAACAGCCAACAATTACTAAAATAGGTATTGTTGTGGTCGCACTAGGTTTCTTATTTAACATTGGTATGACTATCCTTAAAGGCCGCAAAACTGCCATCAATATGGTAATGTTTACTGGTCTAGTTGGTTTAGCGGTATTCTTCTTATTCTCTTTCTATAACCCTGCAAACATCGCATTAGATAAATACTTCTGGTGGTTTGTTGTTCACTTATGGGTAGAAGGTGTATGGGAATTAATCATGGGCGCAATGTTAGCTTACGTATTAATTAAAGTAACCGGTGTTGACCGTGAAGTTATCGAAAAATGGTTATACGTTATTATCGCAATGGCGTTGATCACAGGTATCTTAGGTACAGGTCACCACTTCTACTGGTTAGCAACACCTGAATACTGGCAATGGATTGGTTCTATCTTCTCAGCATTAGAGCCGTTACCTTTCTTTGCTATGGTATTGTATGCCTTTAATATGGTTAACCGTCGTCGTCGTGAACATCCTAACAAAGCGGCTACCTTATGGGCGTTAGGTACTGCGGTAATGGCATTCTTAGGTGCAGGTGTTTGGGGTTTCTTACACACGTTAGCACCAGTGAACTACTACACTCACGGTTCACAAATAACGGCTGCACATGGTCACATGGCGTTCTACGGTGCATATGCAATGATCTGTATGACCATTATTTCATACGCAATGCCTAAATTACGTGGTATCGGTGAAGCTAACTGTAACCGAGCTCAAGTAGTTGAAATGTGGGGCTTCTGGTTAATGACGGTGGCTATGGTATTTATCACCTTGTTCTTAACAGGTGCTGGTGTACTACAAGTATGGTTACAACGTTTACCAGAAACAGGTGAAGCATTAAGCTTCATGGCAACTCAAGATAAACTTGCCATCTTCTACTGGTTACGTGAAGTTGCTGGTGTTGTTTTCTTACTGGGTTTAATTGCCTACTTAGCAAGCTTCTGGGTAACAGAAAAAGAAGCTTAGTTTAACGACTTAATCTAAGTGATTAAAAACCGCAGTGTATACTGCGGTTTTTTTATGTCTGCATTTTGATTAATGATAAAAATTACCCATAGTCTGATGTTTTCATCATCAATTTGCACAAATTACTACAATTGATGTGAACTCGCGCTTTAACTCATTTTGCACTTTATCGACAACTAAAACTGCACATTTTCGTACAAATCTCCCTTTATTTTTATGGCATTACTGTTAGCGCAAACGCAAAAAAATTGCGACGCATAAAATAAAAAATAATCCAGGGAGAAAACATTTTGAAAGCAAAAACAATAACGCTTTCGGTACTAGCAGCTCTTTATGCAGCAGGTGTTAGCGCCACTGCTTCAGAGCTAGCGGCACCTAAAAGTGGCTTCAAAAGCATTGCTATTACAGATCAAATTGTACAATTTAATCAAAATTTAACTGCAGGTACATCGCGTAATGGTGTCTCACATCAGCGTAATGCCAGCCAAAGCAAAAATACTCATCGCGCGCTTGGTGCAACTCAACAACAAAAAATACCATTTAAGCATGAACTCGGTTTAACCGGCGAACGTCTTTATATTGTTGAGTTAAGCGACGAGCCTACTGCATTATATCGCGGCGGTGTTCAAGGTTTAGCAGCGACTAACCCAAGAATGAACCAAGCGCCAGCTTTATTAGCGCGACAAGGTACAATGGGTAAATTAGATACCAAAGACACGAATGTCATTAATTACACCAATTACCTAAAAGGTAAGAGAGATAACGTAATATCGCGCCTGCAAAGTATTACCGGTAAAGCCGCTAATGTAAAAGCTGAATACAGCATGGCATTTAACGGTTTTGCAGTAAAAATGACTCAAGAGCAAGCTGCGCAAGTGGCGCAAATGACCGGTGTACGTCAAGTTGTTGCCGAAAAAATGTATGACTTACATACCGATGTTGGACCTGAACATATTGGCGCCGATCAAATTTGGACTGGCGGCGTAGGTCGAGGTGAATATCAAGGTGAAGGTATCGTAATAGGTGTTATTGATACCGGCATTAATTCTGATCATCCGTCATTTGCAAAAGAAGCAGGCGATGGTTATGTGCATCAAATGCCTGCTCGATACAGTAGTTACCTTGGTGACTGTCAAGCATTTGAAGATATGTGTAATGACAAACTTATTGGTGTGCGTTCGTATCCAATAATCACTGACAGCTTTTCTGATTATATTTTTCCTTCACATCGCCCAGAAAACGGTGAAGACTACAATGGCCATGGTTCACACACCGCATCAACAGCAGCAGGTAATGTGTTATTTGATGTTGATTATTTGGTGCCTGAATTAATTGAGCAAGGCGATGGTTTAGCAACTGGCTTAGTATTCCCACAAGTTTCAGGCGTTGCACCACGTGCCAATATTATTGCTTACCAAGTGTGTTTTCCAGGCGATCGCAGTTATGGCGATGAATACGCTGGCTGTCCAAGTTCAGCTCTTATTGCCAGTATTGAAGATGCGATTGAAGATGGCGTTGATGTCATCAACTTTTCAATCGGTAGTCAATATGGTGAAAACCCATGGCAAGAGCCGGTTGAACTTTCATTTTTAGCGGCGCGTGAAGCCGGTATTTCGGTTGCTGCCTCGGCTGGTAATTCATTTGTGCCTGAAGCCGCGTCGCAGGCCCGTGGTGCAATTGATCATTTATCACCGTGGTTAACTTCTGTTGCTGCCAGTACTCATGGTCGTGAAATTACTGTTGAAGGTAAAGCTATTACTGGCTTTGTTGGTGGTGACGATACCTTACCAGACATTGTTGGTGGCGGTATTACGGGGAGTTATACCGGCCCTGTGGTTAAAGCATCTGATTATGGTTGGCAATATGAAAGGTGTAACGACGCATTTGATGATGGTTTTTTCTCTGTAGACCCAGACGGTAATCCATTTACTAAAGCACCCATTGTTGTTTGTGAGCGTGGTGATATTCCACGTGTATCGAAAGCGATAAATGTGGCTCAAGGTGGGGCAGGTGGTTTTATTTTATATAATGCCAGTAGCACCGAAAATATCGCAAACGACGCTTATGCCATTCCAGGAATTCTAATTTCTAATGAATCTTATTATGGCACGAGCGAAAATAACCGGTTTGGCCTTGAAGACTGGCTTCGCAGTGGTGAAGGCCACGAAATCACAATCACAGAATCGCAAGTAACAACTAAAGTTAGACAAGCGGATTACGTTGGCGATTTTTCTTCTCGCGGCCCTAACCAAGTTGTGCCCGATATTATGACGCCGAACGTTGCCGCGCCAGGTGTGGACGTTTATGCCGCATGGGCAGATGAACAACCTTTTACCGCTTTACCTCAACCTACTGATTATACAGCAATCAGCGGAACGTCTATGGCAGCTCCCCATGTTGCTGGTGCAATGGCGTTATTAAAACAAGCTCATAACGATTGGTCACCAGCGCAAATTCAGTCTGCGCTAATGATGACCGCTTCAATCGAGTCTGTTACCCGTGCACGCGACAATAACCCGTTTGATCCAGTACCTGCAGGTTATAACGATGCCGGCAGTGGTGTCATTAATGTTGCGCGTGCAACTAAAGCTGGTTTGTTACTAGACGAAACCGCAGCAAACTATCGCGCAGCTGATCCTGAAAATGGTGGCACCATGACTAATTTAAATGTGCCATTTTTATTTAATGACAGTTGTGAAGGTTCATGTACGTGGATGCGCACATTTACTGCGACAACCGATGGTACATGGGATGTCTCCGCATCAAGTTTAGGCATGGATGGTTTGGACATGCTTTCGGTAGATGTAACACCAAAAATTATTTCATTAAAAGCGGGTGAGAGCCAAGCGATTAGCGTAACGGCGAATATATTGGAAATTGGTGCGCCAAATGCTGACTCATCACAAGTACAGTTATTTGGTCGCGTTGATATAAAGCCTCGTGATTTGTCATTGCCAGACCAGTATTTGCCAATGGGCGTACGTTTTGCCGATGATAATTTACCTAATGAAGTCAGCGGTATTATTCATCGCAGTCAAGGTCATACACTAACGCCTGAAATCATCACTGATGAAATTCAATCGTTTAATCATGTGGTTTATGGTTTAAGCAAAGCGCAGCAGTTTAATTGGAAAATTCCTATGGCGGAGTACGATAAACGTGCTTACATGGGAAATGAAGATTATGCACCGTTAACGCGAGCTGAGCTTGAAGAAGCGTCAGGTGTTGAAGTGATTTTCTTTGACGTACCAGAAGGCACTAAGCGCATCGTATGGGAAGTACAAAGCATTGATGAGCCGCATGCCTATGCCTCAATTGACCTAGGTATGGACCTTAATGGTGATGAAGATATTCAATGGAACGACGAAGCGATTTGTTATTCTCATACCGGCCGAGACGATTTCTGTGCTGTTAATAACCCAACACCAGGCAAATATTGGGCGATTGCGGCAAACTGGAAATTTGTTGAAGAAGATGAGTCAAATAATGCCGATAACTTTATCGTTAACCTTGCGATAGTAAGCAGCGAAAATAGCGATAATTTAACGATTGAAATACCTGAAAATATTAATGGCTTAACACCATTTCAAGCAAAACTAAATTACAACCTCGAAGAAGCTAACGAAGGCGATGCTTTTTATGGGGTAGTGGGTTTAGGTAGTGATGATTTTAATAACAGTAACTTAGGTGAAATTCCGGTTAAGCTTATTCATCACGGCAGTGATGTAAGCATTGATGCGTCACAAACCTCAAGTAAAGTAGGTGATATTGTTGAGTACCAAGTAACGTTAGCGCCTAACTTACTAGGTGGTGAACGAGACTTTAATATCACCACTCGCTTACCTGAAAACCTAGAACTACTTGAAGACAGCATTGTTATTGGTGGTGTTGGTAACTATCAAGAAGGGCTAATGGTTGAAGGTCAGGTTATTAGTATAGATGCCAGTCAAGCGTCGTCAGCTGATGTGCGTCGTCACTATGCTTTCACCACGAATGCAGAAGATGAAATGTGTAAAGTACCTTATGGTGACAATCCTAATTTCTATGACTTAGGTTTAGAAGGCTATACGCCGATCGAACTTTCGGGCTTCCAAAGACAAGTTCTGTATATTCCTATGGAAACAAACGGCTTACCACATGTACCTTTATACGGAAATTCAGAAGTACATTCACGAGACGTATTAGGTATTTCTCCGTTTGGTTATGTGCAATTTGATCCGATGCCAACAATTTTTAATATGCATTTAGAGTTCAATGATAGCTTTCAAATTTTCCCTGATACTATGGTTGCGCCACTATGGCGAGGTGATGTTTACATGCCTGACAACCTTTATTTTGACTGGGATAAACTTAAATATATGAACGCTGTTTATGCGGTTATCACTGACGATCACTATATTTTCCAATGGGATGGTGCTGAAGAGTACTTTAGAGCAATACCTAATGCTGACCCTGATGCTTACTATAATATTGAAACGATTATTTCTACCGATATTACGTTTGAACCAGGCGATTATGAAATTATCTACGCTTACGAGTCATTAAACTCGACCAATAATGATTTAGGTTCGATTGGTATTCATGGTTACTGGGGAGAGCGCGGTACATTTGGTCCAGCTTACGGTTATTTAAATGACGGTTTTGCTTATAACGATGTTAATACCAAAGTCTCTAATGGTACTGTGATTTGTGCAGATTACCGAGGACCAGAGCAAACGCAGCTTGATTTAACCTTTAAAGCACGCGTATTAGCTAATGCGATCGGCGCTGAGTCAGTTGTTGTAGTTGATAGCCAGTTTAGCGATTCTGAATTAGTGACCGTGTCGCATACTTTAGCGACCCCAAGTAATATTACGGTATCTTCATTTGCTGATGTTAGTATCGCTGAAAATACGTCGTTAGAAGATATCGCCATTATCTATAACGATAACAAAGGCACTGTTAACGGGATTGAAGTAACGGGCGAGCACGTAACCGCTGTGGTTTCAGGTAACACCTCTGGTTCTACATTTACCGTGACACCAGATGCTAACTGGTATGGCGAAACGCAAATTAGCGTTACTGTTTACGATATGGCATATCCAGAAGATAAAGACACCGCGACCTTTACATTAACAGTATTGTCTGACGGTATTAACTTAGGTTGTACCGACTCATCAGCAACCAACTATGATGACAAAGCGACAACCGATAACGGTACGTGTGAATACCCACCGGCAAGTAAGCCATCAACACCAGCAAAGAGTACTAGCTCAGGTGGTACTTATGGTTGGATGATGCTACTGGTTTTATCTTTATTTGCTGCGCGTAAAGTGCACAAAACTAAATAAATATCGATAAAACGGATTAACTAAGGCCTCTTCGGAGGCCTTTTTGTTATTTGTTTGTACGAAAATGTACAAAAAGTTACGGGTAGATTTACTTGGTAAATTATTTTTATCGTTAATATTCAATAGATTATATTTTTACGTTTTTTAAAAGAAATTATTTTACCTTGCTTTTACACTTGCACATTAACTGACTGAATTGTTAGAGAAAATATTGTTTGTTATGCTGATGCTTGTATAGACAATTGTGCAAATTTCCCCATTGTTGGTTTATTACAATCAGTGAAATAAAGATCATTTAAATGAAGTTAACCTTATCCATAGCAACATTAAGTGCCTTATTTAGTTACACAGTGCAGGCACAGCCCCAGTATCTGGTTGATACTAGCCTAGTAGCTCCTCTAGACGAGTGGCAGCTCGCTGTGTCTGCCGGTTATGGAAAAATCGCCAACCCTGTTTTTGAACAAAGCGATGTGCCTTTTTATCTGTTACCCGATATTCGTTATTATTCAGATAAGTTTTCACTGGAAAATTTAAACCTCAGTTACAATATTTTTGAAAATAATCACCTTGTGATTGAACTTATTGGTCAGCAAAACCTTGATGGTTTGTATTTTCCGGGTAAAAATCGAAAAGTGGTTGCGGCGTTTACCGGTAACGATTCAAAAGGCAGACTTTTCCCCTTTAAAGCGCCAACGGTTTTTCAACCGCCTAAAGTACAGCACAAGTCGCTATCTTATATGGCAGGCGGTGAGCTTCGTTATTATGGTGATGTTATGGTGCGTGTTGGTGCAGTTCATGATATTTCAAATGTACATCATGGCTTCGAATTACAAGCAAGTGCTAACAAAATGTGGTCGTTTAGCTCATGGATTGTCGAGCTAGAATTAGGGGCTGTATATAAAGATAAGCACATGACAAATTATTATTATGGCTATCAAGCACCGAGCGATGTAGTCGTTAATAACTTTCTACTGCAAACACCAAGTTATCAAGCAAGTAGCGCGATTAATTATACCGCCCAAGTCGGGCTGACTTATGTGATTACCCCCAAATGGTATCTGGTAAATACAATTAAGAATGAGTGGTTAGATGCGAGTATTAGCAATAGTCCGCTTATTGTAAAAAATAATATCCGTTCATATTTTGTTGGCATTAAGCATATCTTCTAATGGCTGTTACTATGATAAGGAACATTATATTAACCCTAATTGGCCTTTGTTTTAGCTTACTCGCTAGCGCTAATTCGGTTTACGCCCAGCCTTATTTTTCAATTTCCCCAACAACCTGTTTGGTTGATAAAAACAGCCCTTGTCAGCAAGCATTTATTTTTAATTGGCAGCTTGACCATAAATCTTCTTTTTGTGTTTATGAAAAAGGGCAATCAAGTCCGCTGTTTTGTGTTGAAGACAGTCAACAAGGACACAGTGAAATTACGCTGTCGTTAAAACAGGGCAAGGAATTTGTCATGAAAGGTAGTCAGCAAGATATCAGCGCACATGTTGCGATTGAAGTGCTAGGTCAAGACTACCGGAAAATACGTCGACGTTTATGGAGTGTTTTTTAGATGTGCAGTAGTAATCAAGTTTTATTAATTGAAGATGACTTAGCGTTAGCAAAATCTATTGTTAAGTTTCTAACCGCCAATGGCTATATCGTTAGGCATTTTGTTAATGGCGACAATCTGGAACATTTAGTGGCGAGCAATAATTTTGCCTTAATCTTATGTGATGTGATGTTGCCGGGCACTGACGGATTCGAAATTATTCAATTGGTTCGAGAAAACTTTCAAGGGGCGTATATCTTCTTAACGGCGTTATCTGATACGCAACATCAATTAAAAGGCTTTGAACTCGGTGCAGACGACTATATTTGCAAACCCGTCGACCCACAATTATTACTTGCAAGAGTGAGGGCCTGCCTTAAACGTAAACAGCCAGAATCAACAAGTCGACACCATAGTGACCAAATACAATTTGAAAACTTACACATATGTAACGATGTTCGCATTGCAACGGTTGATGATAAACCAATAAAGCTATCACGCTATGAGTTTGATTTACTGTGGCTGTTAGCCTTACATAAAGAAAAGCAATTAAGTCGCGAGTTTTTATTTGTCAATACAGTTGGTAGAGAATACGACGGTTTAGATCGCACCGTTGACGGTCGCATTAGCCGTTTACGTAAAAAATTAGAAAGCTATGTTGGGCTTAATTGTCAAATTTGCACCTCTTGGGGACAAGGCTATATGTTAAGTGCCAGAGCCTAATCGTGTTTAAAAGCTTTTTTCGCTACTACTTGTTGGTTATTTTAAGTTTTTTTATTTTGATCGTAAGTGTCGATTACTGCTTTCTTCAGTATCAACGTCAGCAAAATAATATCGAAATTGACTTTGACTACATGCCGCAATTAGTCACGGAATATTGCCAACAATATCAATGTAATAGTTCGACGCCGTTACCTTTTACTAATGTTCAGATCATTAAATTTTCAGATGTAGCCGCCAATACCACGATTGTTGAGCAACTTAAAAGCTTTCAAGTGATTGTGGTTGCCGGTAAACATGGCGATTATTTTTATAAAAAACTTAACGCCAACTATATTATGCGTTTTGGGCCCGTTGCCGTTGAGCCCATTCTCGATAATTCTTGGTATACCAGTGGCTTTTATTTAATGCTGGCGGCGATTATTTTTATCGGCTTATATCCTATTTTTCACGATATGTATCAGCTCAAATTTGCCGCACAAGGTTTTGTTAAATCGCGTGATCTACATCACTTAAGGTTACCTAAATCCCGTTATTTTCAGCCAGTCAATGATTCCTTTTGCTGGATGATCAAAAAAATATCGAGATTAGTTGCCTTGCAAAAAGAACTTTCCAGTACCTTATCTCACGAATTAAGAACCAGTTTATCGCGCTTAAACTTTTCTTTGGCAACGCTAGATGAAACTAATGTTGAAGAAACTAAAGTACTGCTACAGCAAGATATTGATGAACTTAATCGCCTCGTTAACGAATACCTTGAGTTTTCAAAACAAGACCAAGAAGTGCCGCACTTACATTTAACAGAGCAAAGTATTGTGCCAATGGTTAAGCATTATATGGAATTGCTTGGGCAGTACTCGTCTAAAACCATACGTTTTCATTGTCAAAGCGACTTATTAGTAGAAGTGGATGAACGTTTGATTGCGCGCGCCATTAAAAACCTGATTGATAACGGCATTAAGTATTCAAACCAGTTGGTGGTAATTTCGCTGTATCAGCATGGTAACCAGCTAGTGTTGCAAATTGAAGATGATGGCTTAGGGGTTAATATTAAAGAAGTGGATGAATTATTTCTGCCATATTCACGTGCCGAGCATAATGAAAAGATTGCCGGTTATGGGCTTGGGCTTGCCATTACGCGCAAGATCATTGATTGGCATCAAGCACAATTAAAAGTCAGTAATAGTCGCGAGCTTTCAGGCGCTTGTTTTCAACTTTTTCTTAATACTCATTCTGGCAACATCAACGACTAGTATTTTTCATTATTGTGCAGTAAGTTGAATACTATAACCGCATAAATTGAGATCTGATGATGGCGAATACCGCAAGCTGCTTATGTGCAAAAATAGGCTTTTCTGTTAAGCAATTTCAAACCAATATTGCTCATTGTCATTGTATTATGTGTCAAAAATTTCATGGCGCTGCATTTTCTACCTTTGCTGAAGTTAACAACAGTGATTTAACTTGGCTTAGAGGGCAGGAATACTTAAGCCAATACCGAGCCGAGAATGATACCGTGCGACAATTTTGTTCGTGTTGTGGCGCGAGTTTAACCTTTGAGTCGAGCTACAATCGACAAGACAATACCATTGAAGTCGCGTTGGCGGTGTTTGACCAGCTTGATTGTCAGCTAACGGTGAATGCGCATATTTTTGTACGCTCAAAAGCACCATGGTTAACATGTACGGATGATGTCGTGCGTTATCAAGCTTTTAGAAAGTAGCTTCTGGGAAGTGGTGTTTAGGAAATCGTTTTACAGCCAAAAGTTAATCAGCCAAAAGTCAGACTGACTGTGCATCAGCTATGCTTGATTAAAAACCGGCAATAACGCAAATTCAGGTGCTACTTTGCTTACTTTCTTTACTCTTTTGTAATCGTTATTAGCGTGGTACTTGGGCGTTTAGCGGCGTAAATAGCACTGCTTGCAAACATATTTTCAATTTCTTGATGGCGAAAATTATAAATGTCAGTGCTGAAGTAGTTTGCTAATTCTAGCTGTCCAGAGCTAACGCTGTTTAGCAAGGTATTATGGTGAGGGTAGAAAGTATTGCCATAGTGCAATGAGATAATATTGCCGGTAATAGCAACAACTTTGGCAATTTTATAGCGTTGATTGGCAACTTGATTAGTACTTAATAATCGAAAGTCTAAAAAATAGAGATCATTAACTTGTGGTGCTTTAATAAATTGCAAGCTTTGTTGATGCTCTTCAATTTTCTGTTGGTAATGATAAACAAATAAAGAACACAAGCTAAATAGTACTGATGTGGTCAGCACAATTGATATTATTTTAGAATATCGGGTGCTGTATCTGTGTGGCACGAGCAATGTTTTGTCTATTTGCATGGTCATATTCCTTATGGCTAGCGAGTAGAAACTATTTTTTTGATGACATTACGGGGCGTAAGTTACGAATATTGCACAGTTTGTTTGATTAATAAATAAGCAAGTAACAATTTCTTAAACTATTCATATTTCTAAACCCCACAGTTATTTTATTCGTATAACCAGTCAACTGCAGCTTTACTCCTCCTAGTATGAACCAATAATGTAAACGCAGGTAACCCAAATGTTGAGCATTGTGCGAGATATTGATTTAAATCACAGCTTTTAACTATGGCCTTGCTATTATGCATGCATCATGTTTTTACAGTTTTGAGTTGAAATGGAAGAGTGGGTTGGTGGTTTTTGGCATAGGTTTATCACTCGAAAAGCCAGTACAGATTATTTTGACGCTAAAGTCGATTTTAATCAGGTAAGTAAGTCGATAGGCGTTGTCTTTAGAGCGTTAGGCGGAGACCCACTTAAGCGCGTTGAAGCCGCAAGCCCAAGAGAATATTTGGAGCGCCGCAGCTTCTTACAGAAAATTTCAGGTCATAATCAACAATTTAGTCTGGCATGGCAAGATGAAGAAAGCTTACGTTTACCTGAATCTTTAGCCGTTTTGCCAACGGAATCACTTAACCGCGATTTATATATTTGGTTAGCCGTTCTTGCGGCCAATCATCAACAAAAATTTAAACATTGGGCGATAGATAATCAAGCGTTAGTGGTTGATGTTTTACAAAAATATCCTGCACTGCAAGTGCGATATCAGCGGCTTGCTAAGGCTTTTGTAGAAAGTCGTATCGATGTTTCAAAAATGCCTGCCGAAGAGCAGGCTATGGAAAATGCGATTATTCAAGCCGTGCTCGAACCAGGCTCAGTTACGAAATTTCCTGTAGTTAATTTCGCCCCTCGAGCGGTTTATTTGTGGCTCTATCCTTCGGCGCAAGCTGATGAGATTTTGATGCCCGAATATCCAGATGAAATTGAGCAACAAGAAAGTGTATGCGGCAGTAAAAAAAGTGAAACCAGTCGCAAAAAAGCCGAGCGTGTCGATTCACCGGAAAGCCGCAGTGGTATGATGATCTTTCGCCTAGAGAGCATGTTTTCTTGGAGTGAATTTGCAAAAATGGATCGCGGCAGTGACGATAGCGACGATGATGACGAAGATAATCAACGTATCGTTGAAGATCTCGACAAAATAACCTTATCGCAACAACAAAATCAAAAAAGTGCCCGTATTAAAATTGATATGGACTTACCGTCGGCATCAGAAGATGACACGCCAATGGGCGAGGGGCTTAAACTGCCTGAGTGGGACTACAAAACTCATCGATTAGTTGAAGACAGAGTCTTGCTTCAGCCAATGTTACCCAAAGATGCCACGGCAAAACCGCTACCAGCAAGATTGCGAAAAATTTCTAAAACCATACAAGCGCAATTTGAACAATTACGCAGTGTGCGCTATTGGCTAAAAGCCCAACCGCAAGGTGAAGAGTTAGATTTATCCTCTTGGTTAGACTTTCATGTTGAAAGCACCATTTCGCCGACACAAGAGCGGGGCTTATTTCAAAGTTTTCGTGGTAATAACCGCGACCTTTCTTGCTTATTGTTAGCGGATATCTCTATGTCGACCGATGCGCATTTAGACGACAATAATCGCGTTATCGACGTTGTTCAAGACAGTTTGATGCTTTTTGGCGAAGCATTAAACGCGGTTGGCGATAACTTTGCCATGTATGGCTTCTCATCAGTAAAACGTCAAAATGTGCGCTTTTCGATGCTAAAAAACTTTAATGAAAAATACAGTGATGATGTGCGCGGCAGAATTCAATCGATACGCCCTGGTTTTTATACCCGCATGGGCGCGGCTATTCGCCAAGCAACTAAAATAATCGCCGAACAAAAGTCGTCTCAAAAGCTAATGCTAATTTTAACGGATGGCAAGCCGAACGATATAGATCATTATGAAGGTCGCTTTGGCATTGAAGATACCCATCAAGCGATTGCTGAAGCTAAGCGTTTGGGTATTAAACCTTTTTGCATAACAATTGATCAAGAAGCTGAGGATTACTTGCCCTATATATTTGGTAGTGGCTCGTATACGGTGTTGTTAAAGCCGTCGCAATTGCCAATAAAATTGCCGCAGTTGTATCATCAATTAACTAATCAATAGTTCATGTGAGCTTGTATTTTCATACTAAGACAAATAAAGAGTATTAACGCTATATGAATAAGATCCCGTGCTTATATTGCCAAACAGAAAACGAAGATAGTCGCTCTGAATGTTTGAGCTGCGGTATGCCGCTTGCCAAAAAACATCCGAATGACAAAAGGCGAATGCTAGGTGTTTTTGTTAAATGGTTTGTGGTTATAACGCTATTTTGCACTTTTATGATTTTCTTCTTACCTAGGTAAATAAGCCTAAACACTGTTTTAATGCACTAGCTTTCAAACGTTAGTGCATTTTACTTTTCACCGTCACATCTAATTTCTATTTCAATTTCTTTTAAATCACCTTTCGCGCCTAATTGTATTTTAAATTGTACAATTAGATAAAACCTTAAAATATAAATTCCTATAAATACAATCGCTTATTTATTTATGATGAAATAAATATGCTTACTCTTGTTCTTGTGTGTTATTTATATTATAAATATGTGAATTAATATTAGAATATGTGAAAAACTATAAAAATCACAAGGTCACTTTATGCAAATTATTAACAACACCATGAAACTAAAAAAATGCTCACGTGCGGTAATGTTCGCTACCATGAGTTCATGCCTATTATTATCGGGTTGTGATCTCAACGATGACGACGATGCCAATGCCAATAGTGCGCCGTCAATCCCTATGATTGATAATACCGACGGCCGCGAGTTAGTGCCTTTTAATGCTATGATTTCTGCAACCGATGCCGACGAAGATAAATTGCTTTATACCAAATTATCAGGGCCAGACTGGCTTGTTGTGGGTTTAGACGGCACCGTTACTGGCACACCTCCTTTAGAAAGCTTGGGTAGTTCAGACTTAACGTTTCGTGTTTTTGACGGCAGCGAATATGTTGAAGGAAGTGCGGTAATCAATATTGTTATTCATAATCGCGCGCCAGATAATTTTGAGGTCTCCAATTTAACCGGTATTACCTCACAGCCATTTGAAGCTGTGGTTTCTGCGCAAGACTTAGACCAAGACCCATTAACCTTTGCACTTGTCGATGGCCCAGAAGTAGAAGGCGAACCGTTACTTTCGCTTGAGGGTGACAAGCTTACAGGTGTAATACCAGCAGCAGGTAGTTACGCATTTACTTTGTCAGTGACCGACGGTGAACATGTTATTGAGCAAAGCTTTAATTTGCTGGTTTCTGATCCAAACCAAGGGCCAACTGATTTAACTGTATCGAAGTTAACCGCTATCCAAACTGTTGAATATGCTGCAACATTAAGTGCAACCGATATTGAAGGTGACGCGTTAACCTATGAACTAGTTAGCGGCCCAGGGTGGTTGTCGCTTGATGGTGACCAATTAACGGGTGTTACCGATGTACCAGGTGATTATAGTTTTGAAGTGAGTGTTTCTGATGGCGAATTTACCATTACCGAGGAATTTACGTTAGTTGTTGATAAGCTTTTCTTTGGTTTTACCGAAGATACCATAGTGAAAAATGGTGGCGTAATTGATGCTGAATTTTCAGAGCACAATCATAGCCTTGGTGATTATATTGCGTCATTTTTTGACAATTATTCATTTGAAAAATTAACCGGACCTGATTGGTTAACAATTGATGCTGAAGGTGGTTTAGCGGGCGTATTTGCTTATGATGAAAACAACCCTAATACATTTAGCATAAAAGTAACCAATAACGACGATGGCGAAGAAGATATCGCCGTATTAAATATTACTCACGCGCAATTTGCCGAGGATATTTTACCCGCAGCTATCGGTGGAATTGTCGGCTCGTCAATGCCATTACGTGCAACTGATGGACACGACAACAGTAGCTTAACTTTTGAATTAGTAAGTGATGACCTTGGCGGTAAAGGTGACTTATTTGATGTTACGCCTGACGGTTATATTGTACTTTTACGTCAACCTACCGAAGAAGAAATAGCTACAGTTAGCAGCGGTAATTTGGCAGGTGATGCTTTCTATACGCTAAATTTAACGGTTACCGACGGTATTGCCAATGATGTATCTGAAGGCAATGAAAAAATTCGTATTAGAAAAGTTGCCTCAACGGGGCTTAATTTGATGGAAACATTAACAGCTGAATGGGCAAATATCGCTGAGAGTCACGTAAATGGATTTGCGTTAGCTCCTATACCATCAAAAGTGGATCACAGTGGTGATGCGGTGGAAGCGGTTAATGGCGGTGAAACTATTTCAAGTACTACGTCTTTAAGATCAAAAAATGGTGCTGACCATGCCGCTATTTTTGATACCACAGGACAGCAAAATATAAAGTTGTACTATGATATCGCGGCCAAAGATTTAATTGATGGTTTAAAATATACAACGAATTACTCGATTGATGGCATAAACTGGGTTGAAATCGACAGCTTTAGTAATGATGTTGACGGTGTTGCAAAACAAGTTTTTGTTAAAAAAGAGCATTTATTGCCAGCAGATGCCAATGATCAAAAAACACTTTGGATCCAGTTTAATAGTAATGGCGCTGAAGACAAAGGAACACAACATGGCTATATCGATAACTTCCTCATTCAAGGTGACGCAATTCCAGCACAAGAATAATCACAAATTTAAATTAAGTCGTTAAAGACCGAGAAGCCCGTGAGTCGATTAGCTAACGGGCTTTTTTACGGCTTGTTTTTATCTTTTGGCGTTGATGTTTCATTGGCTAAGTTTTAGGTGCCAACAAAATAATCAATGTCGGGTATTTTGGTATTTTTAATATCACGTTGTTTAATCACATAAAAAATACAGTCATTAATGGCAATGTTTTTATTGGGTGTTGCCATAAATACGCGAATATTAGTTGCGCATATCAGTTCATTATTTAGTACCGTAAAGTAATCGGTGATAACGTCTTCTTTATCGGCATCAACCAATTCTAAATGTTCTAAACCACAGCCGTTTATCCAACCGAACGATTGACCGCGCTGTGCAATACCATAATTAAACTTTTCAAGATCGAATTTTAAAATAACACCATCAGCGCTTGTGTTTTTATCAGCATAAGTTAAATCAACGCCCGACTTTAACTGCAAACGCAGTGGTGTATGAATAATTTCTACCGGATTATTGTGATGACAATCATGAATTAATTCAGAGCTGCAATAGCGATTAATGCCTTCATAAGCGAGCTCGTGTGCTTCGTTGTCTTGGCTGCCGCCGCATTCAAGGGTGATAGTTGGGCAGTTAAACTTTTGCTCCATTAATGCACCTAAGCTAAGGTGCGATAAAATCATGGTTGAACAAAACAGTGAGGTCAGTGACACATTATCGTCACTGCTTTGGGTGCAAACTGAAAATGCCGGGCCACGGCCTGAGGTATTGTGCAAATCGACAATGGCCTCGGGGTTTACTTCACGGATTGCATTTTCAATAAGGTTAGCTCGTTGGTAAAAGCCTTGGTTATTTTTACTGCCAAAACAGCGATTAAGATCTTTGCCATTTACCGTATAACGGGTGCTAAGCAAAGGCAGAGATTTAGCCGCTTCTATCGAACAAATAATAAAGCGCATATTCGTTGAAGGCATTAATAAGTGACTATTGGCTTGGTTGTATTCAATTAACCAACGATGCATGGCAATTAAACCAGAGGGCTCATTACCATGTAAAAGCGTAACTAATACGCGACAACGGCTTTGATCACTACCTGTGATGTCAATGATTGTTGGCCCAGATAAAGACAATAAAAATTGCTCAGGCGTTTCTTTAAGTTGTTGGCTGCTTGGATCTTTAAGGTAATCAAGCGCGGAGAAATTTATGTCCATATTTGCTCCCATGTAGCAACGGGTTGGCACGTTCTACAATTAGTTATATATAAGTTAACAAGCTCGCGACAAGCGGATGTTTTGTCCATCGTTTGCTCTAAATAAGTTAAAGTGTTTTGTTGCCAAATAGCGCCGTTAATGTGGCGGTTTAGTCGTTGTTCAATAATGTGAATAAATTGGTTAATTTCTTCGTTATCAACACCTAAGCTCGCTAAGCCCTGTTTGGCAATAGGAATAAGTGCATTGATAACATCTGTTAGGGCAACTTCTTCTAATTTATAGGGGTTATTAAGAGGCCATAAAATTTTAGCGTCTAGCCCTGATTGAGCGGCGCGATAAAAGTTATATTCGGCATATTTAAATGGCATAACAGCAAGGTAATTTTGAATGTTATCTGCCATACCTGCGGCAAGGCCTATAGCAAATGCCGCATTTGCAACCATATCTAAACTGGTTGGCCCAGCAGGAATAGCACGAAATTCGATGCGAATATGGCCATTATTATGATGGTCATAAACAGGGCGATGCCATGGCCACACCGTGCCCATATGTAAATTTAATTCGTCGAGTTTTGCCAAATTTTCTTCATTTTTCGTTGTAACCACTTCGGGGATCACCGGAGGATATAAGGCAACAGACTCGGCAAATAATTCCCACGGGCCATTTCGTAGCCAGCCGTGGCCAAAGTTCACTCTTGGGGGCTCTTGCCACGCGACTTTATCGCGTAGACGAATGTCTAACGATTGTTTAAATAAAGCTACACGTGTTTCATGCCATAATTTTTTGCCCAGAAATATCGCTGAATTGGCACCAATGGCGGTCACTAAAGGAAGAGTGAGCTGGGCAGCATTAAATGTTTGGCAAAACAACGCTGGCTTGGTCATCATGTGCACCTGAAAAGAGGTATTTGCACCTTCGGCGCAGATATCGTCAAAATCTACTGATAAGTTTTCTTCACCAGATATATTGATTTTAAATGCTTCACCACGTTGTTGATAAAGGTAGTTAGCCAAACAGCGATAGCGGGTGCTGTCGGTCATGTAATTCACATTAAGGTGCTTTTTTTCTAACGTTGGTAAAATGCCGATGGGCACGATATTTATGCCACGCTTTTTTGCCACTTTTTCCAATTTGGCGGTTTTGTCTAAAATTTCATTTCTTAACGCGGTAAACGGTTGGCCTTGCTGCGGGAAACAGTTTAAATTTAATTCGATGTTGTATTGGTTTAACTCGGGTTGAAACTGCACATCGTTTAAATCGTTAAGCAATTGTTGATTAGCAAGACTTACCTGTGCGTCAGCATCGACTAAGTACATTTCAAGTTCAGCACCTATTTTGAGTGTTGACTGACCAAAGCCGTCTTGTTCAATAATGTCTTTAAGTTGTTCAAGCTGCTGACTCAACTTTTGTTCAAATAAACAGTAGTCATGGTCACAAAAGGTATCTTTGGCAATATTTTTACCCATAGGTTATGACCTCCTTTTAAACATCACTGTTATTTTTGTAGACAGATACTGTCGCAAAATCGCTCAAGGTAATTTTTGATTAAGGTCAAATAACTCATCATTTAGCTAACAACTGTCGCTTTGCGTAAATATTAAACGCATTTTGTTGATCTAAAACAAAAATAAAATATCAGCACTTTTATCGATTGATTGAGTTAACTACTTGCCTAATTAAGGTATTTATTCATAGTATGTGGTTAAGTAACTACAGGAAGGTGTGAAGATGCAAAACAAAGTGGCTGCAATTTTAGCGCAAATGAATCAAGCGGTTTTAGGCAAAGAGCATGAAATTCGTTTGGCATTGGTTTGTTTGTTAGCAAAAGGGCACTTGTTAATTGAAGATTTACCGGGCATGGGTAAAACCACACTGGCGCACGCGTTAGCAACAACCTTAGGGTTAAGCTATCAGCGCAGTCAATTCACCAGTGATTTATTGCCAGCAGATATTATCGGCGTGTCTATTTTTGACCCTAAAGCACAAAGTTTTACCTTGCATCGCGGGCCTATTTTTAATCAAGTCTTACTGGCTGATGAAATTAATCGTGCTAGCCCTAAAACACAATCGGCACTATTAGAAGCTATGGAAGAAAAGCAGGTCAGTATTGACGGTGAGACATATCCGTTAACATCACCATTTTTTGTTATTGCGACACAAAACCCACTGTTTCATGCTGGCACTTACCCTTTACCTGAGTCTCAACTAGACCGCTTTATGATGAGAATATCACTTGGTTTTCCTTGCATTGACGCGGAACGAGACATTTTGCGTGCAGGAAGCAGTACTGATGCTAACTTATCAGCGTGTGTTAATGCACAAGAGTTTCAACAATTACAGCAAGCGACCGAGCAAGTTAGCGCCTCTGACAGTATTCTTGATTACATTATTGGCCTTTGCCATGCAAGCCGTGCGCAAAGTTGTCAGGCAAACCCTTTGTCGCCACGAGCAGGTAAAGCCTTATTAGCAGCGGCCAAAGCTTGGGCATTTATCGACAATAGAAATCATCTCATTCCAGATGATGTTCAAGCGGTTTTTGAAGCAGTGTGCGAGCATAGGCTAGATGCAGGTCATCAACAACAATTGTCATCATCTATTGCTCAAACGTTATTAGCCGATGTTGATGTAATGCAGCCTTTATAACGCTTTGATGAGTGATGACAATGTTATTAACGGTTAAAAGTACACTGACAAACATTATCGCCGCACGCGTTAATTTATGGCTAAAAAAGCGCATGCCGGCGAAAAATCGTTATCAACTGACGAGCCGGAATATTTTTATTTTCCCAAGTAAATTTGGTTTTGCTTATTTAGCCTTTTTATTATTGCTATTTTTACTTGGTACGAATTATCAAAACAACGTTATTTTGTTGTTAACCTATTTATTAGCCAGTTTTTTTATCAGTGCCATGTTGCACAGCTTTTATAATGTAAGAGGGTTAGAAGTAGCGCAATTAGCCGAAGTTCGAGGCTTTTCAGGGCAAACCATTGCTGTGCCAATAGAACTTAATTCAACGAAAGCGCGGCATCATTTTAGTTTTTCCTTCAACAATCAGCCCAAATGTTTTCAGCAAACAATCGTTAGTGGTAAAAGCTCGGTTAATGCGACGTTTTTTGCGACTCACCGAGGCCGGCAGTCGCTTGGTCGTTTAAAAGTCGCCAGTGAATACGGCTTAGGTTTATTTACGACTTGGACCCAGCTCGACTTAAATATAGATGTCATTATTTATCCCGAGCCTAAGGTGATTAAAGGGGCTTTTTTAGCCGAAAATGACATGCAAAGCGATAATGACGCTGCTAAGGCAATGCCTGTAAATAACGCAAAGCCGATTAAACAGGGCGACGATTTTTATGCACTTGAGCCTTATCGTTTAGGACAACCGCTAAGCCATGTTGCATGGAAGCAAGTAGCGCGCGGTCAAGGTTGGCTAACTAAACAATACCAACAAGACAGCGCTGACGAAATCTGGTTAAGTTTGTCAGCAATGCCTGCGGCCGATGTTGACACTAAATTGTCGATGCTTTGTGGCTTAATACTGGAATACGATGGCCAAGGGAAAAAATTTGGCGTGAAATTTCCACGCTTTCACATTGAGCCCGAACAAGGGGCGCAGCATTTAGCTCATTGTTTAACAGAATTAGCGCTTTATCAGCAATAAAATTTATCAATAGTAAAATTAATCAGTAATAAAATTAAGTTAGCAGCAAACACAGGAATCTTATTTGAATAACAAGGATTTGAATCACAAGGATTTGGCATTGACTGCGCAGATGCAATGGTTACTTATTGCGGTCGTTAGTGCCAATATATTAACCTTAATCGAGCAGTTAGCTTGGTGGCTTATCGCCTTAACTTTGCTTGCTGTGCTTTGGCGTTCGTGGTTGATCCCTAAAGCTGATATTGTTGTCAATAAATGGCTGTTAGTGGCTTTTGCGCTAACAGGTTGTGTGGTACTAGCGCTTAATGCCAAGTCTTTAGGCTTATTATTGACCATGGTGCATTTATTGAGTTTTTCCTATGCACTAAAAATATTAGAAATTAAACAACGAAGCGACTTTTATCAGTTATTTTTTATTGGTTTGTTTTTGTTAAGCGCCAGCTTTATTTTCACGCAAGAACTTGGTTATTTTGCGCTGTACTCATTGGTATTAATTTTAAATATTACGTTATTATTAAGCTACTTTAGTTCAGTGCAATCAGTGAAAAGCAGTTATCTCTTGTCAGCTAAACTAGTATTGCAAAGCATGCCATTAGCTGTTGCTCTTTTTTTCATTTTTCCAAAATTATCGCCGTTTTGGCAAGTACCTTTAGCAAAGTCTGCGCAAACAGGTTTATCAGACAGTGTCACGGTTGGCGATGTTGCCAATTTAGCATTGTCAGATAAACGTGCATTTCGGGTGACGTTTGCTAGCGAGGCGCCGCCATATCAACAATTATACTGGCGCACATTAGCCCTTGACCAATTTGATGGCAAGTCGTGGCGTCAGTCGCAATCGGTGAAAGATTTTGTTCGTAAAAATAACAAAAAATACCCCAGTGTGACTCATCAAGTCGCCGGCGAGGGTAGTCAATATCAAGTGATTGCCGATGCGAGCTTTCAACATTGGTTATTTGCCTTAGATATTGCCACGACACGAAACAGCAACATTATTTCGTTGTCTGATTTTAGCTTATACAGCAAAGAGCCCGTCACGCAGCTGTTCAGTTACCGAGTGACGAGTTATATGGACTCACCGCTAGCGCAAAATTTATCAGAACAAGCACTAAGGCCTTATTTACATTTACCGCAAAATTCAAACCCACAACTGCAACAGCTTGGCCGAGAGCTTCGCCAGCTACATCAAAGTCCACAAGCGATCATCAATGCCGTATTGCAACGTTTTCGCGTGCAAGAATATTTTTATACCTTAAGTCCACCTTTGTTGGGGGAGCACGCTTTAGATGAATTTTATTTTCAAAGTTTGTCAGGGTTTTGTGAACATTATGCCAGCAGCTTTGCTTTTTTAATGCGCGCAGCGGGCATACCAACACGATTAGTGGTTGGCTATTTGGGCGGCGAATATAATCAGCAAGGTAATTTTTACACGATTAAACAACAAGATGCACATGCATGGACGGAAGTTTGGCTCGAAGGAAAAGGCTGGCAACGTATTGACCCAACAGCGGCAGTAAGTCCAGAGCGAGTTGAACAGGGCTTTTCTGACGCCTTGTTTGCGCAGCGTTCAGCACTTTCTGGAGAGTTGATTAATTTTTATCAACTCAATTCAATTCAATGGATAAACGCAATAAAAACACAACTTGAAAGTTTAGATTATCAGTGGACTAAATGGATTGTTGGCTACAACACCGAGCAACAAGTGAATTTACTCAAACAATGGTTTGGCAAAGTGTATGCGTTAAAAGGCGCGTTAGCGATTGCTTTCGCCTTGATTGTTACCATGACGCTGTTGATGTTAGTTCATCGACATCATAAAGCGCCTAAGGTGAAACATATTTGGCTGAGTTATTATTTAACCTTAGTAAAGACACTCGCTGCAAAAGGCGTTGTTAAGCATAAATCAGCGACAGTACAACAATTTGCCCGAGAGGTGGAGCGGAAAATCCCAGCGCTTTCGGTTGAATTTCACCGTTTTTGCCAAAGTTTTAAGTCATTAGAATATGACAGTATTACAGTAGAGCAACAAAAAAAATTAACCTTGTTAATAAAACAGCAATATCAACAATGTATGCTACTTTTACGGCAACAAAAACCGCTTGAGTAGTCAATTACGAGCCGTTTTACAAGTTGTTTTTATGGCAAATTACCGCTAAATTTTAATCAGGGAAAAATGATGGAGTTCAATTATGTCGGCTTTTGAAACGCAAACAAAAGAGCATAATGATATCGAAAAAATTGTTGCTGTTTTAAGTTATTTAACCATCATTGGATGGCTTGTCGCTGTGGTGATTTATGGCAAAAATAAATCACCATTTGCGCGATTTCACTTACGACAAGCTTTAGGTTTAGTGGTGGCGACCGCAATATTTGCCTTTATCCCTTTAGTGGGTTGGATGATCAATATCGCACTATTAATTACTTGGCTAATTGCCTTGTATTATGCGCTGTTGGGACAACAATATTTAATTCCCGTTGTTGGTGAGTATTTTCAAGAGCACTTTGATTTTATTAGCTAGAGCGTGTTGATCTTTGTGGTATGAATTTTGTCCAATTTAAACGCTTTCTGATCGCGGCACTAACTTGAAGGCATAGTGGTTCTCGGCTTTGGTTCCAAACGTCGCCCTACCTCCTCAATCCCTTGAGTCGTACGTCTAAAGTTAGTAACAAAGAGCAGGAAGCGTTTAAATGAATCCTTCGGACAGCGTTTGTTTGCCATTTCTACTGCGTTATCACTCATTTATGTAGAATAACTACACGACAATCGCTCTGCCTTGTATAAATGGCAAACAATTCGCTGCAAAAACATACACCAAAAGTCAACACGCTCTAGTCGAACTTAGGCTAGTTAAGCCTGATAACGCTGCTTTATTAGCCAGATTGCTTAGAACAAAATCTATCATTATGTCCCCCAAGTAAATTCGGTTGAATTTACTTGGTATTAGCGAAAGCTTGTGGTTAAATTTGTTGAATATGTATCTTTTGACAAGGCCATGCTTTGATCTATCTTTATCCGGCTAATAAAATGGAAAGTTTATTAGCGCTATTAGATAAAATTCAACAAATCTCTCCGTTACCGTTTTTTTCAAAAGAAACCATAATCGTTCAAAATGCTGGCATGCAGCATTGGTTAAATATGTCGTTAGCCGAGCAGCGTGGCATTAGCATGAATATTGATTATGCCTTGCCGGCACAATTTTTATGGAAACTGATCCGCAGCCTAGCTAGCGATGAAATAGTCCCTGAACAGTCGCCTTATTCTCGAGAAGTCTTAACCTGGCGAATTTATCATTTATTGGCAAGTGACAAGGTGCTGCAACATGAAGCATTTGTTCAGGTTAATCAATATTGGCAGGGCGGTAAAGCAACAGAGAATTCAATCGTTGCAAGTAACGAGCAGGCATTATTAAAACGTTATCAATTAGCACAACAGCTGGCGGATTTATACGAGCAATATTTGATATTTCGACCAGACTGGATCGACAGTTGGTCGCAGGGAATAGTTGATCAACCGCTTGATGGTATCGAGCATCAAGACGGTGAGCAAGGCGCACGTTGGCAAGGGTTGTTGTGGCAAATGTTAACCGAACATTTACCCTATAACCCAAAAGAACTCATTGCTAACGCGATTGACAATATGGCCACTAAAAAAGCCTTAATTCCCGAGCGTATTTCCTTTTTTGGCATTAATGCCATGGCGCCTATCTGGTTAGAGTTTATTGCCAAGCTAAGCGAGCATACCCAAATACACTTTTTTCATTTAAACCCTTGTTACAACTATTGGGGCGATATTCAGTCAGAAAAGCAGGCCTTTAAAACACTTGAAAAATGGACGCAAGGTTTTACTGGTGATAGCGTGGAAAGTGGTGACTTTAACGACCAAAACCTTGTGGTTGGTAATCCGTTATTGGCGAACTTAGGCCAACAAGGGCGAGAATTTTTGGCGCTTTTGCAAGAGCACAGCACCATAGATATCGAAGCGTTTGATACCATCTCTGAGCAATCACCACCGCAAACCTTATTAACGCAAATTCAGCAAGACATTTTAACCTTAACCGATGCGCGCGAGCAGGCTAAATTAAACGCTGAACAAGGCGAAAGCCAGCACTCTCATCAAGAAAGCAATAAAGCAAACAATCAAGGGTTTAGCCAAGACGAGTCGATTCTAGTGTCCAGTTGTCATAGTGCACTAAGGGAAGTTCAAGGACTGCACGATTGGTTATTGCATCAGTTTAATCAAGATAAAAACTTAACACCAAAAGATGTCATCGTGATGTGTCCGCAAATAGAACATTATGCGCCGTATGTTGACGCCGTTTTTACCCGCGGCTGGCAAGATCTCGATGATAATATTCCGCCATTGCCTTGTTCAATTGCTGATCGCATTAGTAAAGACGCAGAGCCAATCATTGCAGCATTTTTAGATATTTTGCAGCTACCTGACAGTCGTTTCAAAGTCGGGGAATTAGTGGCATTACTACGCTTACCTGCAATGGCGGGTAAATTTAATTTAAGTGAAGAAGAAGTCGACAAAATCAGCGTTTGGCTTGAACAAGCCAGTATTCATTGGGGCCTAGACCAAGCGCATAAAGAACAAATCTTAAAAACTAAACCCCTTAGCAATAGTTTTACTTGGCAACAAGGCTTGTCGCGTCTATTGCGCGGTTTTGCCTTTGGCGATGCCAGTGTGATTTACCAACAACAATTATTACTGCCGACAGTGGAAGGTAGTGATGGTGAATTGTTGGGTAAATTAATGCTAATTATCGAGCATTTACAGTATTTTTCACAACAATTAGCGACAGCGCGCACGGCAAACCAATGGCAGGAATTTTTATTTAGCTTGTTAGATGAGTTGTTTTTGATGGCTGGCGAGCGCAGTTTTGAAGATATTTCAACGGCAATTAAACAATTGTCTGAGTATTGTTTTGACGCCAAATTTAGTGACCAAATACCGCTGATCATTGTGCGTGATTTTCTTAATAATCATTTTAGCCAGCCAGATCCCGGTAGACAATTTATGATCGGGCAAGTGACTTTTTGCTCTATGGTGCCAATGCGTTCCATTCCGTTTAAAGTGGTGGCAATTTTAGGACTAAATGATGGCGAATTCCCAAGGCAGCGCCAAGCACTTGGTTTTGATTTACTCGCCAATGCTAAAGCAAGGCTCGGCGATCGTTCGCGTCGAGGCGACGACCGTTATTTATTTCTTGAAGCGATTATCTCGGCGCGACAAGCGCTTTATTTGAGCTACCAAGGTCGCAATATTAAAAATAATACCGAGCGACAACCTTCAATTGTACTAAAAGAATTCTGTGAATATTTGCACCTTGCCTACGGTTGGCAAGCAAAAGCAGAGCAAAACAGTAGTCAACAACAAGGTCATCAAAAAAGTGAAGACCTGCCAAGCAAACTTGTGCTGCGTCAATTACCGATGCAAGCCTTTAGTCTGCACAATTATACTGGTCGTTTTCCAAGCTTCGACCAAAAATGGTTGGCGCTTAATCCGTATCAACAAACAGCGCAAGAACAAGTAAATAAAGTCGATCATGGCCCTTTACTCATTAAACATACTAATACTGATAGTGAGCATAAAAAAAGCGACCAACAAGTGTCAGACAGCATTTCATTAGACGCGGCTGACTTAGTGGTATTTTATCAGCACCCCGCAAAAGCGTTTGCCAAGCAACAGCTGAAACTTAACTTTACCCATTATGAAACTGAACTGGCAGATGTTGAACCTTTTTTAGTTAACTCATTAGAAAGTTATTTGCTAAGACAAGCTTTGCTAAATGCTTACTTAGGTTCAGATAACAGCGAACAGGCGTGTGCTCAGGTGTTAACCACAGCAAACTTGTCGGGCAAATTTCCAGATTTACCGACCACAAGTGAAGTGTTTAGCGGTTGGCAAAACGACAGTGAACAATTTGCGCAGCTCATCATCGAGCGAGATGCAGACAACCCTGAGGTTTACCATGGCCAATGCATGCTTGATGTCATGCATCCGGTGTCAAAACAAAAGGTGACGTGTATTATCAATGTCGCGTTACCGATAAAAAATAATAAATTGGTGTTTTATCGCAGTAGCTCGGCCAAAGCGAAAGACAAATTTAACCATTATCTGCACCAACTATTACTGCAACACTTGCAGTTACAAGCGAGTGACGAGCTAGCGTTTGTCGACCAGCATATTGGTTTGTATTTCGATACCAAAAGCCAAAAAACAAGTGAGATAAACGTTGCCACTATTGCGGATTTTACTGCTCAGTTAACGCATTTACTTCGTTATTATTTACTCGGACAGCACCAAGCTTTACTGCTTAACAGTGACCTAGGCGAAAAAGCGGTAAATACCAAGCGTAAACCGTTTACTCAGCAAGAATTTGAGCAGTTTTGGCAAGGGGCCAATAGTTTTAATCCGTTTGGCGCAGATCCCTACATTCACTATTTTTGGCCGCAATGCCCAGATTTAGCAGAGCACTTAGAGCTGCTTAGCGATACTTACCAACCAATGGCGACTGCGGTGCAAGCGGTAAAGCAATCAAAGTCGAGTACCCGCAGTAACGTTAAAGGAGCTAAGGCTTAGCATGGAAAATTTACAAGCGCATAGCATTCCTTTAACCGGTAAGCATTTAATTGAAGCCAGTGCCGGAACGGGCAAAACGTATAATATTACCCGTATTTATTTACGCATGGTATTAGAGAGAAAGTTACCGGTAGAGCAAATTTTGGTGATGACATTCACCAAAGATGCCACTGAAGAAATTAAAGGCCGTATCGACGATTTTATTCGACAAGCAATGAATAACTGGCATGAATTGGTTGCCAGCGATCCATATTTTAGCAGGTTAGCCAGTCGCATTAGCTATGACGAGGCAATGCCGCTATTAAGGCGCGCATTATTGTTTTTAGATGAAGCGGCAATATTCACCATTCATGGCTTTTGTAAACGGGTTTTAAGTCAACACGCGTTTGCCAGTGGTGTTAGTTTTCACGCTAAAATGGAAACCGACTGCCAAGATATTATTTTACAAGCCTGCCAAGATTGGTATCGCAGCTTAGCCAAAGCCGAGCCTGAGCAATACCTATTATTGGCGCAGTTCTGGCAAAGCCCAGAAAGCTTTTTAACTGACTTTAATAAAGCGATTGGCCGTGATACCCAACTATCAAAACGTTCAGTTGACGATATTCAAAACGCTTTTATCGCGTTAGTTGTTCAAGCCAAACAAAATTTAATCGATGCTCAAGATTTTTTAGCGCAAACGTTAATTGCCCCTAAAAAAGGGGCAGAGCAAGAAAAAAGACAACAAGAATACCAGCAGTTAGTGGCTTGGTTAGCTGGTATTGAAGAAAACTTTTCTCATGCATTTTCAGCTATGCCGGCAGCGTTTATCGACGGCAAACGCTTTGCTCGCTCAAAAGATAAAAGTCAGTTGCTTGAGATTTTCTCGCCTACCAAAGAAGTAAAAACTCAAGTTGCCAAACTGGCAAAATCGATAGAAAAAGCAAAAGCCTTTTCTGTGGTGCAACTAGGTATTGAAGCCATTCGCACTAAAGTTAAAGAGAGTAAATTACAGCAAGGTGTGCTCAGCTTTGACGATTTAATTGCAACCTTGGCAACAAGGTTAGCCGATGAGCGACAGCTTAATGACATTGATGATGTTCAAATGGGGCTAGCACAGCGATTGTTTGAACAATACCCAGTGGCGTTGGTGGATGAATTTCAAGATACCGATCCGCTGCAATTTACCATTTTACAGGCCATTTATCAGACACAAACACAGTCTGCGTTGTTTATGATCGGCGACCCTAAACAAGCAATTTACGGCTTTCGTGGTGGCGATGTTTTTGCTTATTTAGCCGCGCGAGATAATTGTGACCACCAATGGTTAATGGCCACTAATTGGCGCTCTTCAACAAATATGATCCAAGCGTATAATCGTATTTTTTATGGCAATAACCTTGCAGAGCAGCCGTTGCCAGTGTTTGGTTATGGCATTGACTATCAGCCCGTAAATGCGTCCCCTGTCGCTAAAGAGCGCTGTTTTGATAGTCGCGCTAATGATGATCAGCAAAACAACAAAAATGCTGCATTGCAATTTATTCATTTTACTAACGAGAATGAAAATAAGTCGGTTGCACAAAGCCACCGCCCGGTTATGGCCAATTGGTGTGCCAGTGAAATAGCTGAGTTATTGTCGCCTGCAAATAGCGACATGCCGCAAGGGCTGCAAGCTCAAGATATTGCCATATTAGTGCGTGACGGCAGTGAAGCTGCCTCGATTAAAACGGCCTTGGTAGAACATAATATTCCAGCGGTATTTTTGAGTAATCGCGCCAATTTATTTCATAGCGAGCAAGCGAGACAATTGCTTGCGGTGTTAAAAGCGATTTTATTTGTTGAAAACGACCGTTACTTCTTAGCCGGCATTACCACTGACATTTTAGCTTATACGCCCCAAAAATTGTTTCAGTTACAAAACGATGATCTCGCATGGCAAGCACTTAAAACCCAGTTTACCCAGTTACGTGAGCATTGGCAGTATAAAGGCTTTATCAGCATGGCGTTAAAACTCATGCATGAATGTTTTGTTATTGATCAATTAGCCAATGACAATGCTGAAGAGCTTGACCGTGGCGATGCCAGTGACCAAGAAAATTCACAAGCGGGTATTGCGCCGACAGAAAACAATACCGATCGCGCGTTAACTAATTTCTTGCACTTATTCGAACTATTGCAAACGGCGAGTCAGCGTCATTATCAAGCACAAGCCTTGTTGTTTTGGTTTGAGCAACAAATTCAAAGTGAAAATTCGGCCGCGGAAGCTGAACTTCGTTTAGAAAGTGACGATAATTTAATTCGCATTGTCACACAACATGGCTGTAAAGGTCTTGAATATCCCGTGGTGTTTGTACCATTTGCAACCCGCTATAAATCGCCACTAAAATTTGGTAATCGCTCGGTCAATCTTATTGAATATCACGACAATGATAAACAATTAGTGATGAGCTTAGATGCCGACGAAGCCGCAAAAAATGCCATGGCTGAAGAAGCCTATGCAGAATCTATTCGTTTATTGTATGTGGCGATAACACGTGCTGAGCAGCGCTGTTATATTTTAACGACAGAGTTTGAAAATTTTCATTTATCGCCATTAGGGCAAACACTTAAATGGCAAAAACAACACAATATTGTTGAAAGCCTTAATACCTTAGTCAACGATTGCCCAACATCAATAAGCGTGCAACAAGTCAATAGCGAGCAAATATCCTCTATTGCTCACCTTAGTTCAAATAGCGCTGTTTCGCCGATATTGCCTCAATTTACCAGCAAAATTGAACGCGATTGGTGGTTAAGTTCATTTTCGGCATTAACGCGCAATTTACCTCATGGCGGCTTATCGGCTCCCGACAGAGATAATGACTTGCTAAACCCGATAAACGACAGCTTGGCAGAGCAACAATCGAGCTTAATGCGCTTTCAATTAACCAAAGGTGCACGTACTGGTAATTTACTTCATGAAATACTTGAGCATTGCGACTTTGCCAATCCTGACTGGCAACTTGCCATGCAGCGACCGTTAACTAAGTTTGGCGAAACAGGTTTTAGCCAAGCAGAATTGACTCACTGGTTATCGGAAATCGTAGAGGCGCCATTAGTGCAAGGTGGCCGTTTAGCGGATTTATCGTGGCAGCAAACCTTGCGTGAAAGTGAATTTTATTTTCCAATGGAAAATGCCAGTATGCAAGGTTTGCGAAAAATATTGGCTGAACATCGACAAGTGAGCATTAACCAAGTGCATTTACCGCCTTTTAAACAGCTTAAGGGCATGATGCACGGTTTCATCGATTTAATCTTCGAACATCAAGGGCAATATTATGTTTGTGACTATAAATCGAGTCACTTAGGTGATGGCTTTTCTTGTTATCAACAAAGCCAAATGCGCACTAATATTGAAAGTAATTATTACGATTTACAGTATTTAATTTATGCCTTGGCATTGCATCGACAGTTGAAATTTTCGTTGCCTAACTATAGTGTCGCTGAGCATTTTGGCGGTATTTATTATTGTTATTTACGTGGTATGAAAAATACCGATGAAGGAACATTTAATGGTGTTTATCATCGCATTATTCGCGCAGACGAGTTACAACAACTTGATCAATTGTTCGCGCAATCTGAGGTAACAATTGATGAGTAATCAACAGCTTTATTCAAGCTTTGCCAACGCAAGTAAGCAGTTTCATGAACTTAGCCCAATAGACTATTTCTTAGCAAAAGAAGTCTGCCAAGATTTTTTCACCAGAGAAAGCAGTTCAACTGAAAATAGTACAAAAGAAAGTAATTCAACAGAATACAACACAGGCGTTTCGCCATTATCACCACAAAACAGGCAGCAACTGTTCCACTTAATTATTTTGCTCAGTCAAAGTCTAAGAGCAGGGCATAGCTGTTTGTTAATTGACGATATTGCTGGGCAGCGTTTTGGTTATGCTGCCGATGAGCAAGGAATTGTTAGCCATCATGGTTTTATCTTTGCGAACAAAATCGAACTTAGCGAATTGCTCACCGGTTTAGCCATTAGTGAAGGCGACAATGCTTTGATTGTTGCAAAAGAAAACCGCGTATATTTACGTCGTTACTTTCAGTTTGAACATGAATTATCACAAGCAATCACTTCGCGTTTATCAACTAGGCGCGCAATAAAAACCGAGGCGGTGACAGAGTGTTTGCAGCAATTATTTCCAACGCGTAGCGATGGCGAAATTGACTGGCAGCTAGTTGCCGTTGCCAATGCCATTAATAAAGGTTTTTCTGTTATTGCCGGCGGTCCTGGCACGGGCAAAACCTATACGGTGACTAAATTACTTGCCGCATTAGTCAAGTTACACCAGCAACAAGCGGATTCTGCGCTAAATATCATGTTGTGCGCACCAACGGGAAAAGCTGCGCAGCGGTTATCTGAATCTATCAGCCAAGCGGTAGATGGCTTTGCTGGCCAAATTGATGCCGCAATTCTTGACGCTATTCCTAGACAAGCCACTACTTTACATCGCTTGTTAGGTGTTATTCCGCATAACGTTAATTTTCGTCATCATCAAGACAACTTGCTAGCTGTCGATATATTGCTTATTGATGAAGTTTCCATGGTTGATTTACCTATGATGACCCGGGTATTGCGTGCGCTTCCGAGCCATACACAAGTTATTTTATTAGGTGATGCCGATCAGCTGCCCTCAGTGGCTACGGGCAGTGTTTTAGCGGATATCGCCCCGAGACCGCACACAGGTTACAGCAAAGAAAATATCGCCTACTTAACCGATGTTTGCCAAACCAATGAGTTAAAATCTCAACAAGTTAAAGGGAAAAAAACACCGCTTGATCATGTAACCCTATTAACGAAAAGTCGACGTTTTGATGGTGAAGGCCTCATTGGTCGTGTAGCGAGCTTGGTTATTAATGGTCAAGCAAAGGAGAGTTGGCAGTTATTGACCGAGCCAGATAGCGCAAGCAAAGCGTCAAATGCAGATATGCCACTCTTGCTTAGCGCTTCAATGAAAACGTGGTTACCAACATTGGTTAAACACTATTATCAGCCGTTATTTAACATCGCACAGGTACAAGATGCGTTTACGCAATTGAGCCGTTTCAGTATTTTATGTGCTACGCGACAGGGCGAATTTGGTGTTGACAACATTAATCTTGAAGTTAAAAATATTTTATCAAATTTAGGCTGCATCAACGCGCAAGCCACTATTTTTCATGGTCAACCGATTATGATCAGTGAAAATGATTACGGCGTAGGTTTATACAATGGTGACATTGGCATTATCTGGCGTCATGAAAGTGGTCACTTAATGGCCGTTTTTGAAACAGACGAAGGGCAGTTACGATGGTTAATGCCGTCTAGGTTACCGCCATTTGAAACGGTATTTGCTATGACCATACATAAAACCCAAGGCAGTGAATTTAACCATGTTGCTATGGTATTACCACCACAAGCGGATAATAAATTGCTGTCGCGTGAATTAATTTACACTGGGGTAACACGCGCCAAAAATATTCTGAGCATTTCTGCGTTGCCGCATGTTTGGCAACATGGGGTTGAAGCAAAAGTTACTCGACGCTCGGGTTTAACAATTTCGTAAAACGGTTAATCGCTCAGTGAGAAAAAGGCGCTTGAAAAATCAATAACTAGCACCATATCAACACACATAAGTAGTACAGGTTTAAATAGAAAAACAGATGAATTTAATTGAAATAGATAAAACAACTTACCGTAAAAATCTTAATAAAGTGATTGTGGCTTTTGTCGCAAGCTTTGCCATTCTTGCCGTGTTATTGGGTACGGTACTTATTCATTTTTTTGGTGATGTTGCCGTTGCTGGTGAAACAGTAAACAACTTTAGGTTTAATTTACTTGGCGTGATCATCGCCTTGGTTATGTGTACTTTGGTGTTAAACAAATTAAAAGACAGTGATTTGTTTAAAGAAATCTATTATGTCTGGCAATTAAAGCAGTTGCATAACCAAATTTATCGCCGTTTAACAAAAATTAAAGCAGCAGCACAAAAGGGTGAAATTGATGCTTTTATTGTGCTCAATTTCTATTACACTAGCTTAAAGCAAGTGTATGAACTTGATGATAATACGTTAACGATAACTAAGGTAGATAAAGACTTACAGGCACTTGAAGAACAGTATCAAGCGCTTAATTTAACGGTAACCTTAGCGCAGTTTGAGCCAACGTTAATTAAGTCAATTAGCTAATTTATAAGCAGACCCAGTTTACTAGCTAAATTAATTAGCTCAAGTAAATAAGGTTGATTTTAAAGGTTAAGGAGAATGAAATGATCGGTTATGTCACATTGGGTACTAACAACTTTGAAAAAGCAGTCGCATTTTACGATGAGCTATTTGCAACGATAGGCGCAGGTCGTTTTATTGAGTCAGACCAGTTTGTCGCTTGGGCGAGTGCACCAGAGCAAGCTGGCGTATCAGTAACGAAACCATTTGATGGCAAACCAGCCACTGTCGGTAACGGCACTATGGTCGCTATTGTGCTTGATAGCACCGATAAGGTGGACGCTTTTTATAATAAAGCCATTGAACTTGGCGCAACGTGTGAAGGTAAACCGGGTCCAAGAGGTGAGTTGTCGGGCTTTTATGCCGGCTATTTTCGTGATCTTGACGGTAACAAACTTAATGCATTTAACATGGCGCCACCGGCAAATTAATTTCGAATAATATTTTACAAACGATGGATTTTGAATGAAAAAGTTAAAAAACGAAGCAGCACTTTTGAAAAAAGCGATTGAAATCGGAGAAAAATACGCGATGAATCGCGGTTATAAGGGGTTCTCTGCCACTAATGCGGCTAAAGATAAAGTCGAAAGTTTATATCGGTTATTGGTTAATGATAAACTAGTGCAACCGTTGGCAGTCGACCAAGAAAATCAGCCAAACATGAAACATAAGCTGGCGTTGTGGATTGCAAAACAATTACCAGAAAATCATCCATTGCTGAAATAGCCATTACTAAAATAGCAATTGCTCAACTAAGTGAAAAATAGCGTATTATGAACCGTAAGAAAAAAATTAATCAAACTTTAAAAATGAAGCAAAAAAAGGCCAATGCTAAGTTACATAAAAGCAATAAGCCGCGCTATATTTCAAAAGCTGAACGTGCCAAGTTAGCAGAGCAGGCCGAGCAAGAGCCAGTAAACCAAGTTGAGCCTTCAACAGAGCCGCTCAGCGATTAGTGAGTTGCTTGCTATATAAAGAGATTTAAAAACCGAGTGAAATGTTAATTTCCCTCGGTTTTTTATTGTGCCTATTGTTATAACTCGCAGACAAATAAACTACTTTTTCTCGTTATTATCTGTAACAGGTACTTTATCTGATTTTTCACCTTATTTGGTTAAATAACAAAGCTGTTAATTTGATCTACGGTCAATCCCAACTATAGTCAAACTAAACAATAAAAAGATCCGCTTTTCTTTATCTCAAGCTATTATTTTTCCAAGGGAGAACTCTGATGAAGCCGTCTTCATTTTTCAAACTTAACGCCATATCTAAGGCCTTGCTCATTGTTGCAACCAGCTATTCGTTATCATCATTTGCGCAAGAGACTACTGATAAGCCGAGTACGCGAGAAGCCGTCGATGAAGAAATTGAGGTCATTGAAATAAAAGGGGTTTATGGAAGCCTGCGCGATTCGATGAACGATAAGCGCTTTTCCACCGAAATTAAAGACAGTATTTCAGCGGAAGATATTGGCCAATTGCCCGATGAAAATATTGCCGAAGCCCTACAGCGAGTCACAGGTATTCAAATGGCGCGTAGCGCAGATGGAGAGGGCAGTACCTTACAAATTCGCGGTATATCCGATAATAACGTTGAAATAAATGGCCAAACAGTATCAGGCAGCAGTGCCGACAGAAGTGTTAATTTTCAAGACTTACCGTCAGAGCTTTTTTCCGCGATAGAAATACTCAAAGCGCCTACAGCAGATACTATTGAAGGCTCAATCGGTGGCACGGTTAATTTAAAAACCCGTCGCCCACTTGATGGTAAAAAAGATGCCTTTGCCTCAGTAACGGCTAAAGCCAAATATGTTGAAATTGCCGAGCAGACTGACCCCGACATTAACGTATTTTTAAAAAGAAATTGGCGAGATACCCAATACGGTGATTTTGGCGTTATTGTTAACCTGGGTATGAAAACAGTCACCTCTGTGACAGAAGCATACGGTGGTGGCGATTTTGAAGCGGCACCTGCAACTTGGACGAGGCGCAGCGGTGACTGGCAACCGGTTACCGGCGCTAATAATGCTAATGGCGCTAATTTATTTCACCCATCAAGAGGCGCAGGTGCGTGGCAATTTGACCCGAATGTTGATGTTAACGGTGATAATTTGTCAAATGAGAATGACCGATATTATATTCCCAGCAGTTTTGGTTTTTTTGAAAATACCCGCGACTCTGATCGAAACTCTTTTAATACTACGCTGCAGTGGCAACCCAATAATGACGTGAATTTGTTTTTGGACGTAACCTTAACCGATATTGAAGAAGTAACCTCTGGCTCGCGTTATTCGGTGAGTTTTAATGCACCGCGCGTTGCGCCATTATTATCGGGCAATAATCTCTATCAAAAGCTTGCTGATATCCCGGGCGCTAGCGAAGATGATGAAATTGGCTTAAGCGCAGGAGAGGTCTATTACATGACCGCTGGTCGCTTAGGAAATGCCTCTACACGCATGGGAGCGTCGCCTTCGTTAAAAATTATTGATAGAGAATCTCAGCAATTCACCTTTGGTGGCGATTGGCAAATAAATGATACTTTAAATGTCGCGCTGGAAATTTCAACCTCCGAGGGCAGTGATTATACACGAGAGCAAGGCGCATTGATTATGGGCATTGACTACAATGGCAATGGTCAATTAGCCGCGAGTGATTTTGCGCAATTTGTTGATTTTGACTCGGCTAGCGGACGCATTCCCAATGTCTACTTATATCAAGCGCCATTTGCAGCACCTGCGTTTGATGCTGAACTGATCCAGCCAGGTGAAGAAGTTGAAATTTCCCCCACAGATCCGAATTATGAACGCTTGTCGTATTTTCAATTTAATCGAGTAGCCGCAGACACCAAAAATAAAGCAGATTCGTTGCGATTAGACTTTACCTTAGATCTCGATAGCGATGTTTTTACGCAATTAATGTTCGGCGTTCGAGCCTCAGATAGAAGTTTTGCTCGTGCCGCCTATCAAAATGGCAACCAGCGCTCAGGTCCGTCGAGTTTATGGACCGATGGGGATGAGTTAAGAAAATCGATTAATGTACAGCAAATCAGAGTTAATCCAGATCTTATTACTAATGAAAGTCTTAAAGCGTCGTCGGAATTATTAAATGCCTGCTTAGTACAAGGAGGTGATTCAAGTTTGTTATCGGATGATCATAGTAATTTACCGCGTACTTGGACAACGACTAATTGCTCAGCTCCTGAGCTTAGTCAAGCATTTGGCTTGCAAGATATTCGCACGATTGATGAAGAAACCGGCATAGGCATATACGAGCAAGCAATCGAAAACTTTTTGGTCGAAGAAGAAACTCTTGCTGCATATTTTCGAGCGGATTATTTTACCGAACTGTTTGGCTTAGGCTTTTTTGGTAACTTGGGATTACGTTATGTCGAAACAGATACTGATTCAACTGGTATTGTGCCGTTAGATAACAATACACAAATGCTGCAAACATTTAGTAATAGTTACGATGATTGGTTGCCTAGTTTAAACGCCAATTTATCGCTTAATAATGAAATGGTGATTCGTTTAGGGCTTTCACGCACACTTGGTAGGCCTGGTCTTAGAGAGATTTCACCCAGTGTTGATATTCGCTTTGACGATACCACGATTGAAGGAATAGATGGCTTTGGTAACGCTGGTAACCCTTATTTAGACCCAGAACACTCCAATAATATTGATGTCTCGTATGAATGGTATTACAGCGCAAGCAGCATGTTTTCATTGGCTTATTATCGTAAAGATATCGACAGCACAATTGAAGACGGCCCAGAGCGTATTCCGTTTGATATTGGTGATAAAACTTATCTCGTTACCGTAGCGCAAAATTTACCCGGTACCGTTATTGATGGTTATGAAATTGCTATTGTGCATGGCTTTACCGAGCTTTCAAGTTGGTTAAAACATACCGGGGTCGGCTTTAACTATACCTTTACTGACGAGGCAAGTGAGCTTATTGACCAAGAAGGCGACCCTATAGCAAGGCAGCGATTGTCTGAGCACAGCTACAACATGATGATGTACTATGATGACGGTACCTTTAGCACGCGACTTGCCTATAACTGGCGCGACGAATTTGTTAGACGAGTCGCGGTCGATTTAGGATTTGGCCGAGCAGAGCAATTACCTGAAATTGAAGCAGCAAGAGGGCAACTTGATTTAACCGCGAATTACACCGTTAATGAACACATTAAAATTAACTTTGCTGCGGTTAATTTAACCGATTCTGAAACTGAACGTTTTATGAAGTACGAGCAACTGACCAACTATATTGCTAATGCTGGTCGTCGCTATACGTTAGGGTTGGTTTATCGTTTTTAAAACTTAAAACTTAAAACTTAAATGGCTTATGCTTAGACTCATCATGGGTTTGATTGTAAGCCTTTATTTTATAATTTTTACCTAAAATAACTTTGATCTGATACCAAGACTCCCGGGCAAGTGCTAATCCAGGACTGCTCCACCAACTTTTGTTATACAGTTTTTTTACCGCGGCAACAGCGTCAGGCGATTGCTCAGTGATTGTTTTTGCCATAGATTTTGCGAAGGCCATAGGATCATCGCTTATATGGGTGACTAAACCGACTCGGTGCGCTTCAGTGCCATCAATAACTTTCGCGGTCATTGCCATTTCTTTAGCAACATCTTGATTAAGCACTTCACGCATGGCCAAGGTGCCGCCCATATCAGGGATGAGACCCCATTTTCCTTCCATAATCGACAGCGATGCACTTGGTGTGGCAATACGAAAATCGCCACCTAACGCAATTTGTAATCCGCCGCCCCAACAACGGCCATGTAATGCCATGATCACTGGGACTTTTAATTCGCGCCAACCGGTGCAAAGTTGCTGAGCTTTATTTGAATGCCACGGCAACCACTTTGCTAAAAACTTTGCTGCTAACTTAGGTGATTGCAATACCGATTTAACGTCTAAACCACTGCTAAAGCCTTCGCCTTGTCCAGAAACAATAACTGCGCGAAGTGTTTTCACGCTTTTAAGGTGTTTGATCACTTGCACTATTTCAATAAACATTGTCGCGTTAATCGCATTATGTTTCTCTGGACGAGCAAGAGCGACGTAGGCGATATCTTCAGTTATTTCGAGTGACAGTGTTTCAAAATGCATCTTAATATTCCTTATTGTTTTTGTGGTAAGACCAGTTGTAGTGTATCAGCGATTTTTTAGTTGTCGAGTAAATTATCATCATAGGTTATTGCACAATAAATTGACTAAATTACTTTCCTGCACTGCTAAAGTTCACGTAGACTCATTGTTTAGTTTATTCAAATTGCTTTATTAAAGGATGTTCATGAATCGTATTTCGCGTTGCGTCACTATAGTTACTGCGTTAGGGCTAATAAGTGCCTGTTCAGATGATGTTGGTAAGGTAAGTCTGGGCTTATTCACGACAAAAGATGTTATTGTGCAGGCTCAGCAAGATCCAATTGTTACCGGCGTCACTTGTCATATTAGTCATGTCGAGGCGAATTTAGACTTTTCAGACCCGTCAGATATGTCAATTTCATGTCGTCAATCAGGCCCAATTACTGAACGACAAATGGCGAATATTGATTTATCGAAGAATGGTGACATTGTCTTTAAAAAATCAAAAAGTATTTTGTTTAAATCGCTTAAAGTTCGTCGTATTTATGATAAAGAAAACAAAAGCTTAATTTATCTTTCTTACTCAACGAAGGAGTCAAGTGGTAGCCATCATCATTCACTTTCAACCGTACCTTTATACAATACGCAGGCATGGCAATGGGCGAATAATCAAGCAAAAATTGCGAATAATTAGCATGCGCTGTTGAGCAAATTAGCTACTTTATCACTGGCTTTGGAAAATATTCTGCCAATAAGTTGATAATTGAGGAATTATTTAAAAAATAAGGCTACAGTTAAAGTGAGTATGCGCAAAAGTTATTTTTTAGGGAAAACTTATGGAATCATTAAAAGTAGAAGAATATATGAACCATTATCCGGTCACATTCACCCCAGAGATGATGATTGGTGAAGCGTCGCTACGTTTTTTGAAAACGAAGCAAATCGGTGGTCCAGTGATTGATAATAATTATAATTTGGTTGGCTTTTTATCTGAAGGTGACGTGCTAGATAAAATGATCGAGTCAATTTACTATAACGAGCAACGTGTTAATGTCAGCGACCTAATGCGCAAAGACGTATTAACAGTAAAACCGTACGACAGTATTATAGAGCTGGGGCAAACGATGCTACAAAATAAACCTAAGGTTTATCCTGTAGTAGACGATGACGGTAGTTTGTTAGGAACTATTTGCCGTAACGATGTACTTCATGCAATAGATAAACACATGCGCAGTTCTTTGAAAAAAAATAAAGAAAAAGCGAAAGTGATTTAGCTTAGTGTATTAGCGTAAATATACCGTGTAGCCGTTAATTAACTACACGGTATATTTTTATACATGGCGCTGAAATTTGTTTCAAATACTGCTACTATGCGCTTTTTATATTAATGCCTGAGTTTGTCTTGTCTTCTGTTAAACCATCTTCGAATCAATTATCTGAAAAAAGCCAGCCATCTGTTAATGCGCAATCTCTTTTTTCCTTGCTAAACCAAGTAAAGCTAGCCGATAAAGCGCGCCTAAGAAAAAGATTACAAGGCGTTAAAAAAATTAAAGATGAAAGTAAACAGGTCAAAGCGTTAGCAACTATCAGTCGAGCAATTGAAGAGTCTATTGCTAACAAAAAGCTCAAGTTAGCCAGCTTACCTAATATTACTTACCCTGAAAGCTTACCTGTTTCACAAAGTGTTGATGTTATCTCTGAAGCGATTGAGCATAACCAAGTTGTGATTATTGCCGGCGAAACGGGCTCAGGTAAAACGACGCAAATTCCGAAAATTTGTTTGCAGTTAGGTCGTGGTATTGAAGGCGTTATTGGTCATACCCAACCAAGACGAATTGCAGCGCGAACTGTCGCAAATCGTATTGCTGATGAGCTAGAAACCAAGCTGGGTTCTTCGGTCGGTTATAAAGTGCGTTTTAACGATTTAGTCAGCCCGCAAAGCCATATTAAATTAATGACCGACGGTATTTTACTGGCTGAAATGCAAACGGATCGCTTGTTAAGACAATACGATACCTTGATTATCGATGAAGCTCATGAGCGCAGTTTAAACATCGATTTTATTTTAGGTTACCTCAAACAGATTTTACCTAAACGCCCCGATCTAAAAGTAATTATTACGTCGGCAACCATAGATCCGCAGCGTTTTTCAAAACACTTTAATGATGCGCCAATTATCGAAGTGTCTGGACGTACTTATCCTGTTGACATGCTTTATCGTCCGTTAGATGAACAAGGCGAAGGTGTTGACGTAATTTCGGGAATTCTAAATGCCGTTGATGAAATATCATCAATTGGCCAAGGCGATATTCTTATCTTTTTAAATGGCGAGCGCGAAATTCGTGATACTGCCGCGGCACTTGAGCAAGCCAATTTACGTCATACTCATATTCTACCCTTGTATTCTCGGTTAACGGTGCAAGAGCAAAATCGCATTTTCCAACCACATAGCGGTCGAAATATCGTGCTGGCGACCAATGTTGCCGAAACGAGTTTAACGGTACCGGGCATTAAATATGTCATCGACCCAGGTACCGCGCGCATTTCACGTTACAGTTACCGCACTAAAGTGCAGCGTTTGCCTATTGAAGCGATATCACAAGCGAGTGCAAATCAACGAGCCGGTCGTTGTGGCCGTGTATCGTCAGGTGTTTGTATTCGTTTATATTCTGAAGAAGACTTTTTGTCTCGACCTGAATTTACCGATCCTGAAATTCTGCGCACGAATTTAGCAACGGTTATTTTACAAATGCTAGCGCTTGATTTAGGCGGCATTGCGGATTTTCCATTTGTGCAGCCACCTGATAATAGAAACATTAATGACGGTATTCGTTTATTAGAAGAGTTAGCGGCGATTTCAGGTAAAAGCCATCAGGCAAAATTAACCAAAGTAGGGCGCTTATTAGCACGCTTTCCGATAGATCCGCGTTTGGCTAAAATGATCTTGTCTGCAATAGAACTTGGTTGTATTGAACAAATATTTATTATTGTTAGTGCGCTCAGTATTCAAGATCCGCGCGAGCGTCCACATGAAAAGCAACAAGCATCTGATGAAAAACACAGCCGCTTTAAAGATAAAGAGTCTGACTTTATTAGCTTGCTAAATATGTGGAACTACCTAAGTGATAAACAGGCAGAGCTGAGCCAAAACCAATTTCGAAAACTTTGCCAAAAAGAGTATATTTCTTATATTCGAGTTCGAGAATGGCAAGACATTTTCAGCCAGTTAAAACATGCATTAAAAGATCTAAAAATTCCAATGTCGTCGATTGAAACCGATAACGAGCAACAGCTTAATTTGGTGCATCAGGCGATACTTTCTGGCTTATTAAGCCATTTAGGTCAGCTCGATGAAAATAGGGAATATAAAGGCGCACGTGGTAGCAAATTTTATATTTTTCCAGGCTCTGCACTAGCAAAAAAATCCCCAAAATGGCTAATGGCAGCTGAATTAGTTGAAACGAGTCGCCTGTTTGCACGTATGGTTGCCAAAATTGACCCTCTTTGGCTTGAGCCATTAGCTGAGCATTTAGTGAAAAGAAGTTATAGCGAACCGCATTGGGAGAAAAAGCAAGGTGCGGTAATGGCATTCGAGCAAGTCTCGCTTTATGGTTTGATTATTGTTGGTAAACGCAAAGTTAACTTTAATAAAATTGAGCCAAATACTTGCCGAGAAATTTTTATTCGTGAAGCGTTAGTTAACGGCGATAGCTTTATAAAAGAGTCATTCTTAAAAGAAAATATGGCGTTAGTGAAGAGCATTGAAGCGCTCGAGCAAAAAGCACGACGTAAAGACTTTTTGATTGACGAACAGCATTTAGTTGAGTTTTATCTTGATAAAATACCTGAACAGGTTATTTGCCAGCGTAGTTTTTTAGCTTGGTGGAAAAAAGCACGCATTAACGATGAAAAATTATTAAGTTTTACCCGTGAATTTTTACTTCAAGAAAACTCAAAAGAATTAAATAGCAATGATTACCCTGACACGTGGCAGCAAGGCAATCTTACCTTACCGCTAACTTATCATTTTTCACCAGGTGATATCGATGACGGCGTCAGCTTAGTGGTGCCAATTGGCTTATTAAATCAAATACAGAATCAAGGTTTTGATTGGCTGATACCTGCGCTTCGTTATGACTTAGTTATCGCGTTAATTAAAGGTTTGCCAAAAGCGCAACGTCGTAATTTTGTGCCTGCGCCAAATTACGCTGAAGCTTGTTTAGCCAATATTAGCCAAAGTGACTTGCCACTTACCGCAGCCGTGGAAAAACAATTATTACGGATGACTGGCGTACGGTTACCTGAAGATGCATGGCAGCATATTGAATTACCTGTGCACTTAACCATGAACTTTCAAATCGTTAATGAAAAGGGCGCTTTACTACAACAAGGTCGCGATCTTGATGAGTTAAAAGCACAGTTGCAAGGCAAAGTAAAAGCGTCGATTAAAAAAGTTGCTGATAAAGGCATTGAGCGCAGCGACATAACATCGTGGGACTTTACTCGTATTCCAACAGGGTACGAGAAAAAAGTCGCCAATATTACTATTAAGGCCTATCCGGCATTGGTTGATAAAAAGGGCAGTGTTGCAATTGAGTTATTTGAACAGCAATTATTGGCCGAACAAGAAATGTTAAAAGGTGTGGCGCGGTTGATTTTGATAAACATTCCATCGCCGGTGAAATATTTACAAGAAAAGCTACCTAACAAAGCCAAGCTTGGTTTGTACTTTAACCCTTTCGGTTCAATTAACGATTTATTAAACGACTGCATAATTGCAGCATGCCAACATTTGGTGATAGTGTTTGGTGAGCAGCAAAATGGTTTACCTCGCGATCAACAACAGTTTGAACAATGTCGAGACTATGTCAGAGCCGAGTTAGCGGAATGTGTACTCGCGGGCGCGATTAAAGTTGAGAAAGTGTTGAGTCTCGCCCACGACATTAGAAAAAAAATGAAAGGCAAAGTGTCGCTTAATGTTATTCAATCACACGCAGACATAAAAGATCACCTTGAAAGTCTAGTATTTAAGGGCTTTGTCACCAAAAGTGGTCATAACAAGCTTGATGATATTGCACGCTATTTAAACGCTATGTTACGCCGAATTGAAAAGCTACCGATTGATCCGAACCAAGATCGACTTAAGATGATTGAAGTGGCAAAAGCGGTAACCGCATTTGACGAACTAGTGGCAAAGCAAAGAAAAGACCAGCCCCTAAGTAAAGAAATTGATGATATGCGTTGGATGCTTGAAGAGCTGAAAGTGTCGTTGTATGCACAAAATTTAAAAACGCCTTACCCCGTGTCAGTGAAGCGTGTATTAAATCAAATTAAAAATTTATAAGTGAATTCAGCGCTTACAATCTATAACCAATAGGTGGCGAATTCAATTTTTACAAAAAATTAGCTTTATCGACTATTATTACAATAGTTATTAGTGTTTGACAGCTTTGGTTGGGATTAGTATAAAGCTTATAGGAGTTCAAAATTATAAGTGGTGATTTAGTCATGTTAAATTATGACGATAAACGAAATTTTTACAGAATGATGTTAAACAGTGAAGTTAACGTCACAATTATTGATGATGAAGCTAACAGCTCTATTGTTGCTACGTGCCGCGATTTAAGCGCGACAGGTCTTGCTATTGAAATGAGTCATCCGCTTGATCTTGGTACGCATGTTCATGTAAATGTTGGCTCTGCTAATGCATCAGTTCAAGCATTAGATGCTCGCGGAAAAGTGATGCGAGTTACCGAAGAAGCGCCCGGTTGTTTTTTAATTGGTGTTTCGATTGAAGAAATTGATTAGTTAAGACGAATTAGTTAAGACAACTTTTTAATAGCTTGCCTTAATTAATTTTATGCATTTTTACATGCAAATTTTGTTTGCTGTTTACAAGTATTTTCTGCCTGCTCAATAGAATCACCGCCCATACAAAAATCTAATCTTAGTGTTCTTTTTTCAGGAAGGGGCTTATCAGCTTCTTCAGCAGGAACCCATTTCCACGTTTGAAGATTACTCTTACCCTTAAATTATTAGTTTAAAGAGCTATGCGGTAAGCAACTATTTTAATTTTGTGCAATGCCTTGTTGTTATGTGCCTTGCTCGTTATACCCCTCAATGAAGCTAACGATAAAGTCGGAGCCGAATACACTGACTAAAAAACAGGACGAAGCTACAAGCATAATATTGCTATTGTTCTTTTTGTAACCCAACACGATTAGTACAATAAAAAGTAACGTAGCAAGAATTTCTAAAATATACATAAAAGGTCCTTTTTAAATTAAACGTAATGCGTTAAATCGATTAGAAGACTTTTATAATGTTCGTTTTAAATGCTCGCTAGGCAGTATTTACGCTGCTATTGCTTTTTGCATGTTTCCAACAAAAGTGGGCAAGTGGGAGCAGCATTATTAAAATAAAAACACTTAGGACGCCTTTTTCAAAATCGCCAATTGAGAATCTAAATACAATATTAGATAAAGCACCCAAACCAACAAGTGAAAATATTACGATGATTGATGTTGGAGAAAATAGATACGTGTGCTTCTGTGATGCTTGAAACAAGAGTTTATAACTAATTTTTCCAAACCAACCAGCCAGAAGCAGGCAAACAATAATGAACCCTGCAACCTGAGCTGAAAATGATGCGGTTATATTGATAAGTAAAAAGCCTATTAGAGCTAAAAACGCTAAACAAATCGTTGAGGTCGCCAATCCAATACCCGTGCGATAAAAGTTAACAACACGTTCATTCAAATTCATATTAAATCCTTGTATGTCACCTAACACCCAACTGTTATTTGTTCTTTTGAAAGCACTGTTAGGTGAATTATCTCGCTTGAATGTTCCCTTTTTTATGTTGTGTAAATACAGTGTATGGTAAGACAACTGTATCTGCGGCAACGGAAAAAATAGAATCTATAAATATGATGGGAAAGCCATTTAAATAATCTATGTTATTAGTTTGACTAGGCTCTCCATAAAAAAGGCAGCTATTGTAAAATATGCCGCTATAAATTCTTGGTATTTCTTTACAGTAACTTTTTTTACCTTTATATGATATTTCTACTTCATTAAAAGGTGGGTTTATCGTTTTTACCGTGGAGCACGATAAACAACTAAAAATAAGAAAAATAGATATGATTCCTTTCATCAATAATACTCCGAATTTGAATATTCACCTCACGCCCCAAAAGATACACAAAATAGTAGGTTAAAATTAGCGACTCAGGAGCAAAATCAACTGTCTTATTGTCTTGCTTGAGTGGCTTGTTGTATGCAGTTTACTCAGTGTTAGATTTTTTTATTAGCAAGCTACTAAGAACAACGCTTAAGCACAGACCTATTATTGGAGTATAAACAATGCCTAGGCCGACAGCGCCATAAAGCTCTATTTGATACATATCCACAAATAGACCTATGATCGAACCAATAACTATGCCGAATGAAATATATGTTGTACGTTTATATTCTTTCATCATACCTCCTAAGTTACACTTTTTAATACTTATTAAAAAGTGGTAATCGATAAATCTGCCAGAATATTTCTGGTGCAGCCAATTATGTATTTAAGCCTCACTAAGAGGTAAATAAAAGTCACCTAAAATCAGCGACGAAGGAGCAAAAGCCAACTGTTTTTGTCTTTTTAAATGCCTTTTTATAAGTAATTTAAGCCATACTTAATTTGAACAAAGTCATTTGGAAATGCAATAGCCTCTGAATTTATTAGCTTCACACTGCTATTTATTTCACCAAAAAGTGGTATACCTTTACCTAAAATGATTGGCGCTTTGGTAATTGTCATTTCATTAATGAGCTGCAGATTAATGAAAGCGGTAATTGTTGTTCCACCGTCAATGTATGCATGTTTATATCCTTTAGTTTCAAGGTGACTTATTAATGTTGAGATCTCACCTGAATACATTTCAACTTTACCACGTAAATTTTCAGGTGGTTCATTGATTGAATTGCTTAACACGTAAACCTTAGTATCTCCATATGGCCATTGTTCAGGCGTTAAATTAAAACCAGAAATTGCATCCATGCATTTACGCCCCATAATCATACAATCGACCGTAGCGATAAAATGATTGAACCCCATATCGGGATTGTTACTCATATCAGCTTCTGAATTTCCTGCGGTATGCAGCCAATCAACGCTACCATCTAACGTTGCTATATATCCATCTGCACTTGTTGCTATATAAACTGAACATTTCATCGTCGATTGGCCCTCTTAATTTAAGATTACTTATAACTCTACACTAAGCAGAAAAATACAATTAGATTAAAATAGGCGAAGCGCGAGCAAACTGTAATTTTTACGTTTGAAGCTCTTGTTATATTCAAAATGGCAATTTAGACAGTAGTTTGACTTTGATTTTGCTACCCGCAGCATAAGGCATTTTTGAATAATGTATTGTACGATTATCATTACTGTTTAAATGCTCATAGTCAAAAAGTTTCCCCATTAAACCGATGTCTGTTGTTACAACAAACTCATCCGTTTTTTCGCGTGAAACGTCGTAAAAATACTCATACATAGAACCATGCATGATTTGGCTACCTTTGATGACAAATGCTTCTTTGACGATCGAAGGATTATTATTTTCATCTAAAGCTAATAATTGAGGCAAAAAGAAAGTAGATTTACTTGGGCCTAAATTAGGGTGAACAACGATAGAAATAAACTTCTTAGGACTTTTGGTTTTGTAGCCACTAATATACATTTTACCATCGGGATTATTAATACATTGGCTGTTTTTATTCCCTATCTCGTCTTCAAGCTTAGAGTCCACATTAAGAGTTTTATAACTGACCTGAGAGAAATCACTTATACAGTTTGTCGTTTTACTCAAATTATTTTGATAATCGGTAATAGTACAACCAGATAAAATTGCACAAAAAGAAATTAAAATTGGAAATTTCAACGACACTCTCCTTTGAATATAGACATAATGACTCCCCACGAGGCTAGCCTCCATTCGTGGGTTAACTTAAAAAGACAGAGCCATAATTAGTTTGTT
>NZ_JBPDIH010000004.1:266191-581714 GCF_052030545.1 Thalassotalea sp. PLHSN55 | reverse complement strand
TGGGAGTTCCCATGTGAGAGTAGGACATTGCTAGACTTCTCATTAAAGAAGCCCGATTCGAAAGAGTCGGGCTTTTTGCTACCTGTGACAAAATTTATTCAATTGATCTCAATCACAGTAGCGCCTATGGTAGTGTGACTAATATTTTGACAAGCCCATGTGAGAGTAGGACATTGCTAGACTTCTAATTAAAGAAGCCCGATTCGAAAGAGTCGGGCTTTTTGCTGTCTGTGACAAAATTTATTTAATTGAGTTTAATCGCAGTAGCGCCGATGGTAGTGTGACTAATATTTTGACAAGCCCATGTGAGAGTAGGACATTGCTAGACTTCTATTAAATGAAAGAATCCTGCCTTGTGCAGGATTTTTTCGTTTAGGCGTTTAAAAATACCTACTCTCACGAGAGTAGGGGAAAAGTGGTTAATAGGCAAAGCGAATAGTTTCGCTTTGACCCAATTTTTCCGTATGAGCTCTGCGAATACGCGGACCATGCTAGACTTCTAATTAGAGGTCGATGAAAACGTTCATCCATGAACATTCTCGACATTAGTGCATCCGTGCACGTCAAGCCTGATTCGAAAGAATCGGGCTTTTTGCTTTTTCTGATAAAAATTATTGGTAAAAGTTTGATAAGATCACCTGAATGAAAAAGGATTTAATACCAATTGACCCAATCAAGTATTTGGTGCTGTTGGTATAAGTTAACCATGTTGTGATTTGAAAAGAGTTAAGTAATGGCAAAGGTAAAACCGCAATTTAAATTAGCGAGTTATGGTATTTATACTCAGTGGCAAAATGATGCAAAAGAACTTCCTCAAATAAAGGAATACACGTTAGATATACCAGCTGAAGTTGACATAGAGTTTGGTTTGATACTTAACGTTAAAAAAGGTAAAGGGATCAAGTTAGACTACTGTATCTACCATCCTAATATCCCAGATGAAGATGGCAATATTATGCTGCCATTTACTGGGGATGTTTATGTCAAAAATAGTGATTGGGATTTCTTTCTGGGTGATACTATTTGGGCACCTGTTTCAAATAAAACAGGTGCTTGGCGCATAGTGATTGAATATCAGGGCAAAGTGGTTGCAGAAAAAACCTTTGATGTATCTGAAGATAATGCTGAGCCACTTGATGAATTCGCACAGCTTACCCGTAGGCATAGAAAATGATGAGCATAAAATAGCCCAGTAATTGTACTGGGCTTTTTAGCGATTAAAAATAGAGATAGTTTAGAGCGTGTTGATCTTTGTGGTATGAATTTTGTCCAATTTAAACGCTTTCTGATCGCGGCACTAACTTGAAGGCATAGTGGCTCTCGGCTTTGGTTCCAAACGTCGCCCTACCTCCTCAATCCCTTGAGTCGTACGTATAAAGTTAGTAACAAAGAGCAGGAAGCGTTTAAATGGATCCTTCGGACAGAGTTTGTTTGCCATTTCTACTGCGTTGCCCCACATGGATGTGGGGTAAGGTGACTTTGCAGGAGCATAAAGTCTTTATCACTCATTTATGTAGAATAACTACACGACAATCGCTCTGTCTTGTATAAATGGCAAATAATTCGCTGCAAAAACATACACCAAAGGTCAACACGCTCTAGTTTAAAATGAATATTTAAAGTCAATGCCTGCTTCTAATCCTCGCGTAATACGACCAAATGGCGTACCTAATATACTCGCGGTTAATCCGCCAATGCTAACTACATGCTGTTCATCCAGTAAGTTTTTCCCCCATACACCCACTTCAATGCTGTCGTTATCATTTGCCCAAGATATACGGGCATTTAAGTTTTTAGTATCAAGGAAGTATTCAGGGATCGCTTTTTTATACTCTTCCAAGCCAACAATTTGAGCGTTAGTATTTTCTGTGAATACATAATCTAGGTGCAGGTTAGTGGTACCTATGCCAAAGTCAGGCATCCAATCAATGGTAAGGGTATAGTTTAACGCGGCATCTTCCGATTTTTCTTTTGCTTCAACTAAAGTGCCTTCACCGTTGTAGTAGCTTGGGGTAAAAGTATCCGTTGAGCGAACTTCAGATAATACGCCTAAGGTGAGACTGTCGGTAGCCATCCAGCGTAAATCTAACTCAATACCAGTAATTTCCCGATCTAAACTGATCACTAACGGCACGGCAGCAACATCATCTGGTCTTTTCGAGCTTACGCCAGTTTGTTGATTTTCTAGTTCTAAATAGTAACCACTAATGTTAGCAATAACCTGATCCCACCATATACCTTTATAACCAATTTCATAGTTTGTAGTATCTTCAGGATCAAAAGATAACGGCTGAGAACCTGGCACAGCGCCTAACGAATCAAAGCCACCTGATTTGTACCCTGTTGAATAGGATGCAAAATACATATCGGTATCGGTGGCTTGATAGCTAGTGACAAAGCGACCAGTAATTTTATCCCAACTTTCAGAGGCGCTGTAATTAACTTCCTGAAAAATAATATTTTCAATAGGAATTTGGTCGCCGCCGCTCATAGCGATTATGCTATTAACGGGAACGGTTGAAAAAGTATTTGTCGGAATATACCAAGTGAAATCTTTTTCATCTTTTGAGTAGCGTAAACCACCTATAATGTTCCACTTGTCATTAATAGCGTAATCTACGTCCGCAAAAATTCCCCAGTTAGTAAATTCACCTGTATTATTGACTGTTTCCTGCCAAAACTGACCTGCGTAGCTTGGTCCATAGAGTTCTGGAATATAGGCTGGCAAAAATTCTGGCGGTACATCTGGATTAGCAATAGCTGGCAGTTGGGTTGCGACAATGTCGTAAGTTAAATCGCCAGTTGCGGTGACAATTTCCGGTGTAAGTTCTTGTCCGGGCATACCAATAGCCGCCATAATTTGGTCAGCTAAGCCAAGTGCCGTTAACGTATTAGACCATTCATCGGGGTTCCACATGTGGTCCATTTCTTCAATGCCCATTGATTGTTTAATGGTTTGAACCGCACCAGCAAAAGTAACCCCAGGGCCAAACGCGCCTGCGGCATGTGCATCGGTATTACCGCCTAGCATATCAGCAACTTGCCCTGAGACGAGTTGGTCTATTTGGCTATTTAAATCTCCGGTTATCAAACGTGCTGCTGTATCACTGGTTAAGTTTAACTCAGACGTTTGGCTAACATCCTCTTTAGAATAGGAAAAACCCGTAACGGCGTTAATTTTGTCGCTGACATAGTTAAATTGTAGTTCGGTATAAAAAATGTCGGAATCTTCGTTATTTGAGGTATCAAAGTAGCGCGTGACATCAGACGTGCCATCTTCATCTTCACGGTTTACTGTTTGCCACTCTCGATAACTCACTAAGTACTTCATTGACCACTCATTACTAAATTCATGGTTAAACTTAGCGGTCATTCCACTCATGTCACGAGATTCAACACCATTTCTGACATCATTTTCGGCTGTGCTTCCAAGATAACTTTTACCGCCATCGTAGGCAAATTCGCTAAAGCCAATTGCCATAGGAGGAGCTTGCTCTAAATCGTCCCAATCGTATGAGAACTGTAAATTGGTCGCAGAACTAATATCCCATAAAAGAGATATACGTGCTGCACTGTGATCTCTGGCGCCTAGATCCCATACTTTACTGCCGTTATGCCAAGCAGAGTCGTCGATGTTTTTAACAAAACCATCTTGTTCATTAGTTAAGGCATTGGCGCGCACGTAGATACTGTCTGTCAGTGGAACATTAATCATACCTTCGTAACGGTGTAAATTATCAGTACCTATTGTTGCTTTTACAAAACCTTCAAAGTCAGCAAAAGGTGATTTTGGCACCATATTGACAACACCCATTGCTGCGTTTCTACCAAATAAGGTACCTTGGGGACCTTTTAATACTTCCACCCGTGCCATGTCTGAGAATACGACATTTTGCGCAGCTCTTGGCATATAAACATCATCATAGAAAGTTGCTGATGAAGGATCGCCGCCAATACTAATATTAGGACTAGAAATGCCGCGCATGGAAACACCCGCTTGGGTCATATTGCCGTCACTAAAATTAAAACCAGGAATAAACTTATCAATGTCACTCAATAATACTGAGCCGCTTTCCTCAATGGTATCTTCTGACACTGTGCCAACTGTTACTGGCACTTTGAGAATGTTTTGTACTCGCTTTTGGGCAGTTACAGTGACGACCTCAATTTCAGACTCTCGTTGTTGGTTTTCATCTTGTGCGGCGTTTAAATAGGCAGGAGTTAATGTTAATGCTGTAAGAATAGCCTGAACCAATCGTTTTTTAGGTGTTGAGATTTTTTGACCATGACCTATCGTCATTTTGCTTCCCCCGAAAATGCATATATAGAAATTTACATATCACTTGTTGTTGTATTGTTGTTATATATTTTTTATAGCTTGTTATTTTTCTAAATGTTGCATCTTCACTATAAGTAGCAAAGATGAAAATTACTTACGCAATCTTAAAAATCACTGACGGAATATTAAAATAACCTTAGTGATTTTTTAAATCTCACTGTTTTCATGATGTTAGTGAAGTAAAAATATGGGTATTTATGTTAGCTATGTCCACATTTTTTTTGTATTACTTACCTAGTTCTTCCAACCTTGATGAATAAATTGACCAGTAATGGTAAAATTTTCGTCATGTTCTTTTGTTATTCATAATGTATGGTGAGTATGTTTTATAGTCGTTTTTCATCGCCTTTTGGGGAAATATTAATTACCGCTAATGAACAAGGGGTATCATCATTAACATTTGTAAATGGTAAAAAAAAAGCAATAGTTCCGGAATCATATGTAGAGCGACCCGAAGTGTTTAGTGAGGCACATCAGCAACTAAACGAGTACTTTTGTGGTAAACGATTCAGTTTTTCATTGCCGCTTGCTGCACAAGGAACACCGTTTCAACAAAAAGTATGGCAAGCACTACAAACTATCCCTTGTGGTCAAACGCGCAGTTACGCATGGATAGCAAAAGAAATTGGCAACGCAAAAGCAGTACGAGCAGTTGGCACAGCAAATGGTGCAAACCCTATTGCACTTATTGTTCCTTGTCATCGTGTGATAGGTGCAGATGGAAAATTGACTGGCTATGCAGGTGGGTTAGCGTTAAAGGCTAAGCTTTTAATGCATGAAGGGGCGAACTTTAAACCCTAATTTAATTGAGATAATTGTTGAAAGCGGCCATCTTTTTTCATTTGTATAAGTACATTTGAAAGTTTTTTGGCCAAGTTAGGAAAGTTATTTTTGTTTAAGAATACATGTAACTTAATCTCTAGTAGCGGCGGTTGATGAATTATAATGTCTGAGAGTAGCGGGGATTTTGAAGATAAATAGTCTGTTGCTGTTTCTCTGCTAGCAATTGTGATATCTGCTCGGTCAATGCTAATTAACTGCAAAGATTGCTCAAAACTTCCTACTTCAATATAGCTTTTAAATTTGTCTTTGTTTGTTTCGATTAAGTGTGTGCCACGCTCGTAGGAAATAATATATTGCTTCATACTTTGCCAACCGTCTACCTTGACCTGTTGCTTACCGATAACCGATTGGTCTATTACAAATAGCGGCTCATCTACTCGCGCTAAATTGTTGTATAGGTGTAGATCTAAACTACTAACCCTAAATAAGCTGCCGTCGACTGAGCCATTATTTGCTGAAACCAAACTTCGTTTATTGGGCAAATCAGCAATTTTTAACTGATAACCTAACTCTGAAAAGGCCACAGATAAAATACGTTGTGCTTTTTGATAAAGCGCAGTGTCTTTAGTATTGGTTGACCCTAAGGTGATTGTATTTTTGACAGCGGTTGTGTGCGCCATCGACGTTTGCGTAGTGACGAGTAATAAAAAAAACAGTGGCAGTTTAAACATTAACTAGAGTGTATCCGCTAATCGGCTAGGTGAAATAACGCATAATTTCAACGTATTATCGTTATAATAACTTATCTTAAAGGAAAAGGTTACGTTGACTATTTAGCAAGTGAACCAGAGTGAGGAAAGCTTTAGGTCATGTTTCGACCTAAAGCTAGCGTCGTTATAATGATTACTCAATCGTCCATACTACGTGTTTTTCTTTACCGTCTCGTAAGTACTGAAACATGACTTCATCACCCTTTTTATATTCAGAGATGCGTTTGCGTAGTTTGTTTAACGCTTCTAAATCTTTTATTGGGTGGCCACCGATACTTAAAATAATATCGCCACCAAGTAATACCGGTGAACGGCCCAGCGTGATGCTTACGTTTCCACCTCTAAAACCAAGTTTATGAGCAAGCGTGCCAGGAATAACTTGCTGAATTAACATGCCATAGCCAAATGGGTTGTTTAACGAATAAGCAATTTTTTCGCTAAGTAGAAGGGGAATAAAGCCTGAAAAGCTTACTGGTTCATTGGCAATTACGTCATGAATGGTATCAATAGACACGACAAAACCTAACCCGTTACTACCACCTGTTTTGGATAAAATATGGCTAACAATGCCAATAATTTCACCGTCAAGATTGAACATAGGTCCGCCGGAGTTTCCTTGATTAATTGATGCGTCAGTTTGTAAAAAACGCGGCACTATGGTTGTGCCAGGTATTTGTTCTTTATCGCGTACACCACTTAAATAACCTACTGATAAACTATGGCTTACACCATACGGAGCGCCGATAACGACAATTCGTTCACCTATTTGATAGTCGCTTTTATTTGCAAGCTTTAATGTTTTGGCTGAACTAGGAACCTTGGCTGCTTGGATCATTGCTAGATCTATAATTGAGTCTATCCAAACCACATGACCTGATGTTTTTGTACCATCATTAAAGATAACTTCGATATCCGTAGCGCGGTCAATAACATGTGCCGCAGTGAGAATACGCCCCTTTTCACTGACTAATGCGCCTGAGCCTAACGAGCGAGCTAAGCTTGCTTTATAAGCTACTTGGCCTGGTTGTGGCTCAGCCAAAGCTTTTACATGTAACTCAACCACGCCAGGGTTAACTGCTTTGAATAGTTTTTGCACTGTATTCTCTGCCATAACCGGCTGCGTTATGGTAAGTGCTAACAATATTAGTGCTAGGCTTGAACGAACTATTCTGTACATAGGTTTCCCTTTATTAGATTAACACACAGATTATTACCTGCGTTTACAGAAATTTTACTGAATGTTGCTCGATAAAGCAGCTTTTATTTAATGTTAGTACCAATTAAGTGGGATAATTGGTATAAAGCGTGAAAAGAAATGATTGAGAATAAATGTGTTAGTTATTCAGGTATTTGCTGTATTAATACTCGTGTGGTTTGCGTGGCAACTATATCGAGCCAAACAATTTACCAAATTTAAAAACGACTTAACTCATCAAGTACAACCGCAAGTGGTTAACAGCCTAATTGTTGAGCTTGAAGAAAATCGCAGTGAGATGTTTCCTAATAATGAAGCCCACCAAGAAGCGGCAATTTATTATTGGACGCAATACCGTGTACGAATATTACAATTTGCGCTAGAAAAGGAATTATTAACAAAAGAAGGTTTAGTGCGGGATAAAAAATGGCGCCATTGCCAACATTTGTTTCATGTTGAAAAGCAATATTTAGCGCCAAGTCGTGTTGAGCCGATAGCTAAAGAGTAAAAACTAGTCAATTCTTTTAAATTGCAGATCCCACACGCCGTGACCTAAACGTTGGCCGCGGTTTTCAAACTTAGTTAGCGGACGGTTATCAGGTCGAGGAACATAGTCATTTGTTGTCGAAAGATTTTCATAACCAGGGGCTGATGTCATATCTTCTAACATGCACTCAGCATAGTTTTCCCAATCGGTTGCCATGTGAAAAACACCGCCAACTTTTAATTTTTGGCGAATACTTTCAACAAATTCAGGTTGCACAATGCGGCGTTTGTGGTGTTTTTTCTTGTGCCAAGGATCAGGGAAAAACAGTTGAACCGTAGTTAAGCTGCCGTCAGCAATACAGTCAGCTAAAATTTCAATTGCGTCATGCTCATACACTTTTAAGTTAGTTACCTCGGCTTCTTGCGCCGAAGCAATGCAAGCACCAACGCCAGGTTTATGCACTTCAATACCAATATAATTAAGCTCAGGGGCATTCTTAGCCATTTCAACTAACGACTTCCCCATGCCAAAACCAATTTCTAACACAACCGGGTTGGTATTACCAAAAAGTGCTTCAGCATCAATCATACCGTCACTATGGTTTAAACCCATTGTCTGCCAGTGTTCTTCTAAGGCACGCGCTTGTGCATTGGTTAAGCGGCCTTCACGTTTTACAAAGCTGCGAACTTTACGAATATACTTACCTTCTTGTTCAGCTTGTTCAATGGTTTTATGTGTTCTTTCGGTCATAGTGTTTTCACTTGGTATAACAATTATGTGCTTAATTTTAGGGCGCGTATTATCGGGCTTTATCAATACAAACTCAAATAATACGCTAATAAAGTGTGATAAATTTTAATTTCTGATGGATGGATAAAGTACTACACCACACTTTTTGTGCTATTTCATGGTTCAATTTGAAATATAGTGTTTATTCAGCCCACCAAACATCGTATAACTCGCTAACCGCTACGGCACTTGCGCCATTGTCGGTTAACCAAGTTTCTACCGTTTTTTGATGTTCTGGCGTACATTTACCAATTTTTTGTGTGCAGATAAGGCCGTGCCATAAGGTGTCGCCTTCGCCGCCAAAACCTAAACCATGTGGTTGAATAACTTCAGCAAAGAATTTATCTAAAAAGCTATCAACTTCTTGGTCGTTTGAATCTTTTGGTAATTGCCACGCAATATCAAAACCAAGCTCTTGAAATTCGTCTACACGTAACTTTTTACGTAAACGGCGTGTTCTATTTTTAGCTTGTGCTTTCATGATGTATTCTTCTTCAAATTGATGATGCCGAGAGCATAGAGGTTATTTTTTTAATTTTCCAGACAAGTGATGTTTTTTTTCGATACAATTTGCCAATGAATAAAAATAATACTCAAGCTGTAACAATCAGCAAAGCTTCGGCTAATAAATTTGCACACCAAGTGTTAGCTTGGTATCAAGAGCAAGGCAGAAAAACCTTACCTTGGCAACAAAACAAAACCCCTTACCGAGTCTGGATTTCAGAAATTATGTTGCAACAAACGCAAGTTGCTACTGTTATTCCTTACTATCAACGTTTTATGGCGAGCTTTCCAACCATCGCAGCTTTAGCTTCCGCCGATGAAGACAAGGTGCTGCACCACTGGACTGGGCTAGGTTATTACGCCAGAGCACGAAACTTACATAAAGCGGCAAAGCAAATTGTAGAATTACACCAAGGCAAGTTTCCACAAACACTAAATGAAACCATAGACCTACCCGGCATTGGTCGCTCAACCGCAGGGGCAATTTTAAGTTTATCGCTAAATAAACACCATGCCATATTAGATGGCAATGTAAAAAGGGTACTTGCGCGTTGTTATACGATTGAAGGGCATAATGCGCAGGCAAAATTTGAGCAACAATTGTGGCCTATCGCTGACGCATTAACACCAAAAGAGGGCGTCGCACAATATAACCAAGCGATGATGGATTTAGGCGCTATGGTATGTACACGCAGTAAACCTGATTGTGACAATTGCCCATTAAGCTCAGGCTGTTTGGCTAAAGCTGGTGATTTGCAAAGCGCCTTTCCACAAAAGAAGCCTAAAAAACAAACACCGGTTAAAAATACCATTATGGTGATCCCTAGAGTAAACAATAAAGTATTAATGGAGAAGCGACCACCAAGTGGCATATGGGGTGGTTTGTGGTGTTTTTATGAAATAACAGCGGCGACGCAACTGAATGACTTTTTAACATCACAAGGTTTAAAGGCAGTCGAGCAATTCTCATTGCCAGCATTTCGCCATACTTTTAGCCATTTTCATTTAGATATAGAAACAATCGTTGTTGATTGTCGGCAACTAAAAGTAGAAGAAGTTAACGAAAAAACACCACAACAGTGGTATGATTTATCGAAACAATCGTCGGTCGGATTAGCGGCTTCGACACAAAAGTTAATATCACTATTATAGCTACATTAAATTAGCTACAGTAAATAAAGAGTAATTAGAGAATCATTATGAGTAGAACAGTTTTTTGTCAAAACCTTAAAAAAGAAGCTGAAGGTTTAGGCTTTCAATTATACCCAGGCGAATTAGGCAAACGTATTTTTGATAATATTTCTCAAGAAGCTTGGACTAACTGGCAAAAAAAACAAACCATGTTAATTAATGAGAAAAAAATGAACATGATGAACCCAGATGACCGTGCTTTTTTAGAAAATGCGATGACTGCCTATTTATTTGAAGGCAAAGAGCCAGAGATTGAAGGTTATACGCCAGAGAAAAAATAATCGCCTTTTAGCGTATCACTGCTAAAAAACTGTCGTTCTCGCTTGCTATTTCTACAATAAGAAGAAAAAAGCAACAAACAAACATTTTTTTGAAAAAAGTAGTTGACGTTGAATTCGAAAAACAGTTTAATAGCGCCCGTCTTCAAGGCACAGCCGAAAAGACAAAGAATAAAGAGACGCCTTGATAGCTCAGTCGGTAGAGCAGAGGATTGAAAATCCTCGTGTCCCTGGTTCGATTCCGGGTCAAGGCACCATTCTTTATTACCAAATTTGAATTTGTGTTTAAGTGATTAAACATTAATTCGGTGCCAAGATAATTAGTAGTCTACTATTAGTTATCGCACACAGTTTTGTGTGCCGACTTAGCTCAGTTGGTAGAGCAACTGACTTGTAATCAGTAGGTCGCCAGTTCGACTCCGGCAGTCGGCACCATTCTTTCGTAGGAAGCATCAAGCCCTAACTTCGGTTAGGGCTTTTTTGTATCTGTTTACCAATAAATCATTGGCTAAATTCTTAATCAATTTCCACTTACACCATTATTTTCTCAAACCTCCTACTGTTCTTGGTGTATACATCAGACTTTGTTATCTATTTCGTGTTATTGATAGGCACAATATCCAAATCATATTAGGAAATGATCGAAGATTATAGACAGGAGAATATTGCAGTTTTTATCAGTGCTCTTAATTAGGCAAACCATTTGTAATGAACTTTCTTATCCTTATAGATTTTCATACTGTATATCAAAAAGCTTAAAATCCGTATTAATGATAGATATCTATCGAGTCCTGCTTTGTTATTAATAAAAAACAAATTTGACTAATAAAGTGTGATAGTTTGTTAGCAACTGTGCTATTTTTCATCACCTAGTTAACGCTAAATTATATAAATATTATTCACGACTTTATAAACCATTCAAATGAGCCAATCCATGATAAGAATAATCGGTAGATCTTTGCTATTTCTAGCACTTTGTTTACAAGTAGGGTGTAACTCTTCAACTGACAATGAAGATGTACAAACGGCTAATTCATCAGCAAGTAAAGCTAACGACAGCTCAAAAGGTCATACACATGGTGCTGGTTACAAGCATCACTTAAATAAAGTTATTGGTCTTTCGCCACAAGCTTCCCATGAAAAAATGGTAGTGCAAGACGGCTTCATAACAGAACTTGTTGCTCATGAACCAGCAGTCGAAGAACCGGTATTGATGACCTTTGATGGTAAAGGGCGAATGTATGTCGCTGAAATGCTAACTTATATGCAAGATGCTGATGGTACAGGGCAAATGAATCCTGTAAGTCGTATTAAGCGCCTTGAAGATACCGACAACGATGGTGTGGTAGATAGCTATACGGTGTTTGCTGAAAATTTACTGTTACCTCGTATGATTTTGCCACTTGAAGATGGAAAAATACTAGCCCGAGAAACCAACACCTTTGATCTATTATTGATCGAAGATTTAGATGGTGACGGTATTTCTGATAAACGAACCACCATTTTTGAAGGAGGCCCACGCGGCGGGAATTTAGAACACCAACCGAGTGGCTTAATTTGGGGAATTGATAACTGGCTATATGTTACCTACACCAACCAACGTTATCGTATAAAAAATGGCAAAGTAACACGTCAGGAAATACTGTTTGGCGGAGGGCAATGGGGCCTTGGGCAAGATGAAGCTGGACGCTTTTACTATTCTTCTGCTGGTGGAGAGAACCCAGTATTTGGTTTTCAGTTCCCGAGTGTTTACGGGATAATTCCTATTAATGGTGAAACAACTGAAGGGTTTAACGAAGTGTTTCCGATTGAAACAATTCCTGATGTACAAGGTGGCTCTAAGCGTTTAAGGGAAGATAATACCCTCAATCACATTACGGGCATTGCCGGCCAAAATATTTACTTAGGCGATAAACTGCCTGAGCTTTATGGAGACTATATTGCACCTGAACCTGTTGGTAACTTAATTCGCCGTGCCCAAGTAGTGCGTAAAGACGGTTATACCACTATCAGCCACCCTTATCAGGCACAGCGTAAAGAGTTTATTGCATCAACCGATACCGCATTTCGCCCTGTTTGGAGTGAAACAGGTCCAGACGGTACGCTGTACATTGTTGATATGTACCGCGGGATTATTCAGGAAGGAAACTGGACTAAAGAAGGTTCCTTCCTTAGAAAAGTCATCGATAAATTTGGCTTGGCCGACATCATTGGTGGAGGTCGAATTTACCGAATTACTAAACCAGAGGTTGAGTTAGGTGAAAAGCCAAACATGTACGCTGAAACACCCATTGAATTAACCAAACATTTGTCACATGCAAATCATTGGTGGCGTATTAATGCGCAAAAATTCATTGTGCTTTCTCAAGACAAATCAGTAGTGCCTGAACTTAAAAACATAGTTAAAAACCACAAAAATAGTCATGCACGTTTACATGCTTTATGGACGTTAGAGGGTTTAGGTATCATCGATAAAGACTTATTATTGTCAGCTTTTTCAGATGTTGACAGTAACGTTCGCACCGCAGCCTTAAGAATATCGGAACAGTTAGTCAGTAACTCAGACAAAAGCATTATTGACGTTTGGCAATCACTACTCTCAAAAGCCGATATTGAACTAACGCAGCAAATATTCTTATCTACTTTCTATGTTAATACGCCAACAGCACAACAAAACAAAATCCGTAATCAAATTCTGGCTAAATATCCTGAGCATAAAAGCATAAACGCGATGAATAAGGCGATTACCTATCAAATAGCAGAAAAAGAAAAATCTGCTGCTTTAGCTAAAGGTAATAAAGCGTTGGCGCTGTCGTTAAAACGTGGCATGCAAAACTACAATTCATTATGTGCAAGCTGTCATGGAAAAGATGGTAAAGGCACACCCGCAGGTGATCAGTTAATTGCACCATCATTTCATGATAATGCGCGTGTTAATGGCAGTTTAGCGAGTCTTGGTAGCATTGTTTTACATGGTTTAACGGGGCCTATTGAAGAAGAAAAATATGTTGGTGGAATAATGGCTTCAATCGCATCAAATAATGACCAATGGATAGCTGATGTACTCACGTATATTCGAAATAGTTTTAATAACGAAGCTTCCATGGTTACCGCTAATCACATTAAAACATTAAAGTCTTTAAGCAACAGAAATACTCCGTGGACAATAAGTGAATTAAACCAAACCTACGGGAATGAATTAACCAATAAGACTGAATGGAAATTTAGCGCTAGCCATAACCCCAAAAATTTCGACGCTTTAATAGACGGAAAAACAGATTGGGCTAAATGGGGAAGTGAAAGCTTACAAGAAATAGGTATGTGGTTGCAGGTAGAATTGCCCAATGTTTATCAAATTTCACAAGTTGTGATGGAGTGTAATAAGTGGAAGCATCACTGCGCCAACGCTTTCGATTTAACATTTTCTATTGACGGAAAAAATTGGAAAACCGTTGATTCAAATATTGAAAAGAGTGCAACCCGAGTAAGTGAAACACTTGGTCAAAAAGCTAAGTTTATTAAGTTCACTCTCAAAAATGGCAGTTCTAAAGTGGCTTGGGCAGTTACTGAATTGAAAATATTTGGCAGTCCAATAAACTAACCTTATGTATATAAAAGCATTTCAGGGTAGAGCATCATCACCATCAAGAAGTGCCTTGTTTAAATTTAAAACGTTGTTTAATGGTTGAAAAAACGTCAATGCCAAGCTAGTACTTGGCATTGTTGTCTATAATGAGTAAATGAATTTCTTAATGCATCTTAACGCGAATATACTTTAACATTCAGTTAAATAAACGCAGGGATCACTACCTCAGAAATTTTATTCATAATAGTATCGTCTCGGTCATGGCCAGTAATAGCAATAACTAAGTTGAGCGCTTTAACTACGATGATACGTTGTCCGCCGCCGCCCCAAGCGAAGCTTACATCATAGCTTTTATCATTAATGTTAACTGGGGTGTGATACCAAAAATAACCGTATTGATAGTCTTTTGGCATCCAGTCTTCTGTTGGTTTTACTATGCCAGTGGTTGCCTTGGCTAAATAGTCCGCTGAAATAAAGGGCTGGCCTTGCCACTTACCGTTGTTCGCAACAATAAACCCTAATTTGAGCATATCACGCGAGGTTAAACTCGCGCGTGAGCCCGCTTGTGGTAAGCCGCTTATGTGGGTTTGCCATCGATAGTTGCTAATATTGAGCTTATCTAAAAGCTCTGTTTTAATGAAATCTTCAGCTGTTGTTGGTACTACTGCGTCGATCACTGTCATCACTAACATCGGATTAAAATTACCGTATTTGTAGTGTTGCGAGTCATTGGAAATCGCTAAACTCTGCTCAAGTAGGGTTTGTACTAACCCTTGACCTTGCAGTGATGCTGGCGTTTTTTCAATTTCTTGCCACTTTTCCCTGTCAATGGTTAAGCCGCCTTGCATAGTAAGCGCTTTATGCAAGGTAATTTTATCGGCGCCTTTGGCTAAGGTTGATTTATCTAGATCTTTTAAAAAACTGATCAGCGGTTTATTTAAGTCATCCATGGTTAAATACCCTAGCTGTATAGCACGGCCAACAATTAAACTGGTTAAGCCTTTGGTTGCTGAAGCTTGTGGGTGAGCAAGGTTATATCGGCCTTTTTGGTGATAGCTTTCAAAGACCAATGTATTGTTATGCGCGATCATTAAGCTGTCGTACTTGCCATATTTCCCTTCGCCTATCTCTTTTGCTAGTTGCACAATTGCCGTGGTTTTATCTTTTGCTAATGCTAACTTGCCTGCGTTGAGCAAAGTATCGTTAGACGTTGGCGCGGTATCGATAAAGGCGCGGGGTAAAGCCGGAATATCACGAAGCGAACTCACTGCTTGAGTAGGCGTGCCCTTTGGTGCTTGCTTAGCCGCGTACTTTTTTAGATGTTCAGGCTTTAGTTGCTCAATAACTTTTGCATCAACCCAAAATGTATCAACCTCGCGCCCTGCAACATTGCGATTAAAGAATAGGTATTTTCCATCAGGCGATACCTGTGCCGCAAATTCCGAGCTTGGTGTATTAATTTCCTCGCCAAACTTAATCGCTTCCCCCCAGGTGCCATCACGCTCTTTAAAACTGATGAATAAATCTGGGTGCTGCATACCAATGCCACGCTGCCCATCCCAAATAACATAGCTTTCATCAGGGGCAATAAAAGGGTGTGCATTCCACTTACCGGTATTTATTTGCTTGGGAAAAGGTTTTGGCGCTAAATATTTACCATTTTTCAAGGTTGAATAACGCAATAAGCCTTCACCATCTTTTACCGCTTCATCAAATGCCAAAGTACCGTTAAATGAAGAAGTCACCCGCATGATGCGAAACGGTTCAAAATCAGGCCCTAACCTTTTAATTTCTGACCAACCCTTTTGAGTACGTTGTTTATAACCACGTCCCAAAAACATGGTGTTATTGTCAGTTGATAAGGTTGGTGTGCCCACTCTTGGTGAATCTACTCGCTTAACCCAATTCTCTTCTTGTTTTTCAAATACGACAAGCTGGGCTTTTGCATCTTCATTCGTGCCGACTTCTTTAAGATAATACATTTCATTCATGCTTGGCGAAAATACAACGCCGTATTCCCAGCCTGGTGTTGAAATAATGCCTGGCGCAAAAACTTCAGGGATAAGCCCAGGCGTTTTTTGCCCAAGATACGGGCCTTTTGAAATAGTTTTATGCTCGCCCGTTTCCGCCATGACTTTGCTACTAATACTCGCTAACAAAGCAAGCATTAGCATGCTTTTAATATTCACATTCATTGTTGTTCACCCTCGTTCATTTTTTAGTTTTTGACCTATGAAATATGTTGATAACTTGCCAGAACTTGAGCTGATGTACTTGAATAAAACCTGACGTTTAGCTGATTTCTCAGTATTCAGCTTTATTTCGAGGGTAAGAGCGCGGTAAGATTCGTTCTTCTAGAGCTAAAGGACTTTCTTATATATGACCAAACAATTTTGGGTGAATAACTACTATATTGATGTCAATCGCAATCAAATACAGCATCAACAACAAGCGACATCAATACCACCTAAAGTACTAAAAGTTTTAGAAGTTTTGGCCTCTCGTGCGGGTGAGGTTGTTAGCCATGAAGAACTGATGGATCTCGTCTGGGAAAACAGTATTGTTGGCCCAAATACTTTGCAGCGAGCAATTGCCAACTTGCGCAAAGCCTTTGGTGATGACAGTAAAAAACAGATCTTTATCAAAACCCATGCTAAAAAAGGTTACAGCCTAGAAGCCAATGTTCGTTGGGAAGATAACGGCACTGAAAAAATAGCGACTATTGAGCCAAACCTGCATCAAGAACAAACTCCAACTCATAAAACAAAAACAAAAACGAAAACGCGCACGATATTTTCGGCAATTATTGCTAGTGTATTGGCTATTGCTTTCTTGAGCATTGTTTTATGGCCGTCAGAAACACCTTTGTTTGATCAAGTGACCCCATTAACAGCAAGTGACGAGCAAGAATTTAATGCCTCTTATTCGCCTGACGGAAAATACTTAGTATTTAACCGTTTTGTAGGTCAGTGTGAAAGCCATTTGTGGGCAAAAGATTTAAATAACAACCAAGAAGAACGTTTAAGCATTGTGCCGGGCCATTACAGCCAACTAACTTGGTCGTCAGACGGTTCACAATTAGCCTTTGTCTTGCAGTCTGATTGTTCTGCTAAACCCGAACAAGGTCAGCAATGTTGGCAGTTACAAACCCTAGATTTTGCCCAAGCGTGGCATGGCAATGCCAAAAATACACTTCGTTATGACTGTGCCGAGATTAAAACCACACAGCCAACTTGGTTAAACGACGGACGAATTGCCTTGCTTCAATACCCGCAACTTGAAAGCAATCAAGCAGAGTTGATGATTTATGATGCCATTGCTAATACCCTGACCAAAGTGCCACATGAACATGCAGGTCATATATATTCTCTGGATTATTCACCGCAAACGGGTTTACTTGCCACGGTGTCAGCAGAAAAAAATAAGGTCGATGTATTAAGAATATTAACCCTGGCGGGCGAGGTACAAAATGAGTCAAAAATTATACGCGATCCAAACCACTCGGTGTATGCCCGTTTTCCCATTAAGTTTTCTGCTGACGGCAAACATTTTCTCACCAATGTTGACGGAAAAGTTTATCGACTCGATTTTGATGGCACTTTGCAATTAATGCATTCGCCTAACCGCTCAGGCATGTGGGCACCGAGTTATCACCCAAGTCAAACCAAGTTTGCGGTAACCTTAGGCAGTAAAGACTTTGATATAGGTTATTTAAATACAGAACAAGCATCAGCTGAGCTAGAAGTGATATCTCGTTCAACCGGTGTTGATGTTAATGCCAAGTTTCAGCCTAATGGCGCGTTAATCGCTTTTGTCTCGTTGCGCTCTGGCACACGTCAGCTGTGGTTGCATGACAACGGGAAAACCTATCAGCTGACTAAATTTCCTCAAGGGCTTAAAAGCACTCGATACGATTGGTCACCCGATGGCAGTGCATTAGTGGTGAATGTTAAAAACCAAGTAACGATAGTGAAACTAGACGGCAGTTATCAAACACTTGAAACTCCGATAGCGGTTAAATTAGTTATGCCATGGACACATCAAAACAAGTTGCTGATCACCGACATTCAAGCGGGTAAAGCGCAATTATTTAGTGTTGATATAGACACCGGCTCAACCACCAACTTAAACATTGAACATGTTCTATGGTCTGCTTACATTAACGATGAACAGCTCGTTTATTTAGATAACAAAAATAACTTTTGGCGTTATGAAAGTGAAAGCGCGCGACCAATCTCGATGTTAAACAATAAACTACTTGGCGATTATGTATTACCCAAAAATAACGCTTTGTATGGCATTAACTCGCAAGCACAATTGTGGAAATTCGACCTAGAAACTAATACCTTACAGACGATAGCAACATTAGATAAAAACATTACCTACGTAAGTGATATTAAAAATGAGCAAATGCTTGCTACCAAATTTATTGGCGGCAGAAGAGAGCTGGTGGAATTTAGTCAAAACTAGCGGCTGAGTATTATTGATTAAAAGAGTATTTGCAGCGAGTTGAATCAAGGCTTTGACTTTATTATTTAAATAAATGTTTATAAGTAGGCATAAAAAAACACCAATCATCACAATTGGTGTTTTTATTTTATTCGTTTAAGAAGTTTTTAGTTTTATTTTTTTCGTTTTACTTTTTCAGTTTACGTGAAGCTAAGCCTAAAATACCTAAAGCAAAAATAGCTAACGTAGAAGGTTCTGGAACCGGTTGAGAAGGAGCGGCTGCCTGAAAAATTACTGTATCATTTTCACCAAAACCAAGGTCTCTAGAGCCCGCAACAAAGTTACTTACAAGATTTCCTGCAGAGGCGAAAGTTAAAGAGCCTGAAATGGTTTGCCCTGCATAGTTTCCTGGCATATAAATCCAAAGACCGTTACCAGATATGCCAAATGAATCGCCTAACAATACACCGTTGTAATGCGAAGGACCTGTATACCAGTTGTGCCCTAGGCCAGAATTTGGCCAATACAGGTCAACCAGTCCATCTAGGGCATGCATTCCGTTACCAGTTTGTATAATTTTAGTGTTAGCATCGAATTGGGAAATTCCATTAGCTGTTTCCCAACCGTCGATGAATCCATTCCAAGTTATGACTAAGTCTCCGCCATCGTCCTCCCAATCAACTATTAGGTTAGCTTGGGTTGATGCTGTAAATAAAAAACTAGCCAAAAGAGCTAAAATACTTGTTTTTGGAGATTTCATTTGTTGTTCCTTTTTTAATGCTTAGTTACTAATTTTGGAGAGGTCAGTCATAAGTTTATAAAGTCTATTAATCTTTATGGAGTAAGCATAAAACATACCAAACATAAAAAAATCTATTTATTCAGTTTATTAGCTGTTGGTATTTGATTTGTTACTCTGATTTTGTAAAGTTTTTTGACATAAATATAGTTAATCAGTTGTGTAGACAATATGTTTAGCGTGGTTAATTTATTTGATTGCTAATTATTAGTCACAGGTATATTTTAATTAACAAGGACAAATAGTTAACATAAAGCATAGGGAATATGATCGTTAAACGTCAAACTCATCACCAGTGTTTAAATCGTAAAGCAGCTTTTTGGCTTTTGATAAAGACTTGTGAGTAATTTATGAAATTTCAGCCCCGAACGTTCACTACCAATACCTTACTTAAAACGCAGTTTGATATATTGTTCGCCAATAGTTGGTGGTTGATCATTGGTCAATTCCTAATCTCTACTGCTATGCTCGGCTGGCTTTGGAATCAGCTAGATCATCTCTTACTGATGCTGTGGTATGGCTGCACCTTTATTCCGCCTTTATTTCGAGCGTATTTAACTAGCCAATATAATCGTCAGCAACAGAAAAACTTGAGGTTTTTGAAAATAAGCTATTTGGGCGGCAGTGTCGTTTATGGCTTTATTTGGGGGGCTTTGGTTTTTATTAATTTAACGCCACTGAGTTTTTATTTTGTTTTATTTGTTTTAGCGGGCCTCATGGTTGTTACTATAGGATCTAGCTCTACCTATTTACCTGCAGTTATCTCTTTTATTTTTCCTCTTGGTTTTTGTGCATCAACTAAAGCCTTGTATTTAGCTATTTCTTATCCGGCAGAAGGTTGGTTTACCACCTTTCTTTTTATTTTTTTAGCGTTTGTCGTTATGCTCATCTCCACTCGCAGTCTTAATCGCAGTATTGTTGCTGGTTTGCAGTTGCGATTTGAAAACAGTGAATTAGTTAAATCGTTACTTGAACAAAAAGCACAAGTTGAAATTGCAAAAGAAATTGCTGAAAAGGCGAACAAAGACAAGTCTCGTTTTTTGGCGGCAGCCAGTCACGATTTACGCCAACCTTTGCATGCGATGAGTTTGCTGCTTGATGCCATTCGCTATTGTGATGAAAAACAGCAACGTTTAGGCTTGTATGAAAAGCTTGAGCAGTCTGTTCATTCGCTTGGTGAGCTGTTTAATGCCTTATTAGATATCTCTAAAATAGATGCTAATACTATAGATGTTCAACCAACGGCCTTTTATGTTTCTGACATATTTGAAAAAGTAGTACATGAATTTGAGCTAGAAGCAAAGCACAAACAGCTGAACTTGTCTTTTCGCTCTTCAAATATCGTGGTTAACACTGATCCATTGTGGCTTGAGCGAGTTCTTCGTAATTTAGTCAGCAACGCGATTCGTTATACCGACCAAGGCAAAATTTTACTAGCATGTCGTCGCAGTGGAGGTAACTGCTTAATTCAAGTATGGGATAGTGGAAAAGGCATAGAGAAAAGTAAACAAGAGCTTATTTTTCAAGAGTTTGTTCAGCTACATAATCCAGAGCGTAATCGAAATAAAGGATTGGGGTTAGGCTTAGCGATAGTTAAACGATTATGTGATTTGCTTAATTATCAAATAAAGCTGCGCTCTGTTGAAAACAAAGGGTCGGTATTTTCGTTAACATTACCGATAAGTAATTTGAAGGTAACAAAGCAACAAGAAAACACCTTGTTACCGAGCCAAACCCAATTGTTAGATAAACATATTTTAATCATTGAAGACGATGAAGATGTATTGACCGCGATGACAGTTATGCTTGAAAAATGGGGCTGTCAGGTAATTGCGGCTAATAGCGCTTTAACGGCCATTGAAGCATTAGATAGCAGCGATAACTTTCCGGCATTGATAATTTCAGATTTTAGGCTTGCAAAACATCGAACGGGCTTGGAAGCAATATCGGCTATTAATCAGAGGTATCAAAAAACAATACCCGCTATTTTAATTACTGGCGAGACAGAAAAGGCAATCATTGAAGAAATTAGCCAAAGCCATTACAAAGTGCTACACAAGCCAATTAAACCGGCAAAATTACGTGTGCTGATGAATCATATGCTCAACCATTAATCCTTTAATCTACTAGTCCTCTTTTTTTGGCAATTGTTACGCACTCAGTGCGATTTTCTGCCCCTAATACATTAAATATTGCTGCAATATGAGACTTTACTGTGTGCTCGGTTCGATGAAGTATCGTGGCTATTTTTTTGTTGGAAAAGCCTTTGGCAAGTAGTACTAAAATTTCAAACTGTTTGTGACTAAGGCCCGATTTATTTATGGCTGACTGTGTATGTGTTGCCGCGTCTCGTGCAACTTGTCGACTTAACAGTTGTTGAATATTTGAGGGAATATAAATTTCTCCTTCGAGTACTGTTTTAACGCCATTCAGGATTTGCTCAGTAGTAAAGCTTTTCGGAATAAAGCCCATTGCGCCCCAATTCAATGCTTGCTGAATCAAGCCAACTTGCTCTTCTGACGACACAATGATCACAGGAATACATAAATCGTCAGCATGAAAGCGCTGCAATAATGACAAACCGTCAATGTTGGGCATGTTTAAGTCTAAAATCACAATATCAAAATCGATGCCGCTACTAAGTTGTTCAAGTGCACATATCGCTGATGTTGCACTATGAAGTACAACTTTTTCGGCTAATTGTTTTAGCAGTTGGCTAATACCATCGATAAATAGCGGGTGATCATCAATGATTAATATATTCACAAATCGCCTCTGTTGTTACTTGTTAATAAACACTATAAACAGTTCTTGGCGCATCAGCCAACTTACCTCAAAGAACTGATTCATTTTCATACTTTTGGGTGAAGACGCACTAGCTGTTTATTAATAAAGTAGTGTGACTTACATCACAAGGACAATCTTATTATGGAAGATAAAATACTTTTCATTTTAAGGCACTTAATTACGGCATTTGCCATTGTTATTAGTGTTTTTTACTCACAAAGCCATGCAGCAATTATTACCGACCGCATGGAATTTACGACCTTAAATCAGAATATGTGGAAACAAGGCAGACACGCTAGCTGGCGCACTGAACATGAATTAGTGACGCGTTGGGGCACCTATCAAGGTGGCGAAGCCGAATCGATTAATTTCGGGAGCATATCTGGCAGCAAAGATACCTGTATTGGCGGAAGGATAATGGGGCATTGTGTTGGCCTTGATAATGTTGACACCCGGACGGGAGCTGAAGTGGGAGTTGCTACCTCCGGACAAGTGGGGTTAAAGCTAAATGCACAAGCCTCTGGCGGCAGTATCGATGTGTTTTTACCTGTTGCCACCACAATTGATATTGGCGATGTATCGGCTGCTAACCAAATGTTTAGTATTGGTACTGGCGTAAATATCGAAAATTCAGCAGCGATAACGGCTAATGCACCTAGTTTTAGTGCCAGTTTAAATGGCATACTCGACCTTGACGTTTCTATGTCGGCAGTTGCTTGTGCGACTTTTGTTGGCTGTGGCGGCAGCACCAGTAATATTGGTGTACACGCGGGCGAATTTAACTTATTTGGTATAGATCTTAATCGCGATAAACCTTTTGATGTTTTTGGCCACGAGTTACCAATTAAGGTGTTTGATAAACCGAAAAATATCCATATGCCGACAAAGTCTAATCCAGATGGTGTTGATGACGAAGCTACGCCGCAAAACCCAGCTGATCCTTCACCTATCATTGGTGATGTTACTTTTCATACTTTAACAGACCAATCTGGTGGTGAAATTACCGGCAACGGCTTGTCGTTGCAAACCAATCAAAATCTTTTAGATGCAGGCATAAGTTTAACTGGCTTACTTGAAGCTTGGTACGGTTCTCCTGGCTTATTACATAATGAAATTAAAGAAAAGGTAGGCCCTACTGAAGCCAAAATTGAATATAACATTCTCGATCTTCAGGTTGGCCCAACACTGGGCATGCAACAAGAATTTAATATCGATCCTAATGCAACTGTGCGTTTAGAGTTTGATCAACCTATCACAAGAATGGTAACTCAGATCGTTGAAAAAACAGCGGCTGAATGTGGCTTTTTATTACAAAATTGTCCAGATATCGCGTATTTCACAAATACATGTAACTTCTTTGGCATTTGTGAACGAACTTATCATGTTCGAGAACTGGTCGAAGAAACATACGACGATGGTATTTTTGATATGGCATTAGGGGAAAGTGCAGATTTTTTCTTTAATGACCAAGTAGGCCAGTTAATTAACCGTACTTATTTTCTTGATGATCCTTTATTTCACAATAATACCGCAGCAACGATAGACCCTTTTATTGAACTTAAAATGGGTTGTATGAAAATTACGGTAATCTTCACTGCATTTAACGAGTGCATGGTGGAAGAAAGTGCACAGACCAATGGGCTCGTAAGTGCCAGCTTATATAATAGGTCTTGGCAAATGGCTGGTTTTCAAGAATACAGCTTCGCAAGCAATATTATTGATAATCCGCCCGTAGGGGTGGCCGAGCCAAAAAGCGTGTATTTAATGCTACTCGCTGTGTTGGTGTTTATTGTTCGCGCAACTCGTTATCAAATCTAATTGTAGGGTATTCACATGACAAGTCTTTTTAAACCCAAACCTAGTAACTATCTAAAAGCTAGTGTGCAATTTTTAGCACTTGCTGTATTTTCGATAACGTTTACTGCACAAATGGCTAACGCATCTAGCACCGAAACACAGGAAGAAAATCGCTCGTCATTTTCATTTCAATCTAGCCGCCAAGATATTCAATTGCAGTTAGATAAATACCAAATTGGCACTGCGCAAATAAAGCAGTTCTATGCACAGCATCCTGCACTCTTTAGCGAACGATATTTATATACCTTGCAAGAGTTGACGGTGCAAGGAACGGATCAGCAAATAGCACAGGTGCTGTCTTACTACCAGGGTGTTAATACCTTGGGTGAATTGAGTGATTGGTTAATTCAACAAAACATTGTTCATAAGCCGTCAATTGTCAATTTAGCGGCTGAAAATATTCCCGCAGACATTTTATCTACAATTGCTTCGATGGAGCCAAATCAAGTGATTGAAATCAAAAATGACAATTCACTTTCTTTTATTCAGATGGTTAATAAGGTTGCACAACCTAAATCGTTAACGCAAGCCTCGTCGGTTATTAAGCTACATTTGCTCAATACCGCCATGAATCAATAGCAATATAAATCAACAGTGCAATTAATCAATAATGAATGAACAATAAAAAAACACCAATCATCACAATTGGTGTTTTTAATTTATTCGTTTAAGAAGTTTTTAGTTTTACTTTTTCAGCTTACGTGAAACTAAGCCTAAAATACCTAAAGCAAAAATAGCTAACGTAGAAGGCTCTGGTACATCAGCCACGCGATAATCTTCGATTAATGAGATGCTGACATAACCGTCACCAAAACCGACACCACGAAGAGCTGATTGTTGTTCGCCTGAAAGAAACGAACCGCCACCGCCAGCAACTCGGCCACCGTCACCACCTGAGTAGCCACCGCCACCGCCGCCACCCCAACAGCCATGACCTGAGCCACCACCACCAAAGCCACCATTTGCGCCTACGCCGCTACATGAAGAACCTATTGTACCGCCTAACATGCCATTGGCCCACGAACTGCCGCCAGTGCCATAAATGCCATCGTTTGCGCCATCGCCATAAAAACCAGCACCTGCTGAACCCCAAGAAGATGCTAACATGTCACCACCTAGGCCCAGACCTGTATTTTTAATTACGCCACCGCCTGATGTCGCACTTTGACTACCCGTTGTGCCGTACTGAGTAATTGAAGCATCGTGACCGTTTTGAGAAACACTTGCGCGCGTTCCACCGCCACCACCGGCAACTAATAATGGGTTATTTAAAATATCGACAACAAATGAGCCACCGCCGCCGCCACCGCTGCCATTATTATCACTAACTTGACCTTGTTGACCGGCTAAAATTTGCAAGACCTGATTAAAGTCTAATTCAAATAAGGCTGAAACAGATGCGCCTCTACCGCCTGAATATGAAGGATCTGCAGATGCGCCTTGTGCGCCGTATGCAGTGATTTGGTATAAACCGGCTGTAGGTGCCGCCCAGTTTTGAATACCTGAGCTCACGGTAACTTCACCATCTAGCGTCGTACCTGTGTAAGCTGAGTTACATGCAGCTTGTGAAGGACCACTCGCGCCAGTTGCGCCACAGGTGGTAAAGTCGTAGGTGATAATACTTGCACTAACTAAACTACTGGTACACAGAGCCAAGCTAGCAAATAGGCTTTTGATTATTGTTGTATTCACAGTGGTAATCCTTTTTCGTTATTTTCCGGTTAGGGAGACAGCGTAACAATACGAATTGTGTACAAGCCTTTATAATTCAAAATTCATACCATTGTATAAATTATCAACATTTTCAGCGTGATGGCTTTTGAAGTTATTGAGGGCTTGTATTGTTTGTAAAAAATACTGACATCACTTAAACAGGGAGATTTGTTAACGTTGAGGACGAATTTGTGTGCGAATCAGTTTGTCATTCACATTTTAATTTTCTCTAGGTTTCACTTAAAAATACTCACTAATGTTTAAATAAGCTTGCTTCATGTGCTCTATTAAGCGTTTAATTTTTTCTGGGTGATGGCGCGTATAAGGGTAAACAGCATATATGCCGAGTGAACGTGCTTTGTAGTCGGTTAATATCGGCACTAAACGTCCTTGTTGCATGTCTTCATAAACGCTGCAGCGTGGAACATAAATAATGCCATAACCTGCCAGTGCAGCTTTTCTTAGGGCTAGTGCATTGTTCGCGGCAAAATTACCCGAAATTTTAATAACTTGCTTTTTACCCGCTTTGGTAAAGTGCCAATCATAAGCGCCTGCGGTTTGGTAGGTATAGGCTAAACAGTTATGCTTACTCAATTGCTCAACGGTTGTTGGCGAACCATGTTTAGCAATATAACTGGGCGCGCAACAGACGATCCAGTTTGAGGTGATCAGTGGTTTGGCAATTAAGCTAGAATCTTCTAATACGCCAGTTCGTACCGCTAAATCTAAACCTTCTTTAACTAAATCAACAAATTCATTTTCAAGACGCATATCAACATTGACTTTCGGATGCAGTTGACAAAATTCGGCTATAATTTCAGCCAGTAACAGTTCGCCAGAAATAGTCGGCACGGTCATTTTGACTGTACCTTGAATGTCTTCGCTAAAATTGCTTACCGCACTAACCGCTTCACTAACTTGCTTGTTAATTGATTTGGCATGTTGATAAAGCACGTTGCCAGCTTCGGTTAAATTTAAACGCCGTGTTGTTCTATGCAGTAGTTGCACACCTAAACTTTGTTCGAGTTTAGTGATTTTTTTACTTAGCGCTGGCGTAGAAATACCTGCAATTTCAGCAGCTTTATTAAAAGATTGCGCTTCTACAACTAAAGCAAATAGTGACAATTCATTAGCATTAGACATATATTAGCCATGTATTAAGACGTTTTTGGAAATAATAAATTAATTTACATGCTATATATTAATAATTGGTTTGTCGATAAATTGTTCACATAAATGTTATTGGTAAATAAACGATAGAGAATAGGTTTAGAGGTCGCCATGAACAATGTAAAAACGCCTAATATGTGTGAATACACACCAAAGCCAAACAAAGTTGATGGCACTTTTTCCATGTGGAGCGTGTTTCGATGAATCATTCAAGCTATCAAGATTTTACCCGCAGCTTAGAAAATATTTTGCCAAAAGCGCGCATTATCACTGATTATGCCAAACGCTTTGCTTATGGCACCGATGCCAGTTTTTATCGACTAACCCCACAAGTGGTTTTGCAAGTAGACTCAGAAGCTGAGTTGGTTCAAGTTATTGAAAAAGCAAATCAGTTTAAACTGGCGATAACTTATCGCGCCGCCGGTACTAGTTTATCTGGGCAAGCACAGTCTGACAGTATTTTAGTGATGCTCACCAATAAGTGGCGTAGCTTTCAAATCGCTGACTTAGGCGATCGTATTACCTTAGGGCCAGGGGTTATTGGCGCAGATGCCAATAAATACTTACTGCCTTATAACCGCAAAATTGGACCAGATCCTGCCTCAATAAATACCTGTAAAGTGGGTGGGATTGTTGCTAATAATGCCAGCGGCATGTGTTGTGGCGTGGCGCAAAATAGCTATCATACGCTGTCCAGTATTCGAATTATTTTGCATGACGGAACGATTTTAGATACAGGCGATAAAGCCAGCGTCGCCGCTTTTGAACAATCTCATGGCATGCTGCTCGCCAAATTAAAAACACTTGCCAATGGCGTTAAACTCAATGAAGAATTACATCAGCTGATCAAGCATAAGTACCGCCTGAAAAATACCACAGGTTATGCAATAAATGCCTTGGTTGATTTTGATGATCCTGTTGATATGCTCGCGCATTTATTTGTTGGCTCTGAAGGTACACTCGGGTTTATTTCATCGATTACCCTAAATACAGTGCCTGAATATAAACACCGCGCTTCATCACTGGTCTTTTTTCCAAATATTAACGTGACGTGTGAAGCGGTATCTGCGCTAGCGAAAGAAAATGTCTCTGCGGTGGAGTTATTAGACCGCCGCTCACTTGCGTCAGTAAGTGACATGGAAGGCTTGCCGGACTTTATTAAAACCCTTGATGATGATGTTGCTGCACTATTAATTGAAACCCGTGCGGCAAATCAAGATTTATTGGCCGAACAAATTAGCCAATTAAAAACGTGTTTAACTCAATTTGAGCAAACCAATTGCATCGACTTTACTGCCGACGCTAATGCGTATTCAAAACTTTGGGCAATTAGAAAACAAACCTTTCCAGCAGTTGGCGCGGTACGAGAAAGCGGCACAACCGTCATTATCGAAGATGTAGCATTTCCTGTAGAGCAATTAGCACAAGGCGTGAGTGACTTACAGGCACTATTTGATAAGTATCATTACGACGAAGCGATTATTTTTGGTCATGCACTCGAAGGCAATTTGCATTTTGTCTTTACACAAGAATTTGCAAGCCAAACTGAGATAGATCGCTATGCCGCGTTTATGGACGATGTCTGCCAATTAGTTGCCGTTAAATATCAAGGCTCATTAAAAGCTGAGCATGGCACAGGTCGCAATATGGCGCCTTATGTCGAGTTAGAGTGGGGTAAGCAGGGTTATCAATTAATGGAACAGATAAAAGCCTTATTTGATCCTGATAATTTACTTAACCCTGGCGTGATCATTAACGACAATCCACAAGCGCACATTTCGTCGTTAAAAGGGATGCCAATCGCTGACGATATTGTTGATAAGTGCATTGAATGTGGTTTCTGCGAACCTGTGTGTCCGTCTAAAGATCTGAGCTTTACCCCGCGGCAACGCATAGCCAGTTATCGTGAAATAAAGCGCTTAGAACGCAGTAACGAAAACCCCCAGCAGTTAAAGCAAATGCGTGACGACTTTCAATACCTTGGTGTTGATACCTGCGCCGCCACAGGGCTTTGCGAAGAGCGCTGCCCAGTAAACATCAATACTGGTGATTTAATACGTCAAATTCGCCATAGCAATAACAGTGGTTATCAAGGTTTATCTCAAAAACTGGCCAATAAATTTGCCTTAGTTGAAAGCATTACCAAAATGAGCCTCGCCAGTGTTGCTGTTGTGCAAAAAATAATTGGCAGTTCAGCGTTAGCAAAAATATCGGGCGTTGTGAGCACCGTTAGTTTTAATAAAATTCCGCGTTGGACGGCGGCAATGCCAAATAAAGCCAATTATCAACCTCAATCTCAACCTCAACCTCAAGCGAGTACTGTACAAGCACCAGCCGTAAACATTGAGAAAAGTAGTGCCTTAGCAGCTACCGCTAATCTGAAAAAAGTGGTGTATTTCCCAAGTTGTGCCAGCCGAAATATGGGCGCTGCGGTAAATGCCAGTGAACAACGCTCGCTAACGGAAGTGACGTTATCTTTGCTCGCTAAAGCAGGTTTTGAAGTGATAAGCCCTGACTTTAGTGGCTTTTGTTGTGGTATGCCATTTAATAGCAAAGGCATGTTTGAACAAGCGGATGACAAACGCCTCGCCACGGCGGATTTTCTTTATCAAGTGAGCGAGCAAGGGCAGTTGCCGATTTTATTTGATACCAGTCCGTGTAAATCGATGATGTTGGAAAGTGAGGAAGTTGCTAATCGACTGAATATTGTTGAACTAGCTGGCTTTATTGAAGATACCTTGAGCCAATACTTAACGTTTTCGCCAACAGACGAGCCGGTGATGCTTCATGTTACTTGTTCTAGTCAGCGCATGGGTTTAGCGCAAACAATGCTAAGCTTAGCTAAGCGCTGTAGTAATAATGTCACTGTGCCTGAGCATATTCAGTGTTGTGGTTTTGCTGGCGATAAAGGCTTTACTTTACCAGAGTTAAACGCAAGTGCATTGGCGCCATTAAAAGCGCAAATTCCAAGTGGTTGCACTAAGGGCTACAGTAATAGTCGTACCTGTGAAATTGGCTTATCACAGCATAGTGGTATTGATTATCAGTCAATTGCCTATTTAGTTGACAAGGTGACTAATTGATTCATTAGTTAGTGTAAATGACAAAAAGGGCTCGGTTATGAAATTTGCGTCACGCATTCTTAATACCATGAATATTAACCAAAAACTTCATTTGGTCACCATTATTCCGCTGGTATTAGCACTTACCGCTACTTTGATCATTACCCAAATGCAGTATCAGAGTTTGTCAGACCAAGTGGTGGAGGTTTCAAGACAAACTATTATTAATCACCGCAAAGAAGAGCTCATTAATTATTTATCGCTAGCTAAAGGCGCAATTGAGCATGTTTACGAAGACGAGAGTTTGTCTGAACAACAAGCTCAACAACAAGTTAAAAATATTCTCGCGAATATGCGCTTTGGTAAAGACGGTTACTTTTTTGCTTATTCGTACGACGGCACCGCGATTACGGTAACGGGGCAAGAGTGGCGAGTGGGACAAAACTGGATCGACTTGCAAGATAAAAACGGCGTAAAAATTATTGCCGAATTAATTGAAAATGCCAAAGCTGGCGGTGGTTACTTAAATTACGTTTTTAACCAACCCTCTAAAAATGGTGATGAAGGTAAAAAGTTAGCTTATGCGCAAGGCTTAGATAAGTGGCAGTGGATGTTTGGCACCGGCGTTTATATTGACTACATTGACGAAAGATCGTCTCGACTCAGCAACGCCATTTCCCAACAAATTAAAAAAACCTCAGTGATGACGGTAATGATAGGTTTAATTTCCGTGATCGTGGTATTTATCTCAGGTTTATTTATTCGCATCAGTGAAAAACGCTTAGCCAATATCAAATTGCGTGAATTAAACGGGCGTATTTTTCAAACCCAAGAAGAAGAATGTAAACGGGTATCGCGTGAGTTACACGACGGTATTAGCCAAACAATAGCAGCAGCACGATTTTCACTCGAAACCGCACAGTTAAAACAGCAAAATAATGATGACTCAAGTGCTGAGCTTGATCAGGCAATGTCACTAATTCGTAAAATTATGGGCGATATTCGCAGTATTTCACATCAATTACACCCCGGTATTTTAGAAGATTATGGCTTAGGCGCAGCACTGGAAGAACTCGGTCGTGAGTTTTCACAGCGCACTGGTGTACATGTGTCGGTGCAACGTTTATCGGTGCGCAATGTTTTATCGGCAGAAATTAAAGTCGCGCTTTATCGTATCGCACAAGAAGCGTTAACCAATGTCGAGCGCCACGCCAATGCGAGTGTCGTTAATATTTCTCTGAGTTTAAGCCCTGGTTGGCTTACTTTGAAAATTGATGACAACGGTCAAGGCTTTCAACCTGAAAACCCGCAACAATGTGGTCAGCATCGAGAAGGCATTGGCCTAAGAAATATGAAAGAGCGTATTACTTTTTATTCAGGTGAATTAAGAGTGAAAACCTTAACTAAAGGTACATCGGTGCAAGCGCGTATTCCACAAAGTGAATTACGTTACCATGAAAACAAAGGCAGTAAAGGGGACAGTCATGATTAAGGTTTTACTCGTAGATGATCACCCAATTTTTAGAGAAGGGCTTAAATATCGTTTAAGTTTAGATGCTGACATTGTGGTAACGCAAGAAGCTGAAAATGGCAAACTGGCGCTCGAAGCCATGAAAGAGTCTGACTTTGATGTGGTGCTAATGGACATTAACATGCCGGAAATGGATGGCATGTATGTACTTGAACTGATCAAAGAGCAAGAAATGGATTGCAAAGTACTAATGCTGAGTATGCACGACAATAAAGAATATATTCTCGCGGCAATGCGCCATGGCGCCGATGGTTATGTTTTAAAAGATGTGCCGGGCAGCGAGCTTATTGAAGCGATAAAACGTGTGGTATCAGGTAAACATTACTTTAGCGCCGAAGTCACAGAAATATTAACCCAAGAGTTAGCAAGCGAGCAGCGCGGCGTTGTTACTCGTCGAGAGCAACTTGTGCTGCGTTTAATCTCCCACGGTTTAAACAATAAGCGCATAGCGCAAGAATTAAATGTGAGCGTGCGCACCGTTGAAACTCACAAACGCAATATCAAACAAAAACTCGGTATTGAGTCGACAATTGGCTTAGTGCGTTATGCGATTGACTATGGTTTAGATAGGTAAGATTTTTTACTTAAGTGCAGTACTTATAAATAAACCTAATAAAGATAACGTGTACTAGCTCAGACTTGATCTGACAGTTACCCGTTTTTCTATCGGTGACTGTCAGCTTAGATTTGAGCTAAATTCTTCTCAGCCCAAATCGATTTTCCATCAAGTAATGTTTCAAGTGGCGTTCTGCCACAGCACATTTTTCCCTGATGAGTACGCTCATTATTGTAATAAGCCATCCATTCGTCCAGATCTTTTTGAAGCTCTTCAAGTGAGCCGTAAAGCTTTTTACGGAACGTAACCTGATAGAACTCGTTAAGTATCGTTTTGTGAAACCGTTCGCAGATACCATTGGTTTGAGGCGACATCGCTTTGGTTTTTGTATGATCAATATCGTTAATCGCTAGGTATAGCTGATAGTCATGGTGTTCAACTTTACCGCAATACTCAGTGCCTCGGTCAGTTAAAATACGCAACATTGGCAGCTTGTGCTGCTCAAAGTAAGGCAGAACTTTATCATTGAGTATATCAGCCGCTGTAATGGGTGTTTTGGTCGTATAGAGCTTAGCAAATGCAACCTTGCTGTACGTATCAACAAATGTTTGCTGATAAATGCGGCCAACGCCTTTTAAGTTGCCAACATAGAACGTGTCTTGTGAGCCAAGGTAGCCAGGATGCGCTGTTTCAATTTCACCGCACGCTTCGTCATCGCTTTTCTTTTTCTCAAGCGCAGCTACTTGGCTATCAGTTAAGATTATGCCTTCGTTAGCTATTTTTCCTTCTAGCGCTTTTAAACGTTTTTTGAAGTTTTCTAAATCATGGCGTAACCAGATTGAACGAACACCACTGCCTGAAACGAATATACCTTGTTTACGCAGCTCATTACTGGTTCTGTGCTGACCATGAGCGGGGTAATCAATAGCGTATTGAACAACCGCGTTCTCTGTAACTTCGTCTACACGATTTTTGATGTTTGGCGACCTACGGCTTTTATCAATCAACGCATCAAGACCACCGTCTTCGACTAGTTCTTGGTATCGATAAAATGTATCTCTTGAAACGCCCATAACTTTACAGGCTTTTGAAACGTTACCTAATTCTTCAGCAAGATTAAGTAAACCAGTTTTGTGTTTTATGATTGGGTTGTTAGTATGCAACATGAGAGTTACCACCTTTGGGTTGTTTTGATTAAAAGATTCGACACCTTTATCAAAACGGGTAACTCTCACTTTTTCAAGTTGATGTGTCAGATCTTGTCTGAACTAATACAGATAACGACAAGAAATCACAGTCAGGTATGAATCTGAAACCGCATATACTAGGCGGTTTGTTTCATCTATTCGTCTTGACCAGAAGCCCGATAAGTTTTCTTTTAATGGCTCTGGCTTGCCGATACCTTCAAATGGCGATCGCTTAGCATCACTAATTAATTTATTAATGCGTTTTAATGTTTTCTTATCTTGACCTTGCCAATAAACATAATCACTCCAAGCTTCATCTGTCCAAGCAAGTTGCCTAGTCATCAATAATATCTCGTTTGATTACGTTACCAGATTTATATTGTTCGATAGATCTAGATAAATGAGCAGCATTAGCTGGGGATTTAAGCAAATGAACGGTTTCCATTAAACTATTATAATGATCCAAAGACATTACAACAGCGTCCTCGGCATCCCTTCGAGTTATAACGGTATAGTCAACATCATTTACAACATGATCCAAAACTGATTTAAGCCCATTACGTGCTTCTGTAAAAGATACAATGCGCATATTCATCCTCATTAGTTGTACATATAATAAGACAAGTCTAACCAATTAATGATACATGTGCAATTTATAGGACAACTCAAAACTTGAAAGCTAACTGTTTTTTACCAGCTTAAGTAACTTGCAAGTTGTCACTACTCCACGCTAGTGCTAACATTTGTGTGTACAACTGTGAGTTAAGGTAATTTATAATGGATACACGAATTCAATTTAGAGTTGATGAAGAAACTAAACGTTTAGCGCAACTAATGGCGGAAAGCCAAGGTAGAACATTGAGCGATGCATGCCGCGAGCTTACTGAAAGCCTGGCTGCTGAGCAGCGAAAATCAATGAGCCATGATGCATGGCTGTCTGAGCAAATAAATGCTGCCTTTGATAAAGTTGATAGCGGTGAAGCTCAGTTTATTGAACATGATGATGCAAAAGCTCAGATGGAAGCCAGAAAAATGAAGATCCGTAATCGATGATAGTTTGGGAAGAAGAATCGTTAAATGATCGAGAGAAAATATTTGAATTTCTTTTCGACTTCAACCCGAGTGTTGCTGAAAAAACAGATTTAGTCATTGAAGCTAAAGTTGAAAATTTTCTTGAACACCCATTGTTGGGTGTTCAAAGAGACTCAATTCGAGGGCGGTTATTAATTATTCCTGAAGTTTCAATGATCGTATCTTACTGGGTTGATGGAAAAATCATTCGAATTATGCGTGTTTTGCACCAGAAACAGAAATTTCCACCAGAATAGCATTGGTAACTAACGCTCAAAATAATAGCTGATAATAACTTGCTAAAATGTGTAGCGAAGCGGAGCTGAGCCAACTGTTAGCAGTCCTGCTTTAAATTCTTGTTCGCTTACTTTTTAATTAAACTAGCGGTAACAAAAGGCTCCGTTTCTTGTTTTTCTTCAATGAAAACTTCCATTTCACGATTTTCAAATTTTCCTACAGCCAGTGTAGAAACAACATCTTGGTATATAACCGTTTTAGTTTCAATTTTTGACTTTTCTACATACGCTTTTATACCAAAACCAATTCTAAGTACTTTATACCAATCGTTATTATCATCTAAAACGAGACATTCATTTGGGTGATCGTAGAGAACCCAAAAATCACTCTTACCTTCTGCTGCGTGCTCAAGTAACGTTTGGCCTACTCGTGGGTCATTAATTAAAAATTGTCGTATGCTTATGATATTAAACTGAATATCACTATTAGTTTCTTTTAATTGATAATTTATGTTTTGAGTATCAAGACGACTTTTGTGGCCATTATCCGCTTCTACGTCGATAAAGAATGAAAACTTACTATCTAATACCTTTAAACTTCCGCCCTTAAAGCTTTTCGCCAATTTAGCCCACTCAATATTATCAATATTGCCAGAAGAAACAGTGTCTATTTTTAATTGCTGAGCTTTTTCAATAGCGGGTTTAGAAAATCCAGTTGCAGACCATAGAACCAATTTAGAAGTTGGTAACGAGTTATGCTTTCCATACATTGATTCTACCCAAGGTGTGTCAGCTTTTCTTTTATGATCGCGGCATTCAACGGATAAGAATATTTTATGAGTTCCAATATCTGATTCTAAAACAATATCTACTTCTCTTTCTTGCCCTGTTAAAGAATCAATCATCATTTTTGATTCAGTTACAACCCAAGAATCATCTAATCGCTCATTTAAAAGCATAACAAGTTTTTGAAAAGAATTAGACCTGACTGGCATGCTATATCCTTAAATAAGCTAACAGCTTCTTTAACCAGATACGTTCCTCATTTCTGCCAGAAAATATCAGACTAAATTATTATTGAATATCTCAACTTTACCTTTTTATTTATTTACCATCAATAGCTTATAAATGTGTGGCATGAGTTGCCGTAGATATACTAAATAGCAAGCACAGCTTCGAACTTGAAGCTGTCTGTCAGCTTTTGGTATTCACACGTTCTGTCGAGGCAGGGTATTTTTGAAGTGCCGCGGCAGGTCTTATTGGTCTTGGTACTAAATTGCCCGTGCAATTGGGGCAACGATTATTCAGCACCCCTTCAACACAACCTTTACAAAAGGTACATTCGAACGAGCAAATAAACGCTTGGTTTGACTCTGGTGGTAAGTCTTTATCACAACATTCACAGTTGGGTCTTAGCGCTAACATCCACTTTCCTTTTTATAAACTAATGCACATCAACAAATCGTACTATTTTTTTATGCAAAAGTAAGCAAACTATGCCGAGCGTTGATAAAGCAATACTAAGCATTTGCAGAACGCCAATCAAAGACGTGCGCTCTAATAATACGCATGTAGCAAACTGCATTACCGACATAATGGCAATTATTCCCACTAATTCTTTATTGTAGCGCCAAACTAATGGGCAAATACACGCCAGTGTTAAACCAACAATAAAGCCAAGTAAAACTGCCTCTTTAACAATGCCATTAATGCTCAACACTAGTATGGCAAAAGTTATCGCAATGACTGTAGAGTACTTGGGTGCGCCTTTAATCATGCAACTTTGCCTTGCTAAAAGTTGAGGTGTCAAAACTGTGAAAGGAAGGGGGAATGTGCGAATGTTTTTTACTTAATTGTTGATGTGATAAACGTTGATAACGTTTTTCGAAAACAAACCAAGTGATCAGCCCATAAAATGTGCCCGCGCATAAACAGGCTAACGCCATCACCACATACTCAGCCACTGAACTGAAGTTATCATGACGTAGGTCGGGTAGCACAACGAATAATATAAAAATTATCGAGCTAGAAAATAACATGCCAGTACTCGTAATATAGCGCCATTTTCCGTTTGCTCTTGCTTTTTGCCATGCTTTACTTGGTGTTTTTTTATCAGGGTTGTAACGACTATTCGTGTTTAACCAATGCTTAGGAACGTTCGAATATGCCATTAATTGCCAAATGCTCGAATAACTCCAATGCATTATTTTTCTAAAACAAATTACATTAAGTAGCCAGCCAACTAAATAACCCACTGCTATTATACTCGTCATTACGATAAACATGGCGAGCAAAAAAATTTGTTCTTGGCTTTTTATCCCGTGGTGACTTGGTAAACCTAACAACATCAATAAATCGTTAAGTACAAACGGAATGATAAAAATAGCAATCGCTAATGATGTGGTTGGCAGTGCATATAATAGACATTGATATTGTCCGCGAAGCTCTTCCCCTATTCGGGTATTTGTGGCTATAAAGTTCATTGTTTTAATTATTATACCTTTGTCATTGCAGCGCTGATTAGCTGATATTATTGTTATTAGGCGTTGTATTATTTAATGAATTCCTTTTGTATTGCCCAGTTTTAGTGGCCTTCCTTAAAAGTATTTGCTTAACCTATGTTGTTAGTTTTTATGGTTAATAAGGCAATTGGGGTTGATTTATACATTAGCCCAAGTGTTGATATCAGTGAGTGGATACTTCATTTACTGCTTGTTTTTCAAAGTACCCTTATCTTTTTTAAACGGATAAAATTTAAATAGATGTTAAAAAATGTTAATTTTTGACGGGTGATTGCGCAAACAATCTTGCTTAAATCAACTTAACTGCTGTTGTTATCAGGAAAAAAGATGGCAGTTTCCCAATCGACCGTAAGTGTGATTTGTGAAAATGATCATCAATTAAATTTGACGGTAGCTAGAAATACACATTCAAGATCAAAAACAAGCGATAATGTTACTTATTCTTTATCAATCATGGTTATGATAGTGCAATACAGGTTTATTTAACCTTGAGTAAAGCTTCACATGAATAAAATTACCGCACATGGCTATATTGTTGGCGCAACGTTATTAATTGCGGGATCTTTTATTACCACTACCGCGCTGTCAGGTACTTTGCATCCGTTGTCGATTAACTTGATGCGCTTTCTTATTGCTGCTTGTTTATTAGCGCCTTTTATCTTTTTTAAAGCTAACGCTGCAGCGCAAATAAAACGAGTATTGCCAAGAAGTATGGTGATCAGCTTTTTTTATTGTGGCTATTTTGTCTGTCACTTTGCCGCAATGGAAAGCACCACCACGTTAAACGCAAGTTCTTTGTATACGTTAACCCCCTTTATTACTGCTTGTTTATGTATGATATTTTTAAAACAAGCACTCAGTCTTAAACTCACCTTGGTTTATTTACTCGGCGCAATTGCAACCTTATGGGTCGTTTTTAATGGCGATCTTTCTGCTCTTATCGCGCTGTCCCTTAACCAAGGGGATCTAATTTTTCTCATCGCTGTTTTTGCGATGGCAGGCTACATGATCGCCATGAAAGTGTTGTACAAAAATGACGACGTTAGCGTGATGACTTTTTGTAACCTACTTGGTGGTGTTATTTGGATGGGCGCCGCTGCGCTGCTATTTAATATTGACTTAAATTGGCCAGCACTTCCTGTTGAACACTATGCGGGGATGGCTTATTTAGCGATTGCGACAACGTTTTTAACCTCTTATTTATACCAAAAAGCGAGCACTATTCTCACCCCTGTTAACATTACCGCTTACATCTATTTAATGCCGGCGTTTGTCGCCATATTAGCTGCTGTTTTCCTAGGTGAAACTGTTGCACCTATTGTTTGGTTAGGTATCGCACTGTCGGTAATTGCCACTGTGGTATTGCAGTTAATGTTTCATCGCAAATAGGTTTTGGAGATGTTTCTTTTTCTTTGCTGCTGGAGAAAAAAGAAAAAAGAAAAAAGCCCTTATTGTCACGCAACACAATAAGGGCTAAGAGGAAAAGCGAGCATCTATGTTCTTTATAAGAACGAGGTTAAGCGGTTTTTATTTCCTATGTTAGTTAATAACTTTTTGCTAATTGCCATATATTTGCGCGGGCAGCCATAGGGCTACTTGTGGATAGAGTATTAATACGGCTAAGCCCATTAACTGCAAAATAATAAATGGCGTAACACCTTTATATATATCCGTCATTTTAATTTCTGGCGGGCAAACACCTTTTAAATAAAACAAGGCAAAGCCAACCGGTGGTGTTAAAAATGAGGTTTGCAAAGTCACCGCAATGAGCATGACAAACCACACTAGCACGGGCTGATCTAAACCACCGACATTTTCAATTGGGAAGTTTAAATCGGCAATCACAGGCGCCAATAGTGGTAACACAATAAGCGTTATTTCGATCCAATCGAGTAAGAAACCTAGTAAAAATACAATCGCTAAAATAACCAGTAGTACACCGTAATCGCCAAAAGGTAAGCCGGTAAGTGCACTTGAAATAAGTTCGTCGCCACCGAGTTCACGTAAAACCAGTGAAAAACACGTCGCGCCAATAAAAATAGCAAAAATATAAGCGGTGGTTTTAAATGACGACATTAAGGTTTCGTGGAAAACTTTCAGATTTAATTTTTTATTAAATAGCGCCAATAACGTTGCACCGAATGCACCAACACCACTCGCTTCTGTTGGCGTGGCAATACCCGCAAAAATAGAACCGAGTACCGAAACAATTAAAATAACTGGCGGCATAATTGCTCGAATTACCTCAATAATCACTTTTTTATTTAATGGGCGACGATTTTCAGCAACAGGAGCAACACTCGGTTTAAAGTAGGCAAGCATTAAAATATACAGCAGGTAAACTGCGCCTAACATTAAGCCGGGGAACACAGCAGCAGTAAACAAGTCACCAACCGATAAAGCAAGTTGGTCGGCCATGATCACTAACATGATACTAGGCGGAATTAATATGCCTAAACAACCTGCGCTACAGACAATGCCAGTGGCAAAGGTTTTGGAATAGTTTTGTTTCATCATTGCCGGTATCGACATTAAACCTAGCAATACTACCGAAGCGCCAATAATACCGGTTGATGCCGCTAAGATAATACCGATAAGCGTAACGGTAATACCTAAACCGCCACGTACTCGGCCAAATAATTCTTGCATTGCCATCATCATGCGCTCGGCAACGCCAGATCTGTCTAACATTAAGCCCATAAAAATAAACATGGGCAGGGCGACCAGCACCCAATTTTCCATCAGGGAGAATATCCGAGAGACGACAATACCAAGCACGTTCAAATCGAGACCTGTGAAGGTATCCATGTAAATATCTGACAGGTAGCCAATACCACCAAAAATAATACCAATACCGCCAAGTACATAGGCAATTGGAATACCAGTAAATAAAAACAGCACAAAGCTGACAAACATGCCAATGACGAGGATTTCATTAAATTCCATGACTAAGCCTCTTTTTGGAAAATAGTAGTAAGGTTACGGATCAAGCGAGCCGTAACCGCTAAGGCTAATAAAATAAAACTGGCAGGAATTGCCGCTTTGATCAGCCAGCGAAAGGGTAAACCTAGCGGTGAGTTTGAAGCTTCACCTAAGTTAAATGACACCGCAACATAGTCGATGCTATTAAAGACAATGACAAAAATAAGGGGGTAAACAAAAAATAAACTGCCAAATACTTCCCACATTAACTGGGTTTTTAATTTGAAACGTGATGACAATACATCAACACGCACTTGAGAATTTGTTATTTCGGCATACGATAAGCCGAACATTATGCCAATGGCGTAGAGGTGCCATTGAATTTCTTCAAATAAGATCATGCCGTTTTTAAAACCGTAACGCATGATGACATTACATAAAATCACTAAAACTAATAACGCAGAAGACCAACAACAAACGGCGGCAACTTTTTTGATGATTGTTTCAAAACTATCTGCAACTTTGAGCAAGGTAGATTGGTTATTATGGTGCTGCTGGGAAGTACAACTAGTCATGAGATCTTCCTCCTAAATTAAAAAAACTGGAGCGTAACGGCCGCTCCAGGAAAAATCGCAGAGCAAATAGGCTCTGCTTATTGAGGTTCGGCCATAAGCTTAGAGGCTAGGCTTAGGTCTTGGTAAGAAGGCATTAGACTCCCATAAGTCGTAACGTTTTCTAAACTCAGCTAAGTCACCATAAATGCGTTTGAACTCTGGATCTTTGGCTGACTCTTCAACAACAACGTCATCCCATGTAGATTTAAACGTTGATAACATGCTCTCAGACCAGTATTTGTTGATAACACCTTGTTTAACGTTTTCTTCCATAACCGGTGCTTGAATGGCTTCACCTAAGGCAATGGCTTCTAATGTTGCTGACTTACAAAGATGCTCGATAACAGATTGTTGGCGAGCACTCATCTTGTTCCAAGTGTCTTTGTTGATGATTAATTCCATGATGGTGGCTTGTTGATGCCAGCCAGGGAAGTAGTTGTATTTAAGAAGTTTTTTCAAACCAATGCGTTGATCAACGACCGGCATTGAAAATTCAGTTGCATCAATTACGCCTTTTTCAATGGCAGGGAAAATTTCACCACCGGGCAAACCAACCGTGCTTACGCCTAATTTTTCCATGACTAAGGCACCTAAGCCAAAGAAGCGCATTTTCAAACCTTTAAGATCTTCTGGTTTGGTAATTTCGTTTTTAAACCAACCTGACGTTTCTGGTGCAAGTACACCACACACTTGTACTTTTACATTGAGGTTATTGTTGTCGTATAACTCTTGGTGCAGCTTGTTACCATTGCCGTGATAAAACCAGGCAAGATATTCTGGTGCTTCTGGTCCAAAAGGAATTGAAGAAAATAAACGTGCTGCTGGGATTTTTCCGCCCCAGTTACCCGCAGTGGCGTAACCTGCTTGCACTTTACCGCTTGATACTGCGTCTAAAATTTCTTTTGGATTAACCAGTTTATTTGGCTCATAAATTTTCATTTTTAATGAGCGGCCACTTAATGTGGCGATATTATCTGATACATACTTAATGGTTGAACCTAAACTTGGTAACACGGAATTATAATAAATCGGTGTTTTTAACAGTATGCGTTTTTCTTCTGCGCTAGCGGCTGAAAAGCTACCTACAGCTAGTGCAGTCATTAGAAATAAAGGTAATTTTTTCATGTGCGTGTCTCCTGTGGTTAACTTATAAAACGTACTTAGCTGATACCATTAAATAGTCAGAATCGGCCGTTTCTGTTTCGTAGTTACCAATCTCAATACCTAAGGTAGTTTTTGGATTGATGTTCTTTAATAAATTCAAGCCAATGTGACGGCGATCGGTACTTTTACCGTCGGCTCCAATTTGGTCATCAATTTTGATTGAACCGTAATAAAGGTTTGAGCGAAGATCTTCAGTCCAGAAGTGACGATATGCGACTGTGATCGCTTGTACATCGTAAATGTCACCATCAATTGCTGAGTCATGAATGTTGGCGCCAGGACTTACGTAACGACCAGGACGACCGCCGTTGTAAGAAAATCTGAAATCGTCTTTGCCAAATGTTTTAATTCGACCATGCACATTGTAAGAAAACTGTGTGCCATCAGCTTTGGTTTCATCGCCGCCATTATCAAGGGTACGGGCTAAACCTGCGACTGCCATTTGGCCCCAATCGCCTTTATAGGTATAGCGGGCAATAACATCGGGAACGCTTTGGCTAATGCCTGATTGGGTTGATGGGTTTTCTAAGGCAAGTTCTAAACCGTTATTGGTGTAACGAACTTGGGTTTGACGAACAAATGATTGACCAACATGTGCGCCGCCAAAATCAAGCGCTTCAGCAATTGAAACCAGTGGCATAAAGGTTGACCAAGTTTGACCTACTTTCCAGTTTCCGCTTTGCACATAAGCATGGCGTAAACGTAAAGAGTGACCACCGGTTACGGTTTCTGTGGTGCCAGTTGGTTGTTGGTCATCATAAAAATCCCACTCTAAAACAGCTTTAATATCACTGTATTGGTATTGAATGTTAAAGCGAGATTCACGAATATTAAATCGAGTTTCTGATGTGTCTTCTTTTACGCCGTTATTACCGACCCAAAAGTCGCGGTATGCTAAGTCGCCATTTACGTGACGTAAATCCGCTTTAAAATAGCCACCTAATGTTAATTTATGATCGTCTGCAATATCGATAGTGTAGCCAGCCATTGATGGCGCCGAAACTAAAACTGCAATGAGTGCCCCTAACGTTTTCACCTTGTTCATTATTTTCACCTTTTATCTTTGTAGTTGGTGCTGTTGTATTAGTTGTATTGGTTTTCTTTGTTATGTTTGTGCATATTGCCTCAACGGTTGTGTTTTAGAGGCTGACTGCTTAATGCACCCTTACAATAGAGAATTTGAACAGGTGGGGTAATCCGTATTAACGCGCATTCTTTCTAAGGGTTTACACTTAGAAAAAACTAGGGGTATTGCGCAAAAATAGAATATAAAACGGGTTTTATCGATGAGCTTTTAGCTTTATCGCTATTTAATCATGCAGTTATGCGTTAGTGACGTTTAAGTTAGTAACCTTGATAAAATTGATGCGATTTAACTCATGGAGGTTTTTTTTGTAAAAGGCAGTGGTGGTTCGATGATATAGGCTGACTCAAATTCAGCACAAGGGAGTGGTTTTGAAAATAAATAGCCTTGGCCATAATCACAACCTGCTTGAATAAGCATGTCGCGTTGTTGTTTCGTTTCAATACCTTCGCCAACAACGGTTAACTGCAATTCTTTCGCAATGGCAATAATGCCTTTACACAGGCCATAGCTGCTGGTGCTGGCGGTAAGTTGGGCGATAAAAGCACGATCAATTTTAAGTAGATCTAAATTAAGCTGCTGCAAATACGACAATGATGAATAGCCGACACCAAAATCATCGATGGCGATATTAATGCCTTGCGCGCGAATATCGTTGAGCAGTTGATGCACATTTGCGTCATTTTCGATCACTGCATTTTCAGTAATTTCAATCACTAAACTTTGTTTAGGCAGTTGAATTTCGTCAAGATAGGCAAGCCATTTTCGCAGTAAGTTATCTTCTTGAATAAATTGAGATGGCGAGATATTAATGCTCACGACAATATTTTTATCACTCAGCTTTTGCCACTTTAATGCATCATCGGCGGCTTGTTTCGCGACCCAAAAACCGAGTTCATCCATTAAACCTTCTTCTTCGACGGTATCTAAAAAATCTCCCGGCATGATCAGCCCTTTACTTGGGTGTTGCCAGCGAATAAGCGCTTCAGCTTTGCAAATTTTTTCACTGTGTAAGTTGATAATGGGTTGATAATGCAATTCAAATTCATTGTTTTTCAAGGCGCAGTGTAAATCACTAATCTGCTGTTTTTTATCAGCTAAATAGCGAGACATTTCTTGGTTAAAATAATGGAAGCAGTTTTTACCCTGACGTTTAGACTCGTACATCGCTTGGTCAGCATTTTTTATCAAGCTATCGACGCAACTGCCATCTTGTGGAAATAACGTGATACCTACGCTTGCTGAAACAAGCGCTTCTTGGTCTGCCAAGGTGAAGTTATTAGCAAGCTGCGCCAGTATATTTTGGGTAATATCGTCAATTCTTTCGTGGCGAGCAATGTCGTTAAGCACAACGGTGAATTCATCACCACCAAGTCGAGCAACAAAATCACCAGCCCTTACACAACTGACAATGCGTTCACTCGCTTGTTTTAATAGCATGTCACCTAAGTCATGGCCTAATGAATCATTAACTTGCTTAAAGCCGTCTAAATCAATAAATAATAAGCAAAAGTTTTTTTTATTATCGACCAATCTATTTAAATAACTGTATAAAGAGCGACGATTAGGTAAGCCAGATAACGTATCTTCGTGTGCTTGATGGTGCAATTTGCGGTTAGCATCAGCCAAGGCTTTAGTGCGCTCGACAACTTTTGATTCAAGTGCGCGCTCACGGCTTTCGACAGTTTCGAGCATTGAATTAAAACAGTCGGTTAAATCGCCAATTTCATCAACCGTATCACAAGGTGCTCTAATGGTGTAATCATTGGTGTCGGTTACCTTTTTAGCAACATCAATGAGTTGTGATAAGTGTTTGGTGATCAAACGACTTAATATCAGTGAAAATATCAGGCTCACTATTACGGTGCCAATCACCAATTGCGCGACCAACTTTTTGTAAAAGCTTAGTTTGACATCAACCACTGACTGATCTGAATAAAAGACCAAGCTACCATAATGCTCACCCTCGAGGATTAACGGGGTTTCAACTTTAAAATTATCACTTAATTTTTTTAGATTAACGCCATTTTTATTAACTTGAGCAACCAATTGCTTTTCTTTATCAAAGACGTAGGCACCAAAAATGCCTTCGGTTTCAATTGTTGGGCTGATCAATTCATTAATGGTTTGGGTATCATTAAAAATAATTGCAGCGGTTAAGTTAGGAGAAATAATTGACGACATCAAGGTTAACTTGTCTTGATGATAACGCTCTGCGTCAACCGATTCGAAATAAATTAGCAAACCCGCGGTGACAGATGCCGACAAAATTGAAATAAAGGTCAGTACGTATAAGAACTTATTTCGAATCGAATGTGAGCTAAACCACTTATTCATGAATTATTTACCTTTTTAATTTTACCAAGGCGAATAACGCGTGAACTGAGTTTTATGCCATTTTCTTTAAGTTGCTCGGGGTTAATTTCAAAACGTATTTTACTGCCAATAACAATAAAGTTAATGTGGCCGCCTAAATCGATAAAATCGGCTGACTCACCCACTAATAAGGTGGTTAAGTGTTTTGCAGGCGTGCTTTTATATTGTTCGAATGAGGTATTATCGGTAAAAAATATCGCGTCACAATGACTGTCACTGAGTTGGTTGGTATTTACATGTTCAATTTGAATATGGCGTTCTTTTATTTTTTTGTCGGCTAAGTTTTTTTTGGCGATATCAACAAAGCTGGCAGAAGAGCTACACATTACATAATTGGAATGATTAGCATGAGCTGACAGTGCGTTTTGACTATACAGGGCGAAGTTGTAAAGCAGGCCCGCTTTTAGCGCATACTCCCGCTCAGATGAATGCGCATGCGTGTTAGGCATCGCCATGACGATGAGAAATATGATAAATAAACACCGAGTTATCATCATTTTCAATCCGTTAAAGTTCTACTGAAATTCCTAGAGAAAAACTACGCTCGATAAAAGTACTTATGTCGAATAACTCGTTAGTTCGGTCGTACTCTAAATGGCTTTTTTCTAGTAAATTATTTCCTGTCAGTGATAAAGATAAATTAGGGGTAACGTGCCAGTTCCAACTAATATCAACCACGGTGAAGTTATCAGTTTTATAAATTTCACCATCTTCCCAACGACTTTGAAACATTACATTATGGTTAGTGGTTATGTTTGCAGTATAGGCTAAAAAAACTTGTTTAGTGACACCGCTGAGATTAAGTAGATTATTATCTGTTTGGTAATGGCGTTGATTTACAAAACTTAACCCTAGCATTAAATTACTCTCTGGCGTGGTTTGCCAGTTAGTGACAAATTCACCACCATAGGTTCTGTATTTACTGTTGGTATGGAAGTTAAAATCAATTTGTTGGCTTTGAGTGTACGCAAGAAAACCGTCAATGTCTCGTGCTTGTATTAACGATAAAATAGTGGGCGCAACTGTTGGGTCAACAACAATATCTATTGCGAGTGCATTTTCCGATTTGCTATAAAAAAGTGATAAGTCGGTTTGCCAAGTGTCTTGGTGATATCTGTGGCCAAATTCAGTCGATAGAATATGTTCAGCTTCTATTTCTCGACTGCTGTGCACAAAAGTTTGAATGCGAGTTTCATCAATGATACCAATGCCTGAATTAAAAATTGAGCCAACTTCAAAACCATTAACTTGGGTGTCGTAGTCAAATTCGAGTAGCGAAGGCACACGTACCCCTTGTGATACTGATGTCCACAAAAAGTTAGTGTCACTTGCTTGCCAAGCTAGGCGAATTGACGGTTGTTGCTCCCAATGGCTTAAACTATTGTGTTCAGATTTAATGCCAAGTATCAGGTCAAGCTCATCGGTGATGAGTGGGATGTTAGCTTGAGCAAATAAGCCATAATGTGTGACGTGCTCAACATTGTGTTGGCTGCTGATATATTCACTACCGACAAAAGGGGTTTTGTTATGACGATAGTTTAAACCAACATCTAGTTGAGTTTTTTCAAGCAAAATATTCACTTGGTAGTCGACATCTATATTTTCAAAATTTTCAGTGTAATAAGGTTGTTGACCTTTTTGTTTCGCATAAGATATTTGCAACATTTGATTGGCACTGTCTGAAAGTCGGTTTTCAAGACGTGCCATCAGCAAGCTGTGTTTGCGAAACTGCGGTGTGGCAAATTCTGCGCCTTCAAATGTGCCGGGGTTAGCTAATTCTAGCGTTTGCCCCATTTCTATTTCGGTATAGTCACCTTGCACAAGTAATGAGGTGTCGGCGTTGAAAGAAACATCAAATCGCGCACCTATGCTGTCTTTTTCACCGTAGTCTCGAGCGGTCCATTTTTCAGCTTTATCGGATTTATCAGTACGCTGACTATTGATATAAGCACGATAACTACTGTTTTCACCAATATTTAGATCGCCACCAACTCTAACGCTAGCGTCGTAATCCATGTTAGTTCCGGTGCGTACAGTCGCTTTAACTGAACGGGTGTCGTTCGATATTTTGGTGATAACATTAACAACGCCATTCGTGGCATTTGTGCCCCATAATAAACCGCCTTGGCCGCGAATTATTTCAATGCGTTCAATGTCGTAAACTGGAATGTTTAGCGCTTCCCAATATACACCGGCAAATGACGGGTTGTAGATACTTTGGCCGTCAATCATCACTAACAACCGACTGGTATATCTGCCTGATGAATTTCTAATGCCAATGGCCCATTTATTGTTGTCGATTTTTCTTACTTGCATACCGGGGGCGAGCGTTAAGGCTTGCGCTACGGAAGTAACACCAGAATTAACGATTTGTTCGTTTGAAATGACATAAACAGAAGCGGCCGTTTTTGACGCTTCCTTGGTTCTTTTCATTACTGAGGTAATTTGAACATCTGATGCAAGTAACGAGTCTAAATCGAGGCTTTCAAGTTCGCTACTGCTGGCATACGACAAATACGGAAGAAAAAACAAAATACATACTATTGTTTTTTGCATGACTACAACTCCGAAATCACAATTAATAGAACAACACCCTCCAACAGGTATTGTAAGTATTCAAACTTTGTTCCGAAATGGTTGATCTATCCTAGAATTTTCGAACAAACAACAAACTATTTTGACAAGGATTTTGCTGTTATAAGCGTGTATTCCTTATAAACAGCATACTACAAAATCTGATATTGACAATGATAGTACAATAAATGAACGGTAGATATCTTGAGCTAAAATAAAGTTTGTTTGTTTTTTAAACTGACCTTGTTTAGCAATTAAATGTTGCTCAACCGCGAGTTAAACACGGTAAAGCGAATTTACATCAAAGAAATGGCAATGTTATTTCAGCACCCGCAAATCATTTTTGTTAAATTATCAACAGATGTAAACATGAATGATGAACATGAAAACGACTCCTTTAAAAAGCTCATTAGGTATTTTCCCTAAATCTTGGAGCGAAAAATCGGCAGGTAGAATACCGGGTAACATTCCTATCTGGGTAGGAATTCTGTCTGAGTTAACCGAATTCGGTATTTTTTTTGCGGCTTATTTTATCGCAAAATTTTATTATCCCGAACCTTTTGTTGAAGGTCCGCAAAGCTTAAATACCTCTCTAGGTGTTGCTAATACCATCGTTTTATTGGCGAGTAGTTATTTTATGGCGAAAGCGATGAGCTACATCCGCTTAGGCAATACCGCAAAATGTGAGCGTTATTTATGGTTAGCGCTTTTTTGTGGCTGTACCTATTTGGTGATTAAAACCTACGAATTTCATTGGAATGATCTACAAGGTTTTAGTACCAATACCAGCGAGTTTTTCACTGTGTACTATTACATGACTTTTAATCACTTTTTACATGTAGGTTGGGCGTCGTGCGCTATTTTGTGGGTGATTTTGCGATTAAGAGCAGGAGCTTATAGCGCTGAAAATAATGTCGGTTTGGAAGCCTTAGCGGTTTATTGGCACATGATAGATCTGATGTGGATCTTAATTTTCCCCTTATTGTATGTATTGAGGTAACTAATATGTCTAAACGATTTGGTCAGCTTGAGTGGTTTTTATTTACCTTAATTGCTATTACCTTGTTTAATACCTTTTTAGGGGAAAAATTTGACTCCACGGTATTGGTTAGCGTGTTAATTGCGCTGACCGTTACTTACAAAGGTTTTGTGGTTATTGATCATTTTATGGAGCTAAAAGAAGGGCATAATAAACTTCGATTTTTAATGAAGCTGTACTTTTTGATCTTTCCCTCGCTCATTATTGTTAGTGCGTTTTATTAGGTGCTGCTGGTATTTATGTCCTCAGTATAAAAAACTTGTATAAAATATTTTCCATTAAAGGATAAATAGTAAACAAAATATTTGTCCTTTTATTCAGACAACGCGCAAGTTATTGGTAGCATGATTGTAAAAAACAGCTACGGATAGATAAGTGCATAGTGATATTTCAATTTCCCGCCTAAAAATGTTTCCGCAATTAATGTGGATCTTACTCTTTGGCTCTTTTATTACCCGTGGCAGCTATTACATGGTTTGGCCATTTCTTGCAGTGATCTTGTATGAAAACTTTACTTTGTCGGCAACCGAAGTTGGTTTGGTGTTATCAAATGCTGCGGTTATTTCGGTACTCTTTAGTTTTTTAGGCAGTGCGCTGTCTGACCGTATTGGTCGTCACCAGCTGATGTACCTTAGCGGTATTTTATACATCATTTCGTTTTCATTACTCGCAGAGGTTTCGACACTGACTGGCTATGTGGTGGTGATCACACTATGTTCTATCGCCACAGCGCTTTGGCGACCTCTGACTTCTGCGCTAATTGGCGACATTATCGACGATGAAAAAACACGTGAATTGGCGATGCAATCGCTTTATTTTATCGTTAATGTTGGCTGTGCAATCGGGCCCATTGTTGGCGTTTGGCTTGGCTTAACGGGCGAACAGTCAAGCTTTTATATTACCGCTGGCGCGTTTGCTTTTTTGTTAGTACTACTTTATTGGGGTTTTGCTCGTCACGGCGTTATTAAAACAAGTGCCAGTGCCAATGTCAGTAACGCTGAATCAGTTGAAGATGCCTCATTACTGAAAGGTGAACTGAAAAGTGAGCGGAATAGTGAACTGAAAACGCGTAAAACAACGGGCAAAGCTAAATCACGCAGCCAACTAATGACGATTTTGTTGGAAGATAAATTACTGCAATGTTTAATTGCCGCCAATATTTTGTGCATGTTTATTTATGCGCAAATGGACAGCTCGTTAATTCAATACTTAACGCGAGCGCAAGTGCCTGATTTGCTAACGCTTATTTCTTCGATGATATTTGTTAATGCGCTTGTGATCATTTCATCGCAATTTGTGTTGCTGAAAATGTTGTCGAGCTTGACGTTAGTCAACCGAATTCAAGTTGGTTTGGTTTTATTGATGCTGTCGCAGTTTTGGCTGGCGGTCAATCCGATGGATTTATTTTGGGGTTGGATTGGCGCAATTGTGGTTATGAGCTTAGCGGAAGCTATTTTATTTCCAAGCATGAATGTTCACATCGATCGTATTGCGCCAGACCACCTTCGTGGAGCCTATTTTGGTGCGGCATCGTTTTACGAGTTTGGTTTTGCTATTGCACCACTTGGTGGCGGCATTATTTTAGATCACCTTGGTGGTTTCTGGTTATTTGTTGCCACAGGTGTTTTAACGGTAGTGGTAATGTACTTATATGCGATTTTAGAAAAGTTACCGCGACCTGACTTTGTGAACATGGCGACTAGTTTTGCTAGCAAAAAGGAAACAACAAGAATTAGCTAAGTAACCTGAACTCGGTTTAAGAGATATTTAACTAGTTGAAATATAACATCATATTTTTCATGTTAACCTCTAGCTTGCTAGTTTTTCTTACTTCAAGGCAAATTTACGCGTCAATAGCTGGTCACGGCTTTGGTTCGTACGTCGCTCTACCTTCCACATCCATGTGGGCGTATTGCAAGTGAATTTAACGCGGAAGTTAGTAAAAGTAGCGGCTAGAGAAGTATTTATTAAGCCGAGCTCAGGTTAAGTACTTTTATTGAAAAACAAAAAAGGTCAGTATTGCTACTGACCTTTTACTGTTTTTATTTGTTATTTGTCGTCTATTTCTTTTTACTACGTTTAGCTTGTTTTTTCGCTTTGGCTTTTTTCTGCGCCGCTGATTTTTTCACTTTCGCTTTCTTTTGCGGTATGCGTGCTTCTTTGTTTTTAGGGCGAAGCTCTTCAATCACTCTTCGCGGTAGGCGCTCATCAACAAAGCGTTCAATTTTTGCAATCACCGGCATATCATGTGCTTCAACTAACGAAATTGCAGTACCTTTATTACCCGCACGCCCTGTACGACCAATGCGGTGCAAATAAATATCGGCTTTACGTGGCATATCAAAGTTAATCACGTGGGTAATATCGTCAATATCTAAACCACGCGCGGCAACATCGGTAGCAACCATAATATTCACTTTAGCGTCTTTTAATCGATCAACCGCGTTCATGCGTTTGTCTTGTGGCATTTTGCCTTCAAGCCATGCACACGGCAATTCTTCAGCGTATAATTTACCTGAAAGGTATTGCACTGTTTCGCGTTTATTCGCAAAAACTACTGCACGCTTTACGTCTTCTTGGCGAAGAATGTTCAGTAGTAAATTAACTTTGTGATCAAAACTGTCAGCTAAGTGAAGCCATTGATGAATTTTGGCTTTTTCTTTGCGAGAAGGGTTCGACTCTAAAAATACCGGATCGGTTAATACTTCTTTTGAAAACTTAATAACACCTGCGCCCGACAAGGTTGCCGAAAACAACATGGTTTGTTTACGCCAGCGTGCTTCACCGACAATACGATCAATGCTTTCAGCAAAGCCCATATCAAGCATACGATCTGCTTCATCAATGATCAGAATTTCAATTTCTCTTGCGTCAAACTGCTCGTTTTCAATGTATTCCATTAAACGGCCTGGCGTGGCAACAAGAATATCTGTGGTGCTGGTTAAAATTTCTTTGTGGCTACCGTAATTTACCCCACCAGTAATAACGCCAGACTTGATTTTAGTTAGCGCGGTAAGCTTTTCGGCATCTTCATGAATTTGCAAAGCAAGTTCGCGAGTTGGCGTAAGTACTAAAACACGAGGGAAGCCCGGCTTAGTTCTTGGGTAATCTAATAAATGCTGAGCGGCAGGTAGTAAAAATGCAGCAGTTTTACCTGTGCCTGTAGGTGCCGAGGCTAATACATCTTTTCCTGTCATGGCTTCTGGCACAACAAGTTGTTGAATTGATGTTGGCTTTTTAAAGCCGATATTATTAATAGCACCTAATAATGCTTGGTCTAAATCAAACTGCTCAAACATGTTAAAAAATTTCACTGGTCTTAAAGTTGTGCAGATTATAGTGGAAAGGGCACCTTATACCAATTGAAATACGTAATAAATCGTTAGGTAAATTTATCAGTGCAAACAAACAAGTACATTTTTGATAATACGGCGCGATTTGCTTTCATTATTCATGTTAGCAAGCGCGTGAGTTTTATATCAATTTGGCTCTACTAACTTGCTAAAATATCAGCAATTTCATCGCTAATTTGCTGACACCACGTTTGAATACGTTGCTCAGACAACTGATATTGATTGTCTTCATCAAGTGCTAAGCCAACAAACTGAGTGCCGTCATCATTAAGTGCTTTTGAGGCGGCAAATTCATAGCTTTCATCGTTCGGCCAATAACCGATAACGTAAGCGCCTTGTGCTTGAACCACTTCATGCAGCATGCCTAATGCATCTTGAAACCAATCGGTATAGCCTATTTGATCGCCCATGCCATAAAGTGCGACGATTTTTCCTGACAAATCGAGCTGCTCCAAATCCGCCCAATGGCTTTCCCAGTCTTCTTGCAGTTCACCGTAATCCCACGTCGAAATACCTAATATAAGTAAGTCGTATTGGCTACAGTGGCTAAGTGGAATGTCTTTAATATTGAAAATATCGACTTGCTGCTCGCCCAATTCTAGTTGAATTTTTTCTGCCGCCATTTCGCTGTAGCAGGTGGTAGAGCCGTAGAACAAACCAATTTTCATTTCATACTTCTTATACTAATTGTCTATGGGCGCGCATTTTATCAGACACTTCCAAGCCAATGCTAGCAGTTCTGCAACGGTTTATTCTCAAGATAAGATCGTGTTAGAATTAGCGACTCATATTTAAGCGAATTCGCTTGGACAATAAATTAGTTTTTGTTAACGCCAATGCAACTTTTCTCACGCTTCTCGGGTCTTATCGGTTAGTGATGATTAAATGTTTATGCGCGGTGTTAGCGTGTTAGGAAATTCCATGTTGAAAAAATTACTCTTAGTATTAACGGTAGCTTTTGCTGCTTGTTCGGCGATTGTTTTTGCCTTTGATGAACCAACAAAAAGCCAAGCAACTGCCACGGGTACGTTAGATGAAGCTTATTTAAAAGAAAAACTGTCTAAAAACTTAGGTATAGGCATTAACAAAGTCGAAGCAACACCGCTTGCTGGCATTGCATTAGTGATGACCGATGAAGGTTCATTTTATGCAAGTTACGACGGTAGCTTTTTCATTCAAGGAAAAATTTACGACTTATCAGGCCCACAAGCGGTTGATTTATCAGACGCTAGCTTAGCAAAATTGCGTGTTGAAGGTATGAAACGCTTTGCCAACGATATGATTGTTTACCCTGCGGAAAATGAAAAACACGTGATTACTGTATTTACCGATATTACCTGTGGCTACTGTCGCCAAATGCACAAGCAAATGGATCAATATAACGACTTAGGCATTACCGTGCGCTACCTTGCCTATCCGCGCTCTGGTGTTACCGACCGAAATGGTAACTTATCGCAAGGGTACAAAGATTTAAATTCTATTTGGTGCCATGAAGACCCAGCTAAGGCATTAACTAAAGCGAAAAATGGTGGCAATGTAGCACAGCGTATTTGTGACAAACCCATTAAAGAAGAGTTTGATTTTGGTCGCCAAGTGGGTGTAAACGGAACACCGGCAATTATTTTAGCTGACGGTAATATGATCCCAGGTTATCAACCACCTGAGCGTTTAATTCAAGTGCTAGAAAATATGTAAGCAAGTTTTTTCAAAAAGAAAATGGTAAGTTAACGCTTACCATTTTTTTTGGCCAATTTTCGAAACGGTAAACAAACATAATGCAAAAACAGGTGGTGCGCCGAGCACATAGTGAAGACAGTTTTCTTCCTGAGTTTCTTCACCCAACGATCAAACAAATTTATGCCAGTCGTGGTATTAACCAAGCGCAAGAGCTTGACTTAAATGTTAAGCAAATGGTCGCTATCGACAGCCTTAAGGGCTTGCCTCAAGCCTGCCAATTATTGCACGAGGCTTTTAAAGCGCAGAAAAAAATTATTGTTGTTGGTGATTTTGACGCCGATGGCGCGACTTCTACGGCACTAATGATGGAAGCACTGACCATGCTAGGTAGCAATAATCACAGCTTTTTAGTGCCCAATCGTTTTGAATATGGCTACGGTTTAACTCCTGAAATTGTTGAAATTGCCGCAAGCCAAGGCGCGCAGTTATTAGTAACTGTAGATAACGGTATTAGTTGTATTGCGGGTGTGGAAAAAGCAAAAGCGTTGGGTTTACAAGTGCTGATAACTGATCATCATTTACCCGGACATGCGGTACCTGACGCTGACGCGATTGTCAACCCGAATCAAAGAGGCTGTAATTTTGCTAGCAAGTCTCTAGCCGGCGTTGGCGTGGCATTTTATTTAATGTTAGCGCTACGTAAACATCTGCGAGATCACAATTGGTTTACCGACAATACAATCGCTGAGCCAAATATTGCCTCGTTATTAGACTTGGTTGCGCTGGGCACCGTCGCCGATGTGGTCTCGCTTGATAACAATAATCGCATTTTGGTTGAGCAAGGCTTAAAACGCATTCGCGCTGGCGCGACTCGTCCGGGGATTCAAGCTCTGATTGAAATTGCCGGCAAAAACCAACAGCAACTTGTCGCCAGTGATTTTGGTTTTGCACTCGGCCCTAGAATTAATGCTGCAGGGCGATTAGACGATATGGCGTATGGCATAAATTGCTTATTATCCAAAGATCTCATGTCGGCCCGCGCCATGGCAGCCGATCTTGACGACCTAAACAAAGCCCGTCGTGAAATTGAACAAGGCATGCAGGTAGAAGCCGAAACCGTTTTAAAGCAACTGAATTTTTCTGAAGAAAATTTACCATTTGCTATCGCTTTATACCAAAAAGATTGGCACCAAGGGGTTATTGGTATTGTTGCCGGCAGATTAAAGGAAAAATTTCATCGTCCTAGCATTGTGTTTGCACTAGGAAGCGACGACGAAACTGTAGATGAAAATGCTGAAATTAAAGGTTCAGCGCGCTCTATTCCCGGCTTACACATTCGAGATTTATTAGAACATATTAGCGGCCAACATCCGGGGCTTATCGTTAAATTTGGCGGTCATGCCATGGCGGCAGGTTTATCCATTAAGGCTAATGATTTTACTCGCTTTCAGCAAATCTTTGTTGAAACAGCGCAGGCGTGGATAAAACCAGAAGATTTACACGGTGTGATAATGTCTGATGGCGCGTTAGCCACTAACGAAATGACCCTTGATTTTGCTCACCAATTAAGAAACGCTGGGCCGTGGGGACAAAATTTTTCAGAGCCGATCTTTGATGATCATTTTGAGCTTGTTCAGCAACGAATTGTTGGTGAAAAACACTTAAAACTCGTGGTTGAAAAAGATCAGCAAATTTTTGATGCCATCGCCTTTAATGTTGACCTTAAGCGCTGGCCTAACAACAAAGCGAAAAAAGTACACTTGGCCTATAAGCTCGACATCAACGAATTTCGCGGCAAACAAAGTGTGCAGCTACTAGTTGACTTTATTGAAGCGGTTTAACCGTTGCAAGTTATAAGCTACAAGATGCAAGTTCTAAGTTAAAAGCTGCAAGTTAAAAGCGGCAAGTTAAAAGCCATAAGTTACAAGTTGAAAGTTACAAGCAGCAAGGGATAAGAATAAACTGCAAGTTTTAAGCGGCAAGTTGGAAATTAGAAATTAGAAGCTAACTAATTATCATACTCAAACCAGAGCTCTTTTCTTTTTAATGGCGTTTTAGTGGGTAGGTTAGGGTTGTTGATGTTAAATAATTGGCGTGTATTTAATTTGGCATTAGCAACATGTTTTGCGTAATAGCGGTTAAAAATTTGTTGTAATTGCTGATTATTTACCATCATTTCTAGCCCAGTGGTTAGTCGCTGCGCAAGCCGTTTTTCATTGGGTGATACAAAAATATAAAATGGCGCAGGAATATGTAAGGCGATAGTGGGCTCAATTACCAAGTTGGTGAGCTCAGATTGATGCCTTGCTAGCTCAGTATAAATCTCATTGATACCGCGTGGAATATAATCAACTCGGCCGCTAGATAACATATAAAACAGCCCGTCGTAAGTATTTGCTTCAACTACTTTAAAGCCTTGTTCTTTCAGTAAATGGGTAGTTGCCCAACCAGAGCGTAAACCAATTTTAAGTTGTTTTAGCTGATCTAAAGTTTTAATGTTTTCAAAGTGCTTCAGCTTTTCTTCGGTGGTAAAAAGTAGTCGATAATTAAGAATTCCACGGCGTATAGGAATGCGAATAGCCGTGGTGTAGTGTTCCCACTTATTTGTTGTTATCGCAAAAAAGGTATTAATGGTTTGACCTGAATTGACTTCTAAAATAGCGCGGTCTATTGAGGTGGCAGGCCCTTGTGTCACTATGTCGTAAGCGCCATATGTCGCTTCGGTTAACCGCAGTGCGCTATGGAGTATTTCCATTTTATATTGCGTTTGAATACTGCTGCGCGATTTACCTTTATTAACACGAACAATATCAATGGCCAAGGCATAGGTCGTGTTAAACAGCATTAAAAAAACTGCAACAATGGCAAATCTAACGGTGAAGCGCTTAGTCATTATTATCCTTGTTATAAGCCGATAAATCACATCTATTAAAGAGTAGCAAACAAATAGCGAATATGCCGTTCGTCGCAAAAATGAATATATTAGCAAAACCTAATGTAAATCATGTAAACTTTGTTCTAGAACAGTTTTTGTGCACATTAGGGCTTAATTTGCGCTAAAAGTTTGCCTAAACTTACCGTAATAAATTACATATATTGTATTTAGGGGAGTAACTATGTTCATCAATATGAGTCTGGTTTTCATTTGTTTTTTATTGCTAGGGTTTTCGAGTATTAGTGTTGCACACACAGTTGCTGATAACGCGATACAGGAAAAAGTGACACAGGGCAAAGTCGCACTAGAGAAAAAAGCACTGACTAATGAAGCTAAAGCAATCGTCAAACAATTTGCCGGTCAGTTAAAACCGCAGCTTAAACAAGCGATAAAATCTGGTGGTTTTGAACATGCGGTGCAAGTATGTTCGGTGCAAGCGCCAAAAATAGCACAACAATTATCAATGCAAACCGGTTGGTCAGTAAAACGTATTAGTTTAAAGGCGCGAAATGCAAGTGCAGCAGAGCCTAACGAATTCGAACGAGGTGTTTTAGAAAAATTTAACAAGCGCCAACAAGCGGGTGAGCCGGCGGCAAAAATTGCTTATGCTAAGCTTAGTGAAGGTAAATATCAATTTATCAAAGCGCAAGGGGTACAAGGCTTGTGTTTAAATTGTCATGGTCAAAATATCACACCTGAAGTAAAACAAGTGTTGAATAAGTATTACCCAAACGACAAAGCGACAGGTTATGAACTCGGACAAATTCGCGGTGCATTTAGCCTTACTAAACGCTTATGATTTTCTGTTAATTTTTTATCAACAAAAAGCAAATATTTCATAACGAATCTGTCGTTTATTTACCCCGTAAATTACGCTACAATGCGCGACTATTTTATTTCTTCTGATCAAGCTAAGTAGCCTATTAAAATAATGTTTGAAGTTAATCCAGTTTTAAATAAATTAAAAGAAGTTCGTGAGCGTACCCAAATGCTTAGGGGGTACCTTTGACTACGATCTTAAAGCCGAGCGTTTAGTTGAAGTTACGCGCGAATTAGAAGCGCCTGAAATTTGGAATGAACCAGAACGAGCTCAAGCATTAGGGCGTGAACGTGCCTCATTAGAAGAAGTGGTGAAAACCATCGAAACCTTAGAGTCAGGTTGTGATGATGTTGAAGGATTAGTAGAGCTTGCTGTTGAAGAAGAAGACCAAGAAACCTTTGCAGATGCAGAAGCCGAAGCGAACGACTTAGATGAAAGTTTACAAAAACTGGAATTTCGCCGCATGTTCTCGGGCGAGCAAGACAGCAACGATTGTTACTTAGATATTCAGTCAGGCTCTGGTGGCACCGAAGCGCAAGATTGGGCTGAAATGTTAATGCGTATGTATTTACGTTGGGGTGAAGCGCACGGTTATAAAACCGAAGCGATTGAAGTAACCCCGGGCGATGTTGCCGGCATTAAAGGTTGCACCATTAAATATACTGGTGATTACGCTTATGGTTGGTTACGTACTGAAACTGGTGTGCATCGCTTAGTACGAAAATCGCCATTTGACTCAAGTGGTCGTCGTCATACCTCGTTTGCTTCAGCGTTTATCTACCCTGAAATCGACGACAATATTGATATTGACATTAACCCGGCTGATTTGCGCATTGATACTTTCCGCGCATCAGGGGCAGGTGGTCAGCACGTTAACAAAACAGACTCGGCGATTCGTATTACTCACGAACCAACCGGTGCGGTAGTGGCGTGTCAGGCAGATCGCTCGCAGCATAAAAACCGTGCCACCGCGATGAAGCTTTTAAAAGCTAAATTGTATGAAATGGAAATGCAAAAACAAAATGCAGACAAACAAGCCTTAGAAGAAGGTAAGTCTGACATCGGTTGGGGTAGTCAAATTCGTTCTTACGTATTAGACGACAGCCGCATTAAAGATTTAAGAACCGGCGTTGAAAACCGTAATACGCAAGCGGTACTTGACGGTGATTTAGATAGATTTATTGAAGCATCACTAAAATCAGGTTTATAAATTTATTAACGCGTTGTTATTAAACATAACTTCTGCGTCGAATATGCTCACATAAAAATTTATGCTGCGCGTATTCTCCTTGAATTAATGTTAATCACTTAGCGTTAATTCAATTTATGAAATATTTATTTTAATTTATATCTCAGTGAAAACTGGGGTAAATAAACAGCTAAAATTGAGACATTAAAATGACAGACCAAGCAAAAGTAGCGCAAGAAGAAAACAAACTTATTGCCGAGCGTCGTGGCAAATTAGCCCAAATTCGTGAAAATTGTCCGGCAAATGGCCACCCAAACGATTTTAACCGCGAACATTACGCCGCTGATATTCAAGCTGAACACGGTGAAAAAACCAAAGAAGAACTTGAAGAGCTTCAAGTAACTTATGCGGTTGCTGGTCGTGTAATGGCAAAACGTGGTCCATTTTTAGTACTACAAGACATGTCTGGCCGCATTCAATCATATGCTGAAAAAACCGTACAAAAAGACATTAAAGCCCGCTGGGGAACCTTAGACATTGGCGATATCGTGGGTGTTAAAGGTGTCTTGCATAAGTCAGGTAAAGGCGATCTTTACGTGAACATGGAAGAATACAGCTTATTAACTAAGTCGCTTCGTCCGTTACCAGAAAAATTCCACGGCTTATCTGACGTTGAAACTAAGTATCGTCAGCGTTATGTTGATTTGATCATCAATGAAGATACCCGTAATACCTTTAAAATCCGTTCAAAAATTGTCGACGGCATTCGCAAGTTCTTAACTGAACGTGACTTTATGGAAGTTGAAACGCCAATGCTACAAACCATTCCTGGTGGCGCAACGGCTAAACCGTTTGAAACTTTCCACAATGCTTTAGACATTCAAATGTTTATGCGTATTGCGCCAGAGCTTTACCTTAAGCGTTTAGTGGTTGGTGGTTTCGAAAAAGTATTTGAGATCAACCGTAACTTCCGTAATGAAGGTTTATCTACGCGCCATAACCCAGAATTCACCATGATCGAATTCTACCAAGCGTACGCTGATTACAACGACCTAATGAACCTAACTGAAGACATGTTACGTACGTTAGCGGAAGACGTAATGGGCACAAGCGTTATTCGCAATACCGTGAAAAATGCTGACGGCGAAGTGGTTGAAGAAAAGTTCTATGACTTTGGTCAGCCGTTTGCACGCTTATCTATGGTTGACGCGATTTTAAAATACGGCAAGCCTACTCATGGTGAAGTGATAGACGAAAATGTACTGCGTAACCCAGAAGAAAACTTCGACGCATTAAAAGCGATGGCAAAAGCCGTTGGCGTTAAAGAAACCGATGCATCGAAAGTATGGGGTCCGGGTAAATACATTTGTGAAATCTTCGAAGAAGTGGCTGAGCATTTATTAGACCAACCAACGTTCATCACGGAATACCCATGGGAAGTTTCACCACTAGCACGTCGTAACGATGAAAACCCATTCATTACTGACCGTTTTGAATTTTTTGTTGGTGGTCGTGAATTAGCGAACGGTTTCTCTGAGCTTAATGATGCAGAAGACCAAGCAGCACGTTTCCAAAACCAAGTTGAAGGAAAAGACGCTGGTGACGATGAAGCCATGCACTTTGACGCTGACTACATTCAAGCACTTGAATACGGCTTACCACCAACAGCGGGTGAAGGTATCGGTATCGACCGTTTAGTAATGTTATTTACTGACTCACCAACCATTAAAGACGTGATTTTATTCCCGCACATGCGTCCATTAGCGGAATAATCATAGCTGAAAATTACTAGCTGCAAGTTGAAAGTTGATAGCTTGAAGCTGAAAGTAAAAAGCTAAAAGTAATTTTAAAAAGCGCTCAATTGAGCGCTTTTTTGATCTTAGCGGTTAATAAGTACGTTTAATACCAATTTGCATAAGGATTTAAAAGGGGTCAGTGACATTAATTTAAAATTTCAACTAAGGTAGTATGGTCGCCGTTTAATTGTTAAGTATGTCACTGACCCCATTTAGCTAATGATCACCTTGAAATTACTCAATATGATCAAACTATTATCACTTCACCATAGGTTAACAGCATGAATCAGCAGCACCATTATCCTTATAAATATAAACGGCATGTCTTTGATGATAAAGAGGTTTTTTATCAGCATTTATGGAAAAAAATATTTCCTAGTCAATACAGCGAAGGATATGGTGCTAATGAAAGAAGTTATAGTGATAGCAATAAGTTTGTTGAAGCATTTATTGCCGCACATATTGCTGAGCAACCGAAAGAAACAATTGCGAGTTACTTAAAGCTAGCGCATCAGTTTTGCCAAGCGCATTTTCGTTTGCTATTAAACCCTAATGTTGATTTAGTACTTGAGCTTGATGGGCATAAAATAGCAGCAACGGGGAAAAAAATGCTAGATTATATGGCGGTAAGTAACTGGCATAAAGCGTTTTGCTTGGCGCTGGTCTTGCGTGATAACGAAGCCTTAATTGGTACCTTGTGCCGATTTCAGCCGGAAAATTATATCAACCCGAAAGTGGAAGACTTGCCGATTGATTATCCCTATTGTAAGTTTTTACAGGGTTTGTTTGCCCCAAATGCTGACTTACAAGTCTTAGTACAAGAAATTGCGAAACTCTCTGCGCCTGAATATATGCCTGAGCGTAGACAATCATTTATTTACAACATTAGGTTGCCTTTTATTGAATTGATTATTACTGTGCTAGCACGTGATGAAAATCGATATCATCAAGGTATTGAGAAAGCCCTTATAGCCAATAAGAACCACTTTAGTATTGATAGTCGAAAAAGCATTGCCGAAGGCTGGTTGCCAATGCATATTTGTGCCGCTGCAGCCATGGCTTATGACCAGTGTGGCTTTAAATTACCTTTTGCTAGTCCTTATCTACCAGAGTGGTTAATTTATGGTGACTTTGAGCACTAGGAGTTAAAAGGGGGTCAGTGACATTAATTTAAAATTTCAACTAATGTAGTATGGTCGCGGTTTAATTGTTAAGTATGTCACTGACCCCATTTAGCTACGCCAGTAAATGGCATGATGGTAAACCTAGGCACCCTGCAACCGATAGTGCATGGCATTATCGCTTGTTTGTAATGTGTGAATATTGCCGTAAATAAATTGGCATTCATTTATTATTAAAGTCTAATTAAAGTCTATAAGTACATCCAAGTTAATAATGCCGACAAGGTTACCCACATTAATAAAATTAATGGGATGCCAATACGCATAAAGTCAGAAAACTGATAACCGCCGGCATTCATCACCAGTAAATTTGTTTTATAGGCCATAGGTGTTGCGTAACTTAAGTTTGCGCCAAACAGCACCGCTAAAATAAAAGGCTCTGCTGGTAAGTTAAGCTGGCTTGCTACTGATATTGCAATGGGGGTGCCTATAACGGCTGCTGCATTGTTGGAAACGATATTGGTGAGTATTGCTAGCAATAGCATTAATGCCGCTAAAACCCCACCTGGCGGTAGACTGTGAGAAAGCGCAACAAATACTTGCGCGATATATTCTGCGCCGCCTGTTTTCATTAACGCAGCGCCTAAAGCAAGTGAGGCAGCAACAATTAATATCACTTGTGTACTGAGCGCTTTTGACACTTCGTCCCAGTGTAAACATTGGGTCACTAATAAAACTAATACCCCACAAACTGCGCTAACTTCAATGGGCAAAATACCGAGTGCTGAGCTAGCAATTACGGCTAATAGTGTGGTTAATGCGATAGGCGCTTTTTTGGTTTGCGGTAATGGCTCTGCGCCATCAATGATCAATAGCCCTTGTTTTTGTTTTAATTGAGCGAGTTGTTCCGGCTCTGTTTGCACTAACAAGATATCGCCGATGCGCAAAGTGATATTGCCAATACTGTTTTTACCTATCTCCATGGCTTTGCCTGCACGGTGCAAGGCAATAACTGAAACGGCATGTTTTCTAATAAAATTAGCTTGTTGTAGGGTTCTGCCGTCTACTCCTGAACCTGCAATTATAACAATTTCAGCCAAGGTTTGTTTGTCTGCTTTTAATGGGTGATCGTCATCAACTTTATGTAAACCAGAAAACAAGGTGGTGCCAAGTATGGTTTCATATTCTTTTAAGCGATCAGGGTAGTCGTGCACTTTTAAGCGATCGCCCGGTAATAAAATAGCATCAGGTAATAACATTACAGAGCGTTTTTCTTCGCTACGTTGTACCCCTTCAATTTTTAATTGACCATCGGTTAGCGCAATCACTTCGGCAATAGTTTTACCGCTTGCGATGCTGTCTTCGTTAACATTTAAGTAGGCACTAAATAAGCGTGGTGAAGTATCAGGTAATGAGGCTTGGCGTTTAGGTAAAATTTTAGGGGCGATTAACCATAAATAAAAAGTCGCCACTACACAGGCAACGAGGGCAATAGGGGCAAAGTCAAATAAACCAAAATGAACCGCGCCCATGTTTTTGGCAATGCTCACTACCAGTAAATTGGTTGAAGTGCCAATGGTTGTTGTCATGCCGCCAACTAATGTCGCCAGCCCCATTGGTAATAAAATCGGCGACGACTCGGTATTATTTTTCAAAGAAACACTAATTAATATAGGTAACAGCAGTACGACAATCGGGGTATTGTTAACGAATGCGCTTAAGGTACCCGCTAAAACTAAGGTAATTAATAGTGAAAGCGATGGGCTAATTTTCCAGAGTTTTGCTAAGTGCCGACCAATGGGCTCTAACGCGCCAGTGCGCACTATGCCATGACCGATGATCATCAGTGCACAAACCGTTATGAGTGCTTCATGACCAAAGCCTAAAAATAACGAACTTGGCTCAAAATGTTCGCCTTGGTAAGAAAAAGGAAATAGTGAAAACAATAAACACAACAAGCCAATAATGGCGAGCGATGATGTTTCAAGAGGAATATCTTCCTTACGAAACAAATAAAGGGCAACAACTGTAAGTAATAAAACTGCTAACGCATGATGATTAGGTAAATCAGGAATATTAAGCAAATGGCACCTTTATATTTTATTCACTAGAGCGCGAAAACTATTCGTTAAAAAGTGTTTGGCTTTAAGTATATATCAAACTTTTTAAGTTGATAAAAAGAGTCACATTTTAAAAGTTAAAGGGGTCAGTGACATTAATTTAAAATTTCAACTAAGGTAGCATGACCGCGGTTTCATTGTTAAGTCTGTCACTGACCCCATCTAGCTTTTATATTGATTTTGATAAATAAAATAACCAACTTATTCATATTCTTTGCGTTGTAAGTCGTACTTTTTCATTTTGTCGTACAAGGTTTTTCGCGGTAGCGATAAAACTTCCATGGTATCTTTTATCGAACCGTTACAGCTAACGAGCGCGTCTTGTATGAGGTTACGCTCGTAAAATCCTACACGCTCGGCCAAGCCCATGTTTGAATGTAAGGTCATAGAATTATCTTGTTGTTGTTCAAATGCCGCGTGTTCGCCAAGTAGCACATAGCGCTCGGCTAAGTTGCGTAATTCACGCACGTTGCCGAGCCAGTCGTTGTTAAGTAAGCTGGCGATTTGTTGTTGCGATAAAGGAATAAGTTCACGGCGATACCTTGCCGAGGCATCTCGGGCAAAGTGAAGAAAAAGCAGCGGAATATCTTCTTTTCGTTCGCGCAGAGGCGGAATTTTTACATCAACAAGGTTTAAGCGAAAGTATAAATCGTGACGAAACTCCCCTTGTTCGCACAATTCAAGCAAGTTAATTTTGGTGGCGGCGATCACTCTTACATCAAGTGCAATGCTGTCATTTGCGCCCAGCCTTACGATTTTACGCTCTTCCAATACCCGCAATAATTTTACTTGCAGCGACATTGGCGTGCTTTCGATTTCATCAAGAAAAATAGTACCGCCATTGGCGTATTCAAATTTGCCAATGCGGCGTTTATTGGCGCCAGTATAAGCGCCAGATTCCGCACCAAATAATTCGCTTTCAATAATATTTTCAGGAATTGCCCCGCAGTTAAGGGCAACAAAATTTTTGTTTTTACGTACACTGTGATCGTGTAAATAACGGGCAACTAACTCTTTACCTGTGCCAGTTTCACCGTTGATCATAATGTCGGCAGGGGCATCGAGCACATTGTCGAGAATATTGCGCATTTGAATAATGGCGGGTGAGTTACCCAAAATTCTTGGTCCGGGTGAAGAATGTGTTTCTAGTTGGCGACGTAATTTTCGATTCTCTAATACCAAATTTCGTTTATCGATGGCACGTTTTACCGTGTCGAGAAAATGGTCGTTATCAAAGGGTTTCTCGATAAAATCGTAAGCACCGTTGCGCATCGACTTTACTGCCATCGAAATATCACCAAAGCCGGTTAGCAATACCACAGGTAGGTCGCTGTCGAGCTTGTGCAATTTAAACATTAATTGATGACCGTCCATTTCTGGCATATTAATGTCGCTAATAATTATGCCATTAAAGTGTTCATCAACTTCGCTAAGCAGGTCTTGCGCTCGTGAAAAACAACGTACCTGAAAGTTTTGTAATTCTAAAAATTGTTCAATCGCAATGCGAATATGCTGTTCATCGTCAACAACAAAAACCGTTCCTAGTGGCGTATTTAACATGGCGCTTAATCCTGTGGTTTGGTTGGCGTATATAAAGGCAAATTGATAATAAATACTGCACCACCATTTTCATGATTTTGCACGGATAAATTACCTTGCATCGATTCAATTATGCGATGGGAAATTGACAAGCCTATGCCTAAGCCATAACTTTCTTTGGTGGTGAAAAATGGTTCAAATATTTTAGATAAGTTATCGGCTAATATGCCTGGGCCTGAGTCGTGAAAACTTATGTTAATGTGCTGTTCTTGCTGCTTAACATGAATGGCGATGGTTTTGTTTTCTTGCCCTTTTATTGCTTGCATGCCGTTACTTAAAATATTGACAAATACTTGTTCTAGGCGCAAAGCATCACCAAGAATATAAAGCTCTTGCCCAGGAATATCGACATTAATATCAACACATTCTTTTTGCGCTTGATGTTTTACAATGGCAAGCGTTTCTTTAATAGAGCTTTGCACGGATACCGGAGATTGCGCGCCAAAACTTTTTTTGGTGAAGCTTTTAAACTGACTAACAATATTGGCAAGACGGTCGGTTAAGCCAATGATGTGATGCAAGTTGCCTTTAACCTTGTCTTGCATATCGCGCTCTTGATAGGTGAGGGCGTTTTGTGAATAGCTTTTAATCGCGGTAAGTGGTTGGTTAATTTCATGATTAATGCTAGCCGACATGCTGCCTACTACGGCAAGTTTTGCAGCTTGAATTAACTCTTCTTGGGTTTTGGTTAATTCACGTTGAGTTTGTTCGCGTTGCTTAATTTCGGTGATCAATTGATTGTTGGTGGCGGTTAAATCTTCGGTACGCTCTTTTACTCGTTGCTCTAATAATAATTGCGTTTGCTGACGCTGTTTATTGTTTCGAATACGCTCTTTAGTGAATAAAATAATAATGACAAAAAGCAAATAACCGCCGGTTCCGGTGATCATTAAATTAATGAACTTGCTTTTAATCGGTTTCAACGAGCTCCAAATATGCACTTGCCAGTTAGTTAAATGCATTTGTGCGTGTTGCGCGAGTACTTGTTTTTGATTGACTTGCTCGGTCAGTTGAAACATTTGCACATTGCTAGCACTGGCAAGGTATTTATTATCAACCTGTAAAATTTTTAAACCTTGTACTTCACGCTCGGCATAACGTTTATTGTCTATCGGCAGTGAACCTAATTTAGTTTGCGCACTTGTAGTGTCATCTTGGGTATGAATATCAAGCTGGTTTAAGCGCCACTCTTTTCGGTTGCTGATAAAAACAACGTTGTCGGGTGCGACGATCAAAAAGTCGTAGTTGTCGCTGCCAACATCTTTTGCATGCTGGTTTTCAATATCGTCAATGCGCACTTTTATTGCGATAACGCCAATAACGTCATCTGCTTTTTTCACCGGATAAGCAAAATAATAGCCGCGTTGATTACTGGTTAGCCCTACGGCGTAATAACGCGCTAAACCACCTTTTAATGCTTGATGAAAATAAGGTCTTACGGTGTAAACATTGCCAACAAAAGAGCTGTCTTTACGCCAATTACTTGCTGAAACGGTTATGCCGCTAGCGTTAATTAAATAAATGTCTGAGGCTTGTGTTACCTCACTCATTTCTTCAAGTAATAAGTTAAGTTTTTGGTTTAATGTAGTATCTTGTGGTGATTCGAGTACTTGCTGTAACAGCGGGTGCTTAGATAACACTTCAGGAATTTTTTCAAATCGACCAAGAGTATTGTCGATGTAGCTAATGAGGTTGTTTAAATGTTGGCTCGATTGTTTATGTAAGTCTTGATAGGCGAGGCTAAGTCCGACTTGTTTAACCACAGTTAACGTTGCCGCGAGCCCTAGCAGCACAATTATCGTTAGTAATATTGTTTTTACCTTCGAACTCGAGTTAACCAAAAGCAGTAACCTGTTGATGCAAAATGAAATAGCTAAGGGCAACGCTACGCTGCAGTTGCCCTAAATGCTATTAATTTGTTTGATTAATAACCATTGAGCTTATCAATATACTCTGGAAATGCCAGTGATATTTGCGGCACGTAAGTAATTAATATTAAGAACATTAGTAATAAACTTAACCAAGGTAAACAGGCCTTAATTACCCAGCCCATGCTTTTACCGGTAATACCTGCGGTAACAAATAAATTCAAACCAACTGGCGGTGTTAACATGCCTATTTCCATATTAACCACCATGATGATGCCTAAATGAATGGGGTCGATACCTAGCTGAACCGCAATAGGGAATAAAATTGGAGCCATGATCAAGATGATCGCCGAGGGCTCCATAAAATTGCCAGCGAGCAATAATAAAATATTGACAATTATCAAGAAGGCATAAGGCTCTAGCCCCCAGCCAATAATGCTTTCTGCGATAATATGTGGAATACGTTCTGTGGTAAGTACATGCGCGAATAACATGGCGTTAGCAATAATAAATAACAACATAATGCTAACTTTTGCGCCATCGAGAATAACGTGTCTTACTTCTTTATCGGTGACGCTTTTAGGAAATGCACTTGCCATTAATAACAGGTTGCGCGATGCGGCGCGGGCGAAGTTTTCTTTGGCGTTGCGCCATTTCACCCCTTTTAGCGGACCAATATCGCGATAGCCAAAAACGGCAATTAAATAGGCATATATCGCAGCAACGGCAGCAGCTTCGGTTGGGCTGGCGATACCGCCATATATAGCACCCAAAACAATAAAAATGAGAGCTAAGCCACCCATGGCGATAAAGCCAGAGCGGAATAATTGCTTAACTCCCGGAAACGGTTTCGACGGTAGATTTTTATAACGGGCAATAATGTATATCGCTATCATTAAAATAGACCCCATCATCAGCCCCGGTACTAAACCCGCCATAAACATACGTGAAGCGGAAACTTCAGTCGCGGCTGAATACACTAACATAACAATTGACGGTGGAATTAGAATGCCCAAGGTGCCTGCGTTGGTAATGACACCTGCGGCAAAACTTTCTGGGTAACCAGCGCGCACCATGCCAACAATGCAAATTGAGCCAATCGCGGCAACGGTTGCAGGAGACGAACCTGAAACAGCAGCAAATAACATACAGGCTAATACCGACGCCATTGCCAAGCCGCCACGAATATGACCAACACTGTCTACGGCAAAGTCGATAATACGGCGCGCAACACCGCCGGTCGATAAAAATGCCGATGATAAAATAAAAAATGGAATCGCTAATAAAGTGTAGTGCTCAGAGGTGGCTTCATACATTTTTAGCGCAATAGATGCGATAGAGTCACTTGAGAAAAACAAAATGGTGATCATGCTGGAAAAACCTAACGCGATAGCGATTGGCATTCCGATAAGTATGCATGCAAATAAGGTGAGAAATAAGGCTGCAATCGTCATTACTTTTGCTCCTGTGAATCGTTTTTGTTTGGCTGTTCACTTGCTGTGATCACAATGTCATCGGCACTGGTGGCAGTTTTGGGCGACGACTTTTCTGCAGCTGTATTTTCAGCTGGATTTTGCTCTTCTTCTTGAATTAAATGCATGCTTTCTTTGGCTTCATCAGCAAAGGTAAAACCGGTGTGTTTGCCTTGAATAATTTGCAATAACAGCTGCGCGAAACGAACAAACAACAGGGCAAATCCAATTAACAAGCTTGAATGTGCGATCCAAATTGGCATCAACGGCTCTTCTGCATCAACGCGAAAAATATCCCATGCACTGTCAGGATCAAATAAATTAACGAAACTGGCGGGTAAGTGAATATCTTCCATTGGCAGGCCAATGGTGTACATTTTGTTGATATAAACCACGCTGCCATAAAAAAACATGCTGCTGTAGGCAATACAAATAAGTACTGCAGCAATGGCGGTAACTTTACGTGCTGGCGCCGGCAGGCTGTTAACAAAAGCATCAACACCAATATGGGCGCCCACTTTTACCCCGTAAGACATGCCAAATAATACTAAACAGGCACCGAAGGTTAATGTGGTTTCTTCAATCCACATAAAACCGATATTAAAAATGAAGCGAGAAATAACTTCTGCAAAAACTAGCACTGTCATGCTAACAATGAGAATGCAGATAAATCCTTCTTCAATAGCGTTAGACGTTTGAGAATTTTTCACAATAATTACCTATAAACTGACTTAAAAAGCGCTAGTAAAAAGCACTTACCTAAAGCGGTTTAACTACACCTTAGGTAAGTGAAGCTATTTAATTGGCAGCAACAGCTGCATCGATGATCTTTTTGCCAATTTGCTTTTCAAAGCGTTGCCATACCGGTTTCATTGCCGCTACCCATTGCTGGCGCTCGGTTTGAGAAAGCTCGGTTATTGAAGAGCGCTTAGAGTCGATAATGCGTTGCTTGTCTTCTTTGGCTTTTTGCGCAGCAATGGAATTACCAAACAAAATTGCTTCGTCTAACGCCGCTTTTACTTCTTTACGAATGTCTGTTGGAATTGATTGCCAAAACGATTTTGACGTCACCACTAAGTAATCTAAAACGCCATGATTGCTTTCAGTGATATGCCCTTGTACTTCAAAAAATTTCTTAGAGTAAATGTTTGACCAAGTATTCTCTTGTCCGTCAACGGCTTTGGTTTGCAGTAGGGTGAATACTTCAGAGAACGGCTTTTTCACCGGCACTGCATTTACCGCGTGAAATTGTGCGGCCAATACTTCAGACGACATAATGCGAAATTTCTTGCCTGATAAATCACTTGGCAGTCGCATTGGGCTGCTTGATGAAAGCTGCTTCATGCCGTTATGTAAATACCCTAGACCTTGTAAACCTTTACGGCTCATCGAGTTTAAGAGGCGTTGACCTTCTTTGCCTTGTTGAAATTTATCAACCGCTGCCATATCGTTAAAGATGAATGGCAGATCAAATATTTGCAGTTTTTTGGTGTATTTTTTAAATTTCGATAACGACGGCGCGGCTAGTTGAACATCGCCTAATTGCATCGCTTCAAGTACTTTGTTATCGCCAAACAATTGTGAATTTGGAAAAACTTTTACGACAACTTTTCCCGCCAGTCTTTCTTCAACTAAGCTTTTAAACTTCATCGCCATTTGCCCTTTTGGCGTATTTTCGGCAACTACGTGTGAGAACTTAATTTCTATTTCTTTTGCTGATGTACTTAATGACAATGCACATAAAAAGGCGCCAGTTGTGGCGAGTAAATTTTTAACTAATGACATAATAATTATCCTGTTGTTCAAATGAGTAAGTGAAAATGTTTTGCTTAAAAGTCAAAACGTGCGCCTAATTGAAATTCAGATAAATCTTCGCCAGTGGTTGGCAAGCGCGTATCATCGCTGTCAAACTGCTCAAATGCCGCCCATAAACGGAAAGATTTTGAGTAGTAGCGAATGTATTCCACTTTAATTGAGCTGACATCACCTTTGATGTCGCAGCTGTTGAGGGCATAACGACCATGTACTTGGTTTTTGCCCGACTTCCACTTGCCGTAAATGGCCGCGGTTGAACGCTCTTCATCTGCACAAGCGGTTACGCCGCCAACTTTCGAGCCACTTGCTGTCGAGTTAAGTTCAACGTTGCCTGAAGAATTGCCTGAATAAATATCAAAGTCTTCTTCAGCTAAATGATAAAAAGCGGATAAAGTCACGGTGTCAGAAAGGTTATACCAAGCGCGAACCCCGTATAAATTACCGTTGTTGTCGCCGCGTTGATCACTTGCTAGGGCTGCTTGTAGTTTTACCGGGCCTGCGTTGTATTGCGCCGCTAATTGGTATTGATCGAACGAGTCGCCGTCTTGTTTTTCGGTTTGCAGTGCTGCGCCAAAACGCCAGTTGCCTGAGGTTTTTTCCCATTGCAGAAAATCGTCGTCGCGAATTGCACCTTGGCGAAGTGAATCTAAACCATCAGAGAAATAGGCACCACGCACAAACTTGTGCCATAAAATGGTTTGTGAGCCGTAGGTGACTTTACCAAAATCACCTTTTAACCCTATGTACACTTGGCGCATACCGGCGCGGTTGTTTTGGACAAAGTTATCGTTATCTTCACCACGTAAACCGTATTCGAATAAACCGATACCGGTTAAGCCGCCACCTAAGTCGACCGAGGCTTTACCGCCAATACGACTTAAATAATCGCGACCATTGGCAGCATCGTCGTCGGTGCCAGCATCAACATAATCGACACCTAACCGTAGTGAGCCGTAGAATGATGTTTTAACATCACCTTCTTCAGCAAATGCCATTGACGATGTGCTAGCCAGTAGCAGTGTAGCTGCGATTTTTGTTGTTAACTTATTGTTCATTGTGTTCCCCTTGTTGGTGAATACCTTCTGTATTGAGATATTTCTACCTGTTGCTTGGTGTTTTTTGCTCAGCGTTTTTACTTTGTTTTTTGGTGCATTAATAATTTGTGCAATAGCTATATCGCAAGCATGGTGCCAAGCAAGTTTTTTAAAGAGGAATAAGTTTTTTATTCAGTTAAAATAAAAGGTTATAGGAGTTGTGTTTTTTTGAAGATGAACGAGAATGCGTAACTTTGTGTGGGGAATGACCCGAAAAAAATAGCCTATGGGTGGAAGTCCACCCATGAAGAATAAATGAAACTAGCCTATGATTTTTATGTATTTTGCCAAGACAAGGTTATTTGCGTAGGGAAGTGAATAAAGAAAAAGGCCAATTATTTTTACATAATTGGCCTTTGATTAAAGCTTGTTTCAATTGCGCTGATTTAAACGCATTAATTTAAACGCATTTTGTGATTGTATTAAAGCTTACTTTCTAGCTCAGGTAAGGCTTCAAATAAGTCAGCAACAATACCGTAGTCAGCAACTTGGAAGATTGGCGCTTCAGGATCTTTGTTGATCGCAACGATAACTTTAGAGTCTTTCATACCGGCTAAATGCTGAATTGCACCACTGATACCTACGGCAATGTATAAGTCTGGCGCAACAATCTTACCTGTTTGACCAACTTGCATGTCGTTAGGAACAAAACCTGCGTCAACCGCGGCACGTGAAGCACCAATAGCTGCGCCAAGTTTATCTGCAATACCTTCAAGTAGTTTAAAGTTATCGCCGTTTTGCATACCACGACCACCAGAAATTACCACGCCAGCGGCACCTAAATCTGGGCGCTCTGACACAGTTAGTTCGTCACTTACGTGGCTTGATGTACCAGCATCAGTTGCTTGGCTTAAAGCAACAATTTCCGCGCTACCGTCGGTTGCTACTGGGTCAAAACCTGTTGCACGTACGGTGATCACTTTCTTGCTATCTAAACTTTGCACGGTGGCAATTGCGTTACCTGCATAAATCGGGCGTACAAACGTATCCGCGCTTTCTACTGCAATAATATCTGAGATTTGTGCAACGTCTAATAGAGCTGCAACGCGAGGCATAAAGTTTTTACCGGTTGTTAACGCTGTTGCTAAAATGTGGCTGTAATCACCAGCAAGATCAGTCACTAATAAGCTTACGTTTTCTGCAAGTTGGTGTTCATAAGCGGCGTTGTCTGCAACAAGTACTTTATTGACACCATTAATTTGAGCGGCTGCTTCTGCAACGGCTTGACAGTTACTACCTGCCACTAATACATCAATGTCGCCACCAATAGCTTGTGCTGCAGCAACGGTTTTTAATGTATCAGCTTTTAAGCTGCTGTTGTCGTGTTCTGCAAATACTAAAATGCTCATGAGATCACCTTCGCTTCATTCTTTAATTTTTCAACTAATTGGTCGATAGACTCAACCACAATACCTGCTTGACGCTCTGAAGGAGGCGTTACTTTAAGTAAAGTAGAGCGTGGGCTTAAATCAATGCCAAAATCGGCAGCGGGTTGCACGTCTAAAGGCTTACGTTTTGCTTTCATAATATTTGGTAATGACGCGTAACGTGGTTCATTTAAGCGTAAGTCGGTAGTCACGATAGCAGGAAGGTTTAACGCAACGGTTTGTAAACCGCCGTCAACTTCACGAGTAACGTTAACTTTATCGCCTTCAACCTTAACTTCTGAAGCAAATGTACCTTGTGCTAAACCCGTTAATGCAGCAAGCATTTGACCTGTTTGGTTGTTATCGCTATCGATTGATTGTTTACCAAGAATAACTAATTGAGGAGCTTCAGCTTCAACCACTTTTTGTAGCAACTTAGCGACATGAAGTGAATCTAAGTTTTGGTCAGTCTCAATTTGAATTGCGCGGTCTGCGCCTAGGGCTAATGCGGTACGAAGTTGTTCTTGACAAGATTTGTCGCCAATAGAAACAGCGATAATTTCAGTAGCTACACCAGCTTCTTTTAAACGAACAGCTTCTTCGACTGCGATTTCACAAAAAGGGTTGATTGCCATTTTTACATTAGCAAGATCAACATTGGAGTTGTCTGGTTTTACGCGAACTTTGACGTTGTAGTCGATAACACGCTTAATGGGTACTAATACTTTCATCTTAGCCTCGAAGTGCAATTGTTATAATTTTAAACAGTTAAACATTAGTGAATAACCTAGGAAACAATTCGAAAAATAGCAATAAAGATAACGACCAAAACCGTGATCTTTATAAATACTTTGATCAAATTGCGGAAAAACTATTTTTATATGCAATTTGTCAGCTATAAATTAGTAATTGCCAACAAAATATCTATATAATGAATTTATACTATCAAACACTTGTTTGAATATCAAACATGTGTTTGAATTAGTTTATCTGAATTTACTTAAGGGGATTGTCATGGAACGTGAATCAATGGAATTTGATGTTGTGATCGTAGGCGCAGGCCCGTCAGGCTTAGCAACTGCTTGCCAATTAATGACGTTAGCTCAAAAACAAGAAAAAGAATTAATGGTATGTGTCGTCGAGAAAGGCTCAGAAGTTGGTGCACATATTTTATCAGGCGCAGTGTTTGAAACACGAGCACTTGATGAGTTGTTTCCAGACTGGAAAGAAAAAGGTGCGCCACTAAATACCCCAGTGACCGGCGATGACATTTATTTGTTTAATAGCGCGTCAAACGGTATTAAATTACCGGGCTTTGCGGTACCTAAAACCATGCATAATGAAGGCAACTATATCACCAGTATGGGCAATATTTGTCGTTGGTTAGCCGAACAAGCAGAGCAAATGGGGGTTGAGATTTTTCCTGGATTTCCTGCTCAAGAAGTACTTTATAATGAAGATGGCAGTGTTGGCGGTATTATTACTGGTGACATGGGTCTAGATAAAGACGGTAATCAAAAAGACTCTTACATGCCGGGTATGGAGCTTAAAGCCAAATACACGGTATTTGCAGAAGGTTGTCGTGGTCATTTAGGTAAGGAGCTGATTGCCAAATTTAGCCTTGATGACGGCCGTTCGCCTCAGCATTACGGTATTGGTTTCAAAGAAATTTGGGACATAGATCCTGAAAAGCATCAAGAAGGTTTAGTGGTACATAGTGCGGGTTGGCCGTTAGAAAAAGACACCACAGGTGGTGGTTACTTATATCACGCGGAAAACAACCAAGTATTTGTTGGTTTAATTGTTGATCTAAATTATTCGAACCCACATTTAAGTCCGTTTGATGAATTTCAACGTTATAAGCATCACCCTAAAATTAGCCAATATCTAGAAGGTGGTAAACGTGTTTCTTACGGCGCACGAGCCATGGCAAAAGGTGGTTATAATTCACTTCCAAAAATGACGATGCCAGGCGCATTAATGGTGGGTTGTGACGCAGGTACGATTAACTTTGCCAAAATTAAAGGTAATCATACCGCGATGAAGTCGGGCATGTTAGCAGCAGAAACAATTGTCGAAGCACTAGCGAATAGTGATGAAGGCGGTAAAGATTTAATTTCGTATGCAGATAAATTTGAAAGTTCTTGGTTATTCGACGAGTTATACAATACCCGTAATTTTGGTCCTGCTATGCATAAGTTTGGTACCACTTTAGGTGGTATGTATAACATGGTTGATCAAAACTTCTTTGGCGGTAAATTGCCGTTTAATTTTAAAGATGACTCGTTAGATCATGAACAGTTAAAACCTGCAGACCAATGTGCGGTGATTAATTATCCGAAACCTGATAATAAATTGAGTTTTGATAAACTGTCATCAGTATTTTTGTCGAACACTAACCATGAAGAAGAGCAGCCGTGTCATTTGAAATTAACTGATGCGACGATCCCTGTGAAAGTGAATTTAACTAAATACAATGAACCAGCACAGCGTTACTGCCCAGCGGGTGTGTATGAAGTTGAAAAGTCTGACGATGGTGAAGATGTTTTTGTTATCAACTCACAAAACTGTATTCACTGTAAAACCTGTGACATTAAAGACCCAAGCCAAAATATTACTTGGGTCACGCCAGAAGGTACAGGTGGTCCAAATTATCCGAACATGTAATTAGATAATTTAAGAATGTTGATGAAAAAAGCCTGAATTATCAGGCTTTTTTGTTTTCTAAATTGTGCTTTTTAACCTGTATAAGGTCAAAGTCAACTAGTTGTGGAATATTCGCTCTTAACTCAGTTTCAAGTGAGTCGAGTTCAATTAACCCTTGGCAGAATTGTTCTGCTTTTTGCTCTAATGCTTGTGCTCTTGAGGTAATTTCTACTTCTAAATCTTTACCAAGTAGCTCCATGCGATCATCTAATGTGTTTGCACGTTGCTCTGAATTGCCTTCTTCACGGTTACTAATGGCTTCACCGACCGCTAATAAAATAGTGCCAAGTGACTGAAAAATAATTTCTTCAATTTCTTCTTCAAATTGACCGGCAAATATTTCATCAAAATCATCAAAGTCTTGCGGCGCGATATAATAATTGTCGGTGGTATGATTAAAGCGTTTTCTTAAGCGCCATTGCAGGTCTTCAAACTTTTTTTGAATTTGTTGGTGCGACTCACTGTTTTCACCAGTTAAACCACCGATAACTTTATTTACTGCTTTTAAGCCAATATCGACACTTTCGATGGCAATAGACACTATTTCAGGGACTTGCTGCTGAATGCCTTGCGTATAATTAGCCAAGAGTTGCTGTTGAGCTTTGGATAGCTCTACTTCACGACCTTCTAAAAACAGCTGTTTAGCATCATTTATTTGTAAATAGGTTTTACCTTCATTGAGAAAACGCACATGCTCCGGAGAGATGATCACGCCGTATTGAAAGTTGATGTCGCATGTATTGGCTAGTGCGGATTGACTAAGCAATAGACATGCGAGCATTATAAATTTGACTATCTTCACTGGAAACTCACTTGATTACTCGGTAAGTTGTGATGATAAAGTATTTTTGGGATATGTACTATTTTTTAGGTGTGAACAATGGGCTCGATATGAATTTTTCGTTCACTGTACTTCATTTTGCTTGGCCCGTACTCTCGGCGAGAGCGGTCTCGAAAGTCTCCCACAACTAATTCTACGCCGTGGTAAAGCTTTTCAGTTGCTTCCACAAAAACTTGCCCCATATATTCTTGCAATAGATCTTCTAGCATTGCTTTTTCTTGCAAATCTTCTGCTAATTTCCCCGCGTGAAACTTATAGGTTGTGACCACCTTTTTTAACAGTTCAGGTTGTTGTTTGTCTTTCGGCAGTAGTTTGAGTTTATTAATTGCACCTTTTAGCTCTTCTGTTTGGTCTGACTCTTCTTTAATTTTTTTGTCTACGGCGTCGATTTCATCTTTGTATTCATCAATGCGTTTGTCAAAAGTAATGATGGTTGGAGCACCCGCTGTTGCACCTAAACAACCGGCATGTACAGATGTGCCTGCATGTATATGGCCAGCAATGAGTTTGCCATTAGCATGTTCTTCATTACCGACCCATAATTGCCCATTCACATTGATAATGCTGTGCATCATTTGATTTTCAATGCGTAAATCTTGGCAATTAATTTCCGCGTACTGGCAGTACTTAGCAAAAATATTACCTTTAGCATTTATTTTAACGCTCATATTAATGTCTTTAACATCGACATTATCGGTTTCATATTTTTTACCAATAATGCCAGTGCCTATGGTGATATCGCCACCGGCATCAAGAAATGAAGATTCAACAAAGCCGCCAATCGTAATGTCGCCCGTCGCTGATACTTTCATACCTTCACAGACATCACCATCGATAATAACACTACCTTGAAATTTGATATGACCAGTACTGATGTCAACATTTTTAAGCTTATAGACCTCGTCGACTTCCATGCCGTTGTCGATCACGCGCGGCAAGCCAACTAAGGTTGAAACTAAGACATTTTGATTTTTAGGGCTGATGGTTGTGCCTTCACCTGCCTTAAGTTCAATATCTTCGCCAGGTACAGGTTCAAGAGGATTTCCGGTCACGGTAAACCCTTTCTTACCTTGGGTGAAAGGTATTTTTTGCGCGAGCGGATCGCCCACTTTTACACAGATAATATCGCCAAGGTCGCGCATATCAACGCTACCATCTTCTCGCTCTTTTGGCTTTAAAATACGGTTTTGGGCACTTTCAACTAAGGGTTTTATTTGTGAATCTTTGCCGTTAACCGGTTCTTTTCCCCACGCTATTTGGGCTTTAACAATAGAGCCTGCAGGTTCTTTTGCACCAGCGCGTGCCAGTTTAATTAACTCTTCTTTACTAAAACCTTTGGTAATGCCTGCGGCTTGTGCGGCGTGAAGTATTGCTTTGGCAGAAAGGTGTTTTCCGCCCAGAGCTGTGGTGATTTCAGCACTACAGCCCATTTCATCACTATCAATATTAATGGTAATAGAGGCGTCTCTGCGCTCTAATATTTGATAGCGTATCTCAGAAGCTTCTTGGTTAGCTTGCAGCGGCTTTAAGACACCATTTAATTCAGCAACGGCATTTTTGACATTAGCCATTTCGAGATGAAGATCAGAAAATTCAGATGCTTTTATCAGTTCGTGAATATTTGCTTCACTTATCACTTTGTTGTCTTTTTTAGGAATTAACACCAAGTCAACATGATTATTTTTATTTGTTACTAAATTAGCAACTGTCATTGATTGTAAACTCCAAACTCAAACTTGCGTTAGATGTAATTGTCTTGGTGCACCTTAATAAAACTGGCTGTTCCCACTTTTGAATAGTCTAACTTGTACTCTTTATTATCAAGTGCTTGAATAAATACTAAGGTTTTTTCTTCACCAAAGACATCAATAGACGAAATATCAATAACTTCTTGGTAAGCTTTTTTAGCTTCAGAGCGTTTAGATGGCATAGCACCTTTGTAAACGCCAATCCCTCGATGGCTAACGATAACGACAGGGTGGTCACCATTAACAATTAATAAATCGAATTTTTTTATTTTGTGTATTAGGGTATTTCTACCGCTAGTAATAAAATTTTTTTCTATCAAAATAAACCCTTACTTTGTTATTGCTTTGTTACTCTGCTTTCATAAAAACTAACAACACTGACTTCCAAAATACAGGTGTGAACAAAACAAGGCGCACATTTACCAAAATTATTAAGAATGATGGCGGTATTTTTTTGTTGCTTAATTGTAAATATATAAACTTTTAATTTAGTTAGCAATAATTAAGCTTACAGGGACTAAGTTTAACTTAAAGTATTTTTATAACTAAAGCGTTATTTATGATCAAGATTTCGTGCGTTAATGACCTTTGCAATTGCGCGTTCAGTAATATAGTTAGGTTTTTCTTTGCTATTAATAAGCAGTCGGCGTAATAAATCTAACGAGATTGCCGAAACATATTTTTGAAAGTATTCGCGTTTTGCAGGTATGAGTAAAGTCGTGGTATTTATCTGTTCTTTAGTTCCCCAGCCAATGCAAATGGTGCCAACGGGCTTTTCTGCGCTGCCACCACTTGGACCCGCAATACCTGAAACGGCTATACCACAATCGGCACCGGAAACCGCTAAAGCACCTGTTAGCATTGCTTTTACGCAAGCCTCACTTACCGCGCCTGCTTGCTCAAATATATTTTCATCAACTGCTAACATGTTTGTTTTCATTTGATTTGAGTAGGTGACAAAGCCTGCTTCAAATACATCAGATGCGCCAGGAATACGAGAAATGTGGTTAGCAATTAGTCCGCCAGTGCAAGATTCCGCTAAGGTGATTTTTTGTTGTTTACTGGTGAGCAAATCCACCACACACTCTGCAAGCGATAAGCTTTTATCACTAATGATATTAAAGATATGATCGCCCAATAATTGGTGTAATTTAGTTTGCCACTGTTGTTTTAATTTTTCTGCCTGTTCACTTCTTGTGGTGAGTTTTATTTCGATAAGCGGTGATGCGGCTCTAAACCCTAACTCGATTTCAGCTGGCCAATGGGGGAAACTATCGTCAATAAGTTTTTGCAGCGCCGCTTCACCAATACCAAACACTTGCATGCGCGTTACGTGGGTTTTTAAATTGCTAGGTAAGCGATGGCTTAAGCTAGGAATGATTTGTTCACTGAGCATTACTTTAAGCTCTGGCGGTACACCTGGTGTGCAAATTATTTCACAGTCATTAAGCACAAGACTAAAGCCTACAGCGCTGCCTGTTCGGTTAGCGACTACGTTAGCACCTTTAGGTAATATTGCTTGTTTGAGGTTTTGATTATTTAATGCCGCGCCACGATTTTTACACCAATCTTGAAGGTGTATTAATGCGTCGGGGTGTTGCTCTAATTCAACATTTGCTGCTTGGGCAAGCGCTTGTGCTGTTAAATCGTCAACTGTTGGTCCAAGACCTCCGTTAACGATTATTACGTCAGATTGCAGGCTCAGTTGTTGTATTTCATCAATCAGCAGTGCCATATCGTCAGATACGGTGACCTTTCTTTTAAGTTCAATGCCGAGTTCTTTGAGTTGTTGTGCGATCATCGCTGAGTTACTGTCAATGATATCGCCAGACATTAGCTCATTGCCTGTTAGCAATAATTGAACATTTAAAGTCGACATTGTGTGGTTTCCTATTATTGTTTTTACCAATTGATGTTTTGAATCAAAATCATATGGTGTTTTAAGAATGCGCTAATTATACCTATATTTCCTGTTAAGGATATGCGAGTTAGAAGCCAATAAATAGACTATTTTTTCCAATCTGGTTTAGAACGGTGTATTGTTACTTTAGTGTGATTTTTTTTATTCACTGACTATTTTTGATTATAAAAGTTTATATAACTATTAGGGCTACTTGGCGAGGGGGAAGATTGCGTTTAACGTTAGCGTCACGGCTGTTATTTAACTGCATTTATAAAAGCCTCATGCTGTTCTTGCTGTTCTTGCTGGTTTCTGCTTTTTGCTCAGCGAAACAGGTTGATGATAAAACCTATGTCATTGGTGTTGAAGCGATTGATTATTATCCTTTATACGACTTTGACTATCAAAACACTGTAAAGCCGAGTTTTACTCGTGATTTGCTGAGTGGCTTTTTTGAGTCAAAAGATTATTCGTATCGTTTTTTACCTTTGCCAATTAAGCGCTTTAATCGCTGGTATGTAGAACAAAATATTGATTTTAAATTTCCTGACAACATTCGCTGGCGAGACAGCGAAAAAATAAAACTCGATATTACCTATAGTGAGCCAGTGCTTTATCTGATGGCTGGTGCTTATGTGCTGAAAAAGAATGCTAAAATTAACCGTGAACAGGTAAAAAAATTGGGCACTATGACAGGTTTTTACCCAACACTTTGGGTGAACGAAATAAATAGTGGACATACTAAGCTTGTTGAAAGTGTTGCAACACGGAGTATTGTTAAACACCTTCTTTATGGCAATGTTGACGCCACCAATATTGATCAGAATGTGATCGCGCATAATCAGCGTAAACTGAATTCAAATAGTGAAATCGTACTTAATCAAAATATACATCATGAGAAATATGCGTACTTTTTTTCATCAATTCAATATCCTGAAATTATTAAAGAATTTAATCAATATTTACGCGATAATAAGCAAAAAGTTGATGCGTTAAAGCAAAAATATCATCTTGTTGAGGATTAAATAACCATGAATTACGCTCGAGAAATGCTAATAGGGCGTTGGTATCGAAGTGATATTGATGAAGATAATGTGCATTTTACTGAATATGCGCAGCTATCGGTTGATGGCAGTTTCGAATTTTCTTTTATCAACCATGACGAGTCTGGCCAAGTGAGTCAGCAAATCATTGAGTTAGGTGATTGGGGACTCGTTGGTGATATTCACTTTACCATCACCAAAGGTGAAGTGGTTGACGAGCACGAATATGGCGCAGATTTAGCCGATGAAAATAACTATCATGCCTACCGAGTATTGCAGTTAGATAATCAAATTTTTAAATATCAGCATATTGTCAGCAATGAAGTGTTTATCCTGCGTCGCGTTATTGATAAAATCGGTTTTTGTTAACCTTCCCGTTAGTTAAAAAGTGCGGCTATATTGCCTGCAGTTTAGAAAATAATAGCAATTTTTGAGAGAAAAAATGGACCATTTAAGAGCAGCAAGCCTGATCACCGCGATCAAAACTCCTTACGATAGCCAAGGTAATATAGATTTAGCGACCTACGATCGTTTAATCGAACAACAAATTGCCGCCGGTGTCGATGGCATTATTGTTGGTGGTACGACAGGTGAAGGGCACTTACTAAGCTGGGAAGAGCACTTAATGCTGATCGCGCACAGTGTGCATAAATATGCTGACAAGCTAATTATTGTTGGCAATACCGGCAGTAATAATACCCGTGAAGCGATTAAAGCAACCGAAAATGGTTTTGCATCAGGTATGCATGCAGCGCTGCAAATTAACCCTTATTACGGTCGTACTTCTCAAGCAGGTGTTATTGAACACTTTAATCAAGTATTGGAAAAAGGCCCAGCGTTTATTTACAACGTGCCAGGGCGTACGGGACAAGATTTAACGCCAGACTTTATTGAGCCGATTGCTACTCACAAAAATTTTATCGGTGTTAAAGAATGTGCCGGTAACGAACGTATTGCTTACTATGAAAATAAAGGCATTGCTTGTTGGTCAGGCAACGACGACGAAAGCTTTAATGGTCGCCATCAACATAAATCCCATGGCGTAATTTCAGTTACCTCTAATATAGTGCCGGGCTTAATGCGTAAATTGATGGATGAAAACGTACCTGAGCTTAACGAGCAATTACAAGGGTTAATGCAATGGCTGTTTTGCGAACCAAACCCAATTGGTTTAAATACAGCGATGATGATGACCAATGCGGTACAAAAGAATTTTAGACTGCCGTATCAAGCCTTAACGTTAGCGCAACGTCAACAAGGTTTAGCCTTGCTTAGTAAACTCGATTTAAACGATATTGTTGGTGATAGCTTAAATTTATTAGACGATAGCGACTTTTCGTATATCTGCTAATTTATTCATTTAACAAGGTGATCACTTGCTCGAGCTGCGGCGTTAAGTCGGGTGGCAAGTGATGACTAATTTGCTTGCCCGACAATGGGCAGGCAAATGCGATTTTTACTGCACACAACTGTAAATTAAGCATCTCAGGGTAATGTTGTAATTCATCTCCATGCAGGCGATCGCCAACCACTGGCAAACCAATCGATTTAGCATGTTTTCTTATTTGATGCTTTCTGCCTGACTCGATCACCACTTCAACTAACGACAAATCATGGCTTGCATCATAATCAAGTTGCGAAAAGTGGCTGGTGGCTTTTTTGTCATCAATGGCAAGCGTAATGGTTTGTGGTTGTTCAAATTTGCTATGATCGCCATGGACAATAATATGATAATGCTTGTCTAGCTGATGATGTTCAAACATGGCACTTAATGCACGCGCAGCTTTTTTACTATGGGCGATTACAATTAACCCTGTTGCCGCTTTATCTAAACGGTGCACGATGTAACTTGGGCGCTGCGGCGTTATATGTTGTTCAACATAACGGCTAATCGTTAAATGGTCGCTCCATTTTGAGCCTTGGCTCAACATGCCATAAGGCTTATACCAAATGCTGTAGTCTTTATAGTCGGCAATTAATTGCGCCGGCGCACAAGTTTGTGCCAACACCGCCTCGTTATAATAAAAGTGTAGCTGGTCACCTGGTTGTAATTCTTTTTTTAAGCGTCTTAATCGTTGGGTATGTTTGCCACGTCTTAACCATAACGCACCTTTAGTAATGGCCTGCTTTAACTGTGCATTTGATAATTGGCAATGTTGAGCTAACGTGGCAATAAGCGCTGATGGTTGAGGATCGATAGTGAGGTGGCGTTCAAATTTCATGTTGATAACGTTGGACTTGCTTAGATTGTGCCAGTGTAACAAATAACTGTGCATAACGTGGTGAGATATTTTATAATTAAGCTTAGGTTTTATCGAAATGTGGTTAAATATGGAAAGAGATGTCAGTTTGTTCCCAAATGACGAAATTGGTGATTGCTTATGGCAAATGCTTGAAAATGGTCACGATTTATCGGCGGAGCATGAAGTTGAGTTTTCAACTATCTTTCCCTCACAAGAACTCGCGTTAAAATTTGGTCATATTCTGTTGGCCAACAACCAAAAATTATCTTTTTCTCCTTACCAAGGTAATGAACAATTACCGTGGGAAATTACCGCGTATCCTAGAATGGCATTGAGCTATCAAAACATCATTGCCTATCAAGCGTTATTAGAAGCCAATGCAGAAAGCTTTCAAGGTCAGTACGATGGCTGGTATTGTGTTACTGCTGCGAATGTTGCGTATTAGTGATGATAGATAAACAAAGCTTTAAGTCGTTGCAAAAAAAGAGTGCTAGCTCTTTTGCTCAGCAAAAAAATGTGATTAAAAAGTTGCTATTAGGTCAACCTGTTGCATGTCAGCACTGCAAACAAGCGCTGAGCATTACTTTGCCATCAGATGACAATCAGGCAACTGGAATATGTTGCCCAAAAGGTTGTACCGACGTCGCACTCGATTTTTCGTAAGTCACATACCTTACCAAGTGTTTTATAAAAATGTCGCGATATCGTTAAGCGGCTTTTTCATTTGTGCGTGTTTAGGTATCGTTGCGTTTTGCGCTGGATAACCAATAACTAACAACATATAAGCACGGTCGTTGTCGCTACGCTGACAAATTTTATTTAAAAATGACATCGGTTTAGGCGTGTGAGTTAAGGTTGCTAATCCGGCGTTATGTAATGCGGTAATGAGAATACCTGTTGCTATGCCAACCGACTCATGCACGTAATAGTTGGTTTGTTTATCTTGTGCTTTAATGCCGCCTTTTTTTTCGCTGAATATCGCAATAAGCCAAGGGGCATGTTCTAAGTAAGGTTTTTGCGCATCGGTGCCGAGATCTTTTAGCGCTTTTAGCCATTCTTCACCTGCACGGCCAGCATAAAAAGCCTGCTCATGCGCTTCAGCTTGCTGGCGTATTTGTTGTTTAACATCTGGGTTTTGCACCGCAACAAAATGCCAAGGCTGATGATTTGCGCCGCTCGGCGCCGTGCCCGCGGCTTTAATGCAATTTTCGATAATGCTTTGTGGTACCGATTTATCACTGAACATACGAATCGAGTGACGCCTTTTAATGTTTTGATAAAAATCAGCTGAGCGCTGTAGCATTTCATTTTCATCGTATTCAATAAAGTCGCTTAGTGGTATCGCGTCGTGTTCTTTCATCTTGTACTCGCAGGTTTATTATCGATTTTAGCTGTTCTAGGTTTTTAGCTTACGGCTTTTATAAATCACAAAGCAACTCCCCAACCGATTAAATCCGTTCGAAGTTTTTAGCAAGTTGTCAATTTAAATCGACATTGAGCTGTTCGACTTTTTACTACCAGCTTTTGCCAATAGATAAGAAAAAGGAATTTTGACCTTTTTCAGCATAACCAAAACCTAAGGCGACCGGGCCCATACTGGTATCTGTGCCTAAAAACAAACTACTGCTATAAATTACATCGTCGACATTAATATGCTCTGCAAGCGTCCAGACATTACCTGCCTCTAAGCTGGTGCCTAAATACAGCGGAAAATCCGTTAAACCTAAGGTATCGCGTCCTAAGTCATAGTGATAAACCAAAGCGCCAAACAGTTTATGAGCGCCAACCAGTTCATTACGCTGATACGCTGAAAGGTTAAGAAATCCGCCTAGTTCAGAAACATGTACGGTATAGTTATTTTCACTGTTCACTTTCGCGTATGAAGCTATTCCCACTAAAGTGTGGTGTTCTAGTGAGATAGCGCCGCGCCAATTAATGTCATATTTAATGGATTTATCGGTGTTGGCATCAAAATAAAACTGGTCGTATTGATCATTACCAAGGCGTAAATCAAACGATAATTGATTGCCTGAAGTCGGGAAATTAATGCTATTTAAGTTGTCGTAACCTAAATGAAAGAAAAAACCGTACGAGGCAAAGTCCGCTTCGTCATCTGTCCAGTTCTTATAGGAAATATTACCTTTTTCGGCAATTAAACCGAGCTCGGCAATGCCATTGTCGAAAATGTTGTAACCTAAACTCATGCTCGCTTCGAGCGAGCGTTTAACGAGTTCATCGCTTAAACCTTCTTGGTTTTCACCGCCCCAGTCATGCTGATAAAATTGCAAACGTGCGCGTGAGAAAAAGCTATGTTCAATGTCGAGTGGTTGATAAAACTCGGTCGCAAATTTCTTTTCGTAGCCTATGGTTAAGTCGTTACGCCAACTACCGCCATTGATGGTAATATCGGTTAATACATAGGAGAAATCGAGTAATACTGTGGTGTCTTGTGAAAAGTTGTCTTGCATACTAAAGCCAACATTAATGTAGTTGGGGCCCCACGATTTTGCTCGGGTAATTAATGTTAGCACGCGACCGTTTTCGTCGTCGGTAAATTCAGCGTCAACGTATTCAAATTTATCTAGTGCGTAAACGCGATCAATAGCTGCTTTTAGTGCTTGCTGATTTAACACTTGACCAACTTCAACGGCAAAGCTGTTTTTAATAATGGTATTATTTACTTTTGACTGGTTAGCAAAATGAATAGCGGTAATTGGTTTTTCAATGGGGGAAAACCATTTTAAGCTGCGTTGTTTTTTCTTCGCTTGGTATTGCGCGAATGCTTCATCAGATAGGCTAAGTGCTTGCAATTGTTTGCTATGCAATAAGGCGGCTTGTTCACCTAAGACTAATGCCTGTGGCAAAATCGACCAGTCGGTGGTACTTAATTGGCCAACATCGGGTCTTATTAGTATATCGCCTGGTTGTAATAGCTTTTTCTGCGCTTCCGATGTGGCATTGGTCAAAAATGTCGATAATTGATTCAATACGTCGATGGTCATCTTGATTTGATCTTTTGAACTCAATGAAGAGCCAATATCAACGGCAATAACGATATCTGCGCCCATTGCCTTAACCACATCAATAGGCATGTTATTAGCTAAGCCACCATCAACTAACATCATGCCGTTAATATCTATGGGTTGAACAGCGCCAGGTACTGCAGCAGAGGCGCGCATGGCATCAACTATGCTGCCTGAGTCTAAAACAACCGCTAAACTGGTTACCAGATCGGTTGCTACGGCGCGATAGGGGATCGCGAGGTTGTCGAAGCTGTCGAATTCAGCAACCAGATCAGTCGACTCTTTTAGTAATTGCGCTACAGTTTGACCAACTAAAAAACCACTGGTTGTTTTTAATTCTTCCTCGCTATAACCAAACTTTAACGGAATGTTGTATTGATCTTTACGTTGCTTTTCTTCGTAATGCAGCGACTCACGTGGAATAGTGTCTGAATAGCCTGCATCCCAATCAAGCGTGAGCATGCGTTTTTCAATTTCTTCAACAGAGTAGCCAAGTGCGTACATGCCGCCCACATAGGCGCCAATACTGGTGCCGGTAATGTAATCGACGGCAATATTATGCTGTTCGAGCACTTTTAAAACGCCAATATGGGCAGAGCCTTTAGCACCACCGCCACTAAGTACCAAGCCTATTTTGGGCGGCGTGTTGGCATAAGTTACCTGACTAATTAATAAGCATATTAAAGCGAGAAAATATCGGTGTAATGGCATGGTCATATCGGTTTTATTGGTTTATTTATCGATAAAAAAACGATCCGCAAGGGATCGTTTTCGTTAAAGTTTTTACTGTGTTATCGACTGATTTGCTCTTCGTCGACAGTTAGCTTTTCATTTTTAAAGTGGCGGTCAAAAAAGCTCATAATGGTATTGTTTAAATGAACTTTGACTTTTTTACCACGCATACTGTGTTTGCTGCCGGGATAAGTCATTAATTCAAATTGCTTATTTTGATCTTGCATTGCTTTGATCAACTTAGTGGTATTGGTAAACAAGACGTTATCGTCTGCCATGCCATGATAAACCATCAACGGACCTTGCAAGTCTTTAATGTAAGGGAATACGCTGCTGCTTTGGTAACCGTCGGCATTTTTTTCTGGATGATTTAAATAACGCTCGGTGTAGTGGGTGTCATATAACATCCAGTCGGTCACTGGGGCACCAGAAACACCAGCTTTAAAATATTCACCCGCTTTGAACATATTCATTAGCGCCATGTAGCCGCCATAAGAGTGACCAAAAATGCCAATACGCTCTGGGTCTACATAAGGCAAGCTATGTAAAAACTTCACGCCGCTTATTTGGTCGTCAACCTCAACCGTTGCTAAATTTTGATAAATTGGAAATTCAAATGCTGTGCCGCGATAATTAGAGCCACGGTTATCTAACTGAAATACCACGTAACCTTGTTGCGCCATATATTGCATCATATCGCCACCTTGCCAGCGGTTGGTAACGCGCTGAGCATGTGGTCCGCCATAGACTTTGACGATCACAGGGTATTTTTTACCCGGCTGCATATTGCTAGGTTTATACAACTTGTAATATAAATTTGTACTATTGTCGTCGCTTTTTATTGACCCAAACTCTGGTTGGATCAACTGTTCAAAAAATGGTTTGATTGGGTGACTATCGTTAACGGCATTTTCTTCTAGCCAAGTCAGTTGTTCACCACTGCTAGCGTGCAGGCTGACTTGTGTTGGGGTATTTATATTCGAGAACTTGTCGATATAGCTGTTGCTGTCTTTTGAAAATACAATGCTATGAGTACCATTTCTTTTTGAAACACGCACGACATTTTCTGGAGATTTACCAGTTAACGGTACTTTATACAGATGACGCTCAAGTGGCGTATCGGCACGGCCAGTAAAGTAGAGCCAACCGTTTTCTTCATCAATATTTTCAATTTTATCAACGACCCAAGCGCCTTTGGTGAGTTGACTGATCAACTCTCCGTTTTTATTAAATCGATATAGGTGTTTAAAGCCATCGCGCTCTGAAGCCCAAATAAAGTCACCGTTGTCGAGAAAGTACAAATCGTTGTGAAGATTTATCCAATAATCAGATTGCTCGGTAAGTAATGTTTTTTGCTTACGAGATTTTAGCGAATATTCATTAAGCTTTAATGTTTGTTGGTTGCGGCTTTGCCATTGGTAACTGAGTTTATCGCCTTTAGGTAACCACTGTACCCGTGGTAGATAAATGTCTTTGTCTTCGCCAGTATCAATAAAGCGAATCTTTTTACTTTTTAGTTCAACCGTCGCTAACTTAATATCAACATTGTTAGTGCCTGTTGCCGGGTAGCGCTGCTCGATAAGCTTAATTTCTTCTGCATAAATTTCATTGCGAATAACAACGTCGACCGGGCTTTCATCGACCTTTAAAAACGCGATGTGTTTTTCATTTGGTGACCACCAATAACCTGTCATGCGATCCATTTCTTCTTGCGCGACAAATTCAGACATGCCATTTTTGATGACACCGCCGCCATCAGTGGTTAATTGCAGCTCTTTTCCGCTGTCAATGTTCAAGGCATACAAGTTTTGTTCACGAATATATGACACATAGTTGCCTTTCGGAGAGAACTTACTATCCGTTTCAAATGCTGGCGTATTGGTTAAACGCTTAGCGCTTTGCTGAGCCAAATTGTAATAAAACAAATCGCCATTGATTGGGAACAGCAAAGCACTGCCATCGGCAGAAAATTGATATTCCATAATGCCAGAGCCGTATACACGTTGACGCTCGCGACGTGCTTTTTCTTCGTCTGACAATTGCTCGGTGCCACTGAATATATCAAGGGAGTCGACCAAGAGTTTGTTTTCTTTTTCCGCTAAATTATATTCCCATAAATCGTATTGATTGAGGTTGTCTTTTTTAGCTTGTAAATAAGTGACGCGGCTGCCGTCGGGTGAAAACTTTAACGACTTTGGTGTACTGCCATTTAACGAAGGCGCGCTGAATATTCGATCAATGGATAATTGCTCTGTAGCCGCGGCAAAAGGAGAAGCGATAATAGCGAGTACGGGGATTAATAGTGGTTTAAGTAGTAATTTCATTAAGCGCCTATTACTTGAAAATTAGGGTATAAATGCCGTGTGGCACATTTGTATCATAATGTTAGCAATACTAACATGCTGTAATTCATTACGGGGATTTTTTGTTTTACTTGTGTCGTTTTTTAAAGGGTAAATGCGCACAATTTTTGTAACATACTTTGTGCGCCTAGTAACACCAGTATTGGTAAATATGTCAGTCACTGGTTTAGCGACTATGCGCACAAATAGATGTTTAAACTTTACCTGATCAGTTCAATAAGCTCGTGAATGGTTTTTACTGGCGTAATTTTGGCGCCAAGTCCTTCCATCGATTTGTGATAATTTCGATAAGGAATAAATATTTCATCAAAGCCATGTTGCGCCGCTTCTTTAACACGAGGCACACCACTGTCTATAGGGCGCACATCACCATTAAGGCTTAACTCACCCATAATGCATGTAGTACGTGGCACAACAAATTCATTTAAACTACTCAGTAGCGCGGTGACTAAGGCTAAATCAATACAGGTTTCCGACTCATCAATTTTTAAACCGCCAACAATATTAAAAAAGGTATCGTGAAAAATTTTGGTTTTGGTGTGCTTACGTAATATGCCGGTTAGCATTTTAATGCGATTCATATTTAGGCCTACACAAACACGCTGCGGAAATTCCGCTTCAGTTTCTGTGGTTAAACACTGAATTTCTAACAATAAATTTCGGTTGCCTTTGCGAATACAGGTAATAGCTGAGCCGGGTGAATCTGTGGTTGAGCCAGATAAAAATATCTCGCTTGGGTTATCAACACTGAGCATGCCTCGCTCGCACATTTTAAATATGCCCACGGTGTCGATATCACCAAAACGGTTCTTATTAGCGCGTAAGGTGCGAATTTGTCCGTCGTTAGTATCAATATGCAAAAGCGCGTCAACAATATGCACTAAGGTTTGTGGGCCGGCAATTTCATTATTTTTATTAACATGGGCGATAATGAACATAGTGACATTATTTTGCTTACAATATTGCGTTAACGCCTGCGCGGCACTTTTAACTTGTGACGGAGAGCCGGGGCTACCATTGGCATTTTCGGTCACTACCGCTTGAATTGAATCGATAACTGCAAATTTGATTTTGTGAGCATCAAGTTCTTCTATAATCGCTTCGACACTGGTTTCTGATAACAAATATAAATTATCTTCGTTGTATTCTAGCTTTAAGCGCTGCACACGGTTTTTAAACTGCGATAAAGACTCTTCTGCCGTACAGTAAAGCGAGGCTTTTTCTTGCGACATTCGTGCGACCAAATCAGACAATAACGTGGTTTTACCTGCACCTGGGTCACCTGAAATAATGTTAACTGAGCCCGTGGTAACGCCACCACTTAATACTCGGTCAAGTTCGCCAATGCCGGTTAAGTTTTTTTCTGCTTCGGTACTGGTGACATCATGAATCTTTTTAGAACCACCACCAACGCCGCCAGCATAACCTGCAGTTGCCGTTCGTGTTGACGCTGTTGTTTTGCTTTTACTGGCTGATATTTTCATTTCTGCCAGTGTGTTCCATGCGCCACATCGACATTGACCTTGCCAGCGGGTGTAATTCATACCGCAATCGGTACAGACAAATTCTATTTTTGGTGCTTTTGCCATGGGGCTATTTACTCGTTTCAAGGTACTGCGTTATTTTGGGTATAATAATTGCTTTCATTTTATAAATGAAATTTATTGCTAACTTATTGGCGAAAATCATATAAATGTAATCGAATTGTTGTGTCAAAAATAGAATTCGATTAGGTTAACATTATCTTATTTTTATTTAGCGTTATTGTAGTGACATATAGGTTTAAATGACTAAAGATTTTTCACAACATCAGGAAATTATTTCTAAGTTCAGGGGGCAGGTTTCAAAAAGTGATTTTGAAGCTAAATTTGCTACTGCGACTAAGAAAATCCCTAAAACGGAACGTTTTTTGTTGAAGATGGAACTTAAACGATTAGCGGGCGAGTGTACACGCTTAGTTGATTTGCGCGGTCATGTTGATGGTGATTGTCGTGCGTATGAGCATGACAGCCGAGTACATTATCTTGACGATGTCGCCATTAAAGCTTTTGAAACTAATATTAAAGCCTACGGTAGTTATACGTTTGGTGTTTATGAAGCGGTCATGAATACTGAGAATAATTTTCGGGTGATTTATCAACGAGAAAAAGCGGGTGTTAAAACTCCGGCAACTGCTGATAACCCGAAAGTGTATGAGAAAACCCAATACCCGGCAAAGCTTTACGAATTTGGTCATTATTTTGACCGCAGTGAAGAGCGAATGAATTTTGCCATTGCTGTTTTAGTGGCTGACGGCAACTTTAAAGAAGTTGAGGCCGTAAGCTCTGATATTAGTATTAATGGCTGCCGTTTGCGCCTAAAAGGGTTTTCTGAGGTGAAAATAGGGCAAGTATTAGACATTCAGTTTACTGGCTTTGCTCAAGAATTTGAGTTTGGCAAACAAAATACCTTCAGTTATGAAGTACGTAATTTTCAAAATTTAGAAGGTATTCAGCTTGTTGGCTTGCAACGCGTTTATACCGGTAATAGCCAAAACGACGCCTTTAAGCGCTTTTTAAAAGGCTACATTCAAGGCAATAAACGCCGATATAAAATTAATCTTGATAATACCATTGCGGCATTGCAGTCGAGACACCTAGAAACATTCACCATCGCCAAACTTAATGAATTACCTGTTTTTATTGAACAACAAGGTAAATTATTGGCGGCTAAATATGCGCTGACTTGTTCAAATAATCAAAATGTATTTCAGTATTGGCAAAATGAGAAACGACATTCAACCTTAAGTTATTTGATCAGCCCAGAACGAATTGAAAAGCTACTTAAAGCGAGGCGTTTAGGGCGCTCATTTATTGTCTATAGCTTTGTTCATGAAAGCCAAGGAAAAAGTTATTTTTATAGTGCTGACGAAGTAGAGCTTAAAGAAGATAAAGCCTTTATGTCGCAATTTTTGGGCTTTGCTGCATCGAAACCTAATTTTGCCATTTTTGATTTAAGCCTAATCGATGTGCAACCAAGTGATGCGCATTCACCGTTAACTTTGTCCGATACCTTAACTAAGAAAAATGAATATTTAAATACGCCGCCTTCTGAAGAAGTTAAACAGCTATTAGCTAAAATTCCTTACATCGTGGTAGTGCAAGATATTACCCATCCGCAACTGTTGGAAAATTATCAAGCGTTTGCTTTTGAAGACATTAATATCAATCGCATAAAACGCTTTGGACATAAACCGGTGGAGAGTCTGCCAAGGGTAGATGAAGTCGGCATCAATTATAAGAACCAACGCCAAGAGCCGCGCTTTAAATATAATACCCCTGTGGTTGCCACCTCTGACGGCGTGCAATGGACCGGACGTTCACATGATTTTTCAACATCAGGTTTAAAAATTGAAATTGATAAATCAACAGTGTTAAAAAAAGGCGACGTGGTTAACTTAACGTTTCCTAATTTGCAGAAAATCACGTCATCTTTTGAACTCAAAGATTTGCCCTATGAAGTGATGCGGATCAACCGTAAAAAAACCATTGTCAATTTACGTGTGATTGTTGAACAACATCAGCATATTGGTCGCTCGTTTTTTAGGTTGCTTATTGATAAAAATCGCGACAAATTAACGCCAGATGAATATGCCTTGATCACACCAGGTATGGCCAAAGCACTGCGTAATATTTATAGCGCGAGTTTAAATATTGCCAGTTTTATTGTGCAAACCAGTGGTAGCCGTTATAAAACGGAATGTATTACTGGCAGGGGAGAGCACGGTAAGTTATTACCCACTTTACAAGGTTTAAGTGATAAACGTGGCCATTATAATTTGTATCCGTTTTTTGGTGAGCAGAGCCTGCAAAATCAAATTATGACCAGCTTGAAGAAAATGCAGCCAAGCGATTTTCCTGAAAACTACATTGTTTATATCGCTATCGACCATAGCCAAGAAGAATTAGAAGATAAAGTCAGTGTTCGAACCGACAGCCAGTTAAAAACCTTAAAGTTACAACAAATGTTTATTTCAACGGCATTGAAAAAAGGTGACTTTTTTGCGGTGCAGTTAAAAATGTCGCGTGCTGATGAGCCTGATATGGATCATTTAAACCCTGAACTTAGCTATATTAGTTCTTATGCGATTCACCGCGGTAAGCAAATAGAGAAAGACATTTGGAGTGTCGCGGGCATTATCGAGCTTTACGACATTACCCACGAAGTTTTGTTAAGGCGACAAGCACAGCAACATTAGCTGCGATGGAGCTCGCTGGGTGTTTGACCAAAGTATCGACTAAACTCGCGACTAAATTGGGTTGGGCTTTCATAGCCCACCTGCGCTGCAGCTTGTTTTACTTTTAACCCTTGATCTAATAATAATTCTCTGGCGCGATTTAGGCGTATTTTCTTAATGTACTGTATTGGCGACGATGCCGTTACCTGTTTAAAAACGCGATGAAACGTTGAGCTGCTCATGTTCGCCATACTGGCAAGTTGTTCTACGTCGATGCTATTCTCATAATGAATGTGCAAATGTTTCAACACTCGCTCCATTTTAGATAAATGCGTATTGTGGGCAACGAGCGCAAATAACGGCGCGGCGTGTTGGCCTTGCAATACATGAAAAAACAACTCTCTCACTAAACCTTTACCAATCACTTCACACTCAATTGTGCTCGTCAAACAATCGGCCAGTCTGCTAACAACACAGGCAAAGGCTTCGCTGCCTTGGCTAACAAACAAGCCTTTATTATCAGCAATATTATTATGCTGATTCACATAGCCATGATCGTCGAATATGCGTACTAGCTCATTTAACATCGCTAAATCAAAATCGACAATAAGTGATAATAAAGGCTCGCCGGGTGTCACTATGGTTTCGCATTCCGCCGCAAGCGGCAAGGTTAACACTAAGTAGTTATTGGCGTTGTAGTCGTAGCTTTGTTTATTAAAAAACACCCGCTTATGACCTTGCACAACGATAATAATGCCTTGGCTATAGCATAGTGGAATTCGGCCAGTTGAGTGGCTAGCCTTAAAAACCTTTACACCGTTTAAAGGTGTGTTGTTAATACCTTCGTTAAGTGCAAGTTTTTTTATATGTGTAATTAAACTATTCACCGGTAATTTCCATCGCGTATTAATGAACTATTATCAATGGAGCAAAGTATAACTATTTATATAAGCTAGATCTTGTCTTTTTGTTAATGGTGATAGTTTTAGGCATGATATTGCGGCTTTTGTTTGTTTTATAGTGTATTTGGTTTGGTAAAATGTACCCATATTAACACGAGGGCAAATTATGCAAGATTTTGATTATTACAACCCAACTCATATTGTTTTTGGGCAAGACCGTTTAGCCGAGTTAGATAAATTAATTCCTGAAAATGCCAAAGTGATGGTGTTATACGGTGGTGGTAGTGTTAAGCGTTTTGGCACGCTTGAAAAAGTTACCAAGCAATTAGGTGACCGTCAGGTGATTGAATTTGGTGGCATTGAAGCTAACCCTGAATTTGACACCTTAATGAAAGCGGTTGCAGTGGCAAAAGCTGAACAGGTAGACTTTTTACTAGCTGTTGGCGGTGGCTCGGTAATGGACGGCACTAAATTTATCTCGCTAGCTGCGACTATTGATAGCGATCATAGCAGTTTATTGTTTCATGGTTTTAACCCAGTACCACTTAGTAGCGCTATACCGCTTGGCTGTATTGCTACTTTACCGGCCACAGGCTCTGAAATGAATAGCTTTGGTGTTGTTACTTTTAATGAGCAAAAATACCCATTTACCACGCCGCTGGTGTTTCCTAAGTTTTCATTATTAGATGCAAACTTTACCTTTACCTTGCCAAAAGAGCAGATAGCTAATGGTGTTGCAGATGCCTTTATCCATGTTATCGAGCAATATTTAACGTACCCAGTGAATGCTAAAATTCAAGACCGTTTTTCTGAAGGTATTTTAAAAACCTTAATTGAAGACGGCATTGTCACTTATCAAGATAACGATAATGTTGAAGCTCGCAAAAACTTTATCTGGTCGGCAACATCGGCATTAAATGGCTTGATCGGTATGGGGGTGCCACAAGATTGGTCTACTCATATGATAGGTCATGAATTAACGGCAAGTTTTGGTATTGCTCATGGTCGTACATTGGCGATTATTTTGCCAAGCTTATTACGGGAAAGAAAAGCGCATAAACAGGCAAAACTGGTGCAATTTGCTGAACGTGTTTGGGATATTGATGAAGGTAGTGATGATGAGAAAATTGATTTAGCGATAAATAAAACTGAACAGTTTTTTAATTCGCTTGATATTGTCACGTCACTTAGCCATTACGGTATCGATGATAGCGGTATCGACAAAGTAGTGAACAATATGGAAAAAATGGGGCTAACTCAGCTTTCAGAAAGTGGCGATTTAACCTTAGACGTGGTGCGTAAAATTTTAGTCGCCGCGAAGTAAAACGGCATTAATGGTTAAGTAACACTTTAGCCTGACAAATAAAAAGCCCTGCTTGGTTTAACCGAGCAGGGCTTTTAAATTTTCTATACGGGTTTTAGCCTATGCTAGCCTAAGCTAGCCAATGCAACATACAATCCAGTCCTACGTGGCTAATACTGGTGTCTGCTTGTTCAAGTACAATTGGTTTCGCGTGATACGCGACGCCTAAATAAGCGGCGGCCATCATTACTAAATCATTGGCGCCGTCGCCCATGGCAACAGTTTGATTATGCGCAATACCATATTGCTCACTTAAAATGGCTAAGCTGTCGGCTTTGGCTTGAGCGTCAACCACGTCACCTAATACCTTACCGGTAAGTTTGCCGTCGATAATTTCTAACTGGTTGGCAAAGGTGCGGTCAAGGTCAAGCATGCTTTTTAAATGTTCAGAAAAATAGGTAAAACCGCCAGAGGCTATCGCCACTTTCCAGTTATTTTCTTTTAATACTTTGATGAGCGGTTTTAGGCCGGGCATTAACGGGATGTCTTTAGCTACTGCGGCTAATATTGATTCAGGCGCATCTTTTAAGGTGGCAACACGCTGATGTAAACTTTGCGCAAAGTCGAGTTTACCTTGCATGGCTAGCTCGGTAACTTCAGCAACTTCTTCACCAACACCAGCAAGGGCGGCAATTTCATCGATACATTCAATTTCAATGGTGGTTGAGTCCATATCCATGACCAATAAACCCGGCTGTGCAAGCTTAGGTGCATTTTCCAATAAAGCTGCTTCAATATTATTCGCTAACGTAAAACCTGCTAATGCGGCACGTGCTTGGCTAAGATCAGCAACCGACACTTCAAAACGAATACTAGTTTGTTGATTGCGCAGGTTAATCGCGTTAATTGCTGAAACCGTTAACTGACAGTGCTTCGTTAATTCAATGAATGTTTCAACTGTGATGGTGTCAAAAACCACTAAGGCAATATTTTCTTGAGCATTAAGCTCAGCCACTTTGTCTAGTGTGGCAACTTCGGCGACATTACATGGCAATTTGCTATCAATAAGTAGCTCGTCATTATTGATTTGACAAAAATACGGAAAAGCTGATTTGGCTTCTGCGATTGAAAATGTTTGTGCTAGGCTCAAGCTATTAACTTCAGCAATGGCTATTTTTTGAACGCTGGTCGACACGTGAAATCCTTGAAAATCATTAATATAAGTAATTAACTGCATGCCAGCATTTAAAAAAAACGTATAAAGCTCTATAGTGACAGTATATGTAGCTTAATAAACACTGTTTTCATGACGCAATCAGAACAGCCTTTATACCCTAAACTATCGTCGATTTATAATAAAATTATGCAATTAGCTATAGCAATTGCGTTGATCATCGTTTTGCTCAGCATTTTAGTTTTTAACCAGCAAAGCAATAGCGACAATATTGAACAACACTTTAACCATGTTGCTCATGAATATAGCGGCCAAGCGGCCTTGGCAATATCGGCTTTATTAGTTAAGAAAGACAACCAGGCATTGCAAGATTATATTGATGAACTGGCGTTATCATCAGAGGTGATCCACAACGTTCATATTTATGGCGTTTCAGGGCAATTATTATTTAGCTCAGATGCTGCGCAGTCTATCCGTGCGCTTTATGGCATTGAGCAGCACAAAATTAACAACGGCGAATTATATATTCCGTTTGTTGAAGAGTTACGTGCGGACAATTTGCAAGGCTATTTACGCTTAACCCTAGTGAAAGAGCAGCTAGTGACTCGGCTTAATCATGCTAATAATGAATCATCAGAGATGTTTCGCATTATGCTAGCTCTAGCGGGCATTGTTGGTTTTTTACTAACCCGTGGTTTAAATCGTTTTAGTCGTCAAGGTTATCGTTTAGCAAAAGAAACGACTAACAAGGCAACTTAGTTGTATTGGCCTTGTGTGTCGCTTAGCTAATACCTTTTAGCTAATACCTTTTAACTAATACCTTTTAGCTAATGCCATTTAACGAATACCGTTTAACTAATGTCGTAAAATTATCGTGATTTACGCGCCCGCAAAAAATAGCTGCTCAATGTTTTGCTCAATTATCGCGGCTATTTCTTCTTTCGACTCGGGTCTTATTTGGCATAGCTGCTCAAAAATATTAATTAACCTGAGCGGTGAATTACTTTGTCCTTGAAAACCAAACAGCGGCATTGATGGCGCATCGGTTTCTAATACTAAACTTTCCAGCGGTAACCGTTTTATCGCTTTAAGGGTTTTTTCGGCTCTTGGGTAGGTAATTGTGCCGCCAATGCCAAGTTTAAAACCTAAATCTATATACTGACACCCTTGTTGGTAACTGCCTGAAAAAGCGTGAATTATGCCGCCTTTTGATAATTGTGCTTTTTTTAACATCGGCATAATGTTTTGATGTGATCTGCGATGATGCACAATGATTGGCAAGTGATACTGCTTAGCAAGCTGCAGCTGATAGTCAAAGAAAGTGATTTGCTGAGCAAGGTTATCTTGTTCTTTTACGATTACGCCATCGATACCGGCTTCACCAATGGCCACGAGCTTATGGCTATTTTGAGCAACTTTATCGCTTAGTTTTTCAAGCGCCTGCTGCGTTAAATCTTTTAAATACCAAGGATGAATACCTAACGCCGCATAACATTGAGCTTTTTTTACTTTTGGTGTTGGTTCTACAACGTCATTGGCGTTGCAGAAGTTAAGCACACTTTGCCAATTATCGGGAGATACAGACGGTACGATAATTTTATCAATATGCTGTTGATAGCATTGTTCAAGTAACTGCTCGTCACTGGCAAGTTGCTCAAAATCAATATGGCAGTGGCTGTCGGTAAAGTTCATCAAAGTGTCATACTGTCCATGTTGTTATCGCGCTAGTGTTATTGTAATTAAAACATAATAGAAAAAATTCTTCAGTTAAGGGAACTAAATTATAAAATTTATCTCTATAAGCTGCTTGTCATTACTTTTCCTCGATGCTTCGCCTAATTTTGATGTGAGTTGTATTTTACATCACTGCAATTTTAAAAATAGAGTTACATTTGCTTTGATTTTGTTATTAACACAAAATCAGTGGCTTACGTGTAAATGTAAAAGGCGTAGTTACATTTTAAAACGCATTTCAACGCTTGCTTACAGATAGTTTTGCTAAGGCTAGTTACAATTTGCACAAGTAAATTTATTGATATTTTTTCGAGCCAAATGAGCTTTAGCATCAGCTAGCCATTACCTTGTTGACAATATTGGTAGTAGCCTTTGTATTTAGTGAGTAGCCTACTATGACTAAACCAGTAAGACCTTCTTTTAAAAAGAAAACCAGTATCAAGAGAAAAATTGGCATGATCGTCGGCATTGTTGCTGTTGCAACCGCTGCTTTTCTGAACAGCCTGCCTGCCAGCGACAACCCCCTTGCTGAAGACAACCTTCCGAGCAAAGCTAATACCATTTCGGTGGCTGGAACGTTTGAATTTACCAGCCAAGACCCGTCGCTACATGGCTATGTTTATACTCGCATGCAAGTGATGGAAACCTTATTAAATGTTGATAAGTATGGCCAGTTAACCGCAGGCTTAGCAAACAGCTGGCAGGTCAGCGAAGATGCGCTTACCTGGACATTGAATTTACGCCAAGATGTGAAATTTCACGATGGCACGGCAATGAATGCACAAACGGTGCAAAATAGTTTGTTATTTGCTATTGCCAAACACGGTCCGATTAACAATGCACCGATCAATGACGTAATCGTTAATGATGAATTTAGCCTGTCTATTACTCTTGAAAAACCTTACAGCTCATTAGGAAGTTTACTCGCGCATTACTCGACGTCAGTATTAGCTCAAGCCTCTTTTAATATGCAAGGTTATGTAAATCATGCCATTGCCACTGGCCCTTACCAAGTATTTGAATTTGCGCCACCTCATAAACTTGTTGTGGAGCGTTTTAATGATTATTGGGGCGAAGTCGCACACGTAAAATATGCCAGCTTTTTAACCGGACATCGCGCAGAAAGCCGTGTTTTACAAGCCAAAAGTGGTCAAGCAGATATCGTTATTGTGCTCGATCCGGCAAGCCTTGAGCAACTTGATAACGCCAGTAATGTTAATGTGCATACCGATGTAATTCCTCGCGCCATTGCTTTGAAATTAAACAGTGGTCATCAATTTTTAAATGAATTAAATGCCCGTAAAGCGCTCAGTTTAGCCCTTGATAGAACCGGCATTGCCGAGTCGATTTTCCGCACGCCAGGTATTGAAGCTTATCAATTATTACCGGAGTCGATGAGTAACTGGCATTTAGCTAATTTACCGAAAAAAACGCAGTCAATTTCAAAAGCCAAGCAACTGTTAGCCGATTTAGGTTGGCAAAAAAATGCCGATGATATTTTACAGCGTGGTGATGAATTATTTGAGTTAACCTTAGTCACCTACGCTGACCGCCCAGAATTAGGCATTGTCGCCACTGCAGTACAAGCACAATGGGCTGAGCTTGGTGTAAAACTTAACATCGATATGGCCAATTCAAGTGCTATTCCAATGCAGCACCAAGATGACAGCTTAGAAGTTGGCTTAATTTCAAGAAACTACGGCTTTTTATCTGAACCTTTAGCAACCATTACTAGCGATTTCGGTGAAGAAAGAGGTGGTGATTGGGGCGCAATGAACTTTACCGATGCGCAACTTGTACAAAACCTTAATCGATTACAAAGCGTGGTTGAACGCAATGAATATCGACGTTTGGCTCAACAGGTGGCAGAGATTATTTATCAAAGTCATTCGGTTTTACCTGTGGTGTCTTATACCCAGCAAACGGCTGTAAATGAACGCATTACCGGTTTTAGATTTGACCCATTTGAGCGCAGTTACTTTTTAAATGAGATGGACTTTAAAAAATGATCAAAGACTTATTAATTAAACGGCTGATCCAGCTAGTTACGGTTATTTGGGGCGTAGGCACCTTAACCTTTATTATTATGCGTAACTTACCCGGCGATATGGCGTACCGCATTGCGGCAGGTCGTTATGGTTACGACAATGTTAACCAAGAGGCGGCGGCGTTAGTTACGCAAGAGCTTGGCCTTGATAAAAGTGCTTTTAGCGCGTATTTAAACTGGTTTGCGGATTTACTGCAGTTTAACTTTGGTAACTCGTTAGTGAGCGGCGAACCTGTGATTGACGTGGTTCAGCATCAATTAGGCCATTCAGTTATCTTAGCTTTTGTTGGTTTGTTTGTTTCGTTATTTATTGCCATTCCATTAGGGCTAATGGCCGCACGTGGCAGTAAACGCCTAGATAACTTTTTATTGGTACTATCAACGTCGGTTAGAGCAATGCCGGTATTTGTGATTGGCTTGGTGCTTATTCTCATTTTTTCACTTGAGCTTAACTGGTTTCCTGTGGCTGGCTTTGGCAGTGCCTCACACGTGGTATTACCGGCATTTACCTTAGCGTTATGTCTTGCGGCGACATCAAGTCGGGTTATTCGTGACGCGGCTAAAAAGGTATTTAACGCCTCGTTTTATCAATTTTCTAAAGTCAAAGGCTTAAGTAATAAAGCCACTTTTTTCCGTCATGGCGTACGCAATATTACCGTACCGGTATTGGCTTTTATGGGCATTCAACTGGTGACCATGATCGAAGGCATCGTGATGATCGAGTCGTTATTTTCATGGCCGGGTATAGGGCACGGTTTAGCGCATGCTATTTTTGCTCGCGATATCCCAGTTATTCAAGGAGCCGCGCTTTGTATGGGCTTTATGTTTGTGGTGCTAAATACCTTAATTGATTTAGCTTGTGCCAAGGTTGACCCGCGCTCAGGAGTTGAAAAATGCTAACCGCTCTTATTTCAAATAACTTTTTAAACAAGCTTAAAACTGGCCAGAAAATTGGCTTGTGCATTTTAGTAAGCTTAGTGATTTTTGCCGGCGTTGAACCGTTTATTTCAACTTTGTCACCTTATACTCAAAACCTAGATCAAGTATTAATGGCCCCAGGGAGTGAACATCTTTTAGGCACCGATCATTACGGTCGTAGCATGCTTAGCCGCATGGGTGATGCTGTGCGTTTATCCTTTATGCTCGGTGTTATTAGCGTGGTAACGGCAGCCGTTATTGGCACAACGCTAGGCGTGTGGGCTGCGTGGGGCAATGCCCGTGTTGCCCAAGGTTTAGACATTATTGTTAATATTTTATTAGCGCTACCGGGTCTTGTTGTGGTGTTGATGTTTACCGCGATTGTACCGGGTTCATTTTTAATGATTTATATCGCTATTGCGCTGGTGCAGTGGATTGAATATTTTCGCGTAGTGCGCGCTATTAGCCAAACGGTTATTCATAGTCCGCAGCTGCAATCGTCAGCCATGATGGGATTTGGTCGTTGGTATTTATTTAAACGCCATATCTGGCCAGAAGTATCGGGGTCGGTATTAACCTTAGCCGCCTTTGGCGCTGCCCATGCCATTTTAACTATGGCCAGTTTAAGCTTTGTTTATGTGGGATTACAGCCGCCAACCGCTGAGCTTGGCATTATGATTGTGGAATTATTTCCGTATTACCAAGAAGCGCCGTGGGCATTGGCTCAGCCGCTAATTGTGGTCGCGTTAATGGTATTAGGCTTTCACCTGTTAGCGGGAGAAAAATCATGAGTGTATTAATTAAAATTGAAAATTTAAGCATCTTTGCCAAAGTAGAGAGTGCCAAAGTAGGAAGTGCAAAAACAGAAGGTGCTGATAGTAAGGATACCTTACTTGTTGAAGGTTTATCACTTGAAGTATTTCAAGATCGCCCACTGACTATTTTAGGGGAAACCGGCGCAGGCAAAAGCCTATTAGCACAAGCGATTATGGGCTTATTACCAGAAGGATTATACGCCACGGGTAAAGTCTGGCTTTACGGACAGTTGCTTGATGATTTATCTGCCGATGCGATGCGTGGTTTTTGGGGCAAACAAATGGTGATGTTGCCGCAAGAACCGTGGAATTCCCTTGACCCATTAATGCAAAGCGGTCAGCAAGTGGCAGAAGTACATGAACTGGTTCACGGTTTAGCGCCGCACCTTGCTAGTGAAAAAGCGTATGACGAGTTAACTGAGCTCGACCTTGAAGCCAGTTATTTTAAGCGCTCTGGGCAATTATCTGGCGGCATGGCACAACGTGTTGCAATAAGCGCGGCAACGGCAGGTGGCGCAAATTTAATTTTAGCTGACGAGCCAACTAAAGGTCTTGATGTTAACCGCCGCGATACCGTGGTTGATTTATTACTTAAGCGTAGCGCCGGTGGCGCGTTATTAACTATTACGCATGACGTTGATGTTGCCAAGCAAATTGGCGGCGACTTAATGGTCATGAAAAAAGGTTTATTGGTTGAGCAGGGCAGTTGTGAAGATATTTTAGCGACGCCAAAACATGATTATACACAGGCATTAATTAATGCTGACCCGAGTCAGTGGCAAGCAAGTGCTAGCCAAACAAGCCAAGCAAAGTCGCCACAAGATGAAATACTCGCGGTTGAAAACTTAACCCTGCGCCGCGGCAATCAACAGCTATTTCAAAACTTATCATTTAACTTACACAAAGGCGAAGTACTTGGTGTAGTGGGTGATAGCGGTAGCGGAAAAAGCTCGTTAGGCGATATCATTTTAGGTTTATTACCTTATCAAAAAGGTCAAATTAAACGCACGGTTAACTCTACTAAAGCGTCTAATTCAGCTGGAGCAGGAAACCATCAATGGCTTAAGTTATTTCAAGATCCGCCGTCGGCGTTTTCTAAAGCGGTAACCTTAGGCACCTTATTAGAAGACTTGGTTGAACTTCATCATATTGATCGCAGCCGAATTTCGCCATTAATGGCGCGCTTAAAATTACCTGAGCAAATTTTAACGCGCTTTTGCACTGAAGTATCTGGCGGCGAATTACAACGCTTTGCCATTTTACGAGCGCTTTTACTTGATCCGGTATTTTTATTTGCTGATGAGCCAACCTCAAGGCTTGATCCGATCACCGCACAAGAAGTGATTAATTTATTAATTGAACTCGCGCAAGAGCAGGGCTGCGGCGTATTGCTAGTGAGCCATCACCCTGAGCTAGTGAATAAAGTTTGCGACAGAGTGATAACGATTGCAGCATAGCTAGGAGATTTGATAAACAAACAAGTAACAATACTTGCCGCTGTTCGCTACGCGATAGCGGTATGATGGGCAAGGAGTAGCTAATTGATAAAGGACTAACAAGTGCAGCGATATTTAAGATTAATTAACACTGTTTGGTTAATAGTGTTAATTTATTGGCCATTTTCATGGTCGATTGGCTTTTTTTTGACTGATGATATGACAAGCAATCATTTCTTGTGGTTTTATTTAAAGTGGTCGGCATATTTATATCCAGGCTACTACTTTATCAGTTTATTTGCGGGAGCTAAATTAGCCAAAGCATCTGCGCCAGTATGGGTAAAAGTATTTATTTCACTGCTACCAATGCTGAGCTTTACTCCTTATACCGCGTTATTTTTGTTTTTTGCTTTTAGCTCGTAAATCAAATTATTAAGACATTAAAAAAGCCGATATTATTAAGATAATATCGGCTTTTTAATGTTTGCTTGTCGCCTGAAGCTTTTAGCTTGTTACTTACAACTTCCCGCTTTTAGCTTGTTACTTGTAGCTTTTAACTTACAGCTTGCAACTTTTATTAGCTACATTCTTTCCATCACTTCAATGCCTAAAATATCTAAACCTTGCTTTAAGGTGTCAGAAATTAAGGCGCAAAGCGCTAAACGTGATTGCTTAACATCATCAGAAATGCCGTCTTTTAAAATTGGGCAGGCTTCGTAGAAGGTCATGTATAAGCTAGCAAGTTCGTATAAGTAGTTACATAACAAGTTAGGCGTACATTCGCTGATCACAGCATCAATAACATCTTCAAGTTGTAATAACTTTAACGCGAGCGCTTTTTCTTGTGGTTCAACTATCGAGATAACACCCGTGCTGTTGGTATCAAATTCAGCTTTGGTGAAGATACTTTGAATACGAGAATAGGCGTATTGTAAGTAAGGGGCGGTAGCGCCTTCAAAGCTCAGCATGGTTTTCCAGTTGAAAATATAATCGCTGGTACGGTTTTTTGATAAATCGGCAAATTTCACCGCGCCAATACCGACTTTCTCAGCAATTTCGCTTAATTTTTCAGGGCTGTAATCTGGATTTTTCTCAGCAATTAAATCGCTAGCACGGCTCACTGCTTCATCTAATAATTCTGCCAGTTTAATGGTGCCGCCAGTACGAGTTTTAAATGGCTTACCGTCGTCACCCATCATCATGCCAAACGGGCAGTGATCGTAACCAACGCGCTCTGGTAAGAAACCTGCTTTACGAGCAACCATTTCAACTTGTTGGAAATGCAGCGCTTGGCGAGCATCGGTGAAAATAATAATGCGATCAGCATTTAATTCACCGCTACGGTAACGACAGGCTGATAAATCGGTAGTGGCATATAAATAGCCGCCGCCAGATTTTTGCACGATAAATACCGAAGGGTCGCCATTTTTGTTGGCCATTTCTTCAATGAAAACTACGCGTGCGCCTTGATCTTCAACGGCGATATTTTTTGCCATTAACTCGTCAATCACTTTTGGCAAGTCAGGGTTGTAGGCACTTTCACCCATAATGTCGTCACGAGTTAAGGTAACATTTAACTTTTCGTAAATGTCTTCGCTGTGCTTGATAGAAATGTCGATGAACAGTTTCCACAATACTAAACAGTCTTTATCGCCGCCTTGCAGTTTTACGACAAAATCACGGGCGCGATCGGCAAAGCCTTCTTCGTCGTCAAAACGAATTTTAGCTTCACGGTAGAAGTTTTCTAAATCAGCTAATGCCGTTTCAGCTACTTCATTGGTGCTTAACTTGTCGCTTAAATGCGCGAGTAACATACCAAATTGTGTGCCCCAATCGCCCATGTGGTTTTGACGAATAACCTTATCGCCACGAAACTCTAAGGCGCGCACAACTGCGTCACCAATAATGGTGGAACGTAAATGGCCGACGTGCATTTCTTTAGCAAGGTTTGGCGCAGAGTAGTCAACCACGACGTTTTGAGCTTTGGCTTGGCCTTCAGACCCGCGCTGAGCAACACCTAATTTTTCATCGCCGCGAATATTGGCTAACTGAGCAGCTAACCAGCTTTGATCAAGGTGAATATTAATAAAACCAGGACCTGCCAATTCAACTTTTTCAGCAATGCCGTCTAAGTCTAGGTTTTCAACAACCTTGGTAGCTAATTCGCGTGGGTTAGTTTTTAATTTTTTCGCCGCGCCCATTACGCCATTGGCTTGGTAATCACCAAAGTTTGGTCGGCTAGAAAGGCTAACCGCAGGGTTAGTATCTTCTGGTAAACCGGCTGCAACCATGGCAGCAACGACTCTTTCGGCAAGTATTTCTTTAATATTCATTTCAATAACTCTTTTTCATTGTTATTTGGCCCAAACTTCGCATCAGTAATACTCACATGCCGTGCATGCTCCGTGTTACTTCTTTAAGTTTGAACCAACTAACTGCGACAAAGAAGTTATTTCGCAGCTAGTTATAAAATTTAATTTTTGTCTTTATAAAAGTACTTTATATCATTTGGCTAAGTAAATGATGTTTTAGCAAAGCATTTTAATATTTTTGTGTAGGAGCTTAGTTCACTAAGTGACAAACAAAAAGATTAAAATAATGCCGATAAAACGAAATTTACAACGCCAAATTTAGTGCTCACGTGTTTTGTGGAAAGTGATGTCAGGATGACGCTCCTGCGCCAACGACAAATTCACCATAGTTGGCGCAATATAAGTTAAGTTATCACCACCATCTAACGCTAAGTTATCAGACGCTTTCTTCTTAAACTGATCTAAGGTGCGTTCATCATCACAGGTACACCAGCGCGCTGTTGCCACACTTATCGGCTCGTAAATCGCATCAACGTTATATTCTGTTTTTAAGCGCTGAACAACTACTTCAAACTGCAATACACCAACGGCGCCAACGATCATGTCGTTATTGGCCATTGGACGAAATACTTGCACGGCACCTTCTTCTGATAACTGAATCAAACCTTTTTGCAATTGCTTGGCTTTTAACGGGTCGCGCAGGCGAATACGGCGGAACATTTCAGGGGCAAAGTTTGGAATGCCGCTAAATTTCATATTTTCACCGGCGGTAAAGGTATCGCCAATTTGAATACTGCCGTGGTTATGTAAACCAATAATATCACCCGCAAAGGCTTGTTCTACGTTAGAACGATCGCCGGCCATAAAGGTAACCGCATCGGCTATTTTTACGTCTTTGCCAATGCGTACTTGTTTCATTTTCATGCCTTTTTCATACTTGCCCGAACAAATACGCATGAAAGCAATACGGTCACGATGTTTCGGATCCATATTGGCTTGAATTTTAAAGACAAAACCTGAGAACTTTTCTTCTTCAGCTTTTACTTCGCGGGTATCAGTCATACGCGGTAATGGCTTAGGTGCCCACTTTGTTAAACCATCTAGCATATGGTCTACGCCAAAGTTACCTAATGCGGTACCAAAAAATACCGGCGTTAATTCACCTTTTAAAAACTCATCAAGGTCAAATTCATGAGAAGCGCCTTGCACAAGCTCTAACTCTTCACGAAAATCGTCGGCGTAATTACCAATCGCTTCATCAAGCTCTGGATTATCAATGCCTTTAATAACACGCTTTTCTTGAATGGTGTGGCCTTGGCCGGTTGCGTATAAAATGGTTTCGTCGGTTAATAAGTTGTACACGCCTTTAAATTCTTTACCCATGCCAATTGGCCAAGTAATAGGGGCACACTTAATTTTTAATACGTCTTCAACTTCGTCCATTACTTCCATCGGATCACGCACATCGCGGTCCATTTTGTTCATGAAAGTAATAATGGGCGTATCACGCAAGCGAGTAACTTCCATTAATTTAATGGTACGTGCTTCAACACCTTTTGCTACGTCAATCACCATTAAGCATGAGTCTACCGCGGTTAAGGTACGGTAAGTATCTTCCGAGAAATCTTCATGGCCTGGAGTATCAAGTAGGTTCACTAAACAGTCGTTGTAAGGGAACTGCATGACCGAGGTGGTAATTGAAATACCACGGTCTTTTTCCATTTCCATCCAGTCAGACTTGGCATGTTGGCCTGATTTTTTACCTTTTACCGTACCGGCTTTTTGCAAAGCTTGACCAAAAAGTAATACCTTCTCGGTAATGGTGGTTTTACCCGCATCCGGGTGAGAAATAATCGCAAACGTTCTACGTAAGTCGACTTCCTGCTGTTGTACAGACATGCTAGTTACCTGTTGAAACTGGAGTTAGTGGCTATTCGCTTGATAAGTTTATTATGCTAAGCAAACGCGGAAAAATTAAAGCGCGATATTATAGCGAACTATTCGCTTAAAGTAATGAGCCGAGGGCGATTTAATTGAAATTGTTTTTAGTGATTGTGATAGCTTTTGTTTCAGTACTGGCAAAGCGCTGACAGCTTATATTTTGTATCTCAATCGACCAAGGCTGCTCGGCAGTTGATTAATGCACCTATTTGATTTATGTTGCATAACTCAAATAATTACAAAGGCTTAGTATGGAAGCTCTCCAGCCTATTGAACGCCCCCGATTACCCTATTTAGATTTTCTTAGAGGCATTGCGGTACTTGGTTTGTTAACCATGAACCTTGCTTATATGGGCTTATTAGATCCTGAAGCGCCATTTCCGGTCGATTCTACTTTTGATGATTGGGTATTAGCACTACAAGCGGTATTACTTGATGGCAGGTTTCGCAGTTTGTTTTGTTTGCTTTTTGGCATCGGCTTGTATTTACAGTTTACCCGTTATCAACAGCGAGGTTTGAATGCTGTATTGACCTTAAAATCGCGATTACATTGGTTACTCGTGTTTGGTCTTAGTCATTGTATTTTTATTTGGTCGGGCGATATTTTGATCCTTTATGCGTTAGCCGGGCTAGTGGTGATAAAACGCCTTGAAAATAGCACTGAACAGTTATTTAAACGAGGCTGTGTATATTTTGCTATTGGCATGATAATTCAAATTTTACTGGAGCTGCTTTTATGGTGGGTGACGACATACTATCCGGAAGATGAAAGCCTTGTCGCTATACTTAGCTTGCAAGATGTGTATGCACAAAACATCGGTTATGCCTTCATTTATATTATTACTTTTCCATTGTTATCTATGTTTTATATTTGTGGGCTAATGTACATCGGCATAGCTTTGTATAGGCAAGGTGCCCTGCAGCATGGCTTTAGTAAAAAGCAGCTTATAAATTTAATGTTGGCAACGTTCGTATTTTCTTTGGCGGATTTGTTAGTGACACTTGATGTATTTACTACCGGAATTATGACCGATGTTTTGTCGTCAATTTCTGGGCTGGCGATGGCCTTGTTATTTTGGCATTGGTTGCTTAAATCAAAATACTATATCAGCGCGAGTTGGCTGGTGCAGTCGGTTTCGGCATTAGGCCGTAAAGCGCTGACTTTTTATATCTTTCAATCGTTAGTGATGACGACGTTATTGCGTTTTATTTTTCCACAGTGGAATAACGAATTTGCTTTGGCGCATTACTTCTTATTAGCGCTGGCATTTATTCCTGTGCAATTGGCACTTGCTTATTATATTGATAAATTTTTCAGCCAAGGACCACTCGAGTTTTATTGGCGATACTTGGTTACTAGAAAATCACATAAGATTGAAGCTCAGTAAATGTGTCGATTTCCTTTTCCATTTTCTTTTCGATTTTAGGGGAAGCACTTTGATGGAAAAGAATACTAATTGCTTTATTTATACGTTAAATTGAAGGCGATAATTAAAGCGAATTAACATCAGTTTAAGGAATAAAAAATGCCCCTAGCTAAAACATTGGTTCTCGTTTGCTATGTTGTTATATCACTGTGGATATTAAGTGGCTGCGCGTCGATGAACTTAGACTATAAAGAGCCTAGTGTTGAGGTAACTTCATTTAAAATGCTGCCCGCTAATGGCTTTGAACAAAACTTTGAAATTGGCCTAAAGCTGACCAATCCTAATAATTTTGAATTGCCGATTAATGGTATTAGTTATCAATTAAATGTTGCCGGTGAAAGTTTAGCGCATGGCGTCGCTGCTGATATTCCCACCGCAGCAGCCTTTGGTGAGTCGCGTTTTGTTGTGCCAGTTTCCACCAGTTTATTTGGTGGTTTTAAAGTGCTGCGCTCGCTAATGTCTAAACAAGGGCAAGATATTTCGTATCAATTAAAAGCTGATATTGATATCGATATTCCGTTTATGCCAACCATTACCGTGACCGAAGACGGAGCGATCCCGCTAGGTAAAAAATAAGCTAAAAGTCATTTGGAAATAAAAGTTAATCACTGATACCGACACTTTCGAACGATTTAATTAACGTAATGGCAGCGAAACACGCTAAAATAGCGACCACTATTTTTGCTTTTAACGTTGTGATTAATGACTTCTGACCCTACTGTAAATAAATCGCCTGCCAGTTTTAACGAGCTTGGACTTATTGAACCCTTGCTAGCGCGATTAACAGAACTTAACTATCAACAACCAACGCCGATTCAAGCGCAAGCCATTCCTGGCGTATTAGCTGGCCGTGATTTAATTGCCGGTGCCAATACCGGCTCAGGTAAAACGGCGACTTTTGCTTTACCTTTGTTGCAACAGATAGATAAATTATCAGCGCGCCAAAAAGCTACCGATAAAACTGATAAAGGCAATTATGTTACTGGACTTGTTTTAGTGCCTACACGTGAACTGGCCAAGCAAGTGGCTGATAGCATTAAATCTTATGCGGTTCATTTTAACGGCGCGATTAAAACTTTGGCGGTGTTTGGCGGGGTATCAACTAATAAACAAATGTTAGCGTTACGCGGTGGTGCCGACATTGTTGTTGCAACGCCGGGTCGTTTACTTGATTTAATTTCAAGTAACGCTGTTAAACTCGATAACGTAAAAACCTTAGTGCTTGATGAAGCAGATCGCATGTTAAGTTTAGGTTTTACCGAAGAGCTAACAGAGCTTTTGGCTTTGCTACCCAATGCTAAACAAACGCTATTGTTTTCAGCTACTTTTCCAGAAAAAGTTAGTGCATTAACACAAAACTTACTCAATAACCCGCTTGAAGTTCAGGTGCAAAGTCGTGATGCTAGCACGCTGGTACAACGTGCTTTCACAGTAAATAAAGGGGAGAAAACACAAGTACTTGCCCATTTAATTCAAACCAATTTATGGCGACAAGCGCTTATTTTTGTGAATGCGAAAAATAGCTGTAAACACCTTGCTGAAAAACTGGCAAAACGCGGCATTATCGCAGAAGTTTTTCATGGCGATAAAGGCCAAGGCGCACGAAGCAGGGTGCTTGATGGTTTCAAATCAGGGGAAATTGACGTACTTATCGCCACCGATATCGCTGCCCGTGGTTTAGATATTGAAAAATTACCTGTGGTGATCAACTTTGATTTACCACGCAGCCCGTCTGATTACATGCACCGCATTGGCCGAAGTGGCCGTGCTGGTGAAGTTGGCCTAGCCATTTCATTACTTGATTATGAAGACTATAATCATTTTAAAGTGATTGAAAAGAAAAATAAAATTCGCCTTGAACGCGAGCAAGTTGAAGGTTTTGAAGTGGATGAAATAATCACGGCAGAGCTTTTAAAAGCGCTTAAACCTATGGCAAAACCTGAAGGTAGCGGTAAGAAAAAACGTAAAAACTTAAGCCAAGCAAATATCGATATTTGGTTAAACAAATCTTAAGTCGTCTCTTCGTGCTGAGCCTAGTTTACCTGAGCTAAGTTATCCCGAGCCTAGTTAATCCGAGCTAAGTTAACCCTAGCTGAGTTAACTAAGCTAGGGTTTATTGTTAAACCATTAACGTTAATGACTGTTTTTCTTTCTTAACGCTATTTTTGCGGTAAAGGTTAATACCACCCCGGCAACAAGTGATAACATCGCGATGCCAAACATCGCATTATCATGACCTTGAAAAGCTAACAGAGCAATACTTAACAAAATACAAAACACACCTATACCTATGAATGCTTGTGGATGTGAAGAAATCATTCCCGGCTGTTTTTCAACTTTCACATGATGATGAGCTGTAGCTTTGCGTTTGTGTTTAGTCGTTGGCATAGTTCATTCCTTTTACCGTAATGCGCCTTTAAATTGGCTGATCATATATCGTTAACATAGCAAGTAAAATGAAACAAACCAAGTGAGTAAACTTGTTAAATGTTATTGCTATTTATCAATAACATTTAACCGCTAAATCAATGTTACTTCTATGATATCAATCAATTATTGTATGTTACCTTGTGCGAAAGCTAAGGTAAGCGAAGTGATTTTACTTGTGTGCCTGTAAAGCTGAGTTTGCGGCTAATGGCGTTTGTGACACGAGTATAACAACTGAAAGTATTAAAACCACAAAATATTCGTTTATACTCATTACCTTCACGTTAACTAGAATTAAAGCATCAATATAATGAAAAAAATTATAAGTTTATCTTTGCTTGCAACTGCAGCGTTAACAGGTTGTGGCGCGGGCGATACCACCGTAAGCCAAAACAGCGCGGCTGACATTACTGCAAGCTATAACAGCATTAACAAAGAGCAACTTGCTGAGCACATTAAAGTGCTTGCTTCAGACGAATTTGAAGGGCGCGCACCTTCAAGTAAAGGCGAAGAGCTAACGCTTGATTATTTAACCAAACAATTAACGGCAGTTGGTTTTGAGCCGGGCAATGGCGATAGCTTTTTGCAAGCCGTGCCTATGGTATCAATTGAAGCATCACCTGATATGACGTTATCTATTGGCGGTAAAGACTATCAATATGGTCCTGAAATGGTGATGGGCTCTAGCCGCATTAGCGAATTCGAACAGCTAAAAGATTCAGAATTAGTCTTTGTTGGCTACGGTGTTAACGCACCAGAGTATAACTGGAATGACTACCAAGGCTTAGATGTAAAAGGTAAAACCGTGGTGATGTTAGTTAACGACCCAGGTTTTGCTACCGAAGATCCAGCTATCTTTAATGGTAAAGCGATGACCTACTATGGCCGCTGGACCTACAAATATGAAGAAGCTAGCCGCCAAGGCGCAGAAGGTGCGATTATTATTCATGAAACCGCGCCAGCTTCTTATGGTTGGGGCGTGGTTGAAAATTCGTGGAGTGGCGCGCAATTTGGTTTTGTTCGTGAAGATAAAAACAAAGGTCGCGTTGCTGTTGAAGGTTGGGTAAATAGCGATGTTGCCAAAGAGTTATTTGCTAAAGCGGGTTTGAACTTTGAACAAGCCAAAGCCAAAGCCGCCCAAGGCAGTTACCATGTTGATATGGGCGATTTAACTGCATCGGTTACCGTGAAAAACACGGTAAAAGAGTCGGTATCATACAATGTTATTGCTACTTTACCGGGCAGTAAAAAAGCGGATGAACACATTATTTATACTGCCCATTGGGATCACCTAGGTATAGATAAAAGCTTAACCGGCGATCAAATTTATAACGGCGCAGTCGATAACGCCTCAGGTACGGCAGCGTTAATTGAAGTGGCTGAAGCGTTTGCAAAACTGCCGGTACGCCCAGAGCGTTCAATTACCGTATTAGCGGTAACGGCTGAAGAGCAAGGTTTGTTAGGTTCTAAGTTTTATGCCGCTAACCCGATTATTCCAGCTGCAAAAACCGTGGCTAATTTGAACATGGATGCCTTAAATGTTGATGGCGCCAGTAAAGATGTCTCTGTTTATGGTTTAGGACAATCAGAGCTTGATAACTACTTAACGGTTGCTGCAGAAAAACAAGGTCGTGTGATTGCTGGCGACCCTCGTCCTGCAGCCGGTATTTATTATCGTTCTGATCACTTTGCTTTTGCTAATATTGGCATTCCAGCCCTTTATGCTAAAAGCGGTAAAACGCCTGCCGATGAAGCGACAAAAGTGCTGCGCGAAAAAATAGGTGCCCGTTTAGCTAAGTGTTATCACAACCTATGTGATGAATACAGTGACGACTGGGACTTATCAGGTGCGGTGCAAGATATGCAGGCATTTTTTGAAATTGGCTATGAGCTTTCAAAAGAAAATGTGTGGCCTAAGTGGAGCGAAAGCTCTGAATTTAGTCGCTAAATTAGAAGCCTCAAGCTGCAAGCGAAAAGCCTTAAGTTATAAGCCATAAGTTTGAAGCTGCAAGTTCAAAGCTAGCTGATGCAATATTAGCTAGCTTTTTATTATCTTTCATTCCTTTTAAACACGGCAATTACCCTTCAAATTATTAAGCAGCGCTCTTTCATTCATATTTGCTAACGTTTTAAATAGAAATACTAATTATTCGCATGCTACTCTCTTGTTTATGCTTTAAAGGCTCATGCTTATAGAGCTTATACACAGCAAAAATTGAATAATAACGACAGCAGGCGGTTTATGAAAAAAGCATGTGCAAATTTACTTACCTTAACCACGTTTTCGCTAATTTTTAGTGCAGGTGCTGTTGCCGATGGATTAACAGATTTACAGTCAGCATTAACAAAATTAACCGGCACTGTGCCGGTTTCAGCTGAACTTGAGTCAGCCTTTACCAGGCACAGCGGTAAAGCCAAAAAACTTAAAACCACCAGCGGTTTTGTGCAAGTGGCATTAACCGACAATGCCAATGGCTTACAAATAAACTATTCCAATCAAACCATAAATGCAATTGAGCAAGAAGCTAACGCCAAAGAAAACGACGAAGAGGTAAATACCCCGACGTTAAATGCTCTTGACGGTATTCAAGCGAGCAATTTACGTAATATGTTATCGGCAGCAAATGATGTCGCCCGAACATTAAAAAAAGCAGAATTTATTAGTGAGCAACCAACAACTACACCTGATGGTAAACTTGCCCGCTTGCTCAACTTTACTCTGCCATTAGAAGCAATTGTTGATAATAAAGAAGTGCGTGGTTACGTCGATGATTTTACTGGTAATTATAGCGTCACTATCGATGAAAACGGTGTACCGCTTAGCGCGCAGTTATCGTTTGAAGGCAGCGGCAGGGCCTATATTATTTTCTCCTTAGACATTGCTCAAACCAATACCGCGCAATATCAAGTTGTTGGCGATAGGTTGATTAAAGTGCATGAAGAGTTCGATCGAAAACAAAATTCCACTTTTGGAAAACGTGACTCATCAGGCTATAAAACCTTAACCTTAAAACCTGATGAATCGTTAGTGGCGTTTCAGCCCTAATTTATTCGTTTATTAGTTGAGTAGCGGCACAATTTATCTCAGCTTATTTATGAATCGCTATTAAGCCATAGTGTGAAACTATTGATGTCAGTTACTTCATCTATGGCTAAGATCCAAATTAATTCACTGGTGTCTGAAAAATCGAGGCCGTCATCAGCAATGACTTTATTTAAATAGCGACCATTTAATCCGTTATATTTATTCGCTATTTCAATGGCGAGCTGCCAACTTCTTCCCCACGTGTTATGTTTTTTAAGTGTTTCTAACGCAGTTCTGTTCACTTTATTAAAACCGGCACTACCATTATTTGTTGCGTTACCGTCAGGAATTTTTTGATAACTGGTCGCGTGTTTCACAAACGCTAAACTGGCTTTTCCAGTATGCTTTTCGTTCCATTGGCTATGTTGAATAACATGCACACGTGATTTAATTAATTCAGGTGTTACATGCTCGCTTATCGCTAAAATCCAAGCAGCGGTAAAGTCTGATTGCCCCGCTTCCATTACCCAAACACTGCCGCCTTTATTTAACTGATGTGTGACTTTATCGGCAACATTGCTAACAGCGTGCTGATAATGCTTATGCGCATCAAGCCAGTTTTTGCCAAAAGCACTGTTAAATAATGCTGGCGATGGCACATAAAGCCCATTTTGCGTGCCGTAAGCACCGGCAACAGCAAGATAATTAATTTTAAGGTGATCTAAGCGCGCCAGAATACTATGGGTTGCGGCAATGGTGTGAAGATCGTCAACATCGGTTTTACTGTCAAATTGCAGCAACAGTAAGTCTTCTTTTGCATTAAAAGTGTTTGCTAAGCTAACGGTTGAAATAAAGCTTAACAGTATAATTTTAATTAAAAATTTCATTATTATTGACCTAATTATTATCTTGAATGGGCATACAAAATGCTCTCTGTTAGTGCCTAGTTAAACCATCTATTAATGTATTTGTCAAGTTGACAATAAGGTGGGTTGGGGATACTTTATCAATCGAAGTAAAAATACCTTCGAGCAACGACAGATAATTTATGGAGTAAAAATGAGCCTACACAAAGCGATAGTTTTAATGTTTATTTGGCTAATAACGATAAACTGTTACGCGTTTACAGAAAATGTTAATCAGGTGAAAGTGAGCCAGGCGAAGCTGTCCCAGGAGCAGTTGATCCAGACAAAGGTAGTTCCAGCAAAAGAGGCACATGTTACTCATTATCAGGGCAGTCACTTTCTAACCTATTTTATTGGCGAAACGCTTGGTACAAAAAATGCGATTGCTGGTGTGGCAACTATTGAGCCGAACAATGAAATTCACCCTGCCCATCGTCATAATGAAGAGGAGTATTTAATGATCCTTGAAGGAAGTGGGCTATGGACAATTAACGATGAAACGTTTGCAGCCAATGCTGGCGATATTTTATATGCGGCTCCCGGGGATTTACACGGCTTGTTTAATAATGGTACAAAAACAATGAAATTTGTTGTTTTTAAATATCAGGCAAAACCAATACCTAAAACCAAGGCTGAGCCTAAGCGCTAAAACAAGTACTAAAACATGCACTACAACAGGAAAAATAATGAAAACTATTTTGGGATGTATAACATTAATTTTGTCACTTGCTGCGAATGCTCAGTGGCAAATGATCGAAACACAAAATGCGGCAACTCCGCGGCATGAAAATGGTTTTGTTGCTCATAATAAAACGCTTTACTTAATTGGTGGCAGAGGTGACAAACCCGTTGAGCAATTTGATATTGCGCAGCGCTCGTGGTTAAAAAAAGCGAATACACCGCTTGAAATGCACCATATTACGCCGGTGTCGTTTGGCGAAAGTATATTTGTAGTGACAGGTTTAACAGGTAAGTATCCTGTAGAAAGTCCGTTAGCCTATGTTTATCAGTATCAACCTAAAACAGATACTTGGTCGATGCCATTTGAAATACCGCTAGAGCGTCGTCGCGGCGGCGCGGGTGTCGTGGTACATAATGACAAAATCTATATTGTTGGCGGTATTACCAATGGGCATACCAGCGGCACCAGTAAATTATTTGATGTGTATGATCCTAAAAACAATACCTGGCATGTATTAACCGATGCGCCTAATATTCGCGATCATGCAAATGCGGTGATTTTATCGGGTAAATTACTCGCTTTAGGCGGGCGAAATACCAGCTATCATGAACCGGATAACTTTACTGCTTTTATGGATAAAGTAAGCAATAAAGTCGATGTTTATAATTTTGATAAAAAAGCGTGGCACACATTAGACGTTAATTTACCTGTGCCCACAGGCGGTGGTGGCGCGGCAGTACTTAATAATACCCTTTATTATACGGGCGGAGAAACCGGTGCATTGCCTGCTAATCATAAAACTGTTTCATTTAGTTTTAATAACATGCGCTGGCAAGACGAAGCGCCACTTAATCGAGGTCGTCACGGCAGTAATTTAGTTGTTGTTGATAACAAATTATATATTGCCGCAGGTAGCGGGCAACGAGGTGGTAAGCCTGAATTAAGCTCAATTGAAGTTTTCCAAAAAGGCGTTAAAAAATAACAGGTGCTTTGATTTTTAAAATACCCTGTAACGCATTTAAAATATTTGCGTTACAGGGGCTTACTTTACAGTGTTTTGGCGAGCAAAGCTTATTTATTACCCGCTTGCGCTTTTTCACGTTGCAGTTTTTTCTGCTCGCGCTTTTTCTCTAGTGCGACTTTAATGTCGCCACCAATATGTTCATCACCACGAGCTTTCGCTAAGTCGATTTGGCGTTGACGCTCAGCAAAACGGGCTTTTTGTTCATCACTCATTTTGTCATGACATTTAGGGCAGCTAATGCCTTTAATGTAGTGCTCACTTTGCTTTTCTTCTTCGGTTATTGGGAATCGACAAGCAAAACATTGGTCGTACTGGCCTTTTTCTAAGTCGTGATTAACCGCAACGCGACCGTCAAACACAAAGCATTCACCTTCCCATAAGGTTTCTTCTTTTGGTACTTCTTCAAGGTATTTTAAAATACCGCCTTCGAGGTGATAAACCTCTTCAAACCCTTGCTCTTTCATGTAAGCGGTCGATTTTTCACAGCGAATGCCGCCAGTACAATACATGGCAACTTTTTTGTGTTTGGTTTTATCTAGGTTTTGTTCAACGTATTCTGGGAATTGACGAAAGTTTTCGGTATTTGGATTAACCGCATTTTTAAAGGTGCCAATTTCAATTTCGTAGTCGTTACGGGTATCAACTAATAAAACTTCAGGATCTGAAATTAACGCGTTCCAGTCTTTCGGTTTTACATAAGTCCCCACCACTTGCAGTGGGTCGATACCTTCAACGCCCATGGTGACAATTTCTTTTTTCAATTTCACTTTGGTGCGTTGAAAAGGGTTTTCTTGATGATAAGAAAATTTATATGAAATAGGGTTTAAGCGTTCATCGTTTTGTAAAAACTCAAGCACTGAGTCAATCGCTTTTTGGCTACCGGCAATGGTGCCGTTGATGCCTTCGCTTGCTAGTAAAAGTGTGCCTTTTACGCTTTGGCTTTCCATATGAGCTAATAATGGCGCTTTAAGATCTTGGTAATTGTCGAGACGGACAAATTTATATAGTGCACAAACGACGGTTTGTTTGCTGTGTTGCTGATGTTGTGTTGTCATTTTTTACCCATTGAGCTGTCCGTAACGTAAATACGGCGCTGTAGATTAAGTGGTTATTGTAATGTTTATTTATCGTTCAAACGTACTTAATTGATGCTTGAGCAATAATTCGCCGCGCATTCTAGCAACAAATGTGAAATAAGTCACATTTGTTGCTTTTGGCTCTTAACTTTTAATTTTCAACTTGTGGCTTTTGACTTAAAGCTTCTCGCTTGTAGCTTTAACTTTCAGCTTAAAGCTTCTTGCTTGTAGCTCGTTATTAAGAGCTACACGAGAGCATAGAGCAGCCGGCTTTATTTCTAGCCCAATCAGGGCGCTTTTGTGCGTAGCGTTCAAATTCTGGCTGTTCATCGTATGGGCGTTTTAACAGTGCTTGCAAGGTATGAAGTTCGCTGTAATCACCTTGCTCTGCTTTGTCGATAGCTTGCTGAGATAGATAGTTTCTAAGCACATATTTAGGGTTAACTGCATTCATTTTGGCGATGCGTTTGCTGTTATCAAAACCTTGCTGGGTGAGTAAGCGCTCGCAATAAGCATTTAACCAAGTGGCTAATTCTGCTTTGTACTCAGGCGTTATTTGCTCACTCTGATAATAACAATCGGCAAAATGAAGCGCTGGCTGTTCAAGGGCTTTTTCGCTGATGTTGATCGTGGCCAGTTTTCGGTAAAACAAGGTCATGTCAGTTTCTATGCTTGCCAGTAACTCTTCAAGCTGGCTAAAAATCGCTTGGTCAGAGGCCTCAACATACTCATTAAAACCGAGCTTTTCAGCCATCATCTCTGCCCATTGTTGTTGATAATTGTCACTAAATTCATCGATGCATTGCTGCAGTGGTTTAGCATCATTAATTAATGGGTAAATGGCATTGGCGAGTTGGCATAAGTTCCAACGACAAACTTGCGCTTGCGCGCCAAAACGATAGCGTTTTCCTTGCGCGTCGGTGGTATTGGGTGTCCAGTCGGGGTCAAAATCATCAACCCAACCATACGGGCCAAAGTCGATGGTTTCACCTAATATTGACATGTTGTCGGTATTTAATACGCCATGGACAAAACCGATACGCATCCAGTGCACTACTAATTTGCAAGTGCGTTGGCACACTTCATTAAACCAATTAGCATACACCTCAGGCGAAAACGTTTGTGTTTGGTCGAGTAAATGCGGGAAGTCGGTTTTGATGCAATATTGCGCTTGTGCTTGTAATAAAGCGCCGTCGCTGCGCGCTGATGGTAATTGAAAACTACCAAAACGGGTAAAAGAAGACGATACTCGGCACACCACAGCGCCTAGTTCATATTTTGCGTTGCCATCGTAAAACATATCACGACGAACATTATCGCCGGTTAAACATAAACTTAATGCTCGCGTGGTTGGTACACCTAAATGATACATCGCCTCAGAGCATAAAAACTCGCGTATTGACGAGCGCAGCACGGCTAAACCATCGGCAGTTCTTGAATACGGGGTAGGGCCAGCGCCTTTAAGTTGTATGGTTTTATGACCAAAGTTTTTAGTTTGAATATCACCTAAATTAATTGCACGACCGTCGCCTAATTGGCCAGCCCAACCACCAAATTGATGGCCGCCATAGCACATCGCATATGGCTGCATGCTTGTTGTAAGCTGGTTGCCGGTAAGTAGCTGCGCAAGTTCATCTTCATCGTGCTCACTAAAAGAAAAATCGAGTTCATTGGCAACATCGTCATTAAAGGCAATTAACTTTGGCGCAGCAACACTTTTTGGCGTCGCAAAAGAGTAGGCGGCATGTTCAACCTGACGCGGATAATTTTCAGCTAAGCTGTCGCCCGGCAAATGACTAATATATTGATTTACAAAGGTAAGGTTTAACATGATAACAGTAAGCGCGCTTAATGATTAAATGAGAATAACAATCATTTTATGGCATTTGCTGAAATTAAGACATCATTGATTTGCGCCAATTTTTTCTTACTTATCGTTAAAAGCTATGTTGCGCCTGAGGATTTTATATTTTAAGAGGTTATTTTGGGCTGAATTAACGTTTACGTCTTTTAATTCCCTATGCTTCGACAAGCTCAGCATGAACGGGAATTATTGGAAAACTGGGGTCGGTGACAAAAAATAAGGAAGAAAGTAGTCGGCATTTGCCATTTGTATAAATGTCACCGACCCCTTTTCCAAACAAACGGAAATTATTGCGCATGGACTCATTTAGATAAATTCACCGCCAAACCGCTAGTCCTGAGCCTGTCGAAGGAAGCTTGTCGAAGGAAGCGCGAAGCGTCTATAACATCACAGGGGGCGGTGACAAAAAATAAGGAAGAAAGTAGTCGGAATTTGCCATTTGTATAAATGTCACCGACCCCTTTTCCAAACAAACGGAAATTATTACGCATGGACTCATTTAGATAAATTCACCGCCATGCCGTTCGTCCTGAGCTTGTCGAAGGAAGCTTGTCGAAGGAAGCTTGTCGAAGGAAGCGCAAAGCAGTCGAAGTAACCTACGTTCTGCAGGCTTCACTCTTTTTCATCCATGAAATCGTGACTATAGGCCGACGTTTATTTTCGTCCATCAAACTAAGCAACCGAGCATCCTGAGCGCGAAGCAGTCGAAGGAACCTACGTCCTATAGGCTTCACTCTTTTTCATCCATGAAATCGTGAATTACCTATTTCCTATAGGCAAAAAAAAGCGCATTCAAATGAATGCGCTAAAAAAACATGAAACACTAAGGGGATTAAAACTCTCGTAAAGTAAGAGCGGCTGGTTTTGATTTAGTTCAAATTTATTTTAATTTTGATGAATTTAATTTGAAAAGCATCGTTCGGGAGAGCATGGGGGCGGTGATAAAAGAAGCAAGAAGATCTGCGGGATTAACCGTATGTACATGTTATCGAACCAGTTTCAGCTCAAAAGCAGAGAAAGATAGTTCACATAATTTCCTATACTTCGACAAGCTCAGCATGAACGGAAATTATTGCGCGTGGACTAATTTAGATAAATTCGCCACCAAACCGTTCGTCCTGAGCTTGTCGAAGAAAGCTTGTTGAAGGAAGCGCGCAGCACCTAAAAAAACACTGGGGACGGTGACAAAAATAAGGAAGAAAGTAGTATAGATTAGCCATTTGTTTAAATGTCACCGGCCCCTTTCTACAGATGAATTCAACTTCAAACCGCTCGTCCTGAGCTTGTCGAAGGAAGCTTGTCGTACTTCGACGGTCGACTCGTTCCTCATCTGCTCAGTACGGACGGGAAAATAACAAGTGCTGTTTATCCTGAGCCTGTCGAAGGGCCTATAGGTCTGCGTTTATTTTCATCCATCAAACTAAGCAACCGAGCATCCTGAGCGCGAAGTAGTCGAAGGAACCTATTTCCTATAGGCTTCACTCTTTTTCATCCATGAAATCGTGAATTACCTATTTCCTATAGGCAAAAAAAAGCGCATTCAAATGAATGCGCTATAAAAACATGAAACACTAAGGGAAACAAAACTCTCACTTACTATGAGTGGTGTTTACTTGATTAGTTCAAATTAATTTAAATAAATTAAAAGTATTTGTTAGTTTTCTTTGAAAAGCTGACCAATAAAGTCAGTTTCATGGTGAGTAATAATGTCGTTAACATTAGAAGCTGGTGCTTTCGTCTCCGTAGAGCCAATTAGCTGTTGTTTAACTAATTTTTCACAAGCGTTCTGGGCCAGCCCTGTTAATTGTGCAATGTGTGCAATAGCTTCCGCCATAACTAATTGTGTTATGTCTTGTGCGGTTATTTCAGTCTCTGTGGGTAATGTAAGTTGGCTGAACATAAATCACCAAAGCTATTGATTAATAATGGTGATTAAATATTAGTCGTTAATTGTGCAGTAAAATAGCAAGATGGTGTTGCTAAATGTATAACTTTGTAACCAAGTGGCGAAAGTTAGCTTAATACAAGCGACATAACAATCGCATCTTCATAGCCAAAGCCAGAAGCACTAGGGTAATAACCCGTTCTGCGGCTAATTTCACAAAAACCGTGGTTCATATAAAGCATTTGAGCACTAATGTTTTTTGCCCTAACTTCAAGAAATACTTTGTTGTTATTTAGCTTTTTACTTTGATTAATAAAGTGGCTGAGTAACTTATTACCGTAACCTTTGCCTTGATGCTCAGGTGCGACACAAATATCCATCAATGTCGCTTCACCGGCAACATGTTCACCAATATAAAAGCCGACAATGTCATCTTCAATTTTTAAATAAAACCCAAAATACCGACCGCCGATGCAGCTACTAAAGGTTTTTTCTGTCCAAGGGTGTGAATGACAGGCGTTTTCTATCGCCATTAAATGGCTGACGTCTGCATGACTTACAGGTTCAAAGGTAAAACTCATCTTAATGATTACTATAAAGGTTGTGTTCGCAAAAAATTTGCCACAGTTGTTGCTTGAGCTTTGGGGATTTTTGCAATGTGTTAAGTGAAGGTGTGGTTAATAAATTATTGTTGAAATTAATTCCATTGTCTTTGCCAAACTGCCAATTGAATAAACCCAAATTTAATTGCTGCTCACTATAAGTGACTTCACCAATTGATAGGTTTAGACAGATTAAAATATCTGAAAATAATGTTAACTGGCTAACTTCATCAAAATGAATGTTTTCACAAGGTGTCTGTGTCTCTGAAGTATTATCGAGCTTAGCTTTTGAGCACCATAAGTTAATGCCCATTTCGGTTAAATAATCAAATTGTCGAGTTGATAATGGCATGATGAAAATTAAGTGCGCAATGATACAACTATGATGACAGAAATAGATGAAAACTGGAACCTCGCAACAATGTCTTACCGGTATTTTTTAATGAGTAAGGTTCTAGCTTGATTAAAAGTGTAGTTAAAGGGTTAACCAATGACGTAGTTAAAACATGCAGTCAAAAAGTAGGGTTAAAAAAGTAGTTGAAAGGCGTTTACAAACGGCTTTGATTATCTCTAGCGTTTGGTAAGCTGATGATTAATAAAGATAAATTTAATGAGGTAATGTTTGTAATCTAAGCTTGGTTTGTATCTACTAATAAGTTTTACCTCAGATAAATACCGCCAACATTGTTAACTATTATTTAACATTCGTGGCAATATTGATACAAATCCCCGCACGAATTAAACACGTCTCTACTTTATAGTTATTCCAATAACCAATATGCATTACGAACATTACATTTGTAGCTAAGCCTTTAGCTTGATGTGAAATTAAAAGTAGGAATATACCATGAAAAAAAGTATGAATTTAGCCTTAGTGCTTACACTAATGTCAGCGACTGCATTTGCTGCAAATGAAGCTCCTGAAGCACCAGTAAAATCTGAAGCTGCACAAGAAGAGCAAGAAATTCAGGATATGTCTGATCCTCTTGCCATTTTTACTCAAGTAGGTGCAGGTGTAACTGATCGTGGTATCAACCTTAAAGTTGGCCAAACCTACGATACAGGTGAAGATACTACTGCTGGCATGAATGTTTATGAAATTAAAGGCATTCAAGGTGAAAACTTAGGTTTTAGTGACTCGCCTGCGCGTGATAACTCGATTGACTTTTTACGTTTAAGACAATTCGAAGTAGACCTAACCAATGGCCGTGGTAAGCAACTTGATATTAACGTTAACTTTGATGGTACTCATTTTGCTGATCAAACAATTGATGCTTCTTATTCAATAATCCAAGCGCTTCCTAAAATGGGGCCGGTAAACTTATTCCCATTAGCGGGTGTTGGTGCAACCTTTGGTAATAACGTTGTTGACAGCTTTGAAAATGAGCAACCTGTGATTGATGATGGTTTCTCAGGCTTTGGTGCATACACAATTATTGGTATGTATTCAAAATTAGCCATTACCGACAAGTTATGGTTAAACTACAACCCGTTCTACTTACAAAGTTTAGGTGGTTCTGATTTATATAAAGCACATGCTTTTGGTATTGAAACAGACAGCGTATTGTTACACGAATTCGCAGTTAACTACCAAATTTCGCCACGCTTAAATGTTCGTTACTTTGCTAACTGGACTGAAAATGTAGACTTTAAAGACGGTGAACACCGCATTGAATTTAACTACCAATTATAGTAGTTAAACGCTAACGAATTGATGAAAAATGGAAGCCTAGCTTCCATTTTTTTTACCCTTGAATTTATTGTTTTGGCATAAACACTATTATGCTTTTATGGGAGGGTTACCGTATGATCTGTCCTATGAACATACCTAGCTACACCCTAAGGCTCCCTTTTAGCCATATCTAAATTTTTTCAATTAAACTTTAACGACCACTACCCGTGATATTTCAAACCTTGGTGTGCTGTTTTAGCTCCGTATCAATATATTACATTCGAAAGATATAGCCGCCATCGTTAGGCTTTGTTCTGTAATTTTTATTTGATGGCTTTTGTTTATGAATATTAGTTAGGGGGAATCGAGCTAGCGTAAATAAGCGTAGGCGTTTTATACTAAACTGATGAATAATATGATCAACTCAGCGCTATTTTATCGGTGCAAGAACTCGCTAAATCTTTACTTGGATAGTCATTCTATATCAGAGAATTTTACACTGTAACTAGGGCGTTGTTACTTATTTTTGAAAGGGAATAGCCTTGCTAAAAACAAGCGTCTTACACTAAAGCGTTTTATCTCAAGCTAAGTGTTCATTTATTTAATCAAACTGGTATTACACGTGCTTTTAAATAAACAACAAGCTGACGTTCTGTGAAAGTAGCACAATACTGGTGATGTAATAATTGATAAATAAGATAATAACTTGGGATATATAAAACGAGGCATAGAAAAGAAATGGCAGGGGTGGAGAGATTCGAACTCCCAACCGTCGGTTTTGGAGACCGCTGTTCTACCAATTGGAACTACACCCCTGCAACGGATTCGAATTATACTGATGAACGCCCAAAGGTAAAGGGTTAATTTAAAAAAAAAGTTTGTTCGCACATTTATTGCGCAAAAGGCGTTAAAAACACCCATTGCGCAATGTTTGCAAGTAAATGTTCGCTAGTAAATGTTCGCTAGTTTTAGTTGCCTGCTAATTCATTGCTACAGTAGCTACTTTAGATGTATTAGCTCGCATGTAAATTACAAAAGCGTATTTCATCCGGGTAGGGATAAACATCTTCAAATACACCGTCAGCAACATTTTTCTGACATTGCTGCCAGTATGAAGCTTCTAACAGTTCAGGGTGATGTTTTAAAAATGCTTTACGATATTTTGGATTCGCTAAGGCAAAAGTGGCTAACTCTTCCGGAAACATATCGCCGGGCTCAACCGAATACCAAGGCTCGGCTGCGTAAATTTGCTCTTCGGTTTTTGGTTCGGGTTTTACCCTGAAATTCACTTCATCCATGTAGGTAATTTCATCGTAATCATAGAAAATGACGCGGCCATGGCGAGTAACACCAAAGTTCTTCAACAGCATGTCTCCAGGGAATATATCAGCGGCGATCAGTTGTTTAATTGCTTTGCCATATCCGTACATGGCATTGTCGAGATCTTCTTCGTTAGCATCGGCTAAGTATATGTTTAATGGCACCATGCGGCGTTCGATATACATGTGTTCTATGATCACTAAATTGTCTTCAAAGCGGATAATTGACGGTGCAACTGTGGTGAGCTCTTCTAATAGTTCATCAGAGAATCTGTCGCGTGGAAAAGCCACTTCTGAATATTCCATCGTATCAGCCATACGGCCGACGCGGTCGTGTAATTTCACCAAACGGTATTTGCCTTTAACATCTTTTTTGGTCATGTTTTTACTAGGCGCAAATTTATCTTTAATAATTTTAAAAACATACGGGTAAGACGGCAGAGTAAATACCGACATCACCATGCCTTTAATACCTGCAGCAAGTTCAAGTTTATCGTCGCTATTGGCCAAGTGATGTAAAAAGTCGCGATAAAATTGTGTTTTCCCTTGTTTGTGAAAACCAATGGCGGAATATAAGTCGGCAGTCGTTTTATGCGGAATAAGGCGCTGTAAAAAATTCACCAATGCATGTGGGTGTTGGCAATCTACAAAGAAATAAGCACGGGCAAAACCAAAAACAACTGCCATACTCTCGCTGTCTGAAATAAGCGCGTCGATGTATAAGCCGCCTTTTTCATTGTTTAATACGGTCACTATGAATGGGGTTTCGCCACCTGGCGATAAAACCCTGCCGATAATATAAGCGCCTTTATTTCGGTAAAAAACAAAGTTCAGAATATCGAATTGTAACTCTTCTAAGCGATATAAGGTTTTGTGAGCTTGCTTGCGAAATACTTTAATGAGTGTAGCAACATCACGTCTTAAGTCTTGATATGGCACGTCCATTTTATGGCTTAACATGATCTCCATAATGGTTTGTGCCAAGCCTTTTTCAGCCGGATTATAGCTAGTAAATATTTCAGCAGGATGATCGTTCAATCGATCAGCGGTGCTTTCAACAAAAATAAAGTCGTTATGGTAGTACTTACGTTCAAATAGCTGACAGAAAATTGAGTTGTAAAAGCTTTCTGCTAACTCGGGTTGGTTGTGGGTTGATAAAAGATCAACATAATATTGTTTCACTTCACGCCACAGCCTGTCGTCAAGTGAACCTACGTAAAAGTCTTGCTTAATTTTGGCTAATGCTTCAGCGACACGTTTGTCGTAAAAGTCGGTACGTGCCTTGGCAGCTTTTTGTACTTCACTCCACTGACACTGCTCAAAACGTTGTTTGGCCGACTGGGTAATTTCAGCATACAAATTTATATGGTGTTCAAAGCCATTTAAAATAGTTCTAGCGATGGCAAAAGCAAGATTATCCATAGTAGTCACTTCTTAATAAACATTTGATCAGCATACGATAAAAATTGAATTTTGTAAGGACATTTTTGGGAAATGACCAACATAATTTAACTAAATAATGATCAAGCGCATGTCACTAAAATTGCAAATAATTGGTAATCGTAAAAGTTGTAGTGAAATATGAACGCTAAAGCTTGGCCTCTGGGCGAGTTTTTACTTGCTATTAAGGCGCCTCAGCACTAGAATTGCGCGGTTATTTTAGCCTAAATTGTTACCTTCAAAATAGACCATCAAAAATGCGTGTAGCCGACTTCTCATTTAACTTGCCCGAAGAGCTTATAGCTCGTTACCCAAAATCAGACCGCACCGCCAGTCGTTTAATGACCTTAAATGGCGATAGCGGCGAAATTACTGATAGCCAATTTTTAGCGATTGAGCAGCAGCTTAATACTGGCGATTTGCTGGTATTTAATAATACGCGAGTGATCCCTGCACGTATGTTTGGGCAAAAAGCCAGTGGCGGAAAAGTGGAAGTATTAGTTGAACGTTTATTAGATGAACACAGCGTACTTGCCCATATTCGCGCCAGTAAATCACCAAAAGTGGGCAATGAAATTACCCTAGAAGGGAAAGTTAAGGCGACCATGGTGGCTAGACACGGTGCTTTATTTGAACTTAAATTTCACGGCGAACAATCGGTGTTACAAGTGCTTGAAGACGTTGGCCATATGCCATTACCGCCTTATATTGACCGCCCTGATGAAGACAGCGATCGTGAACGTTATCAAACCGTTTACAATGAAAAGCCGGGGGCGGTTGCTGCACCTACCGCAGGCCTGCATTTTGACGATGCGTTACTTGAACGATTAAAAGCGAAAGGCGTCGAGCTTGCTTTTGTTACCTTGCACGTTGGCGCAGGCACCTTTCAGCCGGTAAAAGTGGATGAAATTGCCGATCACATTATGCACGCGGAATACGTAGAAGTGCCTGATGAAGTGGTGGAGCAAATCAATCGCACTAAAGCTAAAGGCGGGCGAGTAGTGGCTGTTGGCACAACATCAGTTCGTTCAATTGAAAGCGCAGCAAAAGTGGCAAAAGCCAAAGGGCAAGCCTTTGCAAGCTTTTATGGCGATACTGACATTTTTATTACCCCAGGCTATGAATTTGAAATTATCGACGCGTTAATTACTAATTTTCATTTATCTGAGTCAACCTTATTAATGTTAGTCAGTGCATTTTCAGGCTATGAAAATATTATGAACGCATATCAACATGCTGTTACTGAAAAATACCGTTTTTTCAGTTATGGTGATGCGATGTTCTTAACAAAAAAATCAGCAAGTTAATGACTATTTTTTGTAAGTAGTCGTTATTTATTTAGAAAAAGCCGCTAGCCTGTTTCGCTAGTGGGCGCAGGAAATCTTATGACAGAGACAAAAAAAGCAGATGATAGCCGCAGTAGAATGAAGTTTGAGCTACTTGGCAATGACGGCAAAGCTCGTCGTGGTCGTATTACCTTTGACCGTGGCACGATTGAAACACCAGCTTTTATGCCGGTTGGTACTTACGGTACGGTGAAAGGCATTAAAACTGAAGAAGTAAAAGAAATTGGCGCTGAAATTATTCTTGGCAATACTTTTCATTTAATGCTGCGCCCCGGCACTGAAATTATTGAGCAACACGGTAGTTTGCATGGTTTTATGAACTGGGATAAGCCAATCTTAACTGACTCAGGCGGCTTCCAAGTTTTTAGTTTAGGCAAAATGCGTAAAATTACCGAAGAGGGCGTTAAGTTTAGCTCGCCGGTAAATGGCGAAAAAATCATGTTAACGCCTGAACGTTCAATCGATGTTCAACGTAGCTTAGGTTCAGATATTGTGATGATATTTGACGAATGTACGCCTTATCCTGCAACGCACCAAGAATCAAAAGAGTCGATGGAGTTATCACTTCGTTGGGCACAGCGCTCTAAAGACGCACATGGCGATAACCCATCAGCTTTATTCGGCATTGTGCAAGGCGGCATGTATGAAGACCTGCGTGAAGTATCTGCTGCAGGCCTTCGAGCGATTGAATTTGATGGTTACGCCATTGGTGGATTATCGGTCGGCGAGCCAAAAGAAGATATGATCAGAATATTAGATCATACTACCCCCTTGATCCCTGAAAATAAGCCCCGATATTTGATGGGAGTAGGCAAGCCTGAAGATTTAGTAGAAGGTGTGCGCCGTGGTATCGACATGTTTGATTGTGTTATGCCAACGCGTAATGCCCGAAATGGTCATTTATTTGTTAATAACGGCGTGATTAAAATTCGTAATGCCCGTCATAAAACAGATACCGGACCATTAGATAGTGAATGTGATTGTTACACCTGTAAAAATTATTCACGTGCTTATTTGCATCATTTAGATAAGTGTAATGAAATTTTAGGTTCACAGTTAAATACAATACATAACTTACGTTTTTATCAAAAAGTTATGCAAGGTTTGCGTGATGCGATTGCAGCAGGTAAATTAGATGACTTTGTTAGTGACTTTTACGCTTTGCGTGATTTACCTGTACCGCCATTAGCTGGTAGTAACGAGTAAATTTAGTGTTTTTGAACCGCGTATTGGTTCGTAATTTATAGCAGTTTTTCAATATATAATAAGAGGATTTTATGAGTTTATTCATTAGTAATGCACATGCTGCAGCAGCGCCAGCTCAACAAGGTGGTGGTATGGAAATGATCATCATGCTATTGGTATTTGGTTTGGTTTTCTATTTCATGATTTACCGTCCACAAGCTAAGCGTGTAAAAGAGCATAAAAGCTTAATGTCTGAATTATCAAAAGGTGATGAAGTATTAACGCAAGGCGGCATTGTTGGTAAAATCGTAAAAGTATCTGACGAGAAAGATTTCATTGTAGTGAGTCTTGCTGAAAATACTGAAGTAACGCTGCAAAAAGCTGCGGTTTCAGCTGTATTACCAAAAGGCACAATGAAAAACCTTTAGTAATTTATCGCCTGTTTATCTTGTATAAACAGGCGATTTGCTTTTAGGTAGTTGATAAATTAAATAGTAGGATGACATTGTGTTAAACAAATATCCCCTTTGGAAATCACTGATGGTACTTTTTATAGTTGCCTTCGGTGCTTTATACGCCTCGCCAAATTTGTATGGTGAAGATCCAGCGGTACAAATTTCAGGTCTCAGAGGGGTTGAAATTACTGAAACCTCTTTAGATTCAGTAAAATCGCAATTAGACCAAGAAAGTATTACTTATCAAAGTATTGCTCTTGAAAACGGACAATTATTGGTGCGTTTTCAAAACACAGAATCACAACTTAAAGCGCGTGACTTACTTGATGAGTCGTTGGGCGATAAATATTCTGTAGCCTTAAACTTAACACCTGCAACGCCAGACTGGCTTGCAAGTCTTGGTGGTACACCAATGAAGTTAGGTTTAGATTTAAGTGGCGGTGTGCATTTCTTAATGGAAGTGAACATGAACGAAGCCATTATAAAAGCACAAGACGGTATGGTTGGCGATTTTCGTAACGACCTACGCGGCGAAAAAATTCGCTACCGTAGCGTGAAAAAAACCTCAGACGCTATTGTTGTTCAGCTACGTAATGAAGAAGACCTTGCTAAAGCTGAAAGCTTTTTAAGTAAACGCTACCGTGATTTCTTATTTGACGACGATAGCGACAGCTTAACGCTTAAAGCGAGCATGACCGAGCAAAAGCTAAAAGAAATTCGTGAATACGCACTTCAACAAAACATTACCATTATTCGTAATCGTGTTAATGAATTAGGTGTAGCAGAGCCATTGGTGCAGCGCCAAGGTCAAAAACACATTGTGATTGAATTGCCAGGTGTTCAAGACACAGCAAAAGCGAAAGAAATTCTAAACGCAACAGCAACTATTGAATTTAGAATGGTTGACCAAGAAAATGACATTAGCAATGCCTTAAATGGTCGTGTACCTGCGAGTTCACAGTTATTGTCAGACAGAGATGGTCGTCCATACTTAGTGAAAAAGCGTATTATGCTTACTGGTGATCACATCATTGATGCTAACTCAGGCTTTGATGAAAACGGCCGTTCACAAGTTAATATTACCTTAGACTCGCCAGGCGGCACAAAATTCTCTAATGCGACCAAATCAAATATTGGCAAGCCAATGGCGTCGGTATTTATTGAATACAAGCCAACGGATCGTAAAGACCCGCAGGGCAATACCATATTTGAAAAACAAGAAGAAATTATCTCAGTGGCGACCATTCAAGCTCGCTTAGGTAAAAGCTTCCGTATTACTGGATCAGATTCTCCTGCTGAAGCACATAATTTAGCGTTATTATTACGTGCGGGTGCCTTGATTGCGCCAATTCAAATTGTTGAAGAGCGTACAGTTGGTCCAACGTTAGGTGCTGAAAATGTCCAGTTAGGCTTTCAAGCTATCTTGATGGGCTTTGGATTAGTCTTTGTTTTCATGATTGTTTACTACCGCGCTTTTGGTATTGTGGCTAATTTAGCACTTGGTGCTAACTTGGTATTAATTGTTGGTGTAATGTCGATGATCCCAGGCGCTACCTTAACGTTACCAGGCATGGCGGGTATTGTTTTAACTGTTGGTATGGCGGTTGATGCCAACGTACTTATATTTGAACGTATTCGTGAAGAAATGCGCGCAGGTAAATCCGTTCAGCAATCGATTCACCAAGGTTACGACGCAGCATTCTCAACTATTATTGATGCAAACATTACAACGTTAATTGCCGCTTTAATACTATTTGCTGTTGGTACTGGCCCTATCAAAGGTTTTGCCGTAACACTTTCTATCGGTATTCTTACCTCAATGTTTACTGCTGTCATTGGTACACGTACAGTTGTTAACGCCGTTTGGGGCGGTAAACGTCTCGATAAATTATCGATATAAGGTTGATTAAATTATGCAAATTTTACAATTGAAAAAAACAGTCGACTTTATGAACTATCGCAAGATAGCCATGATATTTAGTATGTTATTAATGGCCGCGTCTATTGCGTCATTAGCGGTAAATAAATTAAATTTCGGTTTAGACTTTACCGGCGGTACTTTGATTGAAGTAGGCTTTGAACAAGCGGCTGACTTAACCAAAATCCGTCAAGTTATGGACACTAACGGCTTTGAAGATGCGGTTGTGCAGCTTTATGGTAGCTCACGTGATGTCGTGATTCGTTTAGCGCAGCGCGATGGTGTTGAAGCGAAAATGATCGGTAACCAAGTACTGGAAGTATTAGAACAAGGTACTGGTCAAGCGGTTGATATGCGCCGTATTGAGTTTGTTGGTGCAAGTGTTGGTGACGAATTAGCGGAGCAGGGCGGCTTAGCCATGCTAACTGCGTTAATTTGTATCTTAGTTTATGTTGCATTTCGCTTTGAATGGCGCTTTGCTTTAGGCTCTGTATTCGCACTATTTCACGATGTACTGCTGACCCTTGGTTTATTCTCTGTTTTACAATTAGAGTTCGATTTAACCGTACTAGCTGCAATACTGGCGGTAATTGGTTATTCACTTAACGATACGATTGTTGTCTCGGATCGAATTCGTGAGAACTTTCGAAAAATACGAGAAGGTGGTCCGGCTGAGATAATTAATATTTCGTTGTCACAAACCTTAAGCCGTACCTTTATTACCTCAATTACAACGCTATTGGTATTGGCGGCATTATTCTTTAAAGGTGGCGCATTAATTCATGGTTTTGCCACTGCATTACTATTAGGTGTTTTTGTTGGTACCTATTCTTCGATCTACGTAGCAAGTTCAATTGCCTTGTCGTTAGGTATTTCAAAAGAAGACCTGATCCCTGAAGTGATTGAAAAAGAAGGCGCTGATCAAGAAGCAATGATGCCATAATGACCTAGCTACAAGCTACAAGCTACAAGCTACAAGCTACAAGCTACAAGCTACAAAAAAGCGCTTCAAATTGAAGCGCTTCAAATTGAAGCGCTTTTTTTATGTCTATTGCGTACTGTTTTTATAATGATATAAAGCGGTTTACTCGGTACGGTTAGTGACTTCTACTAAGTGATAACCAAATTGTGTTTTTACCGGTCCTTGTACTTTATTTAGCTCAGCGCTAAATACTACTTGATCAAATTCTTTAACCATTTGACCTCGACCAAATGAACCTAATGCGCCACCTTGCGCTTTTGATGGGCAGTTTGAATGCTGTTTTGCTATTTCTGCAAAATCGGCACCTGACTCAATTTCTGTTTTTAAATCTAAACATGCTTGTTCAGTGTCTACTAAAATATGACGTGCTGATGCTGTTACCATGTAATTTTCTCTACCTATTGTGGGAATCTACGCCAACAGTAAACTAATTTTTAATGACTTTGAAGCAAGAATTTTAAATTTCTTACTTGTGTTAAGAACTTGTTAATGCTGTGTGAGCAATATGTTTTTTAAATAGTTATGGAACAGATTGGTAGGTGTTGTTGATAACGTATCAAGAGAAATGAATGAGCTGTGAAATAGGGGTAAGAGGTGTTGCTGTATTATCAAGAATGGGGAATAAACGGCAATCACTGGAGCGAGCTGAATTCAATAAACTCAAACTATTTATGAATGTACTAGTTGATCACTTTGCAGTTATCTACGCTCGCAACATTATTGTTTTGATCCATTACTTTTGCCGTTTCTGCGTGGGCATTGCTAAAGATGAATCGTGAAAATGCAGCAAGAAATTGCTGTAACTTATCATTAAAAATAATGGCTATGTCAAAGATATTGTTGTGCGTTTGACCATCACCTTTTACTTGGTGCGGCTTTTCTGCTGGGGTATGTAGATCAGGCTGCTGGTTAGTTTTTATGACAACTTGTTGTGTCACAAAGTTGGGAGAAATATCAGATATACCTGTGTATACCACCGCTATGGTAGCGTTATAAGAACTTGTTTGCGCAGCTTGAGCCGGTTGGACATTGACTTTAGTCCAAGCAGGAAGCGCCGTACAGCTAACAGCAATTAGACCAGATAAAGTTAAAACTTTTAATGATTTTGCTAGTTTGTTCATAATAACTCCACACTTAATCCGTTGCCTGTGATGAAACAATTCTCATTTGTAACCAAATTGTACGAATGTTAACTATATGTTGCAAGCTATTTAACGTCGAGTTTAATAAGCCGGAATGTCAAATTTTTGCGTTAAGCTGCTGCATTTCGAATAAATGAGCCGAAATATTGCCATTCTTGCTAATTTAAAACTCGCTTAAAAAGCCAATAGTAAAAACATATAAAAATAAGAACGGATGAAGTTATAATAACTTTCATCCGTTACTTAATATATTGTTACGAATATTAGCACTGATAGGTTATTTATGTGCTTACTTGTATAGTTCACTAACTAAAACTAGCTCGCCTTTTTGTCTATACGGTATTGATGTAATAAAGGTTCAGTATAGCCATTAGGTTGAACATCACCTAAAAACACCAAATCGCATGCGGCTTTAAAAGCGATGCTGTTGTCAAAATTTTCAGACATTGCTTGATATAATGGATCACCAGCATTTTGTTGATCAACAATTGCTGCCATTTTCTTCATACTCGCCATCACTTGCTCTTTAGTGCAGATGTTATGCTCAAGCCAGTTAGCTAAATGTTGACTAGATATGCGCAAGGTCGCTCTATCTTCCATTAAACCGACATCATTAATATCAGGTACTTTTGAACAACCGATGCCTTGGTCAATCCAGCGTACAACATACCCTAAAATACCTTGTGCATTATTATCTAGCTCTTGGCTTATTTCTTCCGCACTCCAATTTGTATCTGGTGCTAGCGGTATGGTTAAAATATCATCAATATTGGCTGTGGTGCGAGTTTTTAATTCTTGTTGTAGACTGAATACGTCAACGCGATGGTAATGTAATGCATGCAGTACTGCCGCTGTTGGTGATGGTACCCAAGCAGTATTTGCACCGGCTTCCACGTGGTTAATTTTGGTGGCTAACATGTTCGACATTTGATCTGGAATTGGCCACATGCCTTTACCGATTTGTGCTTTACCGCTAAAACCACATGCTAAACCAATATCAACATTATTGTCTTCATATGCACCAATCCAAGGTGTTAACTTTATATCGGCTTTACGCGCCATTGGGCCGGCTTTCATTGAGGTATGAATTTCATCACCGGTGCGATCTAAAAATCCGGTATTAATAAATACCACGCGATTTTTTGCGCTGTTAATACAGGCTTTTAAGTTAACACTGGTGCGGCGCTCTTCATCCATAATGCCCATTTTTATGGTATTGGTTGCTAAATTAAGCGCTTGCTCGACACGTGCAAATAATTTGTCGGCAAAGGCCACTTCATCTGGGCCATGCATTTTAGGTTTTACGATATAAATCGAGCCTTGGGCGCTGTTGCCTTGGGTACCTTTTTGCAGATCGTGCAATGAAATGAGTGACGTGATCATCGCATCCATTATGCCTTCAGGCACTTCATTACCGTCTTTATCTAAAATCGCGTTGTTTGTCATTAAATGACCAACATTTCGCACGAACATTAAACTTCGCCCTTTAACTGACAAGGTTTGGCCACTTACGTTGTGATATTGGCGATCGGGGTTCATGGTACGATCGAATTGTTTACCACCTTTATTAATGGTTTCTTTTAGGTCGCCTTTGATTAAGCCCAACCAATTTTTATAGGCAATCACTTTATCTTGGGCATCAACAGCGGCGACTGAGTCTTCACAATCCATAATCGTTGTCAGTGCCGCTTCAATGATAATATCGCTAACGCCTGCTTTATCAGCTTTTGCGATAGTGCTGCTTGGATCAAAAGCCACTTCAAAGTGCAAGCCGTTGTGTTTAAAGAGTAAACCAGTAGGCTGGTTAATATCACCACTAAAGCCGATGAAAGCGGCAGGGGATAGCAGTTGTGTTTGTTGACCATTTTCTAATTCAACGATCAAGGTTTGGTCGATAATTTTATATTGATTTGCATTAACGTGAGAGCCAGACTGTAACGGAATACTTTGGTCTAAAAAGTCTCGGGCAAATGCAATAACTTTTGCACCACGCACTGGGTTATATTGACTACCTTGCTCTGCGCCACCTTCATCGCTGATAGCATCGCTACCATATAATGCATCATATAAGCTTCCCCAACGCGCATTTACTGCATTTAACGCAAATCGTGCATTCATTACCGGTACAACTAGTTGTGGACCTGCCATAGTGGCTAGTTCGGCGTCAACGTTATTTGTGGTAATACTGAAGTCTTCTACTTCAGGTACGATATAATTAATGTCTTTTAAAAAGCTTTTGTAGGTAGCAAAATCAAAATTTTCACCTTGGTTTTGAGTATGCCATTGGTCGATTTGTTGCTGCAGTTGATCGCGAGTGGCTAACAAACTCTTATTCTCAGGACTTAGCTGGTGAACAATTTGTGAAAACTCGTTCCAAAAATGGTGAGTGTCAATACCGCTGTTAGGTAATACCTCTTGCTCAATAAAGTTATAAAGGCAGGTAGATACACGTAAATCAGCTATTTCAATTCGTTGACTCATAAATCCCTCGAATATTATGTATAGGTTGGTAAAAGTTTTCATTATGGAAAACTTGTTTATTAAGATGAAATGTATTGCCTAAAAGTCGTTGTTGCAATAGCGCCATAACGCCTAGTTGGCGACAAAAGGAATATTAGTCGTATAAAACAGCCATATAACTCTAGGTTCTTTTGAGTAATATTCTTAAATAACAATTAGTTAGTTTGTTGTTATTTTTCAAATTAATACAGGATTATAAAAATATTGTAAATAGTGATAGTAGGTATAGTTTTAGTGAATGGTAGGTCGGTGGTGGTATTGGTAGTATTTATGTGGCCGTTGCGTAATAAAGTACTAAATTATCGACAATTAGTGGACCGATAAGCGCAGTTATTACCGCCGATACAATTAATGCAAGCGAGCCATATGCGCCATGCTCGTAGCTGATTTTACTAATGCTTGATGTACCAAGGGCATGACTACCTGCGCCAATGGCAAGGCCTTGTGCTTTGGCTGAGGTTACACCGATATGCGTTAGCCAGCTTGGCCCTAATAATGCGCCAAATAATCCGGCAAGAATAATGGCGAAAGCTGTTATTGCACTGTTGCCGCCCGAGGCGTCGGTAAGCGCAATGCCTATTGGTGTCGTGACTGATTTATATGACAAAGCAATAGCCACTTCAGGAATATAAAAGAGCGCCATACTGAGAATGAAACTGACCAGAATAACAATGATCACGCCTAGCGTTAAAACGCTAGCAAACATTTTCCAATGATATCGAATGGTTTTTAAATGTTGATATAAGGGGTATCCAAGCGCAACAACTGCTGGCTCTAATAAATTGCTAAGCGCTTGAGTATGTTTGAAATAAAATTCAAATGACGTGCCTTGCCAGAGCATTATTGGAATAATAACCGCAATAGCAACTAGCATAGGATTTAACCAAAGTGCTGCTACCTTTCGTTGTATAACTACCGCAATTTGATATATTGCGATGGTTGAAATAATAAGCAGGGCAGAGGTTAAAATATCAGTCAACATGTGCTGACCTGATACTCTTAGCTTCACACTTTTGTACTGCGAAGCCGACGAAGGTGATCAAAACCATAGTGCTGATGAAAATAACGCTAACGATAGCAAGACCATGTTTAGCGACTAAGTCAAAATGGTTAATAATACCAACGCCTGCGGGCACAAAACACACACCCATATTTTGAATCACCCATTCAATTGTCGCTTTTATTCTATATTGGTCGACTAACTGAAAATATAACAAGAGGTTTAAAACAATCATGCCGTACAAGCTACCGGGCAGTCCACCAAAATAATGGTATATTGCCTTGCCAATAGCTAAACACAGCATGATCGCTAAAATGCTATAGATAATGTCGATGTAAACTCGTTTTGCTTTGCTCATAACCTAGCTAAATAGTGTTAGTTAACGAGTTGCGTTTGCTGTTTCGACGACAAGTTGTCTAAACCAAATGTGACTCGCGTCGTGGTGTAACAGCGGGCTCCAAATCATTTTTAATTCGATATCTGGAATGTCAAAAGGCGGTTTCAAAATTGTATAATTTGGATCGTGTTCATGAAGCATAGCAGCGCGTGTAGGCAATGTGGCGATCAAACCATCTTCATAAGCCAGTTGCATGGCAACATGGTAGTTTCGACTGAATACTTTTATATCACGCTTTTTGCCTAATCGTGCAAGTGCTTCATCTACCCAGCCTAGCTTTTGTACGTCTTTAGGATCCATTCCAACACCAACACCAAAGCCGGTTTTAGATACCCAAACATGTTTAGAAGAAAGGTATGAATTTAAATTAAACTTAGATACCACAGGGTTGTCAGCACTTAACAAACAGGAAAACGAATCACGCCATACCGTTTTTTGGTGGAAAGACTGCGGTAGCTCGTCAAAACGGTTAATGGCCATATCAATTTTACCGGCTTCTACGTCATGAAAGGTAACGTCTGAAGGTGTCATAATGTCGATAGTGACATTAGGCGCTATTTGATTAATGCGTTTAAGTAGGCCTGGAAGTAGGGTGGAGGCAGCATAATCACTGGCCATTAAACGAAATACACGTTGGCTATTTTGTTCATTAAACTCTTCTTCACCTTGCAGTGCCTCTTCAAGTTCCAATAATATTTTTCTGATCACCGGTGACAAGCTTCTTGCTCGTTCAGTTGGCACCATGCCGTCAGAAGTTCGTACTAATATAGGATCATTAAACAGGGTACGCAGGCGTTTTAAGCCATTACTCATTGCTGGTTGGGTAATGTTAAGTTGGCTTGCCGCGCGTGTAACATTCTTTTCTCTTAATAAAACATCTAGATAAATAAGTAGGTTAAGGTCAACTTTAGAAATATTCATGAGTTTAATGAATCCCTTGAAAGGTATAATTGAAATATATATAAGCTAAATTATGAACTTGTTCAACCGTTTTTATTAATTAGTATTACTTTAAAAAATAGTTTTGTAGGTTGCTGTTTGTTTATCTTGCTGAATTTGTTGTTAAAAATATTATTTTTACGATTGTTTTTGACCGTTTTCTCTTAGTATTTCCTGTGTGAATGTCGGTAATAGTAATTATATATTTACTAAATACTGGGTGGTTGTACTATTATTTTTGTTGTTCGGTATGACAGCTTACTTAACGACTTTCATACTTAAATTATAAACACAGTGACACAACATTCTTGGAGAGCGATATGTCTAACTATCAAAGCGCAATAGAAGCAGTTAAAGCAATTAAAGAAAAAGCAGGAAGTTCTTGGGATGCGATTAGCCCTGAATCTGTCGCTCGTATGCGAGCTCAAAATAAATTCAAAACTGGTCTAGAAATCGCTCAATATACAGCCGATATTATGCGCGCTGATATGGACGCATTTGATGCTGATAAAACGAAGTACACCCAATCACTTGGTTGTTGGCATGGTTTTGTTGGTCAGCAAAAACTGATTTCAATTAAAAAGCATTTTGGTAGTACTAAAGGTCGTTACTTATACCTTTCTGGTTGGATGGTTGCAGCGCTACGTTCTGAGTTTGGTCCACTTCCTGATCAGTCTATGCACGAAAAAACAGCCGTTGCTTCATTAGTTGAAGAGCTTTACACCTTCCTTCGCCAAGCCGATGCGCGTGAATTAGGTATTTTATTTGGCGAGTTAGACAAAGCAAACGAAGCTGACGATCAAGCTAAAGCGAAAGAAATTCAAACCGCTATCGACAACTTCGAAACACATGTTGTGCCAATTGTTGCAGATATCGATGCTGGTTTTGGTAATGCTGAAGCAACTTACTTAATGGCTAAGCAAATGATCGAAGCGGGTGCTTGTGCACTGCAAATTGAAAACCAAGTAGCAGATGAAAAACAATGTGGTCACCAAGACGGTAAGGTGACTGTTCCACATGCAGATTTTCACGCGAAAATTCGTGCATTACGTCATGCATTCCTAGAGTTAGGCATTGATAACGGTATTATCGTTGCACGTACTGACTCTGAAGGTGCAGGTCTTACAAAAGAAATTGCTGTGGTAAAAGAGCCAGGTGATGAAGGTGATATTTACAATTCATATTTAGATGTTGAAGAAATTGATGTATCTGAAATGCGTGAAGGTGATGTTTGTTTAAATCGCGATGGCAAGCTAGTTCGTCCTAAGCGTTTACCTTCAGGTTTATATCAATTCCGTGAAGGCACTGGCCATCAGCGTTGTGTATTCGATTGTATCGGTGCACTAAATGCAGGCGCAGATTTACTTTGGATTGAAACAGCCGTTCCTACTGTTCATGAAATTAAAGGTATGATGGATGATGTTCGCAAAGTACATCCTAATGCGAAACTGGTTTATAACAATTCACCATCATTTAACTGGACGCTTAACTTCCGTCAACAAGCTTATGATGCTTGGGCTGAAGCAGGTAAAGACGTATCGGCTTATGAGCGCGCTGACTTAATGAATGCGAAGTATGATGATTCTGAATTATCGGCAGAAGCAGACGAGCGTGTACGTACCTTCCAAGCGGATACTTCACGTGAAGCGAATGTATTCCATCACTTAATTACGTTACCAACTTACCATACAACGGCGTTATCGGTAGATAACTTAGCAAAAGAATACTTTGGTGAAGCAGGTATGCTTGGTTATGTTAAAGGTGTACAACGTCAAGAAATTCGTCAAGGTATTGCCTGTGTTAAACATCAAAACATGTCAGGCTCTGACATTGGTGATGCGCATAAAGAATACTTTGCTGGTGAAAATGCACTTAAAGCTGGTGGCGCGAAAAACACCTCTAACCAGTTCTCATAATGTAGACTCGGAACTGATTGCAAAAGCCGCTTAATTGCGGCTTTTTTGTGCGTGATTGAATTAGTTACAAGTTACAAGCGGCAAGTAATCAGCGGAAAGTTACAAGCGATAAGTAGCAAGCGGTAAGTAGCAAGCTATAAGTTACAAGCGGTAAGTAATAAGCGGAAAGTAATAAGCGGTAAGCGGTAAGCAGCAAGCGGAAAGTGACAAGTGGTAAGTAATCAGCGGTAAGTGACAAGCGGTAAGTAATCAGCGGTAAGTGACAAGCGGTCAGTAATCAGCAGTCAGTAATCAGCGGTCAGCCTCAGGGATGCGTTTTACATGGTAAAAAGAAGATAAACTGAAGAGGAAAAGTAAGCTGTATGATTGGTTAACAGATACAGCCTAGAGCTATCACTTTATCTATGTGAAAAACGGCATAAAAAAACCAGTAACTAAGTTACTGGTTTTTTTCTTTTCCTATCAGAAGTATTTAACTAACCCAATAATTAAAAACCGTACACAAGCGTTACCGCTGTTTGTGTATCTGTATTTTCAGTATCGTCATCAACTTCAGTATTGTAATCAACCGTAAAAGAGAACTTTAACTGTAATGTTGAGATCAGTTTAGTGGTAATGCTAGATTCAGCTTTATAAATGCTGTTTTCATCACTTCTTACCGCATACTTAGCACTGAACGTTTGTTTAAACTCAACATTTTCATTTAGTTTACGTAGGTATAATGCTTGCGCCTGAATAATGAAAGCTGACTGAGTGTGCTCAGCTACAGTATCGGTAGCTTTAACGACATCACGTTTATAACCCGGACCAATATCAGCCCATAATGACGCTTTCTCATTTTTATACCAATGACGACCCCAACCTGCTGAGAACGAGCTTTGGTTGTTGAAGCTATTAAAGTCATTATCTTCATACCAAATATTACCGTACATGTAGTTCTTTTCACCTTCTAAGGTGTAGTTAGTTTGTGAGGTAATATTCCATTTTTGGTCTGTCGTTATAAAGTGCGTTTCACCTTCGGCATCTTTTACATCGCTCTTCTTTTTCAAGAAGTTAAAATCGAGAAGGCTTAACCATTTACCTTCTTCATAACGTAAATCAAAACCTGTTTTTAAATCGCCGCTATGAGTATTACCTGTTTTATATAACAAGCCTAACTCTGCAGAGCCGGTTAAGTTTGATTTTTCTTCTTCAACGGCTGCATCTTCCGCAAATACTGATAGTGGAAGAGCTAAAAGCCCGGCTATGGCTAGCTTACGATTCATGATTTTCCTCTTTGTTTACATGTAAAGATAATTGTGGATATGGTATTTCGATATTATTTTCATCAAGTGTCACTTTAATTTGTTCAAGTAAATCAAAGTACACAGGCCAGTAATCTGATGATTTAACCCAAGGGCGCACAACTAAGTTAACTGAGCTGTCTGCTAATTCGCTTACGCCAATAGTGGTAGTTTCGTCTTGTAATACCAACGCGTGGTTACTGGTAATGGTTGTTAAAATTTCTTTAGTTTTTGCTAGATCGGCATCATAGCTAACGCCAATGACTAAATCGATACGGCGTTTTGGCTTAGTAGAGTAGTTGGTGATACTGCTACTGGTAATTGAATTGTTTGGCACGATAACTGTTTTATTGTCACCCGTTCTAAACTTAGTTGAAAAGATATGGATCTCTTCAATTATGCCCGCAACACCAGCAACTTCGACAAAGTCGCCATTTTTAAAGGGTTTTAAAATAATTAATAGCACGCCAGAGGCAAAGTTAGATAATGAACCTTGTAAGGCTAAGCCTATCGCTAAACCGGCGGCACCGACGATTGCAACAAGAGATGATGTATTAAAACCTAAGTGTGAAATCGCGGCGATAATGGCGACAAAAAAGGCAATACCGTAAACGATACTTGAGATAAAACTGATAACGGCAGGATCAACATTCTTATGTGCCATTACTTTTGCCGTTGTGCTACTAATTAATCGAGCGACAAGCTTACCGACGATAATTATTACAATAGCGATAGCAAATTTAATTAAAAAGTTTTGGATCATATCTTGGTTGTCAGAAAACCATGACACTATAGCGTCCATAAATCCCCCTGGATTATATTGAGTTACATAATGTTGCGTAAAAACACATTATATAAAACATTTTTAGCTTAACCCAGTGAAAAATTAATAATGTTATAAAAATGTAAAATAATTAGGAGGGGGGAAATAAAAAAGGAGCCGAGGCTCCTTTATAAAAATGATGTCATTTTGTTGTGCACTAGTGCTACTTTATCAGCGCATTTAACTTACCAGCTTCGTATAAGTTGAACATTTTCTCTAACGAAATTGGTTTAATTTTACTCGCATTACCTGCGGTGTTAAAAGCTTCATAACGATCTTTACAGATGCCGTACATGGCTTCAGTCGTTTTGGCTAAATATTTACGAGGATCAAATTCACTGGTGTTTTGCGCTAAAAATCGACGAACAGCACCTGTTGACGCCAAACGTAAATCAGTATCAATATTGACTTTACGCACACCATTTTTGATGCCTTCTTGAATTTGTTCGACAGGTACACCATAAGTTTCTGGAATTTCACCACCAAACTCATTAATAACCGCTAACCAATCTTGTGGTACTGAAGACGAACCATGCATCACTAAATGCGTATTTGGAATTCGTTGATGAATTGCCTTAATGCGATCAATAGCAAGAATATCGCCGGTAGGCGGGCGGGTAAATTTATAAGCACCATGTGAGGTGCCACAAGCAATTGCTAAAGCGTCAACTTGGGTTTTGTTAACAAAGTCTGCTGCTTCTTCAGGATCGGTTAGCATTTGATCTAACGTGAGTTTGCCAACCGCGCCAATACCATCTTCTTCACCCGCTTCCCCGGTTTCTAAAGATCCCAAACAACCTAGTTCACCTTCAACTGAAACTCCACAAGCGTGCGCCATTTCTACCGTGCGGCGTGTTACATCGACATTATATTCATAACTTGAAGGCGTTTTACCGTCTTCACCTAAAGAGCCGTCCATCATTACTGACGAGAAGCCAAGTTGAATAGAGCGTTGGCAAACGCTTGGTGAAGTACCGTGATCTTGATGCATTACCACTGGGATATGTGGGAATTCTTCAATGGCTGCTAATATAAGGTGACGTAAAAAAGGAGCACCAGCATAAGTGCGAGCACCTGCACTTGCCTGCAAAATAACCGGACTATCGGTATCATTTGCTGCCATCATAATGGCTCTAACTTGCTCTAAGTTATTCACATTAAAAGCTGGAATGCCGTAACCAAACTCAGCCGCATGATCAAGCATTTGTCGCATAGAAACCAATGCCATAAAACTACTCCTAGTAAAAATTTTAAGTAATGAATTTGTTAAATATTGAAAGCTTTTGTTGCTGTGTGTGAAAGCTTTCTTGTCTCTTTCTGTATTGTAGCAGGGAATTTAAACGAAATGCACCGATTAAAAGCCAATTGCTGACTTTTATTTACTTTGACGTCAATATGAAAGCTAATAACGAAAATTAATAACAACGAGATATGTGAAGGTGAATTGTTTGCTATTAAATTGTTTGGTTGTTGGTTTTATCTTATTGATTTTTATGTTTTAAAATTGAATTTTGTTTGTTTATGAAGTTTTTGTGGCAGATTTGTCTATCTAGTGAGGGAAGTCTTATTTTAGTAAAGTAACTTCAAGTGCGAAAAATTAAATTCTCGCACTTGGAGCTAATTTTACAGATTTGTACGTTTTTGAGCTGGTAAGCGCCTTTGAAAGTTTACTTGGCGCGTTGCTCTAAAATTTCGACAGCAGGTAATACTTTGCCTTCTAAAAACTCTAAGAAAGCGCCACCACCGGTTGAAATATAAGAAACTTTATCAGCAATGTTGTACTTATCTACTGCCGCTAAAGTATCGCCACCGCCTGCGATAGAAAAGGCATCGCTTTCTGCGATTGCATGAGAAATAACTTTGGTGCCTTTGGCAAACGCGTCGATTTCAAATACGCCACAAGGACCATTCCATAAAATGGTTTTTGCTGACTTCAAAATTTCAGCCACTTTTGCCGCACTTTCTGGACCGTAATCAATAATATCATCGTCAGCTGAAATATCTTTAAGCTGCTTAATTTCTGTTGCTGAGTCATGTTTCCAGTCACTAAAACCGACCTTGGTCACGGTTACGTCTTGTGCAAATACCACGTCTGTTTCTTTACATAAACGCTGTGCTTCTGGAATAAGATCAGCTTCATATAATGAATTACCCACTTCGTAGCCCGCAGAGGCAACAAAGGTATTTGAAATTCCACCACCAACAACTAAGGTATCAGCAATTTTTGATAATGAGTCGAGTACCGTTAATTTAGTTGATACTTTAGAGCCACCCACCATCGCAACTAATGGACGGGCTGGGTTATCAAGCGCTTTGGTTAATGCGGCAAGCTCAGCTGATAATAATGGTCCAGCAGCGGCAACAGGGGCAAACTTAGCTACGCCGTGAGTACTCGCTTGTGCGCGGTGAGCTGTGCCAAATGCGTCCATAACGTAGATGTCACATAATGCCGCTAATTTTTTCGAAAGCGCATCGTCGTTTTTCTTTTCGCCAACGTTAAAGCGAATGTTTTCAAATACCACTAATTCGCCTGCTGCTACATCTACACCATCAAGGTAATCGGCAACTAATCTTACAGGGTAGTTTAAAGCTGCGCTTAAATAGTCGACTACTGGCTGCATTGAGAAGTCAGCGTTAAATTCACCTTCGGTCGGGCGTCCAAGGTGAGACATCACCATCACTTTAGCACCGGCTTCTAAGGCAATTTTTAATGTAGGTAATGCTGCACGTAAGCGCGCATCAGAAGTGATTTTACCTTCTTGAATAGGTACGTTCAGATCTTCACGGATCAATACACGTTGTTCGGCTAATGCCAAATCGGTCATTTTAATTACAGACATTTTGATTCTCCCTTAAGAGCGTTATCATTTTTAAACTTAATTGATGTCATATTTATAACATCAATTTATTATGAGTTATTTAAGCAAGGTTGTTATTTACGATGCCTTGTGCATTGCTACGGCAGTATCTAGCATGCGGTTGGCAAATCCCCATTCATTGTCACACCAAATAAGTGTTTTGATTAATCGTTTATGGCTAACACGAGTTTGACTGCCATCAACGATGCAAGAATGCGGATCGTGGTTAAAGTCGACCGAAACTAGTGGCTCTTCGGTATAATCGAGTATGCCATTTAGGCCATTGTTTTTAGCCGCAACAATGGCCTGATTAACCTTTTGTATATCTACTTCACAATTAATGGTGAGGCTTAAATCCATAGCCGTAACATTAATTGTTGGTACACGCACCGCGATGGCCTCAAATCGCCCAGAAAATTGCGGTAAAATTCGCTCTATACCTTGTGCGAGTTTTGTATCGACAGGAATGATCGATTGACTCGCTGCACGTGTTCTACGCAAGTCACTATGGTAAGCGTCGATGACTTGTTGATCATGCATTGATGAATGTATGGTGGTAATTGTGCCACTTTCAACGCCAAAAGCGTCATCTAATGCTTTGATCACAGGAACAATACAGTTAGTTGTGCAAGAGCCGTTGGATACGACGATGTCTTCACTTGTTAAACTTTGGTGATTAACGCCATAAATAATGGTTGCATCAACATCAGAGGCACCAGGGTGGGAAAACAATACCTTTTTGGCACCTTGCTTAATATGGGTTAAACCTTCACTTTTACTACCAAACATGCCAGTACAGTCTAGTACTAAATCAATTTGATGTGCTTGCCACGGCATTTGATGCAAGTGTTTTTCATGGCTTAGTACGATCTCGTCTTCGCCAATTAACAGGTTGCCACCTTTTAAACTTACTGGATATTTAAAGCGACCATGAGCGGTATCGTATTTCAATAAATGAGCGATGCCCTCGGGCGATGCAAGCTCATTAATAGCAACGACTTTTATTTCGTCACGATAGTTATTTTCATATAAAGCGCGAACGACATTACGGCCTATGCGGCCAAAGCCATTGAGTGCGATTCTTATTGTCATCTTAAAACTATCATTTTAGATTGTATCTTTTTATTAGGGGTTATTAAAAACAAAAACAGCCGAGCGAACCTTGTTCACTCAGCTGTAATTTATTAACCGGCTAAATTATAGGCTGTTTACTGTGTCTATTACGTTTTCTACCGTAAAGCCAAAGTGTTCCATAAGTTTTCCACCAGGTGCTGATTCGCCAAATGTTGTCATACCAACAACTTTGCCTGCAAAACCAACGTATTTGCACCAGAAATCGACATGAGCGGCTTCAATTGCGACACGTTTAGTAATACTTGAAGGTAATACAGACTCTTTGTATTCAGCAGACTGAGCATCAAAGGTATTGGTTGAAGGCATAGAAACAACACGTACGTTTTTGCCCGCTTCTGTTAGTGCCGCTGCAGATTTAACTGCTAGCTCAACTTCTGAACCCGTTGCAATTAAAATCACGTCAGGAGTTGCTGCACAATCAACTAATACATAACCGCCTTTGGCGATATCAGCAACTTGCGCTTCAGTACGAGGCATAGCCGGTAAACCTTGGCGTGAAAATACTAAAGAAGTAGGTCCTGTTTTACGCTCAACCGCTGACTTCCAAGAAACAGCAGATTCGGTTGCATCACATGGACGCCATGTATCCATATTTGGCGTAGTACGAAGGTTGGTTAATTGCTCAATCGGTTGGTGAGTTGGGCCATCTTCGCCTTGACCAATTGAATCATGAGTGTAAACAAAAATATTTTGAATACCCATTAGTGCCGACATACGTACAGCGTTACGCGCGTATTCCATGAACATCATGAAAGTTGCGCCATAATTAATGAAACCACCATGTAGAGAAACACCATTCATGATGCCGCTCATACCAAATTCACGTACACCGTAGAAAATGTAGTTACCGGCAGGATCGGTTTCAATGCCTTTTGAACCCGACCATAAGGTTAGGTTAGAGCCGGCTAAATCGGCTGAACCACCTAGCAGTTCTGGTAAAATGCTACCGAAGGCTTCAATGGTATTTTGTGATGCTTTACGCGAGGCGATGTTCTCACCTTTTGCTTGGCTTTCTAAAATAAAGGCATTGGCTTTTTCTTCAAAATCACTTGGTAAGTCGCCTTTAATGACACGACGTTCATATTCAGCGGCAAGCTCAGGATGCGCTTGTTGGTAAGCGGCAAATTTTTCAGCCCAAGTTGCTTGGCTTTGTTGACCTTTTTCTTTTTGATCCCACTGTGCGTAAACATCTTCAGGCACTTCAAAAGGCGCATGTGGCCAGTTTAAAAATTCACGTGTTGCTGCCACTTCGTCATCACCTAATGGTGCACCGTGACAATCGTGAGAACCTGATTTATTTGGTGAACCAAAACCGATAATGGTTTTACAACAAATCATACTTGGCTTGTCGGTTACCGCTTTTGCTGCTGCAATTGCAGCGCTAATTGCTTCAGGATCATGTCCGTCAACACTAATGACGTGCCAACCGTAAGACTCAAATCGTTTTGGTGTATCGTCGGTAAACCAACCTTCAACATGGCCATCAATTGAAATGCCATTGTCATCCCAAAACGCAATTAACTTGCCTAAGCCTAATGTACCCGCTAAAGAACAAGCTTCATGCGAAATACCTTCCATCAAACAACCGTCACCTAAGAAGCAGTAAGTGTTGTGATCAACAATTTCGTGACCGTCACGGTTAAATTGTGCCGCTAAGGTTTTTTCAGCAATTGCCATACCTACTGCGTTAGAGATACCTGCGCCTAGAGGACCTGTGGTTGTTTCAACGCCTGGTGTGTAACCATATTCTGGGTGACCTGGTGTTTTTGAATGAAGCTGGCGGAAATTAGCTATCTCTTCAATCGGTAAATCGTAACCACTTAAATGTAACAATGAATAAATTAGCATTGAACCATGACCATTTGACAAAATAAAACGGTCACGATCAGCCCAGTTAGGGTCTGTTGGATTGTGTTTTAAGAAATCACGCCATAGTACCTCAGCGATATCTGCCATGCCCATAGGGGCGCCAGGGTGTCCAGACTTTGCTTTTTGCACGGCGTCCATGCTTAAAGCTCTTATGGCATTTGCCAAATGTTTACGCGAAGGCATAACTGCTCCAAATATTGTTGTAAGAAAAGGGGTCCAGTGACAAATAATACTGTAACTGCTTGCGACTAAGCAGGCTAAATTATAGTTATTTTTGTATTAGAAATTATGTGTCGGTATTTTCACCTAGACAGCACCTTAACTGCAAATTTTTTCTGTTATTTCTTATTATTTTTTATGATTTAACAAACATTGTTCATTTTTCCGTAGTTATCTTGGTAGTATAGAAATGTTAAAGTGACTTAACAGACTGTCTTGTGTAGTTAATTTAACTTTAACCTTGTTATTAAAATAATTTCAATAATGTCCAGTATTGTAAAATAAAGGTTTAGCCTGTTTATGCCATTTCGGATGAGTCAATTCTTCATTGCAGTTTGCCTGTATTTAGCAATATGTATTATTGCCAGTACAGCAATTGAACCATTTTCGATTGTCAATTATGTTGGCCCAGCAGCAGGTGTTACTGGCGCGTTAATTTTATTATGGGGCGCGAGCTCTTTATTAGCGGTGTTACTAGGCACGATACTCTTTAATTGTTTTGTGTATTTCTACTTTGACTACCAAGTCGAGCTAGCGATCACTCTAATTAGTTTTTTAGCGATAACCTTACAAGCGTTTTGGACCAAACAGCTTACTTATAAATACGTTTATAACCAACAATGGCTTAATAGTCGTGCCTTGTTGTTTGTTTTTCTTGCTAAAATTGGTCCGCTAGCCGGGCTAGTTTCTGCTAGTGCCACAATATTGGTTGCCGTGTTAGATGCAAAAATATTAGCCGGTTCGCTTATTTATGCATTTTTTAGCAGTTGGGCAGGCAGTATTTTAACGGCTGTTTTTATTACGCCTTCATTGTTATTAACCCAAGGCGAGCAAAAGCTTTCTTTTATTAAGCGCTTCTTTGTTGTTATTGCGTCAGCGATGGGCTGTATCGCCATTAGTTTGTTATTTGTTTTTTCTCAAAAATCAAATCAGCATCATCGCAACGATGGATTTGAAGACGCAACCACACTGATAACTAACTCTATTAATCAAAAAGCGAGTCAAATAGCATTTCAGGTAAATGCACTTGCGGCACTATTAAGTGCCAGCGATGAAGTTACCGAGCATGAATTTCGTCAGTTTGCGCAAAGAGTTTATCTGCCTGAGTCAGGTATTAAAGCACTTGAATGGGTACCCGCTGTTACGCAAAAAAATAAAGCCAGCTTTGAAAAAATGGCGAGCGAAGAGCATAGTTTTCCTTATGCTATTTATGAACCTTCAATGATGGGAGATTTAATTAAAGCATCACCTAGGGCGTTGTATTTTCCTGTGCTTTATATTTATCCCGCTGAAAATAGGCGTTCGATTTTCGGTCTCGACTTTATCACGCACCCCGATAAATATGCCGCCATGAATCAGGCTAAAAAAACCGGGGAAATTGTTGCCAGTGCGCCAATCACCCTAGTTCAAGATAATTTTGAACGTCCGGGCTCGCTGATTTTTTTTCCTATATACAATAGTGGTTCTGCATTGCACTTTGGTGAACAACGCAGTAGTAATTTTGTCATTTCGGGTTATGTATCTGCCGTTGTCCAGTTCGATGATTTTTTTCAGAATTTAGCGTCTACTTTACAAGAGCAAAATATTCAGTTTTCTATTTTAGATAATAGCAATAACGCGCCTTATATTTTGTATGGTCAAGAAAGTGTTTATCAAAATCGTTTAGTGCAAAAATTGACGATGGATTTGTTTTCCAGACAGTGGTTAATTTCGGTTTCTGAAATAAAACCTTGGGATGTGCAGCAAAAGTCTTGGCAGACATGGGGGCTTTTATTAGGAGGAACTCTTGGAGGCATTTTCTTCCAAATCTTAATTTTAATGATGGCTGCTTATTCTACTGAACTGAGCAACCAAGTGATGTTAAAAACACGCGAGTTAATTTTAGCTAAAGAGCAAGCCGACCAAGCAAACTTTGCCAAAACAAAATTTCTATCGACGTTAGCACTAGAGTTAAAGTCGCCATTGTTGGCGGTAAAAACATTTTTAAACAGCTATCGAGACAAAAAGCTGCCAGAAGTATCAGCCAACGCAATTGGTAGTGTGCGCAATGCAAGCCAATCGATGGGCCATTTAGTTGACCATCTTCAAGATCTCAATAGTATTGAGTCTGGCAAGCTAACCTTAAACACCAATAAAGTCGATTTGCATGATTTTGTTTTACAGATTGAAGCTACCTTGAAGAATACGGCTCGTTTAAGAGGACAATCGGTCAAAGTTTTACTGGGTAAAAACGTGCCTCAGTTTGTTGATGTTGACGAATATCGACTTAGGCAATTACTTACCATTATTACAGATAACGCTTTTTCTTTATTACAAACCGATGTACTTAGGGTTTCGATTAAAGCGCATTTGCATAAAGTGGCAAGCACGTCGTTATTTTTTGTGTTTTCTGCTGATGAAACACTAATTAGCGAGCAAAATAATTTATATATTTTTGATGATGAAAACAGTGAATTAGAAAGCCATAGTACCGCGATGACTATGGTAAAAGAGCTTAGCCAGCTATTAGGAGGAAACGCTAAAGTAGTTCATTTACCTTCAGGTAGTTCGGTGATCAGTATTTCTATTTTGGTGCAATTACCAGCAGTTAACCAAACGGTTGAGTCTCAGTTTGAAATGGACTCTATTACTTATAAAACCTTATTAACCAATAAAGATGTTTTACTCGCAAGTTGTGATGAAGAACTGGTTAATGAGATAGGCGTGTTGTTGAATCAGGTAACACGTAAATTTGACGTTACCTATTCACAACAATCAATATTTGAAGTCGTTCATCAACACCGTTATAAATTAATGATCATTGACGGCGACGATGTTTTGATTGATGCAGTGCATGTGGCGGAGCAAATAAGGCGAGACAATAAGCATAATGAACTCGTGATTATTGGTTTATTTTCACAGCAACTGTCTCCCGAAAAGCTGCTAACCATAAAAGGCACCATGAATGGTTATTTGCAAAAACCAATTAATGTCGAAAAATTAAAATATTACCTGTCTCAAACTGGTTAATGCTTAAACTGAACTCAGGTTAGTTATTGTGCTAAATCAAAAATATGAACGCTTTTAATGAAAAAATAATGCAATTGTTAATGTTTTGTCATAAATGCGGTAAAATATTGATGTTTATTCGATAAATTCGTTTAAACAGCATTGAAATGTTTGTTTTAATGCTTTAAATTTGTACTGTTTTAAGTTTGGTAAAAAATAACAACAACAACTAAACCTTTGGAAAAGTAATGCGTAAATCACCTTCAGGTAGTAGTGGGATCAAGCTAACTACAGTAATACTCGCAGTGTTTGTGCTTGCTGTATCAGCACTTATGAGTAATGCATCAGTAGCAGGTGACATGGAAGTGACAACAGAAATAAATAAAAAAGAAGTGGTGTAATAAAACTTCCTTTTATATGAAATAGACAAACCTCACCTCGGTGAGGTTTTTTTTGCTTTAAATTTTTTAACCTTAAATCGTTGAACGTTTAATTGAGTCTTTTATTTGCTTATAATTTCCATAAAAGCTTGTTCATCTAAATCATATTGTTTGATCAACCAATAGCCAATTAGTGCCGAAACGACTGTGCCAGCGACAAGAAATACGCGCATAGCCGTAATTGAAAAGTCCGTTTGTATTGAACCAAGCAGGGCATCAAAACCGATTAAGTTTAAGGCAAATCCTGCTCCTACCGCAGAAAAAACATTAGCGGCAGCAACAACCCAAGCTTGTAAAGAGACAAAAAGCCCTTCGCGGCGAATATTACTCGCACAATGGTCAACATCAATTTGATCGGCGATCATCGAGGTAATAATTACCGCCATAGAACCCCATATGGCGGTACACATAATGGCGTCTAAAACTAACCACCAATTGGCGCCCGGCTGATAGATAAACCATTTGCACAAGCCGCCAACAATGGTTAAGCGATAAACCCATTTCATAGTATTAATTTTGCCAATTTTGACTGAAACTTTAGCCAATACCGCAATGGCGATCATACCGGCAATGGCATACGACGTCGATAGTACGCCTTTCCACGTTGCCCCTGCGCCAATATCACCATCGTTCATATAATAAACCAGTACATAATAGTCCATGCTGGCAGCAAAACTGCCAAGGGTTAGCTGGGTGAATATGATGGCCAATAAAATCTTCATATTGCGATTTTTAACAATGGCGGATAAGCCCTGTAATAACGATATTTTTGGCGCGACAGTGGTTTTTTTAAAACGACGTTCTTTAAGAAAAATACCGGGTAACATGCCAAATAAACCTAAAAATATAAGCGCTACGCCCCAGCCAACAAATTTCATTCCAATGATAATGCCGCCAAAGAAACTGAGCTGCGCAATAGGAAAAACCCAATGATAAAATATCGCACCAAATTTAAAGAAGTAGGTAACAAAGGCCATAACGCGGGTACGTTCGTGGTGATCTTCACTGGCCTCATAGGCAAGGCATTTCATTGGAACCATCCAGCAGGTATTAAAGACATAAAAAATTAATACCATAATGGCAAAGTAGGTCAGCTGTGTATCGCGATCCCATTCGGCAGGAACCATCCAAATCAACCCAAAAATGACACACGAAAACCAAGGGAAAACAAAAAGAAAAGGGCGCCGACGGCCAAATGATGATTGATAACGATCCGACCATTGGCCAATAAATGGTGCAAGAAAACTGGCAACAAAAACCGGTATTTTCATCGCTAAGGCTAATAGTACCGGATCAACACCTAAGGTCATTTGATAATAAGGCGTTGCTAAAATACCGACACCTTGGTTAGCAAAAAATATCGCCATAAAGCCGATGCCAAGGAAAAGCTTTTGCTTAAATAAAACACGCTCACAAGTGTGGTTTGACGAAAGTAGCATGGCTTGAATTTTTAGAGTTGTTGTCAAATTATTCTCGTTGAGCACCGAGGGATAGTAAAGGGAAATTTGTTTTTTTTTATTTTCTCAATTTTTCAGTAATGCATTGATTGAAAAGGGCTGCTAATTGGGATAACGTTACAACTTATATACATATTTATGTCACTATTGAAAAGAGTTTGAACAAAAATGGTTACCATTAAAGATGTTGCTCGCGAAGCTGGTGTTTCGCCATCAACGGTTTCTCGTGTTGTTAGAGGGCAAGGTAAAGTTGGTAAAAAATGCCGTGCTAAAGTGCAAAAAATTATTGATGAAATGGGCTATCGGCCAAATACCAATGCCCGTGCTTTAGTTAGCCAACGTTCAGAGTTAGTGGGTATTGTTACCCCAGCATTGCATAAGCCTTTTTTTGGCAGCATCGCTTACGGCGCTGAAAAAGCGGCAAGGGAAGTCGCTTTTCATGTGATGATGCGTAACTCTCAAAATGAACCCGAAGCTGAAATCGATGCGATCAATTCATTGCGTGAGCATGGCTGTGAAAATATTATTTTACACAGTAAGTTTGGCGATCCTGATACGTTAAAAACCATGGCTGAAAAAATATCGGGCTTAGTTTTTATCAACCGATTTTTACCCGATCTCGCCTCCCGCTGCATTTGGTTAGATAATGTCTCTGGTGGTAGAATGGCGGCAGATTATCTTTATAAACAAGGGCATAAAGATATAGCTATTGTCAGCTTTATTCGCGAAAACGAAGATCAAAGAGATCGTATTAATGGCGTTAAGCAAAGCTTTGCCGGCCACGGTTTAACCATTCCAACTGAAAATATTATATTGCGTGAAGATGCCGGAACTGAGGTGAGTAACATGCAAGAGTATTGCACTTATGCCGTGAAAGAGCTGCTTTCTCGTGATATTCGCTTTACGGCGGTTATTGCTTACAACGATGAAATGGCCATCGGTATTATGAATGCACTGTTTGATATGGGTAAAAATGTCCCTGAAGATATTTCGGTTATCGGTTTTGATGATTTAGATATCGCGCAAAAATGTCGACCGTCATTAACTACTGTGCATTATCCTATTGTTGAAATGGCTGAATATGCCACCAAACTTTCACTGCAAATGACCTTGGAAAAAAGTGAAGCACCGGGCAGAACACACTTGTTTATGCCGTCAGTGATCGAGCGTAAGTCAGTGAAAAACATCAATTAGCCTAGCTCAATTGCCGCTTAAGCGATAACCTTATGTTGTTGTCGCTTAAGTTCGTTCGCTCCAGTGAATAAAATACAATTCTTTCAACTCTTACTTCTAGCTTTCAACTTTTAGCTTCTAACTTTCAACTTTCAACTTATAGCTTATAGCTTATAGCTGGTTACTCCCTTAACCCTAGCCAATAACTGCGCCTGTTTGCATTATGCGGGGAAGATCACCAAACAATAGCGTTTATCGCCCGAAAAGATATTTTTCTCGGTGTTAACACTCATCACTTTAAAATATCTCGGATAGTTTACCGTTCTCCTTGTATGTGATTATAATTTTATTGACACATTTGTAATCAAAGGTTATTTTGTAAGGAGAACGTTATCCCTTTTGTTTTCAGGATCAGTCAGGAACAGATATGTTTAGAAATAAAACGTTATCAGCGATGTTGTCATCGCTAGGTAAGTTAAGCAAAGTTGTCGCGCTGTCGACAGCCGTTTTCAGTAATAGCCTTTGGGCGATGGCAGAGCGCAGTAGCTTTAATAGCGACTGGTTATTTTTAAAAGGCGATGCGCAGGGCGCTCAGTTGGTAGAACATGCTGACAGCCAATGGCGAAAGCTCGATTTACCACACGATTGGGCGATTGAAGGACCATTTGATAAAGCCTACAGTGCCCGAAATGGCGGCTTACCGGTATTTGGTACGGCTTGGTATCGCAAGCATTTTACCTTAGCTAACAGTAGCCAAGGAAAACAGGTGTCGTTAACGTTTGATGGTGTTATGTCAAATAGCCAAGTGTTTGTAAATGGTCATAAAGTTAATGAAAGGCCGTTTGGTTATATTGCTTTTAATGTTGATATTACGGCTTATCTGAAAAAGCCGGGTGAGCAAAATGTTGTTGCTGTGAAACTAGCCCCTGAAAACTACTCGGCTCGTTGGTACCCAGGAGCGGGGATTTACCGAAATACTTGGCTTGAAATCAACGACAAGGTTCACGTGAAAAAGTGGGAAACCATCATTTCTACGCCGCAAGTATCAGCTGAGCTTGCCAAGGTGAATTATCAAACCACCATTGAAAATAACGACTACCTTTCGCAAAAAATTGATGTCATCACCGAAATCGTTTCGGCCAAAGGAAAGCTTATCAGCCAAGTTGAAAAGTCGATAAGTATTGAAGGTCACAGCGAGGCAACCCTTAGCCAGCAACTTGAAATTGACCAACCTAGATTATGGGATGTTAACGACCCTTATCGTTATAAAGTGATCACCACCTTAGTGCGTGAAGGCAAAGTCATTGATGTTGAATCTGAGCCACTTGGCGTGCGTCATATTGAATATAAAGCTGACGATGGTTTTTGGTTAAATGGTCGCCGCGTGCAAATTCAAGGGGTTTGTTTACATCACGACAACGGACCACTGGGCGCAATCGTTAATAAACGCGCAATTGAGCGAAAATTTGAAATTATGCAAGAAATGGGCGTTAACTCAGTACGTACCTCGCATAATCCACCATCGCCTGAGTTAGTTGAATTGGCTGATAAAATGGGAATTTTATTGCAAGTTGAAGCCTTTGATATGTGGGAGCTAGAAAAACCAACCGTGGTGAACGGCTACCATAAAGACTTTCCACAATGGCACGAAACTGACCTAAGAGATATGGTAAAGCAATACCGTAATAACCCGTCGGTGATCATGTGGAGTTCAGGTAACGAAGTGCATGAGCAAAAAGAAGACGAAGGTTGGAAATTAGCGCGCCGCCTTACCGACATTATTCATGATGAAGACCCAACACGTTTGGTCACTCATGGTATGAGCATGTACCCGTACCCGGTAGAAAATGGCTTTGCTGAGCAAATCGACATTAAAGGCTTTAATTATAAAGCTTATAAATACTCAGAATTAAAAGAAAAACATCCTGACTGGATAATGCTAGGCACAGAAACATCATCAGTGGTGAGTACGCGCGGTGTTTATCATTTTCCGTTAGAAAAATACCGTAAACATACCTCTAAATATGTCAGCAGTTTTGATTTGATCACACCACCTTGGGCGTACATTCCTGATATTGAATTTGAGCATCTGAAAAACACCCCTGCGGTAATGGGCGAATATATTTGGACCGGCTTTGACTACATTGGTGAACCAACGCCATACGGCGGTCGCGATCACGGTAATCGCTTTTACTGGAACAGTGATTGGCCAGCACGTAGTTCATCTTTTGGCGCGGTAGATTTAGTTGGCTTTAAAAAAGACCGCTTTTATTTATATCAAAGCCAGTGGACTAAAAAGCCAATGGTGCATGTATTGCCGCATTGGAACTGGCCAAATCATGTCGGTAAAACCATTCCGGTAATGGCTTATACCAATGCTGAAGCAGTGGAACTGTTTATTAACGGTAAGTCGATGGGCAAAAAAATCAAAGGCGTTGATAAGGTAAGATTACCGGTGTCGCTGCGTTATGATAACAGCGTAAAACATTTTGACTCGCCATATCGTCTACTTTGGAATGTTGACTACCAACCGGGTGAATTAAAAGTGGTTGCCTATAACAAAGGTAAAGTGGTTGCGGAAAAAGTGATTCATACCGCCGGTGTTGCCGCGCAGTTATCACTAACGCCAGATCGCACCGAAATTAGCGCTGACGGAGAAGACATTTCTTATATTAGTGTTGAAGTTCAAGATAAAAACGGCAATATGGTGCCTAACGCTGACCACATGATCCAATTTAATGTGCAGGGCGCCGGCGTTATTGCCGCTGTCGGTAATGGCGACTCTGCAACCACAGCGCCATTTCAGGCAGATTATCGCCGTGCATTTTATGGCAAAGCGATGCTGATTGTGAAAAGTAAAAAAGGTGAAAAAGGCAAAATTACTATTTCTGCCTACGCCGATGACTTAGCCGTTAAACCCGTGACTATTTACGCCAAATAAAGGAAAGAACATGCTTCATTTATCTAAAATTGCAGTCACCGTTGGTTTGATCTTTTCAGTGTGCGCATGCTCTGTTAGTGAAGAATCAAGCTCAGCTAACTCACAAGTAAGTAGAGATACAGCAAAACCCAATGTTATTTTTATTATGGTTGATGACATGGGCTACGGAGAACTTGGCAGCTATGGTCAAAAAATTATTCGTACCCCACACCTTGATCAAATGGCAGAAGAGGGCATGAGGTTTTCTCAATTTTATGCCGGCAGTGCTGTTTGTGCTCCATCAAGAGCGTCATTAATGACAGGTAAACATACTGGCCATAGTCAAATTCGTGGTAATTACGACATGGGCGGCGGCTTTGACGCCGAAACGGAATACGGGCAAATGCCTTTAAAACCTGGTACCACAACCATAGCGACGGTGATGAAAGATGCAGGTTATGTTACCGCTGCTATCGGTAAATGGGGCTTGGGCGGGCCAGGTTCGCAAGGTGAGCCAAACAAACAAGGCTTTGATTATTTTTTTGGTTATTTAGACCAACGCCAAGCGCATAATCACACGCCAACTCACTTATGGAGCAATACCCAATGGGTAAAGCTAGATAACGACCCCTTTAAAATGCATCATTTAAAGTTAGAAAATTTCGATTATAACGACGCGTCAAGCTATCAACGTTTTAAGCGCGATGACTTTGCTCAAGACCATTTAAATAGCGCCGCGTTAGACTTTATTGAAGCGAACAAAACCCAACCGTTCTTTTTGTACTTATCTTACGCGATGCCACATGCTGCGTTGCAAGCGCCCGATGAAGAAATAGAGCAATATTATTTCGATATTGACCCGCCAGCAAAAGAAGATTACTACATGCCAACCCACAAGCCTCGCGCTACACGTGCCGCGATGGTTAGCTATACCGACAAACATATAGGGCAAGTTTTTGCCAAGCTCAAATCATTAGGGCTAGATGAAAACACGCTTGTTATTTTTACCAGTGACAATGGCGCAGCGCCAGAAGGTGGCGTAGACATGGCTTTCTTTGATACCAATGGTCCGTTAAAAGGCCACAAACGACAGTTATATGAAGGTGGCATTCGCATGCCAACGCTTGCTTGGTGGCCGGGTAAAGTAGCGCCAAACAGTGTTTCTGATCATATTGGCGCCTTTTGGGATGTTATGCCAACGCTTGCTGATGTGGCAGGGCAGTCACAAAATAATGCTAGCGATGGAATTTCGTTTTTACCGGCATTAGTTGGCAGTCAACAACCCGAGCATGACTATTTATATTGGGAGTTTCCGCACGGTAAAAAAGCCGCGCAAGCGATACGTGATGGCCAATGGAAAATCATTCGCTTTTTCAAAGGCAGCCGCTTAAAAGGCTATCAAGAAGTTATTGAACTGTACGATTTATCGAAAGATATCGGCGAAACCGATAATTTAGCAAGCGAACAGCCCGATTTGGTTAACAAATACCTCAAGCTGATGGACGCAAGCCGTACACGTTCAGATATTGATAAATGGAATTTTAATTAAATTGTGCAAATCCCACCTAGTGTGGGATTTTTTCTAAGGTCTTTAGTTTAAATAACTGAATTCGTTTAGGCGATATTGCGCTAATGGGTTCGCTAAAGACTGCTCTACTGATATAAAAAAGGCATTTATGATGTGGTCAAAATTAATAAGCTGTGCAGCCTTGGCGCTACTTAGCGCTTGTGTTAATCAAGAAGCAACAACCGTAAGCGGCGATAATAAGCGAGTTGTTCCAAGTCGTCCTAATATTTTATGGATTTACATGGAAGATCAAAATGCATGGAATAATGCGTGGGGCGACTACACAGTACAAACACCAAACATTAAAAAATTAGCCGACTCGGGCGTGCGTTTTACCAATGTCCATCAGCCCGCGGCAGTATGCTCAGCAACACGCTCGGCGCTCATAACCGGTCAATATCAAACCAGTTTAGGCTTGCATCAGCACAGATCAAATCGCAGCAGTTATAACGGGAAATTCTTACCACAAGGCTATAAAACCGTACCTGAGCTATTTGTTGATGCCGGTTATAAAACGTTTAATATTGGCAAAGACGATTACAACTTTAAGTACGATCGTAGCCGTTTATACAACGCCCATTCAGGCATTAAAGGTTTTCAGGGCGCACACGACGGGGAAAAGTTTGACTGGGCGGCAGAGCTGAAAAACACCCCCTTTTTTGGTCAAATTCAATTGCAAGGCGGTAAGCATAATAAAATGCAAGCCAAAGGCGTGCCTAAAGTTGACCCAAGTAAACTGACCTTACCGCCATATTACGCCAATACTCCAGCAACACTAAAAGAGTGGGCAAGGCATTATGAAACACAAGTAATGTCGGATATTGAACTTGAGCACATTTTGGCGCAGCTAAAAGCTAACGGTTTATTAGAAAATACGGCTATTTTTTGGTTCTCTGATCACGGCATGGGGTTATTGCGCCATAAACAAGAGCTTTACGAAGATGGCGTAAAAGTGCCGTTAATTGTTAACTGGCCACAGCAAAAACAGCAGTTAGCCAGTAAAGGTGCGGTGCGCTCAGAGTTGGTGAGCGGCTTAGATATTCCGGCAACATCACTCGCTTTAGCAGGAATACCTATTCCTAAGCACTTTGATGGCAAAAATATTTTTGCAAACAGTTTTGTTGGGCGAAACCATGTTATCTCAGCAAAAGATCGCATGGATTATACGTTTGACCGTGCCCGCACTGTTCGCACAGAAAACTATCGTTATATTCGTCAGTTCCATCCTGAACTGTCACGTTCTCAGCCGCAATATCGAGACAAAAAACGCTACTCAACCGAATATAGAGCGCTTTTTGAACAAGGTAAATTAACCCCAGCACAAGCTCAATACTTTGCCAAAACCAAACCGCAAGAAGAATTATACGATTTACGAAATGACCCTCATCAAATTAATAATCTAGCAGAAAATATGCACTATAAAGAAGTATTGCTCACTCACCGACAATTACTTAATCGTTGGATCAGCGCAACAGGCGATCAAGGGGCTTTGCCTGAATCTGATACCGCCATTAAAGAAACCTTAGATTTATGGGGTAAAGACTGCGTTAGTGTGCAATGTGAAAATTACCGTAAACGTCATGCTGATACCTTACATTTGCCAGGCGATGAAGTTTACCCAGCGTTAGTGTGGCCAGAGCACATGCCAAAACCACAAGATAGTTATTACCAACCAATGGAAAATATTTATCGCGAAAGTTTCCAATAAAGGTGACTTCGCCGCGGTTCCTTGCCTAGGTAGATTGACCGATATATTTACCACGTCGCTAAGTTGTTATTAATAAAGGTATTAGCTTTCGTATCTGGTGTAAAGAATACGTAAAGAAGCAATATAAACTGGACATTAAACAGCCTGAACTATAGTATTTTAACAAAAGGGGATAACGTTATCCCTTTTGTTTGGGTAAATATTAAAACTCAAAAATAATGATGCCTAAGCAAGAAATAAAAGAATAGAAAAGGGATAACATGACATTTAAAACATACGGCAAAGCACTATTTGCATGCATATTAACGGCGGCTGCTGCGCAGGTTTTTGCTAAACAAACCATTGTTTTAAGCCCAAGCGCCGAAGATATGACACCTGTTGTGCGTCAAATGTTAGCGGGCGTTACTGACGATGAAGTGAAAATTATCTTTAACCAAGGTACCTATAAGTTTTTACCTGAATATGCGCACTCGCGTTACAGTACGGTAACTAACCACGGCAATGGCGTGAAAAAAGTGATTTTTGCGTTAGACAACTTCAAGTCAGTAGAAATAGTTGGCAATAATTCTGAGTTTATTTTTCATGGTCAAGCTGCACCATTTCAAATCTACAATAACGACAAGGTTACCATCCGCGATTTAACCATTGATTGGGATATTCCGTTTACCTTTGTTTCAGAAATTATCAGTGTGAATGAAAAAGAGGGTTACCGCGATGTTAAACCTTGGACGGGCTCTCACCAGTGGTCGATAAACAAAGGGCAAATTCAATTTCCCAATATTGATGGTTTTAGTTTTTCCGAGTTAGGCTCTACTTTAGCGTGGACAAAAGCTGAAAAACGCCCCGTTCATGGCGCTTTAGATGGCAAAAGCCGCCCCGATAAAGTGGAAAAATTAGATAACGGTTTATTGCGTATTCATGAAAAATTAAAACATTACCCACCGGTTGGCTCATTAACAAGCTCTAAGGGCGACCGCCATTTACACCGATATGCGCCAGCTTTTCAAACAAAAAATTCACGTAATATCGTTATTGATAACGTAGTAGTGCATCACGCGTTAGGCATGGGCTTTTTATTTGAGCGTAGTGACAATATTAAAATTTTAAATTCTGGCGTGCACCTGCGAGATGGCGCGCAGCGTTTAATTTCAACCATTGCTGATGCCACTCATTTTGCCAACTGTAAAGGTGATATTCTTATACAGAACAGTCGTTTTGAAAATATGCTTGACGATGGCACTAATGTGCATGGCACCTACACTATTGTTGATGAAGTGGTAAATGCGAATACTGTACGGGTTAAGTTTGGCCATTTTGAACAAACCGGCTTTGAGTTTGCCGGCAAAGGTGATGAAATTTGGTTTATTCATCAACCTAATGTTGAGCGTGCAAATGTTGCAACGGTAAAGTCGGTTAAACTTATTAATGAAATGTATACCGAGCTTACGTTTAACAAGCCTTTACCTAAACAGTTAACGCAAGGTGATATTTTAGAAAATAAAACGTGGAACCCAGTCTTTACTATGCGCGGTACCACCATTCGCGATCACCGAGCGCGCAACGTTGTGGTTAAGTCACCGTTAAAAACCGTGATTGAAAATAACGACTTTTCGTCAATGATGTCTTCTATTTTACTGCGTGGCGAAACCTACTTCTGGTTCGAGTCTGGCGCGGTTGAAGATGTCACCATTGCCAACAATACTTTTAATTACGTTGCCTCTGCCGGCAAAGAGCATGCAGCGTTATATATTACTCCGCGTTTAGGTGCGAGTTTTGATCAAAACCAAACTTACGACAGCAACATAAAATTTATTAACAATACCATTAATAACTTTAATACCCGTATTGTTTGGGCCGATCGTGTTGATGGCTTACTGGTAGAAGGTAACCGCATTTTCCAAAATATCGACGCGCCAACGTTGCACCCAAACCGGCCGCTATTTGAATTTATCAATAGCCAAAACGTGCAATTAAAAAACAATCGTTTTGTTGGTGAAAAACGTACTGTGGTGGTGGCTGACAAAGTATCAGCTAGCACCTTAAAAGACGATGGTTCAATTCAATAATCTGTTTTTAATAAGCTGTTTTAAAAATAAAAAATAATGATCCTTGAGCTTACGTAAAAAACTCTACTTAGATTCAAGGGTAAACAAATGAAAAACAAGGCATCACTTATGTTAAAAAATAAACGTAATAGATTTGCGCAACTCGCTTTTGCTTTTGGCTGCGCTATTAGTAGCCAAGTACTCATGGCTAAAGCTGTGATCAACGTCAATGAGTTTGGCGTGCAAAGCAATAATGGCTCAGACAGTACTTATGGCGTTTTTGAAGCGATAAAAGCGGCTAAAGCACAAGGGGCAACTAAACTTATTTTTGATAAAGGCCGTTATGATTTTTATGGCGACAGAGCAACAGAAAAGCTGGTTTATATTAGTAATAACGACCCAGGTATTAAACGGATTGTTTTCCCACTTGAGGGGATTAAAGACTTAGAAATTGACGGCCAAGGCGCTGAGTTTATTTTTCATGGTGGCATTAACCCGTTTGTTATTGACCAAAGTCAGCAGCTAACGTTTCGTAATTTCTCTATCGACTTTGAGCGCAGTTTTCATTCAGAAGCCACTGTCTTAGCCGTAGGCAAAGGCTATGTTGACTTGCATATTCCGGCGCAATTTCCCTATAAAATTACAGATGCAGGCTTACTAAAATTTCAAGCTAAAGCGGATGATCAACCTAATAAAATTACCATTGAAAAACTAGAGCGCCGTAAAGCGTCTGTTAATGAAGTGAATTATCAATATAAACGCGTTTTAGAGTTCGACGTGAATAAGCGTGAGCCTGCATACCAAAAGAAAGATATTTCTACAGGTAACGGTTTACCGGCAAAAAAATTAGCGGGTGAGCGCAATGTGCGAGTATTTCATCCAAAAATTAATGCCACTGTCGGCAATGTGTTAGTTTTTCAATTTAAGCACCGTAGCTTTCCGGGCTTTGTGATTTCCGACAGTGCCGATGTTACCTTAGATAATGTCACCATTCATCATGCCGGTGGCATGGGCGTATTAGCACAGCGCAGCCACAACGTAACCGTGCAAAACTCTAAAGTAACGCCAAGTGCAGGGCGCATGGTCAGCGCAACGGCAGATGCAACTCACTTTGTTAATTGCACCGGTAAAGTTCAGCTGATTAACAACCTGTTTGAAAACCAAAAAGATGACGCCACCAATATTCATGGCATTTACGTTGCGGTAGATAAAATTCTTGATGATAAAACCATCGAAGTGCGTTTGCAGCATCCCCAGCAATACGGTTTCGACTTTATTGATGCCGGCGATACTTTAGAGCTAGTACATGCGCCGAGTATGTCGACTTACAACACAGCAAAAGTGGCGAGCAGCCAGCGTATTAGTAATGAAATTACCCGTGTGGTTTTTGAAGCGCCGTTTGATACTCGCTTACAAGCGGGTGACTCTATCGCCGAAGTGCGTGATTACGCGCAAGTCTTAATTAAAGGTAATATTATTCGCCGAAATCGCGCCCGTGGCATGTTATTAAATAGCCGTGGCAAAACCATTGTTGAAGACAATTATTTTCACGCGCCCGGTTCAGCGATTTTATTCGAAGGCGATGCCAACTTTTGGTATGAACAAGGCGGCATCAGCCACGCCATTATTCGCAATAATGTTTTTGAAAACAATTTTTATACCGAATGGGGCCGAGGCGTCATTGCCGTAGCTGCCGGTATTGATGAAAAATATCAAGAAAGTTCACGCTATAACCACAACATTTTAATCGAAAATAATCTCTTTAAAGTGTTTGATCATGCTCCCGTGCTTAACTTGTTTTCAGTATCAGGCTTAACCTTTAAAAACAATACCATTGAAAAAACGAATGCCTATCCTGAGCGTGCTAAATTCAACTCGTTATTTGTGGTAAACCATAGCAACAATGTCAGCATTGAAGCCAATAACAAAGTGATTGGTTTTAACCAAAGCCAAAAGCAATTATTAACCCCAACCAACAAGCTGTAGGATAAATCATGACTCGTTTTACTGTTCCCTTTTTTTCTCTAGCTTTAGCCTATGGCGTGGGTCTTGGTACCAGCCTTGGTACTAATTTTAGCGCGCAAGCCGCTTCAATGGTTAAGGCGAAAACCGAGCAACCTAACGTTGTATTATTTTTTGTTGATGACATGGGCTGGGCATCACGTACTGTGCGTGATGAGGTTTATGAAACGCCAAATATCGATCAAATTTCAAAAGACGGATTAGAATTTGAAAGTGCTTATATTGCAACGCCTGCTTGTAGCCCAAGCCGTGCAACATTAGTTACTGGCCAGCATCCGGCGCGTATTGGCATGCCACGTCATATTCCTCATAAAGCCAAATACGGTTTTGACAAATTTGGTCGTACCGAAAAGCAGTTTAATTTCTGGGAAAAAGATCCCGCCAAAGTGCCAAGCGTTAACTGGTTAGATACCAAGTACACCACTTATGCTGAAGCATTAAAAGATCAAGGTTATTACAATATTTTTATCGGCAAGTGGCATTTAGGCCATGAAGGTTATCACCCGATTGACCAAGGTTTTGATGAGCAAATTGGCGCGACAAACTGGGGACACCCAGATTCTTATTATCCACCGTATTTCAAGCATACCGAGGTTTATAAAGACGTTAAAGAGCGTTACTTAACCGATAAATTAACCGACGACGCCATCGACTTTATTGAAGGTTACGATAAAGACAAACCGTTTATGTTATCGATGTGGTATTACGCCATTCATACCCCATTTCAAGGACGAGAAGACTTAGTTAAACACTTTCAAGAAAAAGGGCTTACCGGAAATCATGCCCACCACGCGGCCTTAGTCAGTGGTATTGATGAGTCGGTTGGCCGTGTTCGCGCGGCGCTTAAACAACAAGGAATGGCTGACAATACCGTCATTATTTTCTTATCAGATCAAGGCGGTATTTTAGAAAACAACCCGTTTCATGGCGGCAAAAAAGTTGACACCCTTTACGAAGGTGGCGCACGAGTCCCGTTTTTGGTGAGCTGGCCGGGCGTAACAACACCGGGCAGTAAAAATAATACGCCAATTCAGTCGTTAGACATATTCCCAACACTGGTTGAATTAGCAGGCGGCAAAGTCGCTGACTATGAAAACCTAGATGGCATCTCGTTAATGCCTGCGATTAAACACCAACAAGATCTTGAGCGTGATGCGCCGCTATTTGGCTACCGCGCTTATGAAGACCTTTATGCCTCAGTGCGTGACGGCGACTGGAAATTGGTCGCGCATCGCAGCGGCACAGTTAAGTTATACAACATCAAACAAGACATTGGCGAAAAAACTGATTTAGCAAAATCTCACCCTGAGCGTGTATTTGAAATGAAAGCCAAGTTAATTAATTGGGAGAAAAGCATGCGAGTTGAAAAGTACTCAGGCGTGCAATAGGAATTGATGATGAAAAAAATAATAACAACATTAAGTGCATTCGCACTGACAAGCATGGCCTGTATTAACGCCTTTGCAAGTAGCAATAGCACACCTCAGGCTTTAATTACTGAAGGTAATAGTTTGCGTAAAACGGTGGCCGCAACGGTGAAAAATCAACCGGTGCTATATACCGGTGAATTAAGCGGTACAGTCGCAAGTTATAGCCTAACAGGAGAAAAACTCTGGCAAAACCAAACCGATAATAAAGCGGTATTATTTGAGATAAACGCCGCTGATATTGACGGCGATAACAACGATGATTTACTGGCTGCCAGTGCAGACGGCAATATTTATGCGTGGGGATCAAATGGCGTTTTGTTATGGCAATACCGCCCTGAAAATAAAGTGCGATTTAATGCCCTGACCGTGACCAAAGTGGCAGATGAGCTGCGTATTTACGCCGGTGGTAACGATCAATATTTATATGAACTAAATGCTAACGGACAGTTTATCTCGAAAACTAAGTTTGATGGCACGATTCGCACAATTAAAGCTGGAAACTTTCTATCAAAAAATCAAAGCAGTTTATTTATTCACACCTACGGCCACGACAAATACAAATGGCAATTCATGGGATTTATCGACCCTGTGAGTAAAAACGTATTAACTCAGGTCAGTACACAAGATAAAAAAGTTAAAGCCTTGGTTAAAAACTTTATGGTGACTGACATGGATGTTGCTGATTTAAACCAAGACGGTTTAGATGATATTCTCTTTTTTGGTGGCGGAAAAGCCGCTGGCAATTCCACGGGCAGTTTTTCAGCCTTTGATGGTCAGTTTAATCCACTGGCAAATTACACCATTAGTGGAAAAGACAAACAGCGTTACGCGCATATCTACGGCGCCTCACTATTACCTGTTCGCAATGAAGTGATGTTTCAATTTGGTGGTATTCGCTATTTAGTTGACCATAAAGGCAAATTAATTCAAACCCTTGGTGAAAAGTACAAAGGCTTAATTTACAACGACTTTACCTTAGTGCCAGCGGCGAAAAAGTTATTTGCTGCCGGCCAAATAGGTGGCGGCAATACACTTTACAGTTTTGATTTAACCGATAAAAACTGGCTAGCGACGGAGCATAAATTAACCGGCAGACTCGCTGATGTTGAACAAAATATTGAAACCCTTTATCAACAAGCCCTTAAGTTTGAGATACCAAGTTACCAGCAAAAATCTGAAAAACCTTGGGTGATGATCACCAGCGCCTTGCCAAATGCACAGGTACAAAAATTGGACGGCGCTGAGCTAAAAATTGTTAAGCAAACCAATTGGAAAGAAAACATGGACCGCCGCGATATGGTGGCAAAAATCGGAAAAGTTGCACTGAAAAAAGACAAACGTGGCAAATATGATTTAAGCCGTAAGCAAATTATTGCCATGGCAAAAGACTTTGAAAAGAACAACCAGCCTTTTGTCGTATGGGCAGGGCATGTAACCGACCCGTTTTACATGCATATCGATACCTTAGAAGCGATATTGGAAGTTGCGCCTAATACCGCCTATGGCTTTATTTACGCTGAAATGTATAACCCGAAAGATCCGCGTGTTGTTTATTTCATTGATGAATATGTACCGCGTTTAGCGAAAGCGATGCGCAAACATGGCAAAGCAAAAATGTATTTCCGTTATAAAAATGTATTTTGGGCGGCAAGCTCGCATCAGCAGCCGTGGAAAGACATGTTTTTCTCAGGAGAATATGCTGACGTTCTCGTGCCGTCATCAGAAGATACCTCTTCACGTACCCAAGACATTAATTTAACCGGACGTATCGGTATGTTTGCCGGCGGTTTTGTTGACGACTTTGCCATGCGCTTAGTTGACGATAACCCGACTAGCTGGCGTCCATTTTCTCCGGGCGGGCAACGTAGTATTTCCCCTTACTTACGCCAAGGTACCATGATGGCGGCCTATGGCGCGCGCATGGGCATATTGTTTAACAGTCAATACACCGACCAACCTGGCGTGAATATTTTATATGCGCTGATGAAATCTGGGGTGCTACCGATTGTTGAAAAAGAAGATATTCAGTCAATTAGCTCATGGATGTTAACCGAAGATATCAACGAAGACTTAGTGCACAGCATAGATGATCACCATAAGTTAACTAATTATCAAAGTGACGACGACAATGCGCTGATGTCAGTGGCGCAAATGCATTGGGCAGGTACCAATTTACCCGAGCATGACTATTCAAAGGCAGCACTAGGGGGTGATTACCGTTGGTTAAATTACATTCCAGAACTGCCTAATGGCATGGTGCCCATTGCGCCAAGTGAAGCCCATAAGCAGTTACAAAAAGCACAAGTACCGTATTTTTTAACTGATGGTAAACATGGTGTAGTAGCAGGTAAAAAAGTAGCAGCTAACACCTTTAAAAAGCACATGGACAATACCCTTAGCCAAGGGGTGAAAAAACTGCCAATTGTTGTTGAAGGCGCGGCATGGAGCGTGATTAAGCTTGATGAAAATCACTCTCGCATTGTTTTAATCGACCAAGGTTATGTTGAACCTCAAGATCGTAATGTGACGATTCGTTTTCAAAATCGCCACGCAAAAACGGCGGTAGATATTTTATCAAAACAAGCGCTTAACATAGAAAAGCAACAGCTTAAATTAACTGTGCCAGCAGGTTCGATGCGCTTTATTGATATCGCCTACTAAGCTTTTAACTCATTTGTTTTGCTGACTATGTTGTAGACATTCAGCGTTAATAATGACTGAGCCTCTATTTCGATAGAGGCTTTTTTGCTTTTTTTATAAAATATTTTTTTAATTTAGTATATTTAATCATTTTCCTTTATAGTCGTTTTATCGTTTTGCTCAATATTATGCTTTTCGAGAATGTAGTTAACTAAGCTTTTACTAGTTTTAACTAAGCGTTAATCAAGATAGTTAAGGCCTGTATAAATTAGTTTTATTCAAATAATATAGCGGTGGTTTGTGTGCAGGAACATGGCACTTTTCAAATGGAGATTATCAATCAAACATTGATCGTTAGATGTTTCGACTCTTGGAATATCGAAACTGTATTAAGACTTTGCAGAGAATATAAAGAACTTGTCGAGCAGATTAATGATAAGCCATGGGCATGTTTAGTTGATTTGAGCGAGTGGGAACTAGCAACGCCTGATATGTGGGATGAAATTGGTAAGCTTAATGAATGGGGCAATAGTCATAATCAACGGTTTGAAGCGGTGATTTGTAGTATGTCAATTCAGCAAATGCTAATGGAAGAAAGTCACAGTGTTTTAACCAATGTTGAAACAAAATTTTGCGATGATATGAAACAAGCGCGCGCATGGTTGAAAAGCGTTGGGGCATTATCAGCAGGCTGATTAAAGCATAATAACAGCCTATTATCTTTAGTTATTCGTCAGCTATTATTTAAATAGTTAATGAATTTTCTGGAAAAAAAATAGCCACTTAAAGTGGCTATTTTTTTGTTTAAATTAACAATATCTGCTGCGAACCAAGATGAAGAGTATCGTCAACAGGAACAGGCTAATAGTCAAAGTCTCTGACACGGTTTCCCCTTGGCTTGGAATTTATAAAACATCGGTAAGTTCTATAACGCATGGCTTAATTCAATATCGATAAACCTAAATAAGCCGGTCGGGATCTGAATTTCAGCGCTATTATCTGTCACGCTAAAGGTTTCGTTATTTAAGATATCGGTTATTTTTGTTGGCTTAACGGTATTAAACTTAACGTTTACTTTAGCCGATTGAGGGTTGATATAACCGCCGTCTATCAGTGTTAACCTAAGTGTTTTAGGCGCTGTTTGCGCGACTACCCAAGCGGCGTTACCCGTAACAGTGATTGGCAATAATTGACTTTTTTCCTCAATAGTTTTTGCTATTGCCGGCGCGAAGGTTTTGGCTGAATAGCTTGTTTTACCATCGGCAGAGAAATAGTCTTTACCGTCGGTAAAATATTCAGTCATGATGTTTTGATAGATAGGATGCAAGTTATCTTTTAGCGCATTTCTATGCACTTTTGGCGCTGCAAATACACCGTTTTGTGGTGGTGTAATTAAAACCATGCCATAAGGTTGCGGCGGCAAATAGTTTAAGCGGCGATCTTTAACCCCTGAGGCAAACGTTGAAAAGTCCCACTCGTTAACTGGAGCGCCCGGCCATGTGCCGTTCAGGCGGCTAAAAACCATAGCTGTATTGTCTTCTACTTCTTGATCAAAGAAGTTTAGCCATTTAACGTTATTTCCTTCATCAATGTAATGCTCGTTAGGGGCGAGCATGCTTAAATGCACCGGCGAATAGCTTAAAATTTGTGAAGGTTTCGGCACATAGATGGCACCCTTACCTATGAGATCCCATAAAACATAAAGGTAGTCATTGGCATAAGCAAAGTTGTTAATGTAGGTGGCACCATTAGCAAGATGGTAAACAAACTGCCTTAAGGCAAGGTTAGGTATGTTTTGATGAGAATGCTGCCTTAAGCGATCGAAGCTAGTATTATCACGTGAAAAGCGTGTGCCCCATTGATTAACCGAACCGCTTGCCCATAAGCCTGTGCGTGCTGATATGCTTAGATCCATCGATTTATCCGTAGTTTCTTCCATAGCCGGAAGAAATACATCAGCATATTCACCTGAAATTAAACGTGACCAGCCGGGCTTATACACCATCGATTGCCAAAAGGTATGTTTGTTTCTGAGGAACATTTTGGCATCGGCTTTTTGAAATTCATCGGCTAACGGAAAGATAAAACTGTCTAAAACATACTCAAAGTCTTTGTCGTATTTTGCCATTTCAGGAAAGATCATCACGGTTTTTTTATCACCGGCGAGCGCGAGGGTTTTCTTGTGGGTATCAAAGCTTCTAAAGTAAGGATCATTTCCATGTCCGCCCCAGTATGACGCACCAGAGTTACCTTGATATAAGGCTTGCGCTTTTTTCAATATTTGCGCTTGGGTTAGTGAATATTTTTGACGTTTATCACGTTTATTTTTATAAACCTCGTTAGCAATTTCACTACGGTCCCATTGCTCACTTTGCAATGAGCCATAACCTAAAAATACCGGTGATTGATAATTTTCATGTACTTTGTGTTGAATGTCTTTTGGCGTTTTACGATAGTCAGACATTAAATACACAGGGTTGATTTTTTGGTTTTTATCATAATCTAAAGCCGCAACCTGCGCTTTTAAGGTTGCGGTATTTGTGAGCATTTTTGCTAACTTACCCGTAGGCTCTAATGATTGATAAGCTTGTAACCAGGCCGGCTGCGCGGTATCAATAATATGAAAGTTACTACCGCCACTTTGGGCGCTGGCCAGAAGAATTTTATCTGTGCCAGGTATTTTCCACATATCATTATAAGAGTATTTGTTGCGGTATATTGACGCTTTTGCCGTTTCAATAGACGAGGTTGGTACTAAGCCAAGTACGTCGCCATATAATACTAATAATGTTGGCTTTTCTTGGTGTGTTATTACTTCACTTTGGGCAACGCGATAGCCAAATGCCTTAAAAGCAGCATGCATTTTAGCTAACGGCAGTAAAGTTAATTTATCTTTTGTTAAATTAAAAATAGCGACGCTTTGATGTTTCATTTTAGTGCTACCTAATAAAACATCGTCATGGCCATCGTTGTCGTAATCTGCAATGCGTAAATCTCCAACTGGGCTTTTATTTTTTTTCAAACTAACCGTTTTAAAAGGTTTACTCGCTAATGGTTTGAAAAAGTACAAGGTACCGCTTGATTGCATTGAGTTCATAGTGCTGTGAACAACAACAATATTATTACCGTTTTTATCGAGCATAGGGCGAATAAAATTGGCAATTTCTTTACCTTTTTGTGGCGTTCGCTCACTTAGGTTTTTAGCTTTTTTTGCCCAAGGTATTGTTGATGAATAGTTGCTTGAAGGGAGGGTATTAACCAATTTACCTTGGTTATCTAAAGTATAAATATTCGTATCTAAGCTACCAGCAACCACATAAGCTTGCTTGTTTTTTTGAGTAACGGTAACGGAATACATTGGCGCATCGTTGGTTTTAAATTTCCACAACAATGCCCCTGTTGCGTCAATGCAGTAGATATGACCATCGGCATTGGCAGTCAACACCTCATCTAGGCCATCGTCATTAATATCTGCAGTCCAAATATCATGGTTCATAAAACCTGACAGCGGGTTTTGCCATAACAGCTCACCAGTTAAATTATGAGCAAGTACAGTGCCTTCATAACTCGAGCTAATAATCACCGTTTTGTGCTTATTGTTGGCAGCTCTGATTTTCGTTAGCGTATGAGCGGTGTCGATACTTACGATGCTCTGCGATTTTGAACTCTGCGATGCTTGAAGCGCGAATGAACTGAAACAGAGTAAGGTTATCGCCAAATAACCCGATAGTTTTATAATGTTAACTAGCATTTTGTCTCTTTATTTAAATAATTTATCGGTGACGTGTTTTAAACATTTGCTACAGTGAGATAAAACCATATTACCACTTAAAGCTTGCTTTAAGTGGTAATGATGCGCTTATCAGTTAAACCGTGTTAGCGAGTTTTTTTCTACCCAATATAATAAGCAGGCCGATTAGAATTAGGCTAATGGTCATGGGCTCTGGCACGGTTTGAACCCCTTGGCTTGGAATGGTATTACCCAAGGCATCGGTTACCGCTAAATAGCCAAGTGATGCATAAGCTTGGCTATCTGCTAAGGAATAAAAGCTGGCTTGACCAAGTACAAAAGAGCCACCTAAGTTGTGATACCAACCCTCAATAAATTCAACACTAACGGTCAGTGGTGCTGCGCCCCAAAAGTCATAAGCGTCGGCGTAATAACTGTTGTTAAAAACACTTTGGCTAAAGTTAAATTGCTCGATCATAAACAAGGTGTCGTCAAAATTAATGTCAAAGTCTAACCACGACATTTCTGTATTGGCATTATTAATAACAATATCAACAAGCACAGTGTCATTTTCATCATAACTGGCTTGATCAAAGTCTGTGGTAATTAACGCGCCAAAGGCAAGGTTGGGTAACCAAGCCAATGTCGCAATAAGGGCTAATTTTTTAACAAGGTGTTTCATTATTTCACTCCGCAGCGGTTGTAGGTACATAATTTTGTTAAGCTTCTAACATCGAGCCTGCTTATTGTGCCGTCACCATTTAAGTCGTATTCAGGTAATAGTTCTGTGCCTGCTCGCAACGCAGCATTAAAGGCGCGAATATCCATTGCGTCGATATCTAAATCAAGATCTAAATCGCCTAATAAGCCGGTGCTAGTATCAAGTACTCTTAAGTCTTGGCTGTCTAATACGCCGTCGTTATCGTCATCCGTATCGGCATTGTTGCCAATGCCGTCGCCATCGGTGTCTAACCATTCACTTGCGTCAAATTTAAAAGCGTCGTCTTTATCGAGTACGCCGTCGTTGTCGTCATCGTTGTCGGCTTTATTGCCAATACCGTCGCCATCAAAATCAAACTTTTCAGTTGGGTCTAGTGGAAAGGCGTCAAGTTCGTCTTTTCGACCATCATTGTCATCGTCAGGATCGGCGTTATTGCCGATGCCGTCATTATCTGTATCTACCGTTTCCGTTGGATCACTAGGAAACGCATCAAGCTCATCAGCAACGCCATCACCATCACTGTCAAGGATGTCGTTCCCGCACTCGCTTGTTGTTGACTGATTGGCTCCGGAGTTATCGGCTCCGGCGTCGCAGGGCGTATTACCATCAGAGCCGTCGTCGGTCTCTGTCTCATTGTTATTTGATTCTGACAATGGTGTTGCTAATTCAATATCAACTAAACGTATTGAACCGGCAGGCACTTCTATTTGCATGTCAGTGCCACTGTGAGATAACACTTCTTTGCTTAAAATATCGGTGACTTTATTTACCTCGATACCTTGAAAGTTGACTTGTGCTTGTCGCTGCTGCGGATCTAAATAACCTTGGTCCATTAGCACTAAACGAATATGAGTGCTGTCGATTTTGATGGCTGACCAAGCTGCGCCTTTAACCACGACGGGTAATCGGCTTTCACCTGCCGTTACTGTGGCAGAAAATGTTGCAGCGAAGTCTTTAGCAGGGATTTTTACACCATCGACTATGCCTTGTTTTAAATCCGTAACCACATAAGGCACACCTTGTTCAGCTAAAGTGTTGGCAAATTCTGAGGTCATAATTGGCACCATGCCGTGTGGCAGTTCAGGAATGTAATTTGCCCAGCGGTAATTAACCCCTAAAGCGAGCTTAGAATAGTCATGTTCGGGTAGGTCGGTGCCGGTCCAATTGTTTTGACCATATGAAAATATAGCATCGCCGGCCTGTTCATCGTATTGCAGCATATTATGATGATCTTCAATGCTTTCTGTTAAATGCACGTCAACATTTTCAGTCAGTAACCACGAACCAATCGACAACATATTTTCGCGTTTTACTTGTGGCAACGCACCTGAAGCCATTAACGCGTATAGGGCGTTAAAGCCAGGTTGTTCAAAATATTTTATGTCGAACAGTAATCCGGTACGTGAACCGTGGGTCATCATCATGGCGGCTTGGCGTAAGTACGGTGAAACGCTGCGCTGTCCGCCCGGAGACAATGGACGCCATGTTGCCGGGTTATCGTCAACTAAGCGGGCGGCAAAATCATCAACGGCGCCTGAGGCAAACATACCAATGCGACCCGTTAAGTTAATATCTTGGGTACGAGAAGAGGTATCTTCTGAGGCGGGCACTAAAATATCGGCGTATTTTCCAGAGTAGAACATCTCTTTCCACGGGTAAACGTGCGAGCTACCACCCCAAAAAATATTTTTGTAGCGAAAATAGAGTTTAGCTTGTGGAGCGTGTTCTCTGATCGCAGCGGCTAAACGTGGTACATAGTTTTCTGCAAAGTATTGATAACGTTTATCTTCTGGATTATGCATTTCAGCATAAGTAAAACCGTAACAAGTACTTGGCGCGACTTTTAATATTTCTTCGAGGGTTTCTATATGTAGGTAAAAAGGATCGTTTCCATGTCCGGCCCAAAGTGTAAAAGGTGTGCCTGCCGCTTCAAGCGCTTTAGCTTCTTCAACAAGTTCAGCTCTGGTTTTTGTGTATTTACCGCGAGAATCTCGGTTGTCAGCTTCAGGCCCAATGGCGGCAATTAAATCGCTTCGGTCGGTATTTTCATACCAAGTTTGTTGGCTGATATACAACACTTCTGAACCCGTTAAGCTTTGTACATCGTTATTGGCTTCTGGCCCTATCATTACCCAAGGTTTATCATCTTTGCTTTGATAACTGGGTAATTCAAACGTTAATGCTTGTTGATATAGCTGGTTAATGTTGCTTTCTACTTCAGCCATTCGCCCTTGCAATGAATGTTGAGTTTGTAAATAGTCTGACTCGGTTAAGTCGTATTTGTATACGCCATTGCCACCACCAACTTGACCTGCGCCAATCAATAAACTCTCTTGTGGTAAGGTTGTTAAGCTGTGATAAATTTCTTCACCATAACGACTGCCTGATTTTTCGAGTAAATTGCCGTTGGCATCTAATCGATAAAGATAACCGCCAAATTGCATCACCACTTCATTGGTTACGGGAAGTAACGAGGTGCCTTGAATATGCGCATATCGTTGCTTGTCGGTTTTTGGCACCGCATAACTGGCCAGTAAGTTTGCTTGGCCATCAACAGCAACAAAGCCGCCACCGCCTTGCTGTTTACCTACGCCAAAAGCGAGGACATCGTCTAAACCGTCGCCATTAATATCGGCAATATCAAAACTGGTTGGCATAAAGCTTTTTAACGGCGTTAATGTTTTGGCTTTTTGGCTATTGTCTTGCACCACCGAATTGGTTTTAGGATCAAAAATACCAAAAAATTTCCAGTTGTATTTATCGTGCGCAAAGGTCCATACAAATATACTGTCGGTGCCGTCTTCAAGAAAATCACCTGTTTCCATTTTACGAATAACGCCGCCGACTTCGGTCGCTGATAAAATGTTGCCGTTTTTATCTATTTCATAAAGCTTATAGTCATTACCGCCAGCATAAATACGTTTTTCGCCATTGACATTAACAACGGCGATTTCTGAAAAGCGCACTTTGTTAGCAGGCGCTGTTTTCCAGATAAGTTCACCATCGCTATTCCACAAATAAATATGGCCGTCAGCGCTCGCGCCAACTAAATCGTCATTACCGTCACCAGTGATATCAGCCGCTTCAATTTCAAAGAGGACTGCTTGCTGATCGGTTTGGTTACTCCAGCGTTTTTCACCATCAAGCGTATAACTGGCTACTGCACCATCTAACTCAGAAATAAAGAGAACGTTTTCCTCGTTATTTGTCGCAGTGATAATGTTTCTAATACCATTTCCGTCGGTATTAAAATTAGCTGCTGCACTGGTATTAATACCAATGGCTATCGCAATTGCAGTAAGTTTTTTATACATATTGTTCAATCCCCGCCTTTGTTTGTAAGGTTTTTTTGTTTATGGTTATTCTTTTTTTTATTGCTTGTTTCTTATGATTTTTATTGGTTTATCACAACAGTATTTTAAGTGTTTAAAAATCATTCAGCTTGGCGATGTTAGAATAACGAAATAAAAAGGTCAAACGTTTTCCTTTTTGTTTTTTTTATAGTATTGTTGGCTTCTATCGTATAAATACATGCAATAAAACAGAACAAAGCACGACTGTTATAAAGTTGTAAATGGCGAGATTACTTGCTTATGATTAGTAAGGTTTAGCCGCTTATTGGTTTACAATGTGCAAATGTAATTGCCCAGCATAGGAAAAAGAATGATAAAGCCGTTCAATGTAAAAAAGGCGACTTCTCAGTTAGCATCACTAGTGAGCGTATTGGTGTTATCAGCATGCCAAAACGCCGAAACCTTGGTTGAAGATAAGAAAGTAGAGCCAATTAAAAAACCAAATTTTGTTTGGTTAGTCTCTGAAGATAATTCAAAAAAATACTTAAGACTTTACAACCCCAAAGGGGCTGCTATGCCGAATATTGAAGCATTAGCTGAACAAGGTTTGGTATTTAATAATGCGTTATCAAACTCTCCTGTTTGCTCGACCGCACGAACCACTTTGGCGTTGGGAGCTTACCCTGCAAGACTCGCAATGGAATATCATCGTCCATATCAACGTATTTCCTTATCAGAAGGTATTACTACGGTAAGTGAGTACTTATCTCAGGCAGGCTATCACACTACAAATAATCATAAAGAAGACTACAATTTTATTGAGCCAGAAGGCCATTGGTTTAAGTCTGAAAAAGGTGCTGACTGGCAAGATAGACAAGAAGGGCAGCCATTTTTCCATATGCAAAGTTGGAACACGACCCATGAGCATAAATTACATTTTCCGGCATCTGATGTAGAAAAAAAGCCAACTAAAAATAACCCAGCGTCTGTCGACTTAGCGTCAATTTATCCTGATACGCCCTTGTTTCGTTATACCCATGCAAGGTATTTAGATCAACATGAAAAAGTTGACCAAGAAATCGGTGTCGTAATCGACAAATTAAAAGCTGAAGGGTTATTAGAAGATACCTTTATTTTTTATTTTGGTGATCATGGTGGCGTAATGCCGGGTAGTAAAGGCTATGCTTTTGAACGCGGCTTAAATACACCGTTAGTGGTGCGCGTGCCCGAAAATTTTAGGCACTTATTACATGACGACTTACAAGCAAAAACAGAAACCCGTGTTGATGGCTTTGTGAGTTTTATAGATTTTGCGCCAACCTTGTTGAAACTTGCGGGAATAGAGGAAGTTGCAGGGCATGACGGAGAAGCCTTTTTAGGTAAAGACATCAGCTTAGCTAAGCTTAACAGCCGAGACAGCCATTTTGCCTTTGCTGATCGTTTCGATGAAAAATACGACATGGTACGCACGGTACGAAAGGGCAAATATAAATACATGCGTCACTACTTGCCATTTAATCCTGATGGACTCTTTGCTAACTACCGTTACAAACAAGCGGCGTTTAGACAATGGCGTGATTTATTTAATGAAGGTAAGTTAACGCCACAGCAGGCGGCATTTTTTGAAACTAAGCCGGTAGAAGCGTTATATAACTTAGAATTAGACGGCCTAGAAACAAACAATTTAGCTGATGATCCTGCGCATCAAGCAATACTTGAGTCAATGCGCAGGCAGTTAACAGATAAATTACAGCAATTGCCTGATCTAGGTTTCTATCCTGAATACCATTTGGTTAAACATGCGCAAAATGATCCGGTGTTATTTGGGCAGCAGCACCAGGCTGAAATCGCACAATTAACTGAAATTGCTAACCTACAGTTACTCGATTATGGGTTAGCTAAAAATAAACTGAAACTGGCATTATTGTCTGATAATGAATGGCAACGATACTGGGGGCTTAATGCAGCTTTAGCTTTTGGCGAACAAGCAATTGAATTAAAAGCCTTGTTGACTCAAATAAAAGATAATGACACTAATGCATTAAACCAAGCACGAGCAATTCAATATTTAGCTTTATTTGATGCTCAGCCAGCACAACAAGCACTAACTGATGTTATTGCTAATACAACGGATACCGCGCAGGTATTGGCTCTGTTAAATATTGCCACGCAATTACATGATGTTAACGGCGAAACCTTTGATATTCCGTTTAGAAAGGCATGGCAAAAACCGGGTAAAGAGTTAACCGACCCATTAGAAATTTGGCGACAACGTACTATTCATACGTGGTTTAAAGCGCGGGTGACTTATTTAAAATCATAAATAGTAAAATTATAAACAATTAGGTGTTAATTATTTCACTATAAGACAGTAAAAAAGCGACAAGGATGTCGCTTTTTTTGTCAATCTTTCCTCTTAGTCAATGCTCTTCCAATCTTTCGCTGTTGCGATTGCCTGTTTTAAATACGTCCACTCTAATAGACTTTGTTGGTACTGACCTGCATGTCCTTTAAGCTTTATGCCATATGCATTTAACCTAAATGCCAGAATTGCATAAAATGCATCAACTACACCTGCACAGCTAAACATAAAAGGAAAGTTAGCTGCTGAAAAAATGTCTTGAATACGTGCTAATTCATTCTCAATTTGACGATTATATGTTAACAGGGGAGAGACAGGCTCCGTGGAAAACGGGCATTGCGATCTCAGGTTTAAAAAGCCAGCGTGTAACTCTGCGCACAAGCTACGAGCCAAGGCTCTTTCTGAGCTTGAGCTAGGGAAAAGCGCACCATCAGCGCACTCATTTAAATATTCAGCAATCGCTAATGAGTCATACACAGTAAAAGTACCCTGATTTAAAGCAGGAACTAAGCCAGTGGGTGAATGTTTAAGTATGCGAGATTTATACGCTGGCTGAGTTAAATCAATAACCTTAATACTCACGTTTGCTTGTGTTAATTGGCAACATATCCAAACTCTCAAAGACCAGGTAGAGTCGGTACCTACAGTTAACTCCATTGACTTGTTTCCTTATGATCACTTTATATTAGCTAACGAAGTAAACGGCTAGGCTAATAATTTTTGATTAACTGAGGTTAATATCTCATAACCTCATTAGATAGGAAACTAAATGGCACTAATGGCGGTTTATACTGATTGATGCAGATTGTTGAAACTAGCGTTAGTAAGCTAGCGTTCGAAAGCTATTTAGTTATATTTATCAGGGTATTAGCGAATACTTTCCCTAAGCGCGTTTGCCCTTGAGTATTGTAATGCACGTTGTCGATATGTTTAGGAAAGTCTTGCCAAGTGCTGTTGGTTGAAGTGGTAATTAAATAAACATTTGAGTCTGTTTCAGCCGCTTGCTTTTGGGCGTTACGCACCATGGCTGGGCCTTGCGGGAAGTTGCCATAGGTTGAGTTAATCTGACCAATAAGCACAGTTAAGTTTGGCGTTTTAAGCTTGTGGCGATAAGCGCTAATTAACGCGGTTAAATTATCATGATAATGGCGGGCACGTAGCTCACGAGCAGCGTCGTTTTCACCTTGTAACCAAACTAGCGCACTGATTTTATATCGCTGTTGGTTTTTTTCTAGTTGCGCTAAAACCTGCTTGGTTTGGTTAATGTGCTGTGAGAATAATTTTAGTTGTTGTTTATGACCTTTCTCTGCCGTGTTGGCTTTTTCTTGGCTCCAATTAGGATTCCACGCCCCTTGCAAAGACGTGCCTCCTACCGCGGTTTTAATAAATACGTAGTGCTGCTTTGGATTTTGCTCTGCCAAAGTCAGCGCCATATAAAGTTCAGGGCCAAAGGTTTCACCAAAGCCATATTTTTTCAAATGGTGGTCTGAATAGGTATAGCTGAGCGGTTGTAATGGCGAGTTATCCACACTGATAGTGACGCGATCTTGAATAGCTTTTATGCGCTTAATGGTATCAACAGATAACGCATTGTAATTACCCGCACCAGCCATATTAGATTGTCCTGCTAATAACACGATATTTATCGGCGGTTTAGTTTTTGAATTAAAACCTACGATGCAGCCCGATAAGCAGCTAAGCATAAATACCAATAAAAGCAGATTGATGATGCTGGTTTTAGCGTTTATTTGGGCAATGACATTATAGGAATTAGTGTCGCTACTATATAAAGTATGCATAATTTTCTCTTATTTATCATAAAGCCCTGAATTTTCATTCAAGGCTTATTGAGGAGGAAGGGAGGTTATTTACCTAAGTTGAGCAAAAAGGTATGCCACCAAGCGAGATACGTATCGTCGTCAACTTGTGGTGATAAGCCTCGACTGGCCATTTGTTTTTGATAATGTTGCTGATAAAAATTATCCCAGTCGTTTTTTACCTTTTCATCTTCGGGCAACATGCCTTGATCGCCAGTACTTTTTTGCCAATGCGCTAATTGTTGACGCATTTTAGTGAGCACATTCTTATATTGTGCATTGGTCGCTAAGTTGTGTACTTCATCAGGATCGTTCACTGTGTCGTAAAGCTCTTCCGCTGGGCGAGTGTTAGCATAAAAGGATGCTTGTTCAGGCGTTAATTTACCTTGCTGATGTAGTTTGTGCATTAAAGTAAATACTGGATATTGCAGTTTTTTATAGGTATTAAAGTCGGTATAAGGTTTTTCTGGCCAGAAATTTCTGATGTATTTAAATTGTTGATCGCGCACTGCTCGCACGCGGTCGTCGGTTTCATCACAGCGATCTTTATGCGCGTAAATATAGTCTCTGCTTTCACTGTTTTTACCTAAGAATACTTTTCCTTCAATATAATCTGGCACAGCAATGCCTGCTAAGTTCATACTGGTGGGCATAATATCTATCAGGCTGATTAACTGATCGCTCACTTTGCCTTTGGCTATACCTTGCCCCCAGACAATTAACGGCACTTCGATGCCGCCATCGTATAACCATTGCTTGTCGCGAAGCATTGCCCGGCCGTGATCACCAAAAATAAAAATAATGGTATTTTCTAAGGCGCCAGCGTGCGCTAAGTCAGCCATTAATTTGCCAACTTTTTGGTCAACGGTTTGCACGGTTTCTAAATACAATGCCCAATCGCGACGGGTAATGTCGTGATCAGCGTAATAGCTAGGTAAATTTACTGTGGCGGGATCTACAGGGTTTTGCTTATCAGAAATAAAAGTGCGGTGTGTTTCGCTGTAATTAATTTGCGCAAAAAACGGTTTGCCTGAAAATTCACTGCGGTATTTTTGCCAAGCAGGGCGGGTGAGTAGGTTAATGTCGATTGGCGCATGGGTATATGCGCCGCCAGAGTATTTTATCTCGCCATCTTGAGCGTCGAATACCGGCCCTTGATGGTCAAAATTAAAGTCTGTTTTTTGTTTCGGCCCCATTAACAAGTTAACGTAGCCAGCATTGCGCATGTAATCAGACATCAGTTTGACATGCGCTGGCAGTTGGTAATTGTCGCTTATGTGGCTGCGGTGATGATGCGCGCCAATGCTAGTTGCGTGCATGCCTGTGAAAAATGCCGAACGAGAGGTTGAACACACGGCTGCCGTAGCAAATGCTTTGTTATACCGAATGCCTTGGTTTGCTAGGCGATCAAGGTTTGGTGTTTTCACCTTTTGTTCACCGTAAACAGCTAAATCAAGCGAGATATCTTCAAGCACCAGCCAAATAATATTAGGCTTATTGATATCGCGATTAATTTTACTTAGCTTAGTTTCTACTTGTGACTTAGGTTCAAGCGCTAGGTTAACGGCTTTTTTAACGTTGGTGGTTGCGCTCATGCTATAAGTTGAAACTAATAGACTACTTAGCAGACAGATATTTTTAAGTGCATGATTAAATTTCATTTTATTTACCTGTCATGTTACGTTGACTACGTTTTTCTATCGCTTGTAACTGCTGCTCCATTAATGTGACCTTATCCGGCATTTCTGCGGCCAGATCGCGAAGTTCAGCAGGATCATCATTAAGGTTATAAAGTTGCGGTAGTTTGCTCGTGCCAGGGTCAATGTTCTTTTTCGCTTTGACAAAAGCAGGCGTGCGTTTTACTGGGCGAATATATTTCCACTCATTCATGCGCAGCGCTTGTGCATGCGGGGTTTCTTCTGCTAACCAAGTTCTGGCTGGCAAGGTAGGGTTCATTAATGGCGCTAATTGGTCTTCACTGTCAATGGCTTCATCTTGGCTAAGGTCAATATTGAGTAATTTGGCTACCGAGGCATAAATATCAATTTGGCTAAATAAACTGTCGCTAACGCCGGGTTTTATTTTTGCGGGGTAGTGCGCAATAAACGGCACACGGGTGCCCCCTTCAAAAATACTGTATTTTCCGCCGCTATACGGACCATTCATTTTATGATCGCCAATTAGCGTTAATGCTTGATCATCGTAGCCGTCGGTTAATACCGCGCCATTGTCACTGGTGAAAATAATTAAGGTATTTTCAAGTAAGTTAAGCTTTTTCAGGTGATTGGTTACTTGACCGGTGATCCAGTCCATTTGCACGATGGCATCGCCACGCACGCCCATATCCGTTTTGCCTTGAAACATTTTATTAGGCAGACGCGGTACATGAATATCATGAAATGAAAAGAATAAGAAAAAGGGCTGATCTTTACTGGCACTAATAAAGTTATTCGCTTTTTCGGTGGTTACGGTATGAAATTCTTCATCGACCCATTCGGCGCTTTTACCGCCTTGCATCCAACCAATACGGCTAATGCCATTAATAATGGTTTTATCGTGTTGGCTGTCGGCCGCTTGTCGAAGCAGCTCTGGGTTTTCATAACCGGTTGGTCGCGAACCAACTTTTTCTTGGTAGCTAACATATAAAGGGTCGTCAGCACTTAGGTTAACCACATGTTGGTTTTCTAAATAGACCGCAGGTACACGATCGCCTGTTGCCGGTAATAAAAAACTATAGTCAAAGCCTATATCTAACGGCCCTGGTGTTACCGCGCTATTCCAATCAATTGGGCTATTGCCATCGCCTAAACCTAAATGCCATTTACCCACAACCGCGGTTTGATAACCTACTTTTTTGAGCATTTTTGGCAAGGTTTTTTGATCAGGTGAAATGACCATGGCGGCATCACCTTTTAAAATTTTCACTTGTTTACGAAACGCATGCTCACCGGTTAATAAGGAATAGCGAGACGGCGTACAAGTTGCCGCTGAGCTATGAGCATCGGTAAAACGAATGCCTTGATTGGCTAACTGATCTACATGCGGGGTTTGCACTTGGCTTGCCCCGTAGGCACTTAAATCGCCCCAGCCTAAATCGTCGACATAAAAAATGACGATGTTAGGTTTGCTGCTATTGTCTTTGCTAATGTTTGTGTTGTTATCCTCATAACGCTTGTTTTGTTCAGAGCACGCCAATAACAGTGAGCAGGCTAATGTGATAGCCGTTAAGGTTTTAAAATTATTTTTCATCACCATTCCTACTTTGCTTGGTGAGCAAACGGAAAGTGCTCGGTATAAGAGGTTGATGCGTTAAATAGCTCTTTATAACGGGCAACTTTTTGCGGATATTGACTGGCAAGGTTATTGGTTTCGCGCACGTCATCTTTAAGGTTGTAAATTTCCATTTCACCGGCAAGCCCAACTTGTACAGCTTTCCAGTCACCTTCGCGGATAGCGCGAATGAGTGATTTATCAGGGTTTTGATTGCGTTGTTCTTCCCAATATAAATACTCGTGCTGTTGTTGCTTGTTAGCTTGGCCTAAATAGGTCGGTAAAATTGAAATACCGTCCGTTATTTCTGGCACGTTAATTTGTGCAACTTCTGCTAACGTTGGCATAAAGTCTTGAAAAGAGCCGATATGTGCTGATGTGCTGCCGGCCTTTATTTTATTTGCCCAAACGGCAAAGTGGGGTACGCGAATACCGCCTTCATATAAATCGCGTTTAAATCCGCGCAAAATACCATTGCTGTTAAAGAACTTATGATCATGCCCCATGGCGCTGTGGCCGCCGTTGTCACTTGTGAAAATAATTAAGGTATTATCTAATTCGCCAATGGCGTCTAAATGGTCAATTAATCGGCCGACTTGTTTGTCCCATAAGGTAATTTTACGTGCGTGATGCTTTTCTGCTTCGGCCCAGTCTTGCTCAGCAAATAAGGTTTTGTTACGCAGCATTTCTTCGTGTGGGTGCGGGGTGCGATAAGACATAAATAAGAAAAACGGCTGCTCGTTTGACTTAATGGTGTCTAAATATTCAAGGGCAAAGTTGGTGCGAAATTCGTCGATATTGTCCCATTTTTGGTGGTCGTATAACTTTTTGTCATTCACACCATTGATCCAATGGGTGGTTTTATCAAAATATATTTTACTGTCGGCACGTTTCCATTGCTCTTGCACCGCATAGTCAAAGCCGCGCGCATACGCCCATGTGTCAAGGTTATTAGGATCTTCTAAATGCCACTTGCCAATAAATGCAGTTTGGTAGCCGGCATTTTGCATCATGTTGCCTAACGTGAGCTCATCTTCTTTTAACGACACTCGGCCCCAGCGGTTGGTTTCTTGAAAAAAACCTTTATTACCACGAATTGTCGCATTGCCAGCGTGTTTTCCAGTCATTAACACCGCGCGAGAAGGGGCACATACGGCATTGCCTGCGTAAAAGTCAGTAAAACGCATACCTTGAGCGGCAAGGTTATCTAACTGTGGGGTTTTAATGGTTTGTTGACCGTAAGAGCCTAATTCGCCATAGCCTAAATCGTCTGCTAATAAAAAGACGACATTAGGCTTTTCTGTTGCGGTAACGGCTGCGGTAGAAAGGCTACTTAACCCTAAAATTAAACAGGTGAGGTTGGTGCGTATAGTTTGACTAAACAGCATCATATTTCCTTAATCACTGACTGAATTCATATTATGGCATTTATACTATTTCAGAAAAACACTGGTTGCAAGAAAAATGGCAACGTTCTCCTTTTTTATCTTTTTTAATGCGGTTTTGTCAGTTTTATGTAAATATTTTTAACTGGTAGGATGAGTTTGTGCAGGCCTTGTATTCAAAGGTGTTTCGCCGAGTGTGTATTTGGTAAAACCCATTTAGGGAGATCGTTTTAGTTAAAATTGTTGGAAATTGTAAATGATATTGGGTAGTCTTTACTCAATCGCAAGGGAGAACGTTATTCCTTTCTTGTCTTTGAAATCGATTTTTTTTGTGCAGTTTTGTGCAATAATGCGGTATTCGATTCAATTCAATTAATAAGAATTACAACATCAAATTGATGGGGAACGAACATGAAGAAGAATTTTAAGTTAACGGCAGTTTCAGCCGCTATATTGACAGCTTGCTTGTCGAATATAGCTTATGCTGAAGAGCAAACTGCTAAAGAGAAAGAGCAAGAGCAACTTGCCAAAGAAGTTGAGGTGATCACTGTTACCGGTATTCGTGGCAGTATTCAACGGTCAATTAACTCTAAACGCTTTGGCGATGGTGTTACCGATTCTATTCATGCCGAAGATGTGGGTAAATCAACCGATCAAAATATTGCTGATGCGCTGTCACGCGTGACTGGTGTTACCGTACAGGAAGCTGATGGTGAAGGTACTCGTATTTCTGTGCGTGGCGCAGGGCCATCGCTAAACCAAATCTCCATGAATGGTGTGGCGTTAACCAGTGGTTTAAGCGGTAATAGCGGTAATCCAGCTGCTGATCAAGGTGTTGATTTAAGTTCGTTCTCTTCAGATATTCTCTCGTCAATTGTTGTAGAAAAAACCGCAGCCGCTGATCAAGACGAAGGCTCTTTAGGGGCAAACGTTGTATTAAAAACAGTCAAACCGTTATATTTAAATAAACCTAAGCGCAATTTTGAAGTGCAAGGCAGGTATAACGATTTTTCTGATGAAACCGATAGAAAAATTGGTTTTAGTTTGTCAGATAAATTCTTTGATGAAACCTTAGGTATTATCGTCACCGCGTCTGATGAAACGCAACATACTCGCAAAGATGAATTTAAAGCCAGTTGGCATGAAGCCTCTACTCAAATTGCTGACGGTAAAGCGCGCGATGCTAAAACGGGCAAAATAATTCGCATTGTTGATGCTGCCTTAGATACGCCGGATTTTGACCCGAGTGTCGCAATTCCTGGTTTTGACAGTGAAGATGAAATTGTTAATTTTGGTGATTTACATGCCTTAACCATGTCTGATGGCAGCATGATATTGAATTTGAATGAACGTAATCGTCAGTCAATTTCAACCGGCATTCAATATGCACCAACATCAGAAACTGATATTCAGTTAGATTTGACCCACACTAAGCAAGAAATTATTGAAGATAACCAAAACTACAATATGCAGTTTGGTTTGTTAGAGGCGGATAACCCAACCGACCCAACGCATGATTGGTGGACGGTAAACCGTGATAACCAAACCATTGAAAAACGTTATGCTCGACATGCCAAAGGTCGTTATTATCGAAACCAAGGTGGTTATGATCAAGAAACCAATGTTGCGACATTAAATGTTGAACATTGGCTAACTGACGATTTTAAAGCAAGCTTTTTAGCCGGTTATTCAAGTACCGATTCTGAAAGTAAAGACAACGTGGGTATTTTGATGACGCCAAATGGTGTTGGTAATGTCACTATGTCTGATATTCCATTAACATCAGATGATCCAAACGTGATCACGCTAGAGCCTGCAGGTTACGACTGTACAGGCAGCAAGTGTATGATTGAAATGGCCACGTCGATGATGCAAGCGGTACCAGGCGATGAAGTCACGTTAAATAAAGCGCCCAGTTTAACCAATATTTTAGATCCACAACTGTTTCGCGCGAAAAACTTATTTAAATACGATAATCGCAATAGTGATACCAACAAGTCGTTGTTTTTAGACTTTGACTGGTCGATTGATTATGCCGGTTTAACCGCGATTGAATTTGGTGGTAAATACACCAACCGAGTTAAAGATGTTGTTACCCAAAGAGATACCTTCTCTGATGGCTCTACGGTATTTAACGAAGCGGGTGAAGAAGTTGCAATTAATGGTGTTACTTCAATTACCTTAGGCGATATTATTGACGATCAGCCTTTCCCAGTAAGCGATTTTATGGACGGCATATTAGGTGGGCGTGATCAAGCGTATATGTCTGGTTGGCCAACCGTGGATGCCTTTAAAGCCATGGAAATGGTAACACCTTCAAGTGGCGCTGGTGGTAAAGACATTAAACTGAAAATTGATAATTCAGGTTCACGTAAAATAGAGCAAGATGTTCAAGCGTTATACGGTAAGTTAAGTTTTGAGTATTTTGATGGCCGCTTAACAGGTAATGTTGGTTTACGTTATGTGAAAACCAAAACTTATGCAGAAGCGTACACCAAAATTAACTTCCAAGGTGGGGCAAATACTTACGACCCACAACATTTAATACAGTTTGCTGATACCAGTAAAGCCCAATGTGATGGGCCAGTTTGGCTTGAAAACCCAGGTGGCGGTGACGATAAAAACAGCTACCCAACCAATATTCAAGCACCAGGTTCATGTTCGTTATATCAGCTAACACATAACTTTAATCAAAAACAAAGTGACACTGAGCTTGTTGGCCCAGGCGAGCATTTATCTGATGCCGACCGAGATCCTAACAACGAAGACTATATTTTACAGGTAGTTGATGAAAACGGTAATTTAGTGGTTGTTCGAAACGAAGGTAACCCTAACGGTAATAATGGTCGTTTTAGTAACGTAGGTGAAATTAAGGCACTAGCTGACAGAAGTACTAATGATAAAACCGTCAACAATGCTGAGGGTGAATTAGTTAATGAAGGTGAACAACTAGGCAATATTGCTCGGTTACGTACGGTATTTGTTGCTGATGAAGCTGATAATGAAGTGTGGTTACCCAGCTTAAACCTAAACTATCGTTTCACAGATAATTTTATTGGCCGTTTCTCTGCCACTAAAACGATGGCTAGACCTAAATTTGACTCAACTACGCCGGCGGGCTCTATTAACGAAAGTGCTTGGGAAATTCGCGGTGGCGGTAAAGTGAATAACGTGGCGTTAAAGCCGCTTGAGTCTGAAAACTTAGATATTTCATTAGAGTGGTACTTTAATGAGTCGGGCATGTTGTCGATGGCGCTGTTTCATAAAGACATGACAAACTTTGAAGAAACCGTCAGTGAAGTGTATTTGTGGAAAGACCTGCGTAACAATTATGACATGGACGGCGTCAGTTCACTTGATGATATCTTAACGGTGCCGACTCAAGCCCTAGATAGTGAAGGTAATCCTGTTGTGAACAGTGAAACAGGCTTAGCCGAGTGGCAAGAAACCCCACAGAACTCTGACTGTATGCCTGATCGTATGATGCATAAGCAACTACAGAACCCATTAACGTTAGGATGTCACGCACTAAATATTGATGTGGTCAGAAATGGTAAAGGCGCAGTAACGCAAGGTATTGAGCTAACATATTCGCAAAACTATGACTTTTTACCGGGCTTTCTTTCTGGGCTAGGGGCGAGTATTAACTACACCTATGCTGATTCAGAGTCAGATGCTGAAATTTCTGCAACCACAGGTCAAGAAATTCAACCTCTGCCACAACCTTATACGCCTGAGCATTCTGCCAACGTAACTCTATTTTGGGAAAAAGATGGCGCCATGCTTCGTTTAGCTAATCGCTATAACTCAACCCAATTGGTTAATCGTGGTTTAGCCAGTGGCGCATCGTGGTTAGATGCCACCAATCGCCTAGACTTAAGTGGCTCTTATGATATTACTAAGAACATTTCAGTAACGTTCCAAGCGTTAAATATTACTGATGATACTAGCCGTACTTTCTATACCAGTACTCGAACGGTAATGGGGCTTGCCGCCGATGGCACACCGATTGTGTTTGACGAAGGTAATGCAATGGACGGAGAAGGCAGTACAAGCCGTGTAATAAGTGAATACAAAACCGGACGTCAATACCGTATTGGCATTCGCGGCACTTTTTAATCCCCCTTATCAGTATATATAAAGTACCTGTTCAAAGAACAGGTACTCACTTGGAGATGTGAGATGAAAACTAACTTACTAACAAAAGCCCTATTTTTATCAATTGCCTCATTAGCCCTAAGCGGTTGTGGCAGTGACCAAGAAGGCGCAGACTATTCTGTTTCAAGCGATAGCGCGTTAAATTTTGACAGCGACGTACTAAGTATTGCTGTTGATGAGTCGCCAGTGGTTGACGGTTTTGATGATGTGATGTCGATAAACTTGCTTGATGGCGCTTCAATGGACGGACAAGCGCTAGCGATAGATGCTACCAATGTCATTATTCGTCATTTTTCAGAAGCCGTAATAGAAACGAATTTGCAAACGCCACGCGAGGTTGTATTTGATAATGAAAATCAACCGCCTGTGCGAGTAACTGGCAACCAATTATTGCTTAATCGCACTGCGTTTGTTGATTTAATTAATAGCCATGAATCGATAACACTGCGCTATCAATACTGGATTGATAACGGCTTTGAATATAGCTGTGCAAACGATTTGCAGCACCCCGCTAATTGTACTGACGAAGAAAATGCAGCAAACCCTAACTTAAGAAATCTTGAGATCACGGTAAATGCTGTTGACGATCCATTAACGGCGATTGAGATCGCTAATTTTAGTGTCGGTGTCGATAATTCGATGATGGCGCCGTTAGGTGTGCAACCTGTTTTTGCAGCCGAACAAGACTTTGCCACTGATTTTATTTGGTCCACGGCTGATAGTTCTATTGCCACTGTCGAAAACGGTATGGTGACCGGTATTGCGCTAGGTAACACAACCTTAACGGTAACCTCTGTCGCTGATGAAACCTTAACGGCAACCGTTGACGTTGAAGTAAATAATCCGCCGCAAAACGTACAGGGTTTTGCCTTTAAAACCTTAGCAGATACTGAAATTGCCGACACTATATCCGTGCCAACATGTACCAGCTATGAGTTTATGTTATCTGCAGAAAAGCTTGATACAGCGGCAGACTTTGGTGGCAACTTTGTTTATAGCGTAACGTCAACCAATGGTAACTTTGCTATTGAAGGTTTTGCTGATAATTCAGGAGCAAGTCAAGTAGGGCGTTTATTACCTAATGCGTTAGACTTCTCAACGCTATCATCACATGCCGATATCGCACAAGTGACCTTAGAAGGCTTTGCAGGTGAAAGTATTTCTGCTGATGTCGTGGTGAGCGAAAACGTGCTATGTACTTATATCGCGTCAACCTCAGGTGTGGAAAATAGTTTAAACGAAGATTACAAAATTTACTGGAATGGTGGTGGTAACTCTCGTGATGGTTGGGGCGTGGCGACTTTCATTCAAAATGGTCAAGGCGATAATGCAACCGCAGATGCTACAACCGCGTATCAAGTCGTTGCGGGCATTGGTAAAGACGGTAGTGCCGGGTTAAATGTTACCGCTGATGGTAGCGATCGCAGTGCAATTTTTAGTTATCACAAAAATAATACGCGTCATCTTGCTTACCCAATGGTTGCTGGTGGCATATTTAAAGTCTCTTACTGGGTAAAAAATAATACTCAGCATGCTGTTTCTATTGATACCTCTTTTATTAATAGCAACAACACCAAGTTAGTAATACCAAGTGCAGGTGAATTTGATGAAAGCTCATTAAAAACTTCGCCAACAGTTGAATTAGGTGCTAACTCAAGCTGGACGTTAATCGAGTTTGATGTTGATGCCTCTGCAGGAACACCTAGCACCCAGCGAGGGCCTAAGTGGGAAATTATTCTTACTCCTAGTCAAACAAGTGGCGAAGGAAACCCAATAGATATCGTTATTGATGACTTTTCGATTACACCAATTACTGAGTAACCCCTATATTAATAAGTATTGGTTTTAATCCAACCGGCCTTAATCGTTTTAAGGCTGGTTTTTTCATATTATTTAAAGTAAATAGGTGTGATAATTATGATAAATAAGTTATATCTATATTTTATCTATACGTTTAAGTCTTTATCGTCAAAATAAGACAAAAATCCCTTAATTTTTTAAAGAGTAATATTTATGAAGTTTAATTTGTCCTGGTTAAAGTGTGCAGTACCTGTGGCCACAGCTCTAAGCTTAAGTGCTTGTGGTGTGCCTGAGGAAACAGTTGTTGAGTTAACAGAACCTAACCAACCTAATATTGTCATTTTTTATGTGGATGATCTTGGTTACGGTGATGTTAGTAGTTATGGCATGACCGCAACTACAACGCCTAATATTGACGCCTTAGCAAAAGACGGTATTCGTTATACCGATGCGCACAGCTCAGCGGCAACTTGCACACCATCACGTTACTCTATGTTAACTGGACAATGGGCCTTTCGAAATAACGCCGCTATTTTACCTGGTGATGCGCCGTTAATTATTGACCACACCAAACCGACATTGCCAAAAATGCTTCAACAGGCCGGTTATAAAACTGCGGTAGTGGGTAAGTGGCATTTGGGCTTAGGTGACGGTTTTGTTGATTGGAATAAAGCAGTAAAACCAGGGCCAATTGAACTGGGTTTTGATTACAGCTTTTTATTGCCGGCAACGGGTGACCGTGTTCCTACGGTATATTTAGAAAATCATCATGTGGTTAATTTAGATCCAAACGATCCTATTACGGTTGATTATACAAAACCAATTGGTGATCGCCCAATAGGCACTGAAAGCCCTGAACTATTAAAACAAGGTGCTGATTTACAACATAGCGCTACTATCGTAAATGGCATTTCGCGTATTGGTTATATGGCTGGTGGTAAAGCGGCAGAATGGAAAGATGAAGATTTTCCTTTTGTATTTACGGATAAAGCTAAAACATTTATTCAAGACAATAAAGACCAACCTTTCATGTTGTTCTTTCCATTCCATGACATTCATGTACCTCGCGTACCAAATGAAATGTTTGCCGGGAAGTCAGGCATGGGACCACGAGGCGACGCTATTTTACAAATGGATTGGATGACAGGACAAATCGTTGCTGAGTTGAAAAAACAAGGTGTGTACGACAACACTATTATTTTATTTTCAAGCGATAACGGGCCAGTGATGGACGATGGTTATGCTGACCAAGCGGAAGAGTTAAAAGGCTCGCACGATCCTGCCGGTGGTTTCCGAGGTGGCAAGTACAGTGCTTATGAAGCCGGAACACGTGTGCCAATGATCGTTACTTACCCTAATGGTATGACAAATAAAGGTGATAGCGATGCGCTGATCAGCCATATTGATTTTTATCGCTCATTGGCTGAATTAGTGGGCGCTGAATTAGCCCAAGGTGAAGCTAAAGACAGTGAAAACTTATTACCAGCATTATTAGACAGTCAGGCTGATGGCCGAGATCAAATGTTGGAAGAGTCGTTCACGTTATCGTTACGCAGTGGTAAATGGAAATATGTAGAACCGTTTAACGGTACAACGCCAGACTGGTTAGCGAATAAAACAGCAATCGAAAATGGTTTAATGACAACAGCACAGCTTTTTGATCTTGAAAACGATCAAAAAGAACGTGTTAATGTTGCTAACGAACACCCCGACGTTGTCGCGCGCTTACAAGCAGCGCTTGACGAAATTAAAGCAAAATAAAACCTTAAGTTGCCTACCTGTCAAATATAGGTAGGCAAATTCAATCAGTAAAAAGTCTACTATGTCTTTAATCAATTGTTCAATTATGTTGTTGGTTTTACCGCTAGTTTTGGTTGCCAACGTATCAGCACAAGTGGAAAGTCATTATCAATCAAAAACCACTCCTAAAATAACGGTACGTGAATACGGACAGTTATCAACCGGCGAACAAGTTGATCAGTATACGTTAACCGCCCATGGCATTACGCTGAAAACCATTAACTATGGTGGCATAATTACTCATCTTGAAGTACCAGATAAAAACGGCATTTACGCTGATGTTGTTTTAGGTTACGACACGCTTACCGACTATGAACATAAAAACCGTTACTTTGGCGCGCTCGTTGGTCGTTATGCCAATCGAATAGCGCAAGGTAAAGCCAAAATTGGTCAGCAGCTATTTCAATTAGAACAAAATCGTCCGCCGCATCAACTGCATGGCGGTTCAAAAGGCTTTGATAAAGTGTATTGGCAAGCAGAAACTGAAGTCAGCCAAACTGCAGCCAAAATCCATTATACCTATACTAGCCCAGATGGGGCAGCTGGATATCCGGGCCAATTAAAGGTAAAGGTAAGTTATATTGTTAGGGCAGGTGGCAAGCTTGAAATTCAATACCGCGCTAACACTAATAAAGTCACCATTTTTAATCCAACCCAGCACAGTTATTTTAATTTATCGGGTCAAGATAATAAGCAAGTGCTTGATCATGAGTTAACCATTTACAGTCAAGAAATTGTTGAACTGGATAATCAGTCGATTCCAACCGGAAATTTTATACCGGTAAATACTACGGCGTTTGACTTTTCCCAGCCAACAAAAATAGCTAGCAACCTTGCTAAAACACACCCTCAATTAACGATTGGTAAAGGCTATGATCACTACTATGTCGTACAAAAATCGCGAGGTGAATTGACTAACATTGCACAATTATTTGAAGCAAACTCTGGGCGGAAGTTAACGATCAGTTCGACAGAAAGCGGCGCACAAATTTACAGTGCTAATTATTTAAATGAAACAGTGATTGGCAAAAGGGGCGTTGCATATCAAAAATACCAAGGAATTTGCATTGAAACTGGTCAGTTACCCAATGCGCCTGCCATGTCTACATTTCCCACTTATTTGCTAAAACCCAATCAAGAATATTTATCAACCACTATTTTTGACTTCACCATCAAGCGCTAGTTTGTCGTCGCGATTGATAATTTAAAAGAGAAGCGAGTATGCGCCAATAGGTAATTGGCGCTCCGAACAGGAGTCGAACCTGTGACCTACCGCTTAGGAGGCGGTTGCTCTATCCAGCTGAGCTACCGGAGCATCATTTAAATAATAATTTACTTGTTACACTTATCTTCGTCAATTACCTCGCTTTTTTCTTATAAATTTGTCGTTATGGTTTTCACCATAAGGTGCTTATTATCGCGGTGCATCTTCAAGCCATTTAGTCGAAAATCTGGCCGAAATATGTGCACCAATTTCAAACAATGCGCACTACAATAATGCAACTTTCTTTGTTTTTAATTAGTTGAATAATTAAAAATCCCTTATCTAACATATGGTTAAAATAATATCCCTACTTGGTACATGGGTTGCAGTTACCTTGTCGTCTATCCCTATTTAGCAAAGTATCAGGAAATCGCATGAGCACAGTAAGTAATATCGTTGTCATTGGAAATGGCCCTGTAGGCCATAACTTTTTAGAGTTTTTAGTAGCAAGTGGCAAAGCTGACAACTATAACGTAGTCGTGTTTGGCGAAGAGCCTAGACCTGCATACGACCGTGTACATTTAACGGCATGGTTTGAAAATCGCGATGCAGAAGATATCAACATGGTCAAACCTGGCTTTTATGAAGAAAATGGCTTTGTACTTCATACCCACGATAAAGTGGTAGCGATTGACCGTAGTAAAAAAACAGTAACTTCTGAAAAGGGTGTTGAAGTTGCTTACGATAAAATTATTCTAGCAACCGGTTCTTATCCGTTTGTACCGCCAGTATCAGGACATGATCGTGATAACGTTTTTGTTTATCGCACCATTGAAGATTTAGAAGCCATGACCGCCGCGTCAGAAAAAGCTAAATCAGGTGCTGTTATCGGTGGTGGTTTATTAGGTTTAGAAGCAGCAAAAGCATTAAAAGATTTAGGTGTGCAAACTCACGTGGTTGAATTTGCGCCGCGCTTAATGGCGGTTCAAGTAGATGATGGCGGCGGAAAAATGCTGCGCAATAAAATTGAAGATTTAGGCGTTGCTGTTCATACCCAAAAAAATACCCAGCAAATTATTGATGGCGAAGGCGCTGTTCACAAAATGTGTTTTGCTGACGGTGAAGAACTTGAAATTGATATGATTGTTTTCTCTGCTGGTATTCGCCCAAGAGATGAATTAGCAAAAAGTTCAGAACTTGCTATGGGTGAACGTGGCGGCGTAGTCATTAACAATAACTGTCAAACCTCAGACGAAGATATTTATGCTATTGGTGAAGTTGCCCTTTGGGATAACAAAATTTTTGGTTTAATTGCCCCAGGTAATGCCATGGCGCAAGCAGCATGTGATCACTTAACCACCACCGGTGGTAGTGAATTTGCTGGCGCAGATATGAGCACCAAATTAAAACTGATGGGCGTAGATGTTGCCTCAATTGGTGATGCGCACGGTAATACCCCAGGTTGTCGCAGTTATACTTACGTGAATGAGCGTGAAGAAGTTTATAAAAAATTAGTTGTTAGTGAAGACGATAAATATTTATTAGGTGCGGTATTAATAGGTGATGCGGCTGAATACGGCACGCTTTTACAATACATGCTTAATAAAATGGAATTACCGGCTGAGCCAGAAGGCATGATTTTACCGCATACCGACGGTGAAGCGACAGGCCTTGGGGTTGATGCACTTCCTGATACCGCCCAGCTTTGTTCTTGTTTAAATGTATCTAAAGGCGATATTGTTAGCGCAGTTGCTGATGGCGCAACCTGTATGAGCGAGATTAAAGACACGACCAAAGCCGCGACAGGTTGTGGTGGTTGTGCAGCGTTAGTTACACAAGTACTAAATAGTGAATTAGAAAAACTTGGCGTAGAAGTTAATACCGATCTTTGTGAGCATTTCGCTTATACCAGACAAGACTTATTCAACATTATTCGTGTTGAAAACATCCGAAGCTTTGACGAGCTTATTGTTAAACACGGTAAAGGTTTAGGTTGTGATATTTGTAAACCAACCGTGGGCTCGTTACTTGCAACTTGTTGGAACGATTACATCTTAAAAGACAATTTACAATCGCTGCAAGATACCAACGATTACTTCATGGGTAACATGCAAAAAGACGGAACTTACTCTGTTGTACCTCGTGTTGCTGGTGGTGAAATCACCCCTGAAAAACTTATCGTATTAGGTGAAGTTGCTAAAGAATACGACCTTTACACCAAAATTACTGGTGGTCAACGTATCGATTTGTTCGGCGCACGTTCAGAGCAGTTACCTGCCATTTGGAAGCAATTGATTGATGCTGGCTTTGAAACAGGTCACGCATACGGTAAATCACTACGTACCGTTAAATCATGTGTGGGCTCTACTTGGTGTCGTTACGGCGTACAAGACTCAATGGGCATGTCGCTGATCCTTGAAAATCGCTACAAAGGTTTACGCTCGCCGCATAAATTAAAAATGGCCGTTTCAGGTTGTACGCGTGAATGTGCTGAAGCGCAAAGTAAAGATGTGGGTGTTATTGCCACCGAAAACGGTTGGAACATGTATGTATGTGGTAACGGCGGTATGAAGCCACGCCATGCCGACTTATTCGCCTCTGATTTAGACGATGAAACTTTGCTGAAATACATCGACCGTTTCTTCATGTTCTATGTGCGCACCGGTGATCGTTTACAACGTACTTCGGTTTGGATGGACAACATGGAAGGCGGTTTAGATTACCTTAAGTCGGTCATTATCGAAGATAAACTAGGTGTTTGCGCTGAATTAGAAAAAGATATGCAACACATTGTTGATACTTACCAGTGTGAATGGAAATCAACCATTGAAGACAGCGAAAAAGTGAAACGCTTTAGTCACTTCATTAACAGTGATGAAGCCGATAACAATGTTAAGTTTGAACGTGAGCGTGACCAAATTCGCCCTGCGAGCAAAAACATTGAAATAGTTGAAGTTAGCTAAATTGAACTAACACAAGTTAAATTTAGCTTTAACTTGTCCCGTTTTTAATGAACCAGATTTGAAAGAAAAAATTTATAGGAAACATCATGAGTAATTGGGCTGATATTTGTAGTATTGATGAAATTTTACCTAACATGGGCCGTTGTGCTTTAGTTGACGGTGAGCAAGTGGCAATCTTCCGAGTTAAAGCGATTGGACAAGATATTGACGATCAATTTTATGCCGTCAATAACTATTGTCCGTTTAGCGATGCCAACATTATTTCTCGTGGCATTGTTGGTAGTTTATCTGATCAAATCGTCGTGGCTTCACCACTTTATAAACAACATTTTGATTTAGTATCAGGTAAGTGCTTAGAAGACGAAACGGTGAGTTTAAAAACATACCCGGTTCGCATTGAAGGCAATAAAATTCAGTTAGCGGCTTAGCGTTAAAGCGTCGATTCAACCTGTTAACCCTGCTGAGATTATTAATTTCAGCAGAGTTGCTTTCCTGTCTTAAACGTCACCTGTAAAAGAGCAACATCGTATTGCCTGAATATTTAGCTCGCGAATAAAAGTATGACGCTGCTTCCTTATCAATAATCTTTAAAAATCAATTAAATAACTAGAAAGTTAGGCTGGTTGAATATTAAGCGCTTATTGACTTTTATCACACCATTGACTAGAATTTCGCGCCTTAAATAACAAGTCACATTCTTTTACTTGTTAAAAATCTATAATTAGCACAATAGCCTACACTTAGCTGGTCTGCTAAAAAACAACGCGAGATAATAATGTTTGAATTACATGCCAGTAAAGTGGCAAATATGAAAAATGATGTGCTGTCAGGACTTACGGTGGCTTTAGCCTTAGTACCTGAAGCAGTTGCATTTGCCTTTGTTGCTGGAGTAGAGCCTTTAGTGGGTTTATACGCAGCCTTTATGGTTGGCTTAATTACCTCTATTTTTGGTGGCCGCCCAGGTATGATTTCTGGCGCAACTGGCGCTATGGCGGTGGTTATGGTGAGCTTAGTTGCCATTCACGGGGTGCAATACCTGTTTGCAACGGTGGTGCTAACTGGGGTTATTCAAATACTGGCAGGTGTGTTTAAACTGGGTAAATTTATTCGACTCGTACCACACCCTGTTATGCTCGGCTTTGTAAATGGCTTGGCGATTGTTATTTTCCTTGCTCAGCTTGGTCAATTTAAAGTTGAAAATGCGGCAGGCGAAATGGTGTGGATGGAAAATAATGCCTTAATGATGATGTCAGGTTTAATTGTATTAACCATGGCGATTATTCACTTCTTCCCAAAACTGACCAAAGCAGTACCTTCAACTTTAGTGGCTATTGTTGCCGTGTCTTTATTAGTTATCGCTTTAGGTATTGATACCAAAACCGTTGGTGATATTGCTTCTATTGCTGGTGGCTTGCCAACATTTGCCATTCCAGATGTGCCGTTTACCTTTGAAACCTTTAAAATTATCTTACCATTTGCTGTTGTACTAGCGGCGATTGGTTTAATTGAATCGTTATTAACCCTGACCTTAATCGATGAATTAACCGGTACTCGTGGTCGTGGTAATAAAGAATGTATTGCACAAGGTGCTGCAAATACAGCAACTGGCTTTTTTGGCGGTATGGGTGGTTGTGCCATGATCGGACAATCAATGATTAACGTTAACTCAGGTGGCCGTGGTCGTGCCTCAGGTATAACTGCAGCATTAGCTTTACTGGCGTTTATATTATTTGCTTCTGGCCTCATTGAACAAATTCCTTTGGCAGCACTTGTTGGGGTAATGTTTATTGTGGTTATTGGTACCTTTGAATGGTCAAGCTTCCGCATTATGAGCAAAGTACCAAAGGCTGATGCTTTTGTGATTATTTTAGTTTCAGGCGTTACTGTAGCGACTGACTTGGCCGTTGCTGTGGTTGTTGGTGTCATTGTTTCAGCGCTAGTATTTGCTTGGGAACATGCTAAACATGTGCTGGTTACTCGCACTGTTGATGAAAACGGTTCAACCATTTATGAAGTTAATGGCCCATTATTTTTTGGTTCAGTATCAAGCTTTTTAGATCAGTTTGATATGGATAACGATAGTGATGACGTAGTAGTTGAGTTTAAACACTCACGCGTGGCCGACCATTCTGCCATTGAAGCGATCGATACACTTGCTGAACGTTATTTATCTCGTGGTAAGAAAATTCATTTAAAGCACTTAAGCAAAGAATGTCAGCTGTTATTAACTAAAGCGGGTGATTTGGTTGAAGTGAATGTAATTGAAGACCCTGATTACCATATTGCTACCGACAAACTGGCATAAGTTAGTTATTCAATAAGGCACCTAGTCATGTATACTGAAAGTAGGTGCCTTTGAGTTTTATTTATGCAATTAGAGTTTTTTGATGTTCCCAGCCCATGTATCGGTGTTTGTCAGTCTGATGACAAAGGCTACTGCATGGGATGCTTTCGAACCAGAGACGAAAGACAAACTTGGATAAATCTCGACTCCGATAATAAACAGAAAGTGATCAAGCGCTGTTTAGCACGTAAAAAACGTAAAGAACAAGGTGTTAAACCTAAAGTGGTTGAGCCTATTGAAAATATTCAACAACCTTCCTTGTTAGATCCACAACCCAAAATACAAAAAGATAATTCTGATCTCGACTTCGGCGATTTTGAGCTTTAACTAGGGACTGTTGAGCTTTCGTATTTATTTTTGCAGCAGTTTATCGGTATTTAGACAAAGCATTGCAATTGCTATGTGGTTATTCCACATTAAAGCGCAATAATGATGAATAAATGCCTAGAAACGCAGCCCTTTGGGGTCAACTAAACGCCATTTCTTCATCGTTGTTCACAACTTACATGGAACAACCATGCGTGTAGTTCACGCCTTGAACAAAAAGCGTTTACTTTGAACAAAAGTTAACCTCGAAAGATCAACAGACCCTAAGCTTTTTGTTTACCGTTATCCCTTTCTTATATTCTGATTACCTCAGCACACCACAGCCTTTGGCAATACGGGTTTATTCTATAAACTACCAATTTCATTGGTTATAACTAAGAGCGAATTAGTCCTTTTCTCAGCTTGGTTTACTTGTCAAAATTAGCTCTTAATCAACAAATTGTTCAAGGATTAAACCTTTGCGCACATTCAAGCGAAATAAAGCTAAAAAGTTGTTGCGAGGTCGACGTATTAACTATATTATACGCGCTCTTTGATAAATCGCCTTCAACAAGTAAGCCGGTTTTGTTGAGAAATGCCTTGATAGCTCAGTCGGTAGAGCAGAGGATTGAAAATCCTCGTGTCCCTGGTTCGATTCCGGGTCAAGGCACCATATTTAAGAAAAAGCCCAGCATTCGTGTTGGGCTTTTTTGTTTCTATTTTTTATGTTTTGTTTAAAAAATACTCAAGAATAACAATTTCCAGCCGATATGCTGTTATACACCTTTAACTAAAATATTTAAGTTATTGGTTTTATGGAGCATTATGTTAACGCTTAATACCAACGTCACGAATTTATTTCTGCAAAGGCAGCAAACGAAGGTTTCTAATGATTTAGAAACAACGTTTAGCCGCCTTTCTTCTGGCATGCGTATTAATTCTGCAAAAGACGATGCTGCCGGTCTGCAAATTTCAAATCGATTAACTTCCAATATCAGTGGTCTTGCTGTTGCAGCGAGAAATGCAAATGATGGTATTTCTATGGCGCAAACCGCCGAAGGTGCCTTAGATGAAGTGACTAATATTTTATTTCGCATGCGTGATCTTTCCTTGCAAGCCGCTAATGGCTCAATGGCAGATGAAGATCGCACTGCATTAAATAAAGAAATGGTGCAGTTAAGCGAAGAAATAAATCGTATCAATCAAACAACTGCTTTTGGCGGTAATTTATTATTTGATACCCAAGCGTCAACCCCGATTGTTGATGCTAATGAAAGAACCATTTTACGCACTTTGCAAAGTGGTGTTTTAGCAGAGTCTGAAGATATTATTAGTGCTGAGCTAGGGTTAATTGGCAATGGCGCAACATTCAAAATCAATTTAGAAAATATGGATGGTGCAAATGGGGTGCTAGCCTCAGTGAGTTATCTAGCGCCTGCCGGCACAAACATAATGATGAATATCGACTTAGATGACTTTAATAGCGCCGATGCGGATAAAATTAGTCAGCTAAAAAGCACGATTTTGCATGAAATGGTGCATGCGGTCATGGCTAATAACATGAATTTAAGTAGTACACCGACTTGGTTTGCAGAAGGTACGGCAGAAGCTATTAGTGGTGCCGATTCACGACTCGCTTCTGATATCACCAATTATGGTGTGAGCACCATCAAATCAGATCTTAATGGCATTTTTACGAATACCAACGCACCTACAGGTACGGGGCAACAAGTTGCCGCGGTTTATTCTGGTGGTTATGTCGCGATGCGTTATATGCATAATCAATTAGGCAGTGGCGGCATACAATCGTTAATGTCGGCGTTAAGCGGCGGAGCCAGTTTTGATGCGGCATTAAATACTGCTTCTGGTGGTACTTATGCTAATGCTGCTGCATTTCAAACAGAACTGATGGGCGGAACGGTTTTTGAAGACTTTGTTAGTAATAATATGGATTTAACCAACGCTGACAATGGCGCATTTGGCGGTCAAGATGCATCCGGTAAAACTAGTCGAGCAGAAACAATTGTTGGTGCAAGCTCTGCATCAACGACAACAAATTTTAGCACCACCTTTGTTTCAGGTGATGACGATACTGATAACGCTGATTTTACTTCAGCTGTGAATTACGGAGCTACTGGGTTAACTGAAGTTGCTCTATCGAGTTATGATCCGGCTCTTGATGAAAATGCTGGCAAACGGGTTTCTTTTCAAGTTGGTGCCAATGCCAACGAAACCATTGATATGGTACTTGGCGGCTTTTCAACCACGGTACTTGCCTTAAATGACCTTGACTTGGTTGGCGATCCGCAAACCGGCATTTATGCGATTGATGATGCATTAAGGTATGTTGATTCACAACGGGCAGGTTTAGGGGCTTTTTCTAATAGAATGGAACATACCATCAGTAATTTAACTAATATTGAAGAAAATTTAAGTGCCAGTCGCTCTAGAATTCAAGATACCGATTATGCCATTGAAACTGCTGAACTGACTAAATTGCAAATCCAACAGCAGGCGGTTACCGCTATGATGAGTCACAGCATGCAGCAATCTCAGCTGATCATGCAATTACTTGGCTAACTAAAAACTTTCCTTTTGCTTCTTCTTTCGTACGAAAAAATTTAACTTAATTATTCTTTTTATCAATTTAGCCTAACTTACTTTTTAAGTTATCATGCACGCAGTTCATTTATTTTCATCACAGAAAAGGTTTTACATGCATACTGCAGATTTACTTAAGCAACTTGAATCATCTCCTGAAACGATTGAATTTTCACAGGTCATGGCAACAATTGAAAACGATTATATCTATACGCCGACCACCTTTACCAATGGCAATGTTGTTAACGATGCTGGCACTAATGAAGGGTCATGTAAACTGTTTGCTTTTGCTCAGCTTAATCAACTTACCGAGCAACAAACATTAAATTTGTTTGGCGCTTACTATCGCGAAGATGTTTTACAAAACCCGAAAGGGACTGATCATGCCAATATCAGAAACTTTATTTTAACAGGTTGGCAAGGGGTTGAACTTGCAAAGAATGCTTTAACTGTTAAATAAAATTATTTAGTTAAAACTTATGTAAGGCGAGTAAATATCAGGCATTAAAAAAGCACCATGTTAAATGGTGCTTTTTAGTTACTAGGCTGCAAGCTTCAATTTAGTTAACGCTTAAATCGACGAGCAGCAAAGGCCAATATGCCTAAAGCAAAAATAGCTAAGCTAGATGGCTCTGGTACATCACGAGGCGGTTGACTTAACTGGCCTCTTACTAAAAAGGTTTCTGCTATACTGCTACCAGATTGAGGTGCCCATGCAATGGGAGCGCCTGATACATAGCCCGCGCTGACATCGCCTTCGTCACAATAGCTGTAGGTGCCACCAAAGTATGGCGCAGCACATATCAGCGCATCAGATGCGCCATTTTGTGTATCAAATGCGGTTATTAAGTCTTGCAGCGAGCTAAAGCTTGCGTTCCATTCAGTAAGTGAAGCAAACCTAAAGCCATCAATTAAGCTTAACGGGGAACTACATGAACCGCTAGGGTTGATATCGGTGGCACAAGGTGATGCGTAAACCCATTCTAATCCGTTACCCACCTCATAATAGGTGTAGTAGTCAGGTTGAAAAATAAGTCCGGCAGTAGCGGTGCTGATAAATCCGCTAATCGAGAGGGTTAGTGCTAGGGCTAGTTGTTTAACTACTTTAAGAGTCATTTCAATCTCCTGTTTTACAAAAGGTGATTATTACGATTACAACAAATTTTTAAGGTTTCCGTTTTAATAAATGCAACCAATGTGCCTAAAAATCAATCAACATATAAATCAACTGGTTGATGAGTCTGGGTTGGCTAGAAATAATGAAAGTGTAAAGTATGCTGACAATAATTCACCTATAAACACTAGGGTTTTAATCATTATAGATATAGCCAAACCATAGTAAAGTGGCAGGCCGCCCCTGCTAATACAAATAAATGCCAAATAGCATGATTATATGGAATGCGTTTATTGATATAAAAAATAACACCTAAAGTGTAGATGGCGCCGCCAATGGCCAGTAATTGTATCGCTTCGCTAGGGAGGTGAGTCGAAAGTTCACTCATTAATGGCAAAGAGATAAAACCCATGCCAAGGTATGACAACAAGGAAAGCTTTTTATGTTTATGACCGTATTTTACCTTCAATACGATCCCTGATAATGCAATTGCCCAAACTAAAGCCAACATGCTGTAGCCAAGCGGTCCTTTTAAGGTAAGTAACATGAGTGGTGTATATGTGCCGGCAATCAGTAAATAAATCGCACAATGATCAATAAGTTTGAATAATTGTTTAAGCTTAATTGCTACCGCGTAGTGATAAATAGTCGAGGCACTAAATAAGAGAATTAAGCTTGCACCATATATACTAAAGCTAGCAATACGCGTTGAATTATCTAGGTTCTCGGGAACAGATAACAACAGCACAATAAGACCAACAACACTTAATAGTGCGCCAATCGCATGTGTTAGCGTATTAGCGATTTCTTCTTGCGGGCTATAGGGAGTGGCATAAGACATGTTAAAATTATTCAGTGTACAAGTGTACGCTGAATAATAACAGGTTGTACCAGTTTAACAAGTAATAATATTTACTCGTGGCGTACTGCTATATCGTTAATTTGCACACTTCCTAATACTTCACCGTTAATACTATAAGCTCTAGCAGTTTGATTTGTGACTTGATCAACTTTTACTTTATATGGGCTAATGTTATAACCTGCATAGACTTTTCCATCGTCGGCGGTGAAATTATTCAGGTGTAGTAATGAAAACTCGTCTCCAATTTTAACCCCTTGATCGCGGCCTAAATTAATTGTGACAGCACCATTATTTATACGAACAATTTTTCCTCGAGCTTGGCGGCACATCATATTTTCATCAATATCTTTAATTAATTTATCTAAGGTTTGCTCGATATTAACGCCAAAAGGGCTACGCCAAAACGTATCGCTATTAACATAAACCTGTTCACGCTTGTCGAAGGTCCATGGTGCGCTACTGGTATAGTGTTGCTCAAACACAGATTCACCATTTACGCCGTTATAAATAAAGACAGACAAATTAAAGTGACGGTCGAAAATATCAGACTGCCAAAACTGCCAATCATTGTTTGCTTGCTTGGCAAACGAAATATCATTAATTTCAGAAAACATGATGTATTGACTGTTGGTAAGTGCTGACAATGAAATGCTCAGTTGCTTGATTTTTTCTGCTTGAAAACTATTACGTAGACGCGAAAACTCAGTTTTGTTTTGCGAGGCTAATTTAACATCAATAAATTGACTATCGTTATTAAGCTTAGAAGAAAGTTTTTTTCCTGCGGCTACATCTAAGTCATAAATTAAACCGACATTGGCTTGTTCACGGTGAACAATGTTAGCGCGGGTAACTAATAGGGTTTTTCGGTAGTCAGCCGAACTACATTGGTGTTGCTGCGGGAAAATATCTGCACGTATATTAACGGTCACAATATCGTCAATATAAGTTTCGCTGATCAAATCGAGTGAATTGACAATGCCGCTTGCACGAATACTAATTTCATCTTGTGTCAATAAACCATTCACTACCTGTTGAATGCTTGATACTGATGCACCTGCTACCAATAAAGCTTTTTGAAGCGCTTCTTCCATCGCTTTTTTACGAGCCGTTTGTGTATCTGTGCCTTTAGTAGACGCTTGTCCTTGCGACTCATACCATTGGCATATCGAAGAAAAGCTAGTCATAAAAAGGCATAAAAACAAAAACAGTGATCGCATAATCATTCTCGTCGTCAAATTGGTTTGTTATCTGCATACCTATACTTATATGCTTAGACATAAGAACAGGTGCAGAAATAGTAAAAAGTGAATATGCATGTTTTGTGCCTGAAAAATAATAATGACGACAAACACGTCGCTAATCTGAATATTGGCGCGATATATGCTTTGAATTATTCAACAAAACTTATGAACTCGGGTAAGGGGAGCTCAATGAAAAAGTGGCTTATACCAATGTTGGTGCCGGTGTTGTTATCCTGTGCATCAGATCCAGAAGAAAATTTTTATAAATCTACCCAAGTAGATAAGGGTGAGATTGACAGCTTTAACCTACCGAAACATGCAATTAACGATGTGGTAAAAGGGCTTGCATATCAAATGCTTGAAAGTAGCTCTTTTGTTAATCCGAAAACACCCATTGCCGTTGCTTCGTTTGTTAATTTAAAAGATCTCGAGTCAACCAATTGGTTAGGCAATCAACTGTCTGAGAACTTTGTCCATGAATTACAGCGCCATGGTTTAGTGGTTATCGACTATAAAACTACTGGGCATATTCGGGTGACTAAAGATGGCGACTATGTCTTTAGCCGTGATTGGCAAGAATTGCCGGAACGTCAGATTATTGACTACGTGGTAACCGGAACCATGATGGAACAAGAGTCAGGTATTCTTATTAATGCACGAATGATCGGTATGCAGTCGCGTGTTGTTGTTGCTACAGCGCAATCGTTTATTCCTTCTTGGGTAATTGGTGAAGAAATCAACCCCAATCAAAACGTGAAAATGAAAGACGGTTTGATCATTCGAGACAGTGCTATGTTAGTGGATGACGAGCGAGCAGTCGAAATTCAAAATTAGTGGTGATGCAAATGAACATAAAACAATGGGCTAAAGTACTAACCTTAATCGTCAGTTGCGTTGTTGGCTTATTTGGCTGTTCAACAGTTTATGATAAACATGTTCAGTGGCAGCCGGTCGAACCAGAAGAGTTTCCCATTATTACCGCTATTGGTTATGCACCGATTAGTTTGCAAAAGTCTGAGCATAAAACACAGCGGATGTTAATGGCCATTAATGCATCAAAAATTGCCGCTTATGCTGAATTAGCTGAGCAAGTTTATGGTCAACAGCTTGATGCGAATGTAACAGTTGCTAATTTACTCGTAGAAAACCAACACTTGTCTGCATCGGTTAAGGGGATTATTCGCGGCGCTAAAGTGGTGAAAAGCTACCCGATGGGTGACACCTACACAACTGAGTTACGCTTAGACTTTAAAGATGTTTACCAAATTTATTTAGCTAATTTTAATAATAAAGAAATACGAAGTGTTGAATATTTTTAAACAATAATATTGCAGCTAATAAGATGAAAAAATAATTTTAAACGTCTACTTTGTTAGGCGTTTTTTATTACCTGTCAGAAATGAGTTTATTAATGTTGTCAGCAGAGAATGCGGTTTTATTAAACGCGCTCTATCAGTAGTTTAATGTACAGCAGAGTTATTTTAAATTTAAGAAGGGTTAAGCTTTAATACCAATACTGGATAAACCGCCGCTTTTTTTACCTTTGTTGTCGTAGGTAACCGAAGATTTATTATTACTTTCGAGTAAATTGGTTTTCATGCGTTCAACGGCAAGTTGAGAATGTTGAATGATCATGCCATTAACTTGATTTTGTTTTTTACAAGCAGATAAAAGGTGTTCTATTTCTGCCAAGGTTTCATCAAATGCGCCTGTCGCTTTTTCAGCAACAAAGCCAGCATGTTGACCTATGTGTTGATCAAGGGTTTGAATGGCTAGCAGCAAGTCGTTTTTTTGTGCGGTAATATCGTTTAACGCATCCGGTTGATGCTGTTGAAGAATTTCATTTTCTTGAGTAAGCAAAGTCTCTAGCGCTGAAAGTTGGCTGTGTTGTTGAGCTAATAATTCGGCGGCAGTTGCTGTACCCATTCAATAATCCTAAGCTTTGTTTAATTCAAATTCGAAGTCAGCAATATTAGCGGCTAATTTTTCTGGATTGATTTTATACTCACCAGAGGCAATTGCTTTTTTCAACTCATCAATTTTCTTTTGATTAACAACTGGCTCATCAGACGCTTTTTTCTGTAGCTCACTTAATTGTTTTGCTTGTGGCGTTAACGACACAGAGTCTTGGCGAACTGATTTAGCTTGTTCACTAGTTGCAGCTGTTTTTACCGCATCTTGTTTAACTTGTGTTTGGTTGTCAATTTTTTGTTTTATGGGAGTATTGTTTCCCATGTTATTGATATTTATAGCCATAATAATATCCTACCGGCAAATAATTCTATTACTAAATTGTTATCGGCAAATTTTAATTAATCTTTAATAAAATTATAGCGTAACAACAACTTTATTTATCGCCATCACTTGTGCTGAAACGGTACGACCTGAGCTGACATTTTTTACACTAACTTGATCGCCCGAACTACCACTGCTCAATGCTATGCCAGCCGTCTTTAAGGTAAAGCTGTTTGATTTAGCAATTATAGTAACGTTTTCTCCTTTGCATACCAAGCAAATATTACGTTTAGTAATTGCCGCGCCTTTATTAATATTACGTTTAGTTTTAGCGCCAATCATACCTGCGGTATTAGCAATCGTTTCGCCGCGCAATGTTGATTGGTCTTTAAGTATCACTTTAATATTGCTGTCATCTAAGATTGAACCTTTGTTGATACGCGTGGTAGCGACCAATACTGGCAGCATGGTTTTTACTTTTGCATTAATGTAGATATGCCAGGGTGTTGAATCAGAACAACTTATTTTCACATTTACATTTCTACTGTTTCGCTTTTCAGGTATATTTGCCACTAACGGTGATTGGCAAGGTTTGATTACAATTCTTGGGTCTAATGTTGAAACACTAATTTCAACTTCGCCATCGTCCGGCGTAGCAATTTGTTGCGTTAAATAATTCTTGGCAAAATTTTCAATATACGCGCGATCTAGCTCTGCAGCATGAGAAAATGAAGGCAGTAAGAGCAATGAGAACAATAATTTCGCTAAATTTTGTATATTAATCATAAATTTTGTTATCTATATGTTTAGAGAATTCAAATACTAGACTATGCTTAACTTAAATTGATAATTACTATCAGTGTCAAAAGTTAGGCGTTAGCTTTTATTAACTACAAGTACTATCAAGAAATGTGCCTTTATTAAGAAATTAGCACAGACGACAATGAGGTTTGTATGGCAGGAATTTTAGACTCAGTAAATCAACGCACACAGTTGGTTGGGCAAAATAGACTTGAACTTTTACTATTTAAGTTAGTAGGAAGGCAAACATTTGGCATTAACGTGTTTAAAGTACGTGAAGTATTACAATGTCCGCGCCTATCTTCTTTGCCAAAACAAAACGACTATATTAAAGGTGTTGCCCATATTCGTGGTCAAACCATATCGATAATCGACTTAAGTAAAGCAACCGGTGGTTCTGAAATCGTACAAACTGATGATTCGTTTATTATCATCGCCGAATACAACCGAAGTGTTCAGGGCTTTTTAGTTGCAGGGGTTGAACGAATCGTTACCTTAAGTTGGAAAGACATTATGCCGCCGCCAGAAGGTGCGGGTAAGTCGAGCTATTTAACAGCGGTAACTGAAATTGAAAACGAAATGGTATCAATTTTAGATGTTGAAAAAATACTTAATGAGATCAGCCCAGTTTCAACTGATTTAAGTGAAGGCATTGCCGATACAACCGTGGGTGAAGATTTAGGTGAGCGATTGGTGATGATCGCTGACGACTCTACGGTGGCACGTAACCAAGTAAAACGCGCCTTAGAGCCACTGGGTATTAAAATGGTCTTAGCAAAAAATGGTCATGACGCATTAGAGCAACTAAAAGAAATTGACTCCCAATGTCAAAACAAAATAACCGAACGTGTAGCCTTAATGATTTCGGATATTGAAATGCCAGAAATGGACGGTTACACCTTAACCGCTGAAGTTAAAGCCAACGAACGTATGCGTGAAATGCCGGTTATTTTGCATACCTCTTTAAGTGGTGTTTTTAATAATGCGATGGTTGAAAAAGTTGGTGCGGAAGACTTTATTCCTAAATTTCATCCCGATGAATTAGCCACAGCTGTGAAAAAATGGTTAAAAATGGACTAATAGCTAAACCTAGCTTTAGTTATTAAACGTAAACTTAAAAAACTGTGAGTATATACTAGTGTCAAGAGAACTTGATGATAAAAGTTACCATCAATTTAGGACGTTTCTCGAGCAGCAATGTGGCATCGTGTTAGGTGAGAATAAGCAATATTTAGTAAAAAGTCGCTTAGCTCCCCTAATGGCCAAATTTGACGTTGCCACCTTAAGCGATCTCGTTACGCAAACCCTAGTACCTACTCAGCGTCAGCTTAGGGCGGCAGTAATTGATGCCATGACCACCAACGAAACCTTGTGGTTCCGTGACGACTACCCATTTGAATTACTCAAAAATAGAATTTTACCGGAATTAGCTAAACGCTCTAATTCTCTAAAGATTTGGTCGGCGGCCAGCTCATCAGGGCAAGAGCCGTACTCTATTGCCATGTCGGTGCAAGAATTTAAAATGAAAAACCCAGGTGCATTTAAAGCGGGGGTTCAAATTGTTGGTACCGACATTTCAACCACTATGCTTGAGCATTGTAAATATGCTCATTACGACAGCTTAGCACTGTCGCGTGGTTTGTCCGCCCAGCGTAAACAACAGTTTTTTGAGCCGGGCGATAATGGCATGTATAAAGTAAAAGACTCGGTTAAACGTATGGTGAGCTTTAGACCATTAAACTTATTGAACAGCTACAGCTTAATGGGACGTTTCGATTTGGTTTTTTGTCGCAATGTTTTAATTTATTTTGCACCCGAGATAAAAGCGCAAATTATTTCGCAAATTCATGGTGTACTTAATAAAGACTGTTACTTATTCTTAGGTGCGTCTGAATCAATGTCAGGGCTTAATCAAGACTTCGACATGGTGCGTTGTAATCCGGGTATTGTTTACCAAAAAAAATAACTCTTCCTTCCTAATTTGGCGCTAAATCGTCAGCGTCAAATAATCCACTGGCATATTTCTTGAATAGACACTTTCAATAGATTGGAGGTGTCGTTATGGCCATTAGTTTCGAAAAAGCATTTGGGCTTCACCAGCAGGGCATGTTAGTACGTGCCAAGCGCGCAGAAGTGATCGCCAGTAATATTGCCAACGCTGATACGCCCGGCTACAAAGCCAAAGGCATGAATTTTCAAGAAGCAATGCAGCAAGCTACGTTAAAGCAGCAAGGCGGCATTGCCCGTACCCACGAAAAACACTTTGATATTAAGAGCAGTATTCAAGCAGAAGTTGAATATCGTGTGCCAAATCAACCTGATACAGGTGATGGTAATACGGTTGATGTACAAGTGGAACGAAACTTGTATCTAGAAAACTCATTAGAGTATCAAGCAAGTGTGCAATTTCTAACAGGCAAGATTAAAGGCTTGAAAAAAGCCATTACTGGAGCGCAAGGCTAATGAGTTTATTTAACGTATTTGACATTACAGGTAGCGGCATGAGCGCACAATCGCTACGCCTTAATACTACCGCTAGTAATATCGCTAATGCTGACAGTGTTAGCAGCAGTATTGATGAAACGTATCGTGCTCGCCATCCAGTTTTTGCCGCTGAGATGCAAAAAGCTGCCGCAGGGCAAGAATCGTCGGTTGGCGTACAAGTTTTAGGCATTGTAGAAAGCGACGCACCACTGAATAAAGAATACTCTCCTGAACACCCAATGGCAGACAAAGAAGGTTTTATTTATAAACCGAATGTTAATGTTATTGAAGAAATGACCAATATGATTTCGGCATCACGCTCGTATCAAACCAATGTGCAGTTGGCGGAATCAGCAAAAAATATGCTTAATAAAACCTTAATGCTTGGTAAATAAGTAGGGAATAATTATGACGACAATTAATGGTGGTAGTGCCCTAGATGGTCTGCATTGGCAAAAGGAAGAAGTTGATATTGCCGATGGCTCAAATGGCATGCTTACCCAAGAAGACTTTTTTGCCTTATTAACGCAGGAGCTTGCCCAGCAAGATCCAACAAAGCCGGTTGATAATAATGAAATGATCTCGCAAATGACCGCGTTTTCAACAACCGATGGCGTTAGCCAACTTAACAATCAGTTTGAAGAATTTGCCTCGTCAATGACGTCAAGCCAAGCACTACAGGCCTCGTCATTAGTTGGTCGCAGTGTTTTAGTTGACGACAATGTCTTTGGCATGGCAGAAGGCGAGCAAGTTAAAGGCAAAATCGTCACCGACCAAGCGGCAAGTAATGTCTCTATTTACGTGGAAAATACCGCCGGTGAAGTGATTCAAACCGTGCCTGTTGGCAGTGTAGCAGCCGGCTCTGCGACCTTTACTTGGGATGGTCAAACTTCTGACGGTGAACCGGCGCCAGAAGGTGCTTACCGTTTTAGAATCGTTGGTTTAGTCGGCGGAGAGGCACAAGAATTGCAAGCTCAAACATATCGTAAAGTAGACAGTGTAACGTTAGCAGGCGCTGGCGGAAGCATTTTACTCAACCTTAATGGTGGCAGCTCAATGGCGTTAGCCGATGTTGTCGAAGTATCAGAAGGTTAAGCTAGGATAAATCAGTTTTAGCCAGCTAAAAAAATTTTTAAAGAGGTGTCATTATGTCATTTAATATCGCACTAAGTGGTTTAAACGCTGCTCAAAAAGATCTCGATGTAACATCGAATAATATTGCTAACGTTAATACAACAGGTTTTAAAGAGTCTCGTACTGAATTTGTTGATGTTTACGCTGCGTCGTTATTAGCATCAGGTAAAACAAAAGTTGGTGACGGTGTATTAACCGCCGATGTTGCTCAGCAATTTTCTCAAGGTAGTATTCAGTTTACTAATAACGCACTCGATTTAGCGATCACAGGTAACGGCTTTTTTGCGACAGTGCCAGAAATTGACAGCTTAGAAACATCTTATACTCGTGCTGGTCAGTTTAAATTAAACAGTGATAATTTTGTGGTAAATTCGCAAGGTGAACATTTACTAGGTTTTCCGGTAAACCCAGATGGTAGCTCAGCCTCGGTGAGCTTAAGTACCGCTGAGCCTATTCGTATTCCAACCGCATCAGGTGCGCCAACGCAAACCTCAGAAGTTGATATTCGTATGAATTTGCCAGCAGGCGATGCTTATATTTCTTCGGCACCGGGTAACTTTGATCCAGATGATCCATTAACCTTTAACCATTCCACTTCGGTAACTATTTTTGACTCATTAGGCGATAGCCATATCATGACCTACTTCTTTGTTAAAGATGATCCTGCTGTAAATCCAAATAGCTGGATGATGTTTGCTGCAGTTGATGGTGAGGTTATTGATATTGATGACAGTGGTGTACCTGCAGTTCCAGGGTTACCGGTTGGTGGCGGGATATCAGGACCTTTACAGCCAACGGGCGGGGTTAGTGGTGCTAGGTTAACTTTTAATGCCTCAGGTGATTTTGTTAGTCAATCACCAACACCGGCAGAAGGTGGTATTGTAACAGTTGATTTTACTAACCATTTACCAAATGGTGCTGATACCGATCAAACTGTAGAAATAGATTTTAACTTGGACGTTCTAGCGCCAAACCCAAATGAACCAACGCAGTTTGCGTCAAACTTTGAAGTAACAGCGCTTAATCAAAACGGTTTAGCTGTAGGGCGATTAACGGGTATTGATATTGGTACTGATGGTTTAGTGCGAGCTACTTATTCAAATGGTACTTCACAGCCACTATCACGAATTGCTTTAGTGAATTTTGCTAATGAGCAGGGCTTAACCCAAGTGGGCAATACTGGTTGGAAAGAAAGTATTTCCTCTGGTGAAGCATTAGCTGGTGAAGCAGGTTCAGGTACATTTGGTACCATTAACTCGTCAGCACTAGAACAAGCGAACGTTAACTTAACCACTGAGCTAATTGACTTAATTTCAGCGCAGCGAAATTTCCAAGCGAACTCGCGAGCGTTAGAAGTGGATAATCAGTTAAATCAGACTATCCTTCAAATACGATAGTAAGAGCAGCTAGAAGCTAGAAGCTAGAAGTGACAAGTGGAAAGCTAAAAGCTAGAAGTTAAAAGCTAGAAGCGAAAATAAAAAGTTTAAAAATACCCGTCGAAGGTAAAGCAGTAGGCTAGGTGAGCACAAGGTGTTCACCTAGCTTTTTTACTTATTAACACCCTTAATTCCTCACCCGCCAAAACCTTATCACCACCACTCTGGCACCTTACTTGCATTTCCATACTATAGATTTTTAATAGGTAGGATTCATTATGGATAAGATGCTTTATATCGCGATGAGCGGTGCCAAGCAAAACATGCATGCCTTATCAGTGAATGCAAATAACCTTGCCAATGCTAAAACTACGGGGTTTAAAGCAGATTTAGCGCAAGCACGTTCAATGCAAGCCTTTGGTGAAGGCATGCCTAGCCGCGTATTTTCAATGACTGAGCGCTCTAGCCAAAACTTTGACAGTGGTGCTTTACTCTCTACTGGTCGCGATTTAGATATTGCTATTGAAGGGGAAGGCTGGTTTGCCGTGCAAGCAAAAGATGGCAGCGAAGGTTATACCCGAAGTGGTCATTTACGCTTAACAGAAACTGGCGCGCTTGAAACCAATTCTGGTGAACTTGTACTCGGCGAAGTTGGGCCTATTTTCTTACAACTACCAGTTAGAAATATTCAAATTAGTCGAGACGGAACCATTATGGTTCAGCCTGAAGGGGCGGCCGCTAATATTCAAGACGAAGTTGCGCGAATTAAGTTGGTTAACCCCGAGCACCGCATGCTTGAAAAAGGCAGCGATGGATTATTCAGACGCAAAGATGGCAATACCGAGCCGGCCGATATTTTAGTCAATGTTGCCAGCGGCATGCTTGAGTCGAGTAATGTTAATACTGTCAGTGAAATGACCGACATGATCGCATTGCAGCGACAGTTTGAAATGCAATTAAAACTTATGAAAACCGCTGAAGAAAACGATAGCGCTGCTTCGTCTTTACTTCGTGCTTTCTAATTTAACCAATTGAGGTGACTTATGAACCCAGCATTATGGATCAGTAAAACCGGCTTAGATGCACAAACTAAAGATATTGCCGTAATTTCAAATAACTTAGCGAACGCAAGTACCGTTGGCTATAAAAAAAGCCGCGCGGTATTTGAAGACTTACTTTATCAAACCATCAACCAACCGGGCGGACGTTCAGCACAAGACACTGAAATGCCATCAGGTTTAATGTTAGGTGCGGGGGTTAAAGTTGTCTCGACGCAGAAAATTCATTCACAAGGGGATATGTTAACCACAGATAACCCGCTTGATATCGCAATTCAAGGTGATGGTTTTTTTGAAATTTTAATGCCTGATGGAAGCTCTGCTTATTCTCGCAATGGTCAATTTACCATGGATGAAGAAGGCAACATGGTCACCCCAGGCGCAGGTTATTTATTGCAGCCACAAGTGACTATTCCAGAAGATGCACAAAGCATAATTATTTCGCAAGACGGCGAAGTTTCAGTGTCATTGCAAGGGCAAGCCGAACCGGCAGTTATTGGCCAAATTAATACCATTAACTTTGTTAACCCAACAGGCTTACAACCGGTAGGGCAAAACTTATACGTTGAAACGGCGGTAAGTGGTGCACCACAAGAAGGTGTACCTGGCCTTGAAGGCTACGGCATGTTAGTGCAGTCAGCACTTGAAACGTCAAACGTCAATACTACCGAAGAGCTGGTCAACTTAATTGAAAGTCAGCGCGTATATGAAATGAACTCTAAGGTTATTTCAGCGGTTGACCAAATGCTAAGTTACATCAATCAACAGTTGTAAGGTTAGGAGGCGTATGATGAAAAATTTATTGATAGGATCGTTGATCGTTTGCCTAAGTGCTTGTGCCACTATTGAAGAAGCGCAAGTATTACCTAATGATCCTGATTTTGCCCCTATTCTACCGGAAGAGGAAGAAGTCTCGGTAGTACCAACGGGTTCATTGTTTCGCGCAAACTACGTTAATAACATTTATTCAGACTCAAAAGCACATCGGGTTGGCGATATTATTTCGGTGGTCTTAAGCGAAAGCACGCAAGCCAATAAAAATGCCAAAACGGAATTGAAAAAAGAAAATGGCAGCACCTTAAATCCGGTTATCGGCTTAGGCGGCTCACCAGTTACGATTAATGGTCAGTCGTTGCAGTTTGGTGTTGATCAAGAATCTGAGTTTAAAGGTGACTCGAAAGCGAACCAAGGCAATAGTTTGCAAGGTAATATTTCGGTTCATGTTTTAAAAGTATTGCCCAATGGCAACTTGATGATCCGCGGTGAAAAGTGGATGACACTAAATAATGGCGATGAATACATTCGCTTAACCGGCATTATTCGTTCTAAAGATATCTCTTCAACCAATACTATTTTATCAAGCAAAGTCGCCAATGCTCGCATTCAATATGCAGGCACAGGTACTTTTGCGGATGTAAACGAGCAAGGTTGGATTACCAAATTCTTCAGTAGTAAGTGGTGGCCTTTATAGGCGCCGAAGGTGAATTTTATGAAAACGTTCATGCGAGTAGCTGTTTTATTTTTAGGTTTGCTGTTATTAGGTCAAGCCAATGCGCAACGTATTAAAGACTTGGCTGATGTTGCCGGTGTGCGCACCAACCAACTTATTGGCTATGGTTTAGTGGTGGGTTTACCGGGAACGGGCGAGCAAAGTCCGTTTACTGAGCAAAGCTTTAAAACCATGTTAAGTAACTTTGGCATTACCATGCCTGAGAACTTAAAACCGAAAATCAAAAATGTCGCGGCCGTTGCGGTACATGCCGAACTGCCGGCGTTTATTAAGCCGGGGCAAACCATAGATGTAACCGTATCTTCTATGGGCAGCGCGCAAAGTTTACGTGGTGGCACTTTAGTACAAACTATTTTAATGGGTATTGATGGTAACCCTTATGCGGTTGCTCAAGGTAGCCTAGTTGTTAGTGGCTTAGGCGCAGAAGGCTTAGACGGTTCAAAAGTGTTAGTGAATACACCCACTGTTGGTCGCATAGCCAATGGCGCAACGGTTGAACGTGAAGTATTATCACCGTTTCATACCGGTGAGCACATCACCTTTAATTTACGCAATGCTGATTTTACTACCGCACAGCGCTTGTCTGATGCGATTAATAACTTCATTCCTGGCTCGGCAAGAGCGATTGATTCGACCTCGGTAAAAGTGACGGCGCCACGAGATGCTGCTGATCGAGTGAGCTTTTTAGCATCATTAGAAAACTTAGAGTTTGAACCGGATACTCCAGCGGCGAAAGTGATTGTGAATTCACGCACGGGCACCATAGTCATTGGCGCAGATGTGCGATTATTGCCGGCAGCTATTACCCATGGCGGCATAACAGTAACGATCAACGAAATTCAAGATGTTTCACAGCCTAATGCTTTCTCTGAAGGCGAAACCGCGGTAACGACTCAATCAATTATCGATGTTAATCAAGACGACAATCGCATGTTTGTTTTCAACCCTGGGGTTACCTTAGATACCTTAGTACGCGCGATTAATGAAATTGGCGCAGGTCCGGGGGATGTGATGGCGATTTTAGAAGCTTTAGAGCAAGCTGGCGCATTGCGTGGCGAGCTAGTGATCATTTAGGGAGCTTGACTATGGTTGCTAAGCTGGCAGATGCCAATAACTTTCTTGATATTAATGGCCTAAATAATATTCGCCATCAGTCAAAACAAAGTGATCAAGCGTCAAAAGATGAGGCGCTTGATCAAGCGGCAAAACAGTTTGAAGCCATCTTTATGCAAATGCTGATGAAGAGCATGCGTAGTGCCCAAGATGTGCTTGCCTCTGACAGCCCATTTAATTCTCAGTCGACTAAATTTTACCGTGATATGCACGACCAGCAAATGTCGTTAGAGCTATCGAATAATGGCAGTTTAGGTTTATCTGAACTTATTAAAAGGCAACTTAGTGGCGGCGACGAGAATTTTACGCCAAGTTCTATTATTCGTAACGACGGTACATTAAGTGCGCGAGTTGGCGCAAATACGACAGAAATCGATGCATCGAAAGTCAATTTGAGCAAAGAAAATTCTGATGCTCGAGTGTCAAATAATCGTCGAGTTGAACTACCACCAGTGAGTCAACAAGCAAATAATAATTTAGCGCCATCATTTGAACAGCCAAAAGATTTTGTAACCGCGCTGGTTGAGCCGGCGAAAAAAGTACAAGAAAAGTTAAAAGTGCCGTTTGAAGTGGTTATTGCACAAGCTGCGTTGGAAACTGGCTGGGGTAAAAAAATCATTCAAACTGAACAAGGCCAAAGCTCAAACAACCTCTTTAATATTAAGGCCGACCGCCGCTGGCAGGGGGATAAAACCTCAAAAGAAACTTTGGAATTTGAACAAGGTAATATGGTTAAGAAAAATGAACCTTTCCGTGTTTATCAATCTATTGCTGACAGCGTTAATGACTATATCGACTTTCTTTCTAGCAACGATCGTTACCAAGGTGCTTTGCAGCAAACTAATAATGTGGAGCAGTTCTTGCAAGGGTTACAAAGTGCGGGTTATGCGACAGATCCTAACTACGCAAACAAAATAATGGGTACGTTAAAGAAAGTGACCCAACTGATTCAGCAATAATTTTTCAATAATGCGTTGGTAAAATCGACAGCATTATTTAGGGGTATTTTTCATGTCTGTTAACTTATATCAAACTGGGGTTAGTGGTTTACTTGCCGCGCAGCAGCAGTTGGCAACAACAGGCCATAATATCTCTAATGTTAATACCGATGGTTATACACGCCAGCGCGCGGAACAAAATGCGTCGATGGGTATTTCTAACGGTACCAATTACATTGGCTCGGGTACCTATATTCAAGACATTACCCGTATTTACAACCAATTCTCTTATACCGAACAGTTAAATAGTCAAAGTAGCTTAGGTTATGCCAAAGCCGCTTTTGAAAAGCTTGACCAACTAAATGAAACCATGAGCCTAAATGGCGGCGCTATTCAAACATCGATTGAGCAATTTTACCAAGCCGTTAACGGCATGGCTGACAACCCAAGTGATATGGGCTTAAGAAATATTGCCCTTAGCCAAGCCGAAGTTTTAGCCAGTGATTTTCGTTCAATTAACCAAAGCTTTGATCAACTGGAAAAAGCCACAAACGGTGAAATTGACCAAATCGCACGAAATATTTCTGAGATATCTACACAACTTGCTGCCATAAACGAGCAAATTTTAACGAGCCAAGGCGGCAGCCAAGTAGGGCAAGCCAACGACTTATTAGATAAGCGCGATCAATTAATCACCGAACTAGGTGAATATACCAAAGTACAAACTGTGACTGATAACAATGGGGTTATGACGGTAATGATCGGGCAGGGCTCGACACTTGTTGCCGGTATTACGCCACTTTCTATGACAGTGGTGGCTGGTGACCCAGATCCATTGCAAACTCAGTTACGACTTGCCGGCCCTAATAGCACAGTCGCACTTCAAGGCTCTACCTTGGGCGGCTCATTAGCGGCTAAGTTTGATTTTCGTGACAATGATCTTATGCAAGTGCGCGCTGAAGTTAACCGCTTAGCGGCAGGTGTTGCTGCCACACTGAACGATGCGCAAAGTAATGGTTTAAATTTAAGCCAGCAGCAAGGTGAAAATATTTTCACTGATTTAAATACGACGCAAATGCAGCAAGGACGAGTATTAAATAGCGCCAAGAATAATGGCGATCTGCAAGGTCGCGTTAATATCAGTGATATTTCTTTGGTACCTACCGACGAATTTGAAGTACGCTTTGATGGTACCAACTATCAAATGACTAATTTAACGGATAATTCTACCGTTACACTAGGTATGCCGGGGACAGGCCCATTTGCTACCGCGCACGGCTTTGAATTTATTGAAGACTCGGGCACACCGTCGACTAATGACGTATTTCGTATTCGCCCGATGGAAAACAGCGCTGCCTTAATGGATGTAACCTTAAACGATGGTGCTGGCTTTGCCGCCAGCTCTCCCGTTGCTATTACGCCATCAGATAATAATGTCAGTAGCGGTAAAGTTGAAATAACGTCCATGTTAGACCCAGAAGGTGCTCGTGCGGCTATGCCAATGCGTATTGACGTGTTGGAAAACCCGCCAGGCACATTTACCTATACCTATACCGATAGCAGCAATGTCACGTCAGCACCTATTCCATACGTGCCGACTGCGCAAACGATCGATTTACCGCCGTCACCGGCTACTGCGTTATTTCAAATTGAAATTACCGGCATGCCATCGGGTTCAGCGACACACGCCCCTGAGCAGTTTTTTATTGATGACGCTTATGGCTTAGGTAATAGCACAAATATGACCGCGATGGCGTTAACGCAAGAACAATCGGTATTAAATGGTAGTCGCGAAACTTTCAGTGAAAGTTTAGCGATATCAACGTCTGATATTGGTTCTAAAGCCAGTACGGCAATGTTAAACAGCGATACATCGCAGGCGCTTTATACACAAGCGTATAACCGAAATCAGGCAACTTCGGGTGTAAATTTAGATGAAGAAGCGGCTAACTTATTGAAATTTCAACAAGCATATCAAGCGGCTTCACAAATTATCTCAACCGCCAATACTATTTTCGACACGCTATTAGCGGCTGCTCGTTAGCGCTTAGGAGAGAATTATGCGCGTATCTACTGCTCAATTTTATTTTCAAAATGGTTTGCAAATGTCAGACAAGCAAACCACGCTCAGCGAACAGTCGGCTTACTTATCAAGCGGCAAACGTGTACTTACTGCAAAAGATGATGCGGTTTCTTACAGTGCACTGGCCGGTTATAAAAATGAATTGTCAAATATTGAAAAATACCAACGAAACATTACCCAAGCCGAAAGCCGCAATAATTATCAAGAAGTCGCGTTTTCTAATACCACTAACATTTTAAATGAACTGCGCGATTTATTGTTACAAGCCAATAACGGTGTTTATGCTGAAGCAGATCTGGCATCTATTTCTCAACAAGCGACTAATAGCCTTAAACAGGTACTTGATATTGCTAATACCAAAGATGAAACGGGCGGCTACATTTTTTCGGGTTTTCAAATCGATAAACAACCTTTTGCCCTGCAACCCGACAATTCAGTAAATTATCATGGCGATAATGGCGAACGTGAATTACAAATCGCCAAAAATGTCATGGTAGGAACGAATGTTTCTGGTGAACAGGCTTTCGAAAAAGTCGCCAATAATATTGGTGACTTTTCCGCGCAATACAATGCTAATACGTCGGGGATTTTTGTTGAACATGCTGTAATAGCACGCCCGGGTGATAATGACACTTCAGCAGGCGCAGGTTACCCGACACCTTATAATTTTTCGTTTGCTTCTGAAACTGACTTAACTATTACTGATAATGACGGCGACGTTATGTTCACCACAACGACATATACACCAGGCGAGCTTATTAGCCTACCAAACGGTGTCGATGTGCAACTAGGCGGCAACCCATTGCCGGGTGATGATTTTGATTTATTGCCGCAAGAAACGATCAGTGTTTTTGATACGATAAAAGCTGCTATAGATTGGATTGATGTTGGTACGTCACCAGTATCAGAAGTACAGCATCAGGTTGATTATAGTACAGTTTTAGGTCAACTTAACCAAGCATTAGACCACATTTCTTCTCAACGTGCAGATGCCGGTATTCGCTTGCAACTAACCGACCGTCAAAAAAATAACCACTTAGATACTGAGCTTTATTTAAACAGTAGTCGTTCAAAAATTGAAGACTTAGATTTTGCTAAAGCTATTTCAGAGTTCGAACAGTCGCAAATGGCGTTACAAGCGGCTCAGCAGACATTTACTCAAATTCAAAATTTAAGTTTGTTTAATTATATTTGATCACTTTGTTTATTATTTAAGTGATTGGCAAGAGTTTTGCTAGATATCTAGTAGAAAAATTTAAGTTACCGGAGTGGAGTGACTCAAGGTTAACTTAACAAGAGTAAAAGAGGCTTTAGTAAAAAAAGCTTCTAATAAATACAGTTATAAACATTAGGAGTTTTATTATGGCTTTATCCGTAGTAACCAACACATCATCATTGAACGCTCAGCGTAACCTAACTAAATCGGGTGAAGGCTTAGCAACTGCAATGCAACGTTTGTCGTCTGGTATGCGTATTAATAGCGCAAAAGATGACGCGGCCGGTTTACAAATTTCAAACCGTTTAACTTCACAAATTAGTGGTTTAGGTGTTGCGCAACGAAATGCTAATGACGGTATTTCAATGGCACAAACTGCTGAAGGCGCGATGCAAGAGTCAACCAATATTTTACAGCGTATGCGTGAACTGTCTTTGCAGGCAGCTAATGGTTCAAACTCTGCGTCTGACCGTGAAGCACTTCAAAAAGAGGTGTCAGCACTGCAAACTGAATTAACCCGTATTGCTGATACGACATCATTTGGTAGCACCAAGTTACTTGACGGTACTTATGGTACGAAGCAATTCCAAGTAGGTGCTAATGCGTATGAAACCATTAGCGTGTCGCTATCAAGTGTTAAAGCGGCGCAAATTGGCTCGCAAACATCTGATTTAGCAAGTGCTACTGTAGCGGGCTTTGGTCAAGTTGCAGCAACAACAGCAACAGCAACCGCTGCGTCGGGGACTAATGGCGTTGCAGCAGGGACATTAACATTAAGTGGTAAAAACACGACGCCAGAAGTTGTTACCGTTGGTGCGAATAGTTCAGCAAGTTCTATAGCAGCTTCAGTTAACAGTAAAACCGATATTACCGGTGTTGCCGCAGATGCGCGTACAGAAGTGCAATTATCGGCTCTTTCAGGAAGCTCAATATCGTTTGAGCTAAATGATGTGGTTGTTTCAAGTACTGGTAATTTTTCAGATATTGCTAATGCAATTAATGAAAAATCAACACAGCATGGTGTTACTGCTGAAATTGATGGTAATAACTTAAAACTGACTGATGAAGTGGGCAATGATATTCGCATAGAAAACTTTGCCGGTGGTACTGTGGTAATGAAAGGTGCATCATATGATGGCACAGTAGCAACTCCTTCAGCAACATTAGGTGCCGCAACTGGTACTGATTCTATGGTAGTAGCAGGTACAATACGTTTAAGTTCGACAGAGACTTTCTCATCTACCGCTTCAGATTTAACCATTGGTGCAACTACAGCGGCAACAGCTTCTACATTGGAGGCGGTAAGTACTGTTGATATTGGTACAGCGACAGGAGCTCAAAATGCACTTTCAGTAATTGATGGAGCGATAGCGAGTATTGACGCTCAGCGAGCTAGCTTAGGTGCGATTCAAAACCGTTTCAGCCATACCATTAGTAACTTAGCAAACATTCAAGAAAATGTATCAGCATCGCGTAGTCGTATTCAAGATACTGACTTTGCAGTAGAAACTGCTAATATGACCAAGAACCAAATCTTGCAACAAGCAGGTACTTCAATCTTGGCGCAAGCTAACCAAATACCACAAGCGGCGATTAGCTTAATTGGTGGTTAACTTTTAGTGACAAACCATGATAAAAAAGGAGACCTAGTCTCCTTTTTTAATTTTTAGTAGAAGGTATTAGTTATGAATATAAAAAATGCACTTAATAGAGCCGCTGTTTTTTACAAGGATGGTAGTTTTACTGAATCACTGTCACTTTGTGACAAAGTATTAGCTAAAAAAAGTACGGTTCAAGAAGCCATGTATTTGCTTGCCTTAAATTATCAAGGGATGGGGCGTTATGATCAGGCGATTACTGCATTTGAAAAGCTACTAAAAGTTCATGGAAACAATGCAGACGTTTTTAACGCTATTTCAAATACCTATATTTGCCTTAAAGATTTTTCAAGTGCGGAAAAATATTGCCAAATGGCATTAAAATTTGAGCCGAATTTCGCCGAGGCACATAATAACTACGCTATTTGCGCGCATAATACCCAACAAATAGAGCTTGCCGAAAAACATTATAAACAAGCGATTTTACTTAAAGGCGATGAATTAGTTTTTCGTTTGAATTTAGGAAAGCTTTATAAAGAGTTAGGGCGATTTGAACACTCTAATGAAACCTTATTGAAGCTCATGGAGTTTAATGGCGATAAGTCCGCTGTATATTTCAATATTTATGATAATTTCATGTACATGCATCAATACCAAAATGCGCTAGAAGTCGCTGACATGGGTTTGGTTAGCCAGCAACTTAAAGATATCGACTTGATCGAATTGTTGGTTGGTAAAGCGATATTATTTTGGTTATTTGACAATGTTGATGAAGCAGAACAAGCAATTCAGTTGAGTGAGGGGGTATACACATACCCTGAAGGAAATTATGAAAACCTAACCAATTTAAAAGTTTTTCATGGTTACTTAAAAAGGCTTATTGCCTTTTACCGAGAAAATGAATCTTTATACACCGAAAGGCAGCAAGATTTATATTTCATCTCTGAAAGCCATGGTTTTGCGCCTAACAATATGCGAGTTACTTTTGAGCAACAAAACTTTAATATTCGCTCGTTATTCGTCAAAGGCGCGAAAGTTTTTCACTTTTCTCAACAGCAAAACAACCGCTTTAAAGAAAGCCTTAATCGCGTGATGACTGGTTTACCTGAAAATAGCGCCGTGGTGTTTGCTTTTGGTGAAATTGATTGCCGTTATAACGAAGGCATACTCAAATATTGTTTAGCGCATGATGCTGATTATAAAAATATTATCGATAAGATGTTAGCGAGTTATATCGACGCATTAATCACACAAGGACAAAAAAAGAAGTTTAAGGTTATTATATATGGCGTGCCTGCGCCACATGCAGATCAGCTAAAATTCCTATCAGAAGAACATCAAGTAATCTTAAAAAATATTATTCAGTACTTTAATGAAACCATAAGAGCGCTGTGTAAGAAAAATGGTTTGGCTTTTCTTGATGTTTACCAGTTAACTAATTTAGCGGGACAGAGCAATAATAAATACCATATAGATGATATTCATGTGCATCCATCTGTTGTGCCAAAACTGTTTGAAAAACTCAATTAAATATTTTTTTAAAAAAAAGATTAAAGATAATTTTAAAACTGCCGTTAAAGGTTTTGAACGGGGCTTGATGATGAAAATGATAGTTCCTAATTTAAAAACTAATAGACAAATTACATTTTTGTAATCGGGAGTTTTAAAATGGCTATTTCAGTAAATACTAACGTTGCATCATTAAATGCTCAACGTAACTTAGGTAAATCAGGTGAAGGCTTAACCACTGCAATGCAACGCTTGTCATCAGGTATGCGTATTAACAGCGCAAAAGATGATGCTGCTGGTCTTCAAATTTCAAACCGTTTAACGTCACAAGTAAATGGTCTAGGTGTTGCACAACGAAATGCTAACGATGGTATTTCAATGGCACAAACAGCTGAAGGTGCAATGCAAGAGTCTACCAGCATCTTACAACGTATGCGTGACTTAGCACTACAATCAGCTAACGGCTCTAACTCAGCATCAGATCGTGAAGCACTTCAAAAAGAAGTTTCTGCGCTTCAAACAGAATTAACCCGTATTTCAGATACAACAAGCTTTGGTAATACCAAACTACTTGACGGCTCATTTGGTACTAAATCTTTCCAAGTGGGTGCTAACGCGAATGAAACCATTAGCGTTTCGTTATCTAGTATTGCTGCCGCTGATGTTGGTAGACAAGGTCGTGACCTTGGCAGTGCGACTGTTGCAGGTCTTGGTCAAGCAGCCGCAACAACGGCAACAGGTACTGCAGCAGCTGGTACCAATGGTGTCGCTGCCGGTACATTAAGCATTAGTGGTAAAAACACAACTGCTGAATCAGTGACTATTGGCGCAAATAACAGTGCGGCAACTATCGCTGCGTCAGTAAACAGTAAATCAGATGTAACGGGTGTTACTGCTGACGCACGTACAGAAGTTGAGTTAAAAACTCTTACGGCAACAGGCTCAGTATCGTTTGAACTAAATGACACTGTTATTTCAGCCTCTGGTAACTTTACCGATATTGCCAATGCAATTAATGAAAAATCAACACAGCATGGCGTAACTGCTGAAATCGACGGTACTAACTTACGTTTAGTTGATGAAACTGGTGCTGATATTCGTATCGAAGATTTTGCTGGTGGTACTGTAGTAATGGGCGGTGTTAACTACGCAGGTACAGCTTCTGCGGTAACAGCAACTTTAGGTGCTGCAACTGGTACTGACTCAATGGTTGTCGCTGGTACAGTTCGCTTAACGTCAACTGAATCATTCTCTACTACTGCTTCAGATGCTACCTACGGTGCAACTGCTGCAACAGCTTCTACATTAGATGCTATTAGCACGTTAGATATTGGTACGGCGACAGGTGCGCAAAATGCACTAGCAGTTATCGATGGTGCTATCGCAAGTATTGACTCTCAACGAGCAAGTTTAGGTGCGATTCAAAACCGTTTCAGCCACACAATTTCTAACTTGGCTAACATCCAAGAGAATGTTGCAGCGTCACGTAGTCGAATTCAAGATACTGATTTTGCTGTTGAAACTGCTAACATGACTAAGAACCAAATCTTGCAACAAGCAGGTACTTCAATCTTAGCTCAAGCTAACCAATTGCCACAAGCGGCATTAAGCTTAATTGGCTAATACAGCTAGCTGATGGAAGTAATAAAAGGAAGGAGCTGTAATGGTCCTTCCTTTTTGTGTTTTATATTTTGATGTTTATTAATGTTGTTTAACATTGAAAATAATAACCAAGGAGCTAATAATGAGTGTAGTGCAAAATAACCCTGAAATTGCTTTAAACGGTATTTCTACGGAAGTTAAGCGCAATAATGAGTCAGCTATCAGTGCTGAATCGTTAGAAAAAGCTCGGGCGCTTAGTGAGCAAATTAAACAGGTAGAAGTTAATAAAAAAACAGAAGAATCTGCGGTGTTAACCCCTCAGCAACTTGAAAAGGTGGCGCAACAATTGCAGGATTTTGTTGGTGAAATGAATCGTGGTTTAGAGTTTTCTGTAGATAAAGACTCTGGTCGAGATGTCATTAAAGTGATTGATAAAAACAATGGTGAATTAGTTAAACAGTTTCCTTCGGAAGAAGTGTTAACTTTGGTTGCTAAGTTATCTGAAATGGTTGGCGGTTTTATTGATACTAAAGTTTAATCGTTAATTTTTAACAAGTGGTGGTTTTATGCCGAGTATATCATTTCCAGGCTTAGGCTCTGGTTTGCAAGTTTCAGAGATTGTGAGTGCAATTGTTGGCGCCGAACGAGCTCCGTTTGAGTCAAGACTTAATCAGCAAGCAGGAAAAATTACCACTGATATTTCAGCTGTCGGCGCGTTAAAATCAGCACTAGAAGATGTGTCAAACTCAATTACTTCATTAGGTGACAGTGACAATTACCAAACACGAACAGCCTCTGGTTCGGATGACTTTTTATCATTAACTGCTTCAAAAGATGCCCAAGTAGGCAATTACGCTGTTCAAGTTGATGCTTTAGCTGCCAGTCACAAACTTTCATCTGCGTCCATTGATTCCGCTGAGGCTATTGGAGAAGGTACATTAACCTTTAACTCCGGTAGCAATAACTTTGATATTGCTGTATCAAATACAGATACCTTGAGCGACATTCGTGATGCCATTAATGATTCTGTTGATAACGAGTCAGTATTAGCGACCATTATTACCGATGATACTGGTGAACACCTTGTATTAACAAGTAAAGAAACCGGTGTTGCCAATGCCATAACGATTACCGTGGATGATGTTAGTGATGGCAATGATACTGATAACCTTGGCTTGTCGCGCTTAGCCTATGATCCTGCGGCACTGCCTACAGCGATCACCAATTTAACTCAAGTACAAGCGGCAACCGACGCTCAAATTACCATCGATAACACCATCACAATAACCAGTACCACCAATGAATTTAAAGACGTTATTGACGGCATAGATATTACCGCTAAAAAAGTACATGATATTGATGACGATGATAGCCAAATTGCAATTAGCGAAAATAATAACAATATTGCGGCTGGGCTAAATACTTTTATTAAAAGCTACAATGAGTTACTTGAATTGAGCAATAGTTTAGGAAGTGTCGGCGATGCAGGTGTAGGGCCCCTTGCTGGCGACTCTTTGCTTCGTGGCGTGATGAGTAAACTGCGTAATGAGTTAAGTGAAGCTTTTGATAGTGGTAATGGCGAAACGCTAACTCTGTCTCAACTTGGCGTTACGGGCGACCGGTATGGTGTGTTAAGCCTTGATAGTGAAATTCTTAACGATGCAATAGATAATGATGTTGATGCAGTACAAAACTTTTTTGTTGGTGTAAGTGATGACGGTGATGGTTTTGCTGGTGGACTTGATAATTTATTAGGCTTTTATACCGAATCAGATGGCATTATCCAAGGTCGTTTAGATAGCAAGGAAGACCAATTAGACCGTTTAGATGAAGATCGAGAAACCTTCACTCGTAAAATGGAATCATTAGAAGCTAGGCTTTACGCACAATACAATGCGATGGATTTATTGGTTGCTGGCTTAAACTCAACCAGTACTTACTTGATGGCGCAATTAGAAAATATGCCGGGCGTCGTTAAGAAAGATAACTAAAATAACTAAATCAATCAAAACAGCAGGTGGTAGCGAAGTCAGCGGTTATAATAAGCTGGCAATTTTATTATAAAGCTCAGTTGCCTGTTGGTTGGTTAAGTTTCCCATCGACTTTGCTTTACCAATACTTGAGCTAATCCGGATCACTTGGCTGGCAATATCTTCAATTTTTCGTGTCGCTTCAACTTGTGTTTCTTTGGCTAATTTTTCTTGGGCGAGACTAGATATTTCAACAACGTCGGCTGAAAACTCTTTAAGATCAGGTTTTAACGGCTTTTCTTTTGCAAGACTAACCGAGCTTAATTCAGGCTTTACTTTGGCAATATCACTTGCTGCAGTCAAAGGATTGGCGACTGACATGCTTACCTCAACATCATTTGATTAACTAGAGTATAGTCAAAAAATGAACATAGGTAATAGTCTGGGAAAACAATAAGGGCAGTTGATGCGTTAACGCATAACAGGCTAAGTTTGATTTAATCTTGTCGACTTAATATTTTTGGTAGGATTTTACCGCTTTTTGGCTTTTCTTTAATTTACTAAGTTTATCTTTAGAATCCGTTTTTTGTTGATTTGCTTGGCTAACTAACCTTTGGTCTAACTGAACGATATGCTCGATTAACTTGCTGTGCTCAGCTAATTCTTCTTGGTTATAAGTATTGAAGAGTAATTCAAACTTTTGTTGGCGAGAAGACACAATAGTATTAATTTCTTGGTTACCTAATTGTGACAAGTCGTAGTTTTCATCACTGCTAAGCAGCAACAATAACTGTTGCGACTCAGCAATAATATCATCTAATAGAACTTGGATATTTTGAACCATTTAAAAGCTAACTTCGTTATGCTTGTCGGTTGGAATTGAATCCCAGCCTGCCTTTATGGGTAATAATATATCAATAACCTCAGTTAATAGCTCTGCGTTGTTATTTACGTTTGCTTCTAATAACTTTTCAGCACTAAATTGATAAAGACCGGCAAGGTTATTTGAAACATCACCGCCGTTTTCAAAATCAAGAGAGCCTTCTAAAACACCAATAATGGTAATAGATTTTGAAATAAGCTCGCCTTTTTTGGCAAGATCATTTTGTTCTATCGCACCTTTTGCTGCCGCTATATTTCCTAATAATTCTTGAAACAACATAGCAACCAATTGATAAGGTGTAGCTTCCTTTGCTGCGCTAACGGTTGTTTGTTTATATTTTTTAAGTGATGCGTGTGTCATAAATAACTCCAAAGCTCAGTTCTACTAGACGTTAACCATTAAGCAAAATTTTAAGGTCTTACTGTCAGTGTATGTAATAGTAAATTAATTGTCACATTATTGCGTGATTAATCTCTGCCTGAACTGTTTGCATAAATTGTGCCTAACTTAAATTGCTGCTTATGTATTTTAAAAATTTTCAAACAAAACCAACAACTAACAATGTATTGATTATTTAACTGCATGGTTTGTTTTCTAGATTATTGACGGGCTTAGCAAAGAGTCAAAATGTTGTCGTAAAATGTATCAAAACGTCAATTAATTGTTGCTAAAATTATGGTTGTCGCTAGAATTAACAAATAACACTTATAAATGAACGGTATATCATAGTCTTATGCATGGTCTTAAACGTATTCTTGTAGTTGACAATGACAATGCTCGACGTCATCAAATAGAAACAGTGTTGTCTTTTGTTGGCGAGCACTTCGAACTATGTACGCAAAGTGATGTTGCTGAGCATCTCAAAGATGATAGTCACATTCTTACAGTCATTTGTTGTGGTCAGTTATCATCATTGATGATTGACATTGTTAAGCAAAACCCAACCTGCCCATTTCTATTTCATGATGTACCCGACAAAGAGGCGGTTGACGGTTTAGTTAATGTTATTGGCGAATTAACTGTGCCACTTAACTATGCTCAACTAACTGAACTTATTCATCATTGCCATCAATACCATAATAAACTCCCTTCGAAGATTGCTAAAAATAATGGGCCGAATCCGTTATTTCGCTCACTCATTGGCGTGAGTGATGCGATGCAAGAGGTGCGATTTTTAATTGAACAAGTTGCTAGCACTCAAGCAAACGTATTGATTTTAGGGGAATCTGGTACCGGTAAAGAAGTGGTTGCCCGTAATATTCATAATTTATCAGAGCGCAGTAAGGCACCATTTGTTCCGGTAAACTGTGGCGCAATTCCCGGCGAGTTATTAGAAAGTGAATTATTTGGTCATGAGAAAGGTGCATTTACTGGCGCAATTTCTACCCGCAAAGGGCGCTTTGAACTTGCCGAAGGTGGTACGCTATTTTTAGATGAAATAGGTGATATGCCGCAGCCGATGCAGGTAAAACTATTAAGGGTATTACAAGAGCGCACGTTTGAGCGAGTAGGTGGTGCTAAAAGCATTAAGGCTGATGTTCGTATTATTGCCGCAACACATCAACATTTGGAAAAAATGATCGACACCAATGATTTTCGTGAAGATCTTTATTATCGCTTAAATGTTTTTCCAATAGAAACGCCGGCACTTCGTGATAGAAAAGAAGATATTCCGTTGTTGTTACAAGAGTTAATTTCGCGTTTCGAACATGATCAGAACCAATCTGTGCGCTTTACCGAGCAAGCCATACTTTCGTTACAGGAACATCCTTGGGCGGGTAATGTTCGTGAGCTATCTAATTTAATTGAACGTATGATCATTATGTACGCTGATCAAGTCGTTAATGTGAGTGAACTGCCGGTAAAATATCGTCATATCGATGTTGAAGAATACACGCCAGAGTATCCTGAAGAATTACAAGAGCGTGAAGCAATTAATGAATTGTTTGCTGGCTTTGATTATTCTGACGAAGAAGAAGATGAAGAGCCCGCGGTTAGCGACAATAATTCAAGTTTATTACCTGAAGAAGGGTTAAATCTGAAAGAGCATTTAGCTGAGCTTGAAATTTCATTGGTCACGCAAGCGCTTGATAAAACAGACTGGGTTGTTGCTAGAGCGGCAGATTTATTAGGTATGCGACGCACAACCTTAGTTGAAAAAATGCGTAAATATCAGCTACAAAAAGAAGTCGATTAAATAATCTATTCGTTAATAAATTATTGATAATAAAAAGCTAATGTTCAACTTTGTTGCACATTAGCTTTTTTATTTGGGGTGATAACTTAAAACAGGACTTGTGCTTAGAAGTGAAAAGCGACGCCAAAGACTAAACCGTCTTCTAACGTCATTGTATTTAAGTTGTCAGTTTCAATTTCTACATGGCTAAAAGCAATTGAGAAATCACCATGCTCAATTATTTGTGCTTTAATACCTAACGTGAATTCTTCATAGCGTTCTAAGTTGTCGAATGCCATTTTACTATTTGCAAATGAACCAGACATGTAAGTCGTTAATTTTTCTGATAATGGAAATTCCATTTTAATCGCCAATGCAACTGCGCCACCTTCATAACCATAATGATCGCTTTTTACATAGACTGCTTTAGGGCCGACTTTAATGGCCATGTCACCTAAATGTGGATGTTCTTTGTCGCGCTCAATCGCGTCAACGTAAATGCCCGCGCGATATAAATTAAAATGATCTTCTGCAAAGTACTCTAAATCAGCAGATGAATGTGGCGTAATTTCTTCAACTTCAGCGCCTAAACCTAGATTGTTATTACTAAGGCTTAGGTGTAAAGAGTTTGCGTTTGCGGCAGTTGCTAACAATAAGCTACTAAGCGCGACAATAGTAATGTTAATGATTTTTGAAAGTTTCATTTTAAATAGCCTGCTTTACGTTGAAATAAACACCTAAGCACTCAATTTGTCAAAAGGTGTACAGATTTTATATAGCGTAAGATAGCAAATTATCCAAAGTGTAAATATGTACATACTCGGTGAAAAATGTAGCGATTAGTAACTGTGGGCTTTTGTAACAACTCAAGTCGACGTGATATAAGTAATAGGGTGTTTTTTTCTGTGTTAATTTGCTAAAAATCTTATATTTATTCTCTTTTAGGCCAATTAATTGACAGTGAGTTATTTTGCCTTCCTTGTCTATCTATTTGTAAAATATATGTTTTTATCTGGCATGGTAAATGCTTTAACCTAATTAGCAATTGTTAATTGAGTAATAGCATATGGCGCTAGCATTATATTCTGAAACAGAAACACCATTTTCTTCTTCACAACTTGGATCGCAAGACTTTCCTGAGCAAGGGCACACTCATGCCAGTGAAGCCTATCCAGGAGAGTTAGCGTTACTGCGTCAGCAAAGTAATCAATTAAACCAAATTATTGAAGTTATGCCGACAGGTATGGTGATGCTTGATGGCAACGGCATTGTGATCAAGGTAAACCGCATCGCCAGCCAATTATTGGATGAACCTATATTAGGGCAACCTTGGTTTGACGTTATTAAACGATCTTTTAAACCAAGAGCTGACGACGGGCATGAAGTGTCATTAAAAAATGGTCGTCGAGTAAAACTTGAAATTACCGCACTGGGTAATCAACCGGGTCAGTTGATCATGATCACCGACTTAACTGAAACACGAATAATGCAAGATAAAATTGCGCAGTTACAGCGCTTGTCTTCATTAGGGAAAATGGTTTCAACTTTGGCGCATCAGATCAGAACGCCTTTATCTGCGGCTATGTTATATGGCGCTAATTTAAAAAACAGCAACCTTGAACCTAGTGCACGTGAAAACTTCCAAGATAAATTAATGACCCGTTTAGGCGATCTTGAACAGCAAGTTAACGACATGCTGTTGTTTGCTAAAAGTGGCAGTCAGCAAGTGGTGGAACCTTTATCCGTCAACCAAATCATTGAAACAAGTATTCAAGGCATCGAGCCGTTAATCAATAAAGCACAAGCTTGTGTATCAATAGTGACTTGCCCAAGCGATTGTAAAATTTTAGCTAATCAAACCGCCATTACTGGCGCAATTGAAAACTTAGTTAATAATAGCCTAGCCATTATTCAAGAAAATGCACAAGTCACCATTCAAGCGAGTTGCGGTGATGATTATGCCTATATTAGTGTCGTCGATAATGGTCCCGGCGTTGATGCAACGATAGCGGACAAAGTCTTCGAACCTTTTTACACCGCAAGAAAACAAGGCACAGGTCTAGGTTTAGCGGTTGTTAAAGCGGTGGCCAATGCTCACCACGGTGACGTGCAATTATTGAGTAAACCAGGTCAAGGTGCACATTTTTGTATGCGCATTCCGTTAATTAATTCACACGCAAATAACGATACGCAAGTTGCCAAGCAAACTAAGCAACCTGTTGTTGGAGACAAATTATGACTATCAGTAAAATTTTAGTGGTTGAAGATGACGCAGGTTTACGTGAAGCCTTAGTTGATACCCTGCAATTGGCTGGTTATCAATGCGTTGAAGCTGAGTCGGGTGAAGAAGCACTTATTAAGCTAAAAAACCAGAAAGTTAACTTAGTGGTAAGCGATGTGCAAATGGGTGGAATGTCCGGCTTGTCGCTATTAAAAAACATTAAAAATAACGACGCTAATATGCCGGTATTGATAATGACCGCCTACGGTACCATTGACGACGCCGTACAAGCGATGCGTGACGGTGCCTGTAATTATATGGCTAAACCTTTTGCTCCTGAAGTATTGTTGAACATGGTTAGCCAGTATTTACCGCTGAGTCAAAATAATAGTCAAACACCTATAGTTGCTGATAAAAAAAGTATAGAGCTGCTAACACTGGCGAAAAAGGTAGCCACTACTGATGCTTCTGTGATGATTTTAGGACCAAGTGGTTCAGGCAAAGAAGTATTAGCTCAATATGTTCACAACCAGTCAGCAAGAGCCGATAATCCTTTTGTTGCCATTAACTGTGCCGCTATTCCTGAAAATATGCTTGAAGCTACCTTGTTTGGCTACGAGAAAGGCGCGTTTACGGGGGCTATTCAAGCATGTCCAGGTAAATTCGAACAAGCGCAAGGTGGCACAATTCTACTCGACGAAATAACCGAGATGGACCTAAACCTTCAAGCAAAAATATTACGCGTATTGCAAGAGCGCGAAGTAGAGCGCTTAGCGGGAAGAAAAACTATTAGTTTAGACGTTAGAGTGATAGCCACCAGTAACCGAGATTTAAAATCAGCGGTACAAGAAGGCGTATTCCGTGAAGATTTATACTATCGTCTAAATGTTTTTCCATTAACTTGGTTGCCACTGTCGGAGCGAGCAGATGATATTTATCCACTCGCGAAACACCTTGTTGAAAGAGTGTGTCAAAAAAGTGGCGATCCTATGCCAGAGTTTACAGCCGCAGCGCGGAGTAAATTAGTGGCATACCAATGGCCTGGTAATGTGCGAGAACTTGATAACGTGATCCAACGCGCATTAATTCTGCACAGTAATAATCTTATTGATGCTGAAGATTTATTGATTGAAAATTTCGATACGCCTAATATTGCCCATGAGGTTGAAGCCAATACAAATGAAGATAAACTGGGTAATGAGCTAAAACTACAAGAGCACCAAATTATATTAGATACACTTCATGCCTGTCATGGCAGCCGTAAAGCTGTTGCAGAGCGCCTTGGGATCAGCCCAAGAACCCTACGTTATAAAATCGCTAAAATGCGCGATTGCGGTATTCAAATTCCTGCATAATAGCCTACAAGCTACAAGCTACAAGCTACAAGCTACAAGCTACAAGCTACGAGCCATAAGTGATGAGTAAATTGTGTAAATACTCTCGCTTATGGCTTTCTAATTTCTACTTTCTCGTTATTTTACTTTTCTTGGCATCATGCTTGCAGTTCCCATGTCAGAGTCTTTAAAAGCAAAAAATTGACACAAGCGAGTAAGTTATGGATATCAAATCAAATTCTTTATATGCGCAAATGCAAAGCATGAGTTTAGATGCCATTAAACCGCGTAATGAGCAAATCCCCGCAGTAAATACGTCAAGTAGCGACTTTGGTAATTTACTTAAAGACGCCGTTAATAAAGTTAACGACATCCAACAAGAAGCTGGTCAGCTTAAAACCGCATTTGAATTAGGTGATCCTAAAGTATCTCTTGGTGAAACCATGATAGCGTCGCAAAAAGCCAGCGTGGCTTTTGATGCAACGGTACAAGTACGAAATAAGTTTGTTGAAGCTTATAAAGAAATTATGAGTATGCCTGTTTAGGTAACCAGCTAGTTAAAACGTTTTAAGCGGAGAATTTACGTGGCAGATACAGCAGATTCAACCAGTATGGTAGCAGCTGATAACAGCAATGACATGATAGTTAATGATCATGACCATGATGACGTTGCTGAGCAAAAATCAGGCTTTGCTTCTATCATGGGTAACGTTGATGTATTGCGTCAACTGACCTTAATTATGGCACTCGCGATTTGTTTGGCGATTGCTGTTTTTGCTATTTTATGGGCGAACCAGCCTGAGTATCGTGTTTTGTCTAAGCTGCCGACCGAGCAATTAATCAAAACCATGGATTTTCTTGATGCCAATAAAGTGGAATACCAACAAGAAAATAATACAATTTCTGTACCTGCTGATGAATATCAAAACGTAAAATTACTACTTGCTCGAGAAGGTTTATCCGACGAACCTGCCTCTGGTAACGAAATACTAATGCAAGATATGGGCTTTGGTGTAAGCCAACGCCTTGAAAGTGAAAGATTAAAACATGGCCGCGAACAACAACTTGCGCGTACCATTGAAGAGTTACAATCTATATCGCGTGCTAAGGTTTTATTAGCCGTGCCACGTGAAAATGTATTTGCACGTAAAGAAAAAACACCGTCAGCAACGGTTGTACTTACCCTAAGACGTGGCAGATTATTATCTGAAGAAGAAGTTGATGCCGTCGTTGATATTATTGCCTCAGCTGTTCACGGCTTAGATCCTAGCCGCGTAACCGTTACCGATCAAAACGGACGACTATTAAATTCAGGTTCACAAGATACTGTTTCATCTCGCTCACGCAAAGAATTTGAAATTGAACAAAAGCGTGAACACGAGTACATGGATAAAATCGCCTCGATCCTTATTCCTGTTGTTGGTTTAGGTAACTACACCTCGCAAGTCGACGTGGCAATGGACTTTACCAATACTGAAGAAACGCAACGCCGTTATAATTCCGACCTACCTGCGCTACGCAGTGAAATGAAAGTGGAAGATAGTACAATCGGCGGAGCCTTAGGTGGTATTCCAGGCGCACTAACTAATCAACCTCCGCTTGACTCGAATATTCCTGAAAATGCAGTTGGCAATGGTCAGAAAAAAGCGATGCCAAGTCGTAAACATACCGAATCAACTAAAAATTATGAGCTTGATGAAGCGATCAGCCATACCAAACAACAAACCGGAGTTATCCGCCGTATTAGCGTTTCGGTGGCACTTGATTATGTTGGTTCAGTTAATGATGCTGGCGAAGTAACAGCGACGCCGCGTTCTGCAGCGGAACTTGCGAATATTCGCAGATTATTACAAGGCAGTATTGGCTTTGACATGCAACGAGGTGACATTTTAGAAGTGATCACCTTACCATTTTCTAAAGACGATTCAGATGTTGTGGTTGAAGTGCCATTTTACCAACAGCCATGGTTTATGGAAGTGGTGAAAATGAGCTTAGCATTTTTACTTATCGTGATTTTATTTGTCACCGTAATGCGTCCAATGATCAAGCGTCTTATTAATCCAGCTGAAACACCAAATGATTACGGTGATAAGTCGTTAGACTCGCATATCGATTTAGGTGATGAAACCATGGATATGCTGACCACAGATTTTGATGCGGGCGCGGTTGGTTTTGCCCCTGATGGCAGTTTGCAATTGCCAGACTTACATCGTGATGAAGATGTACTAAAAGCTGTTCGAGCGCTTGTTGCAAACGAGCCAGAACTATCGTCTCAAGTAGTGAAAAGTTGGTTAAACGAAGATGAGTGATGAAAGCCAAGAATTGGCCCCAATGCCGGAAGGCTTTGATGTTGAAAAGCTAGATGGTGCAGAAAAAGCTGCGATTTTATTACTGAGCTTGTCAGAAGAAGATGCCGCGCAAATTTTAAAACATCTTGAGCCGAAGCAAGTACAACAAGTGGGCATGATCATGGCCGCGATGGAAGACTTTACTCAAGAAAAAATTACCGCAGTTCACAAACAGTTTATTAATGAAATTCAAAACTTCAGTACCATAGGTTTCCAATCTGAAGAATTTGTTCGTAAAGCACTAACAGCAGCATTAGGTGAAGATAAAGCGGGTAACCTAATTGACCAAATCGTCATGGGCAGCGGTGCGAAAGGTTTAGACTCGTTAAAATGGATGGACTCGAAACAAGTTGCCAATATTATTCGCAACGAGCATCCTCAAATTCAAACTATCGTTTTATCATACTTAGATCCCGAGCAGTCAGCGGAAATTATGAGTCAATTTGCTGAAAAAGTACGTCTTGATCTGATGATGCGTATTGCTAACTTAGAAGAAGTACAGCCAGCAGCATTGCAAGAGTTAAATGAAATTATGGAGAAACAGTTTGCCGGACAAGCAGGCGCGCAAGCTGCGAAAATGGGCGGCTTAAAAGCGGCTGCTGACATAATGAACTACTTAGATACTAATGTTGAAGGCATGTTGATGGACTCGATTCGTGAACACGACGAAGAAATGAGTCAACAAATTCAAGACCTAATGTTTGTCTTTGAAAACTTGGCTGATGTTGACGACCGAGGTATTCAAGCGATATTGCGTGAAGTACAGCAAGACGCATTAATGAAAGCGATCAAAGGTGCTGACGAAGCGCTTAAAGACAAAATTTTATCTAATATGTCTAAACGTGCGGCTGAAATGTTGGCGGATGATCTTGAAGCCATGGGCCCTGTACGTATTAGTGAAGTTGAAGCGGCGCAAAAAGAAATTCTATCGATTGCACGTCGTTTATCTGATGCCGGTGAAATTATGCTGGGCGGTGGCGGTGGTGGCGACGAGTTCTTATAGCATTCATTGTCATTAACAATTTCACCAATTACGTTATTTTTTTGAGGCCAACTTAATGATCAAAGCTTCTACCAATAATCCACCTATTTTGTCAGCAGAAGAATTGTCTGATAGCGAAGTTTGGCCATTGCCACATGTTGAACCTAAACAAGCTGTTGACGATGGTAAAACCAATGCACTTGGTCAAAAGAATACCTGGAAATATGAGCCACCGGAAGAAACTGAAATAGCAGAACCTGTGCCGTTAACGGCTGAAGAAATTGAAGAAATTCAAAAAGCGGCCTTTGAAGAAGGGTTTAACCAAGGCAAAGAAGAAGGTTTTGCTAAAGGTTTTGACGAAGGCAAAGTGAGTGGTCATGAAGAAGGGCTGAAAACCGGCCATGAAGAAGGCCTTGCCAACGGCATTGCCGAAGGTGAACAAGTGATTAACGAGCAACTTGAGCAGCTTAAAGCCTTAGTAGGTAAACTTCACAAACCACTTGAAAAAGTAGAAAAAAATGTCGAAGAACAGCTACTACATTTAGTTGTACAGTTAACAGAAGCGATCACGCTTGAAGAAGCTAAAACCAATCCTGATATTGTCTTATCTGCCATTACTAATGGTATTAAAGCGCTGCCTTGCCAAGAAGATAGTACCCAAATTTTATTAAACCCAAATGATATTCGCTTAGTCGAAGAAAAATTGGGCGGTGATTACTTGCAAGAGCAAGGCTGGCGTTTATTACCTGCGCCACAATTAGATCAGGGAAGTTGTCAAATTGAAAACAGTATTTCGAATATCGATTTGCAAGTGAAGTCTCGCATCAGGGAAGTATTGGACTCATTTTTGCAGGAAGCTCTACATCAGTAATTTTCTAATAAAAGCGTCATAAATACATTATGGTAGATCAAACACGCATTGCACAAAGACTGGCAAACTCGCAACACTTTATTCATCCACATAAAGTGTCTGTGGCGGGTCGTTTGGTGCGTGTGGTTGGCTTAACCTTAGAAGCCGTTGGTGTAAAAGGTTATGTTGGTAGCCAATGCTTAGTTGAAACGGCCAATGGCGACTTAATTGCAGAAATAGTCGGATTTTCTCAAGATAAAACCTACCTCATGCCAGAGCAAAGCTTACAAGGTGTTGCCCCCGGTGCACGTGTTATTCCGCTAAGTAAAAAATCTAGCCTGCCTTTTTCAATGGATTTATTAGGGCGAGTTATTGACGGTGTTGGTAAACCACTTGATGGTTTAGGCCCCATTAAAATTACCGACGAATATCAGCATAACAGTAAGCCTATTAACCCGTTATCACGCCGCGCAATTACAGAACCACTTGATGTTGGCGTTCGCTCGATCAACAGTTTTTTAACGGTTGGAAAAGGTCAGCGTATGGGACTTTTTGCAGGCTCCGGTGTAGGTAAAAGTGTATTACTTGGCATGATGACGCGTGGCACAACTGCAGATGTGATTGTTGTTGGTTTAGTGGGTGAACGTGGCCGAGAAGTAAAAGAATTCATCGAAGAAATTTTAGGTGAACAAGGGCGAAAGCGCTCAGTTGTTGTTGCAGCGCCAGCCGATAACTCCCCACTTATGCGACTAAAAGGCTGCGAAACAGCAGTGCAAATTAGCGAATATTTTCGCGACCAAGGTTTAAACGTTTTATTGCTTATCGACTCGGTGACACGATATGCGCAAGCACAGCGTGAAATTGCCTTAGCAGTAGGCGAGCCACCAGCGACCAAAGGTTATCCACCTTCAGTATTTTCAAAATTACCTCAGTTAATCGAGCGAGCAGGCAATGGCGGTGATGGCCAAGGTTCAATTACCGCATTTTTTACCGTATTAACCGAAGGTGATGATTTACAAGATCCCATTGCCGATGCGGCTCGGGCAATTTTAGACGGTCATATTGTCTTATCTCGAGAACTCGCGGATGCAGGTCATTATCCTGCGGTAAACATTGAAGGTTCCATTAGCCGAGTTATGCCAATGGTGACCAGTGACGAGCACCAGCAATTAGCAAGGCAACTCAAGCAAGTTTATGCGCTTTTCCAAGAAAACAAAGACTTAATATCGATTGGCGCGTATAGCAAGGGCACAGATCCTCGAATCGATCAGGCAATTACTTTGTTACCAGTGATCAATTTTTTCTTGCAGCAAAAAATGAATGAAGTTATTCCATACGATCAAAGCTTGTCTCAGCTACAAGAAATTTTATCAGCGGCCGAAGCACATGCTGCGGCTCAAGGACAAGTAGCTTAACAATATCAATTATCTGCTAGGAGTTAAGCGATGGCGATGAAGCAGTTAGATACGCTCTTCAAATTTGAAAAAAATAAAGAAAATGCCGCAGCGCAAGCACTGCAAGCGGCAGAGTTTGACTATCAACAAAACTTACAGCGTTTATCGAGTGTGGGTGAATACCGCCTTGAATACATGAAACGCCTTGAGCAGCGCTCTCTAATTGGTATTGATAGTGCTACCTACAGCCATTTCCATGCCTTTATCGCCAAGCTTGACCATGCCTCTGAGCAAATGGAAATAGCCATTAAACAATCGAAGGCCCTGCTAGAGCAAAAAAAACAGCAGTGGTTAGCGCAGCGTCAAAAAATTCAAGCAGTTGAATTACTGCGTGAGAAACAATTACAACTGGCAAAAATAAAAGCCAATAAACAAGAACAAAATATGTTTGACGAAATTGCCACTCAGCAATTTGTTCGTCGCAATCGTTAAGCGAGAGCCTGTTCAATATACTAACAAATAAGCGAATGGTTCAATTTTTGCATTGTTTTAAGAAGTTCAGGTAATCATCGCAACATGTCTTTTGTGTTGCCCATACATAATAAGTTAGGTGTTTTATGCCCACAGTCAGTTTATTATCAATCGATCTTGCCCAAGGTGCTGAAAATAAAAGCCCTTTAGCTAATGGTGCTGACGATAATAATCGTTCAGAACAACCATTTTCAACACTGATGGATAAACATATGTCGTCAGATACTGGTGGCAATAGTTCGGAAAAAGCGGCAGGTCAAAGCGGCAATACAACTGAAAATCCTGAAAAGTCAGCGGCTAAAACTGATCAGGAATTAGCTGATAATCCTCACAGCACTGATAAAAAAGATCACCACGAAATTAGCGATTCAGGGACAGAACAAACTCAAAAAACAACTGAACAATCGTCTAGCTCTGCAAATAGTGACGCAGCTCATAAAGTTGCTAACGAGAGTAATCCTTCAATAAAAAGTGAGCTCTCTGAATCAGAACAATTATTATCTATGTTAAGCGGTTCTGAAAAACTCCTTACGCAAACTCCCGCTGTTGATATAGAAAAAAGTGATGCGGTAAATTTTGCAAAAACATTAACAACACAAGCATCATCAAAGGAGCAAACCATCACGTCTGTGAACGCTAATCAATTAGCATCTAACGAAAGTGAAACAAGTTCAGATGCACAAATTGCTGCACAACAAGGTGCTAAAACAAAATTAACCGCTGAGCAAGAAATACAAAAAGCTTCAGCCAAACTTACCGATAATAAATTAATTGACCACGCTATAAATGGCAGTCGAAATAGCGCGATAAATGATGCTTTGGCCAAAGAGCAGCAAGGGGAAAGTGCTGCAGCATTAAAAGCCGCTAGCGCGAAAACACAAGTTGCAACTGAAACCATGGTAAATGGCCAGCTTGCAAAAGGCGAGCTTTCCAATGAACAATTAAAAAATGCAGGGCTAACTGCGAGTGACAATGGTGAGAGTGAATTGAGTGGTGAGCAGCTTAGTAATAAAGCGCTTAGCGAACAGCAAAAAAATGCGATTTTAAAGCAAGCTGCGGCTTTACAAGCTAATCAAGACGGACAGCTAGCAAACGACGATAAAGCGCTAGGTAGTGACGACTTAACGGCAGCTAAACAAAGCGAGCAACAGCAAAGCTTAATGAGCCAAATGGCCAATGATGTTAAAAATAAAGAGGGCGTATTTACAGCCTCTGCAGAAGATCGCATCGCTAATCAAGCGGCCAAGCCATTAAATAGTCAAAACGTTAGCGGTGTTGCTAACGATATAACTGGCAAGGCAGGCGAGTCGGGTGTTGATGCGTCAATTAAGCTTGCTCAGCAAAAGATCAGCACTGATGGCGCTAATGCAGTAATTGATACCGAATTAACACCACTAGCTAAAGTTTTTCGCGATACGCTAGCAGCAGCCGATGGCAATAAAAATATAGATAATCAGCCACAAAGCGCGCAAGCAAGTGCCAAAGTTGCTATTAATGGTGCCAACGTAAGTGAAGAATTTACTAAACAAGAGCACGCACAGCAACAAGCACAGCAAGGCAAGCAACAAGAGCAAAACTTAGCGGGATTAACTGCTGAAAAAAGTGCCGAGTCTGCGTTTAAAGTTGCACAAGCAATGACATCGTCGGCGCAGTCAATATTTTCTACGGCAAGCGAAAGCTCAACAGAACGTGTTTCATCGACAACTGCTGAACAGTTACTTGGCGCATTAAGCAGTCGGGTCGTTACAGACAATGCCCAAGTGCAAAAAGTGCAAACTAACGCCATGCAAGAAACCATTGCTATTCACCACAAAGACTTTAGCCATGCAGTAAAAGAAAAAGTCATGCTAATGGTTAATCAAAAACTTCAACAAGTGGATATTCGATTAGATCCGCCTGAGTTAGGTAGCATGCAAATTAGAGTGAATTTGCAAAACGAACAAGCGGCGGTAAGTTTTACTGTGCAAAATCAACAAGCCAAAGAGGCGTTAGAGCAAAATTTAACTAAACTTCGAGAGATGCTTGCTGAAAGTGGAGTTGATGTTGGCGATGCAAATATTAACCATCAGCAACAATCTGACCAACAAGAAGACGAATTTGCGCAGCACAATGGTCAGGCTCAATCTCATCAAGCTGAGCAAGAAGATGTTCAAATTGCAACTTTAGACGGCAATTTGTTCAAAGCTTCAGCAAATGGCATTGATTACTATGCATAAATAGATAAAAGCGATTGGCTCAACGGGTATTCAAGGATATAGTTTACCTATAGTTACAAATAAAGAATAAAGGCTAAGAAATGGCAGACGAGCAGGAAAGTGAATTAGAACTTGATAATTCAGGTAAAAAGAAAAAATTAATTATCATCATTATTGCAGTTGTTGTTTTATTAGGCGCAGGTGGTGGCGGTTATTACTTTTTCATGATGGGCGATGCTTCACAAGAAGAAGTTGATGCGACGCTAAGTGGTGGTGACGAAGCGCCAGCAGAAGCAGCTGAATCATCGGCATCAACAGGATCTGCCTTGTATGTTCCTATGCCTAGACCGTTTAGGTTTAATGTGCCCGGAGCTGCACGTGATCGCTTTGTTGAAATTCGTGTGCAATTGCTCGTAAGAGGTTCAGACGATGAAGAAGAAGCGAAAAAACACGTGCCGCTGATTGAAAGCACCTTATTAAACGTATTTTCACTGTCGAACGCTGATGACTTAGCCACAAGTGCTGGCAAAGTGTCTTTAAAACAAAAGTCGTTAGCTGAAGTACAAAAAACCATGACCGACATTGCCGGTCGTAAAGTGGTTGAACAAGTGTTATTTACTGGCTTTGTTATGCAGTAACGCGACATATAGACGTTATAAAATAAAGAGTATATCGAGTGAGTGATTTATTATCCCAAGACGAAATTGACGCGCTACTCCATGGTGTTGATGATGTTGAAGAAGAAGAGATAGAAGAGGATTCTCCCCAGACGGAGGGAATGTCTGACTATGACTTTTCATCACAAGATCGTATTGTTCGAGGTCGTATGCCGACCTTGGAAATGGTTAATGAACGCTTTGCTCGCCATATGCGCATTAGTTTATTTAACATGATGCGTCGTACCGCGGAAGTGTCTATCAATGGCATTCAAATGATCAAGTTTGGTGAGTACGTACATACCTTATTTGTCCCGACAAGCTTGAATATGGTGCGCTTTAGACCGTTAAAAGGCACTGCGCTTATCACCATGGAAGCGCGTTTAGTCTTTATTTTGGTTGATAACTTTTTTGGTGGCGATGGTCGCTATCACGCTAAAATTGAAGGTCGCGAATTTACGCCAACCGAGCGTCGTATTATTCAAATGTTATTAAAGCTTATCTTCGAAGATTATAAAGAAGCTTGGTCGCCAGTGATGGATGTATCGTTTGAATACCTCGACTCTGAAGTTAACCCATCGATGGCAAACATTGTTAGCCCGACCGAAGTTGTCGTGATCAGCTCATTCCATATTGAACTTGACGGTGGTGGTGGTGATTTTCACGTCGCATTGCCTTATTCAATGCTAGAACCTATTCGTGAATTACTTGATGCCGGTGTGCAAAGTGATAAAGAAGATACCGACATGCGTTGGTCAAAAGCACTGCGCGATGAAATTATGGATGTTCCTGTTGCGTTAAGTACTAAATTTTTAGATGTTGACCTACCACTACAGCAAGTGATGGATCTTAAAGCGGGCGATATTATTCCAATTGAAATGCCTGAGCACATCACCGTATTAATTGAAGACTTACCTAGCTTTAGAGCGAAACTGGGTCGTAGTCGCGATAATGTTGCACTGAAAATATCTGAAAAAATTAAACGACCAGAATCGGTTAAATCTGAGCTGACCATATTAACCAAAGGCGGTAAACGTTTAGACAGCGACGCTGAACTTCATCTTTTAGAAGATGATTTAGATTAATTAGAAAATTGAGGCAAGCAGTATGAGTACTGACAACGAAGACGATTTAGGTATGTGGGATGAGGCGATGGACGAGCAAGCAAATGCTGAAGCCGCTGCCCAAAATGTTGAATTAGAAGAGCTAGAAGAAGAAGCGCCAATAAGCGGTGAAGAAAAGCGTAAGCTTGACGCTATTTTAGATATTCCCGTCACCATTTCGATGGAAGTAGGGCGTAGCCATATTAGTATTCGAAATTTATTACAACTTAACCAAGGCTCGGTGGTTGAACTTGACCGTGTTGCTGGTGAAGCACTTGATGTACTGGTTAACGGTACCTTGATAGCTCACGGTGAAGTAGTCGTTGTAAACGACAAGTTTGGTATTCGTTTAACCGACGTTATTAGCCAAGTAGAACGCATTAAAAAGCTTAAGTAATGGGATGTTATGAATAAACTCATCAGTCTATTGTTATTATGCGCGTCATTTGAGGTATTTGCTCAAGAAGATATGCCTGAAGTGGGTAAGCATGTTGCCTCCACTAATATGGACGCGATGAGTATGGTGTTATCCCTGCTATTAGTCTTAGGTGTTATCGTTATTTCCGCGTTGGTATTAAAACGTTTTCAACCCGGTTTAAAACAAGTACAAGGTTTAAAAGTTGTCACCAGCTTACATTTAGGCGCAAAAGAGCGCATTGTGGTCGTGGAAGTTGGAGACAAACAGCTGTTATTAGGTGTTACTGCTCAACAAATTTCTTTATTAGAAACCTTACCTGAAAAGTTACCGCAAAATGCGCCACTTAGCGCTGACTTTAGTCAATCAATTCTATCGGTACTTAAAGGGAAAAATATCAGCACGCCCGCTAGTCCAACTAAAGAGTCTTGAGCGTTATGAAGTCATATTTTACGGCAATTACAAAAACTAAAATGACCGCCTTTGCATTGATGGCTTCCATAGTTGGAAGCCTTTTGCTATTTAGCCAACCTAGCTTTGCGCAAGACTTAGGTATGTCGGCGTTAAAGCTAACGACCAATCCTGACGGCTCGCAAGAGTACTCGGTAACGCTGCAAATTTTGATTTTTATGACCGCGTTAAGCTTTATTCCTGCTGCGGTGATCATGATGACTTCGTTCACCCGAATCGTGGTTGTTATGGCGATTTTACGACAGGCGTTTGGTTTGCAGCAAACACCGTCAAATCAGGTTATTATTGGTTTAACCTTGTTTATGACCTTGTTTATTATGACGCCGGTTTATAACAAAATTAACGAAGATGCCATTCAGCCATACCTTGCAGAACAATTGACCTCTGTTGAAGCGATAGATAAAGCCAAAGTGCCACTGCGCGCCTTTATGCTTGAGCAAACACGGATAAAAGATTTAAACACGCTTGCTTCGATGGCAGGTATTGAAAGTGTTGATAAACCAACCGACTTGCCGATGACGGTGATCATTCCATCGTTTGTCATTAGTGAATTAAAAACTGCTTTTCAAATCGGCTTTATTTTATTTATTCCCTTTTTGATTATTGATTTAGTTGTTGCGAGTATTTTAATGGCCATGGGTATGATGATGCTCTCGCCGATGATTGTTTCTTTACCCTTTAAATTAATGCTGTTTGTTTTAGTCGACGGCTGGAATTTAGTTATCGGTACTATCGCGACCAGTTATGGTATGGGGAGTTAGCGATGAGTCCTGAGGTATTTGTTGATATTTTACGTGACGCACTTTTTCTGGTTATTGTATTAGTGTGTGCGGTTATCGTACCTAGCTTAATAGTTGGCTTAATGGTCGCTATATTTCAAGCGGCTACGTCTATCAACGAACAAACCTTGAGTTTTTTACCTCGTCTAATCGTAACTTTACTTGCCTTAATTTTGGGTGGGCATTGGCTGGTACAAAAGCTGATGGACTATACCATTCGCCTCATTAGTAGCATACCGAGCGTGGTTAGCTAACAATGGAGTTTACCGAGTCAGTTATTAATCAATATCTGGCTGATTTTCTGCTGCCATTATTTCGTGTTTCGGCGCTCATCATGACCATGGTTGGTTTTGGCGCACGTACCATTCCGATGCGGGTGAAATTCTTTTTGTGCTTAACGGTAACGGTTGCCATTATGCCAGCCATTCCGCCAACGCGCGTTGATAATCTATTTTCGTTTGCCACCTTCTTGTTAGTGGCTGAGCAAACCATCATTGGCATAATGATCGGCTTTGTCACCATTTTAGTGGTTGATACCTTCACCTTGGCCGGTCAAATTATTGCGATGCAAACCGGTTTAGGTTTTGCTTCATTAGTAGACCCCGCCAGTGGCATGAATGTACCTGCGGTTGGTCAGTTTTTTCTGATTTTATCTTCGTTATTATTTTGGGCGATGGACGGCCATTTAGCGTATTTGCAATTTGTTGCCGCAAGCTTTGATACTTTACCTATTCCACTTGAAAGCTTTGACGCAGTTAAATTTAAAGAGCTGGTCTTATGGGGCAGTTGGATGTTTGCTACCGCACTTTCACTAGCACTAGCGCCACTTACGGCGATGTTACTGATTAACTTTTCGTTTGGTATTATGACGCGCGCCGCGCCGCAGTTAAATATTTTTGCCATTGGTTTCCCTATTACGATGTGCTCAGGTTTACTGATCATGTGGTTAACCATGGGCAACTTTATGACGCATTTTGAGCTACAGTGGCAACGCGCATTAGACTTTAGCTGTTACCTGATTGATTGCGGGGTACCTTAAATGGCAGAGTCTGATAGCGGTGAACGCAGCGAAGAACCCACGGCGAAAAAACTTTCCGACGCCCGAAAAAAAGGTCAAATAGCACGCTCGAAGGAACTCGGTACCATGTTTGTCCTGGTTGGGACTGCGGTCGCCATTGTCATTGTTGGTGATTTTCTCGTTGATGCCATGTCTACAATGATGAAGCGTTTATTTAGTCTGAGCCGAGCAGAAGCCATGGATATTCACGCCTTGTACAATGTGGTGCGCGGCAGTATAGGGCAAATTGTTGTTCCGATGATGTGGATTTTCTTTATTATTATTTTTGCAGCATTTGTTGGCAATACCATGCTTGGTGGTATGAGTTTCTCGTGGGATGCCATGAAACCCAAAGCAAGTAAATTGTCACCAATTGCCGGCTTTAAACGCATGTTTGGTGTGCAAGCAGCGGTAGAGTTATTAAAATCGTTAATGAAGTTTTTTGTGGTATTTATCGTCGCCTTTTTACTGCTGACCAGTTTATTTGATCAAATATTAGGCTTAAGCCTTGAAGCCATACCGCTTAATTTTGCCCATGCGGTAAAACTGTTACTGGGCATGTTTATTACGCTGAGTTTATCGCTGATTATTATTGCCATTGTTGATGCGCCATACCAAGTATGGAATCATAATCGACAGCTAAAAATGACTAAGCAAGAGATTAAAGACGAACATAAAAATACGGAAGGTAGCCCTGAAATTAAAGGACGTATTCGCCGCACTCAATATGAAATGTCGCAGCGACGTATGATGTCTGAAGTGCCGGAGTCTGATGTGGTGATTACCAATCCGACTCATTATTCGGTTGCGTTAAAATACGACGCCAAAGTTGGCGGAGCACCTGTAATGGCAGCCAAAGGGATTGACCAAATGGCGCTGCATATCCGCACTATTGCTAAAGAGCATAATATTGAGATTATTCAATCGCCAGCACTAGCGAGATCGCTTTATTATACGGCCGAGGCTGGTGACGAAATACCTGAAGAATTATTTGCTGCTGTCGCGCAAATATTGGCGTTTATTTACCAATTAGAACAGCATAAAAAAGGTCGCGCTAAAAAACCTATTCCGGTTGCTAAAAACTTACCCATCCCAGAAGACTTTCGCTATTAACTAAGTTAGTTATCAATTTCGCTGATATCCGGTTTGCTGTTAATTTGAACACTTAAATTGATTAGCTCTTACTTTGGTCTGGTTTTTGCTGATTATCAGTTAGTGTCAAAAAAACGTTGTAGATAAAACATGCAATTAGCCGGTTATTTTAATCAGTTTAATAAAAACAAAATGTCTTATATATCAGGGATTGGTACGCCATTTTTGGTAATGGCTGCTTTAGGTATGGTCATTCTTCCCATGCCGGCCTTTTTGCTCGATATTTTATTTTCATTCAACATTGCTCTGTCGTTAATTGTTTTACTTATCACGGTTTACACCCTAAAACCGCTCGAATTTGGCTCTTTTCCCGCGGTATTATTAATTGCAACCATATTGCGTTTAGCCTTAAACGTAGCCAGTACCCGTGTGGTATTACTTGAAGGTCATGAAGGCCCTGATGCTGCAGGTAAAGTTATTGAAGCATTTGGCTCGGTGGTTATTGGCGGTAACTACGCAGTTGGTTTAGTTGTTTTCTTAATTCTTATCATTATTAATTTTATCGTGGTTACCAAAGGTGCGGGGCGCATCTCTGAAGTAACCGCACGTTTTACCTTAGATGCCATGCCAGGTAAACAAATGGCAATTGATGCCGACTTAAACGCTGGCTTTATTAATGCTGAAGAAGCACGTGAGCGCCGTAACGAAGTGACCAGTGAAGCGGATTTTTATGGTTCTATGGACGGTGCTAGTAAATTTGTTAAAGGTGATGCTATCGCCGGTATTTTAATTTTATTTATTAATATTATTGGCGGCTTCATTATTGGCATGGTTCAGCACGACTTAAGTTTTGATGAAGCGGTTGAGATTTATACTTTATTAACCATAGGTGATGGTTTAGTTGCACAAATTCCTGGCTTGTTGTTATCGGTGGGTACGGCGATTGTGGTTACTCGTCAAAATACCTCACAAGATATGGGCGAGCAGGTTAGCAGCCAGTTAGGTCAAGAAAAGTCGTTGTACATTGCTGGTGGTGTGATGTTTGTGATGGGCGTTATTCCGGGCATGCCACATGTTGCGTTTTTATTGTTTGCTTTTTTAATTTTTGGAATCGCATTTTTTGGCAGCAAATATAAAATTGCTAAAGCGAAAGAGATTGCTGATAAAGCACAAATAGCGCAAGTTGAAACCCAGCAGCAAGAAGCTGAAGTTAAAGACTTAGGTTGGGACGATGTTAACCACGTTGACATTATTGGTCTTGAAATTGGCTACCGCCTTATTCCGTTAGTTGATAAATCCCAAGGCGGTGAATTATTAAACCGCATTAAAGGTGTACGTAAAAAGTTATCACAAGAGTTCGGTTTTTTGGTACCCGCTGTGCATATTAGAGATAACCTCGATTTAGATCCCAATACGTATCAAATATCACTGATGGGGGTAACTGTCGGTGAAGCTGAAATTCGTCATGACCAAGAGCTAGCCATTAACCCAGGCCAAGTGTTTGGTAAGTTAGAAGGAAATGCAACCAAAGACCCTGCTTTTGGTTTAGATGCGGTTTGGATAAACAAAAACCAACGAGAACATGCGCAATCTTTAGGTTATACCGTGGTTGATTGCGCTACTGTGCTGGCAACGCATTTAAGTCAAATTCTTACCAATAATGCCGCACAATTATTGGGTCACGAAGAAGTTCAAAACCTACTAGATATTCTCGCTAAAAACTATCCGAAACTTGTTGAGGGCTTAATTCCAGATCTATTGCCGTTAGGTAGTGTGGTAAAAGTTTTACAAAACCTAATGAACGAAGGTGTTGCGGTACGTGATATGCGCAGCATAGTTCAAACGTTGGTTGAGTATGGTGCTAAGAGCCAAGACACCGATATATTGACCGCTGCAGTGCGTATTACGTTGCGTAAATTTATTATTCAGGAACTCGTTGGCCCTGTCTCTGAAGTACCCGTCATTACTTTGTCACCTGAGCTGGAACAAATGTTGCATCAGTCTATGCAAATGGCAGGTGATGATGGCGCTGGCATAGAACCAGGATTAGCTGAGCGTTTACAGAAGTCGTTAACCGACGGGGCTCAGCAGCAAGAAATGGCAGGTGATACACCAATATTGTTAACGTCAGGAATTTTACGTTCGGTGTTAGCAAAATTTGTTAAGTACACGATTCCGGGTTTACGGGTAATTTCTTACCAAGAAATTCCAGACGACAAACAAATTAAAATTGTTAGCGCTATTGGTCAATAACATACGAATTAGCAAGTTGATGTCACTATCAACAACAAGAAAGTTAGCTGAAAAGCACTAAGGGGTTATAAGTGAAAATTAGACGTTTTGTAGCCAAAGACATGAGAACTGCGCTTTTACAAATAAAAGAAGAGCTAGGCGCTGATGCGGTAATAATGTCGAACAAAAAAATCCCTGAGGGTGTCGAATTAATGGCGGCGGTTGATTATAGCCAATCGGTTAGCGAAGGCGACGCTGAAGCACCTAAAAAGCCTGTTTCTCCTGAGCCAAGTATTATGATCAAGCGCAGAGTTAATGAAGACAAAGTAAGCCTTAGCCAAACGCCAAAGCAACCGTCTATTACTGAACAAGTGGCTCAGCCTGAAAATACTGTGCCAGCAAATGATAGTTTATCAGCGCTACTTAATCGAAAAATTCAGCAAGCTCCTGTACAACCTAGTGCAGAAGTGGCAGAGAATAGTCATCAAGTTGCTGCTCAAGAAGATGATATTGAAGCGCAATTTAAAAGCTTTACTGAGCGTTTGCAGCAATCTGCACCGTCTGCGCCACACAGCGCTCAACAACGCAGTACCCAACAACAAAATGCGCAACCACAACGTACTACAGCAACAGCGCAAAGTGTTGACCATAACCACCTTTCAGATGACTTACATTTTCAAGCCCCGATTAATGACATGCCAGATGCAATGAACATTGGAGTAGTAAATCAGCACAATGCTGATGAAATGGCACAAATGAAACAAGAAATGGCGTCGATTCGTCAATTACTGGAACACCAGTTATCGGGCTTAATGTGGCAAGATATGGCACAAAAAGATCCGTCTCGTGCGTTATTAGTTAACCGTATGATGGCGTTAGGACTGACCGAACAAGTCGCTGATCAAATAGCCGGTTATGTACCTAATCATATCGACGAGCAAGACAGTTGGGAGCAAGCACTCGCGCTTGTGGCTGAGCAGTTAAATACTACTAATAACGACATTATCCAGCGTGGTGGTGTTGTCGCTTTAGTTGGACCTACCGGGGTTGGTAAAACCACAACTGTGGCAAAATTGGCTGCGCGATTTGCCCAAATTCATGGCGCGGATCAAGTCGCGATGATTTCTACCGACAGTTATAGAATTGCAGGTTTTGAGCAACTGGTCACTTATGGTCGTATTATTGGCTGCCAAGTAAAACTTGCGCAAGACAATCAAAGCTTAGATGCATTGCTGCAACAGTTTAGCCAAAAGAAATTGGTGTTAATTGATACTGCAGGCATGGGACAAAGAGATATGCGCTTAGCTAATCACTTGTCAACGTTGATCACTAATGCCAGAGTTAAAATTCGTAATTATTTAGTATTATCAGCTAATACCCAACAACGGGTTATGCAAGAAAATGTAGAAAGATTCAAAAAAGTGCCGTTATCAGGCTGTATTTATACCAAACTTGATGAAAGTTTAAGTGTTGGTGAAATAATTTCCACTTCGATCCAAAATGGTTTACCTATTGGTTATCTTACTGATGGACAAAGAGTTCCAGAAGATATAAAAGTTGCAAATGCTGTCAAGTTGGTTACTCTTGCAGATAAGATGTCTGCAAAAAATTCAATGAGTCAATCTCAAGGGTGGAATAATGTTTCACCGAGTGCGATGAATGTGGCATAACACTTTTGTTTGTAGGTAATATAAGTTAGTTTTGCGTATACTTTTTTCTGCGTTTGTAAAGTAGAGCAAGGCTTTTTGAGAAGAATATAAATGATAGATCAAGCAAGTGGCTTAAGAAAAATGAATCAAGCACATAAAGTTAAAGTCATAGCCGTTTCAGGTGGTAAAGGTGGAGTAGGTAAAACTAATGTTTCATTAAATACTGCTATTGCACTTGCCCAACAAGGCAAGAAAGTGTTGGTATTAGATGCCGATTTAGGCTTAGCAAATGTTGATGTTATGCTTGGCCTTAGAGTTCAACGTAACTTATCGCATGTGATGTCTGGCGAATGTGAACTTGATGATATTATTATTGAAGGCCCCGCAGGAATAAAAATTATTCCGGCAACATCTGGCACGCAAAGCATGGTGGATTTAACCCCATCAGAGCATGCGGGCCTGATACGTGCTTTTAGTGATATGCAGACCGAATTCGATGTGCTAATTGTTGATACTGCGGCTGGCATTTCTGACATGGTATTAAGTTTTACCCGCGCAGCTCAAGATGTATTGTTAGTCGTTTGTGACGAACCAACCTCGATTACCGATTGTTATGCCTTGATGAAGTTACTCAGTCGCGATCATGGCGTTTATAAATTCAAAGTCGTTGCCAATATGGTACGTAGTGCGAAAGAAGGGCAACAGTTATTTGCCAAACTATCTAAAGTTACCGACCGATTTTTAGATGTAGGTTTAGACTTAGTTGCCGTTATTCCATTTGATGAAAACATCAGAAAGTCGGTACGTAAACAACAAGTGATTGTAGAAGCGTTTCCAGATTCTCCTGCTGCACTCGCTTTTCAAGACTTAGCCGCTAAAATTGGTTTATGGTCAATTCCTCATCAACCATCAGGGCACTTAGAGTTTTTTATTGAGCAATTATTAGATAATTAGTTTTGATTGTTTAACCCTGTGCGAAAAAACTAAAAGAAGACAACAAGCGGAGCTAATGTGGTTAAAGCCAATGCTTACAGTACTAAAACCGATATGAATGTGCTTATTGAACGTCATAGTGTTTTAGTCAAAAGGATCGCTTATCATTTACTTGCACGTTTACCTGCAAGCGTTATTGTTGATGATTTAATTCAGTCAGGCATGATTGGGTTGTTAGAAGCAGCTAATAATTTTGATGCAACCAAAGGGGCAAGTTTCGAAACGTTTGCCGGCATTAGAATTCGCGGTGCAATGTTAGATGAAATGCGTCGTGGCGACTGGACTCCCCGTTCAGTTCATAAAAATAGTCGTATGATTTCCGAAGCGATTAACCTCTTAGAGTCAGAACTTGGACGTGACGTAACCGATATAGAAGTTGCTGAAAAACTTGACCTTTCTTTAAATGAATACCATCATATCTTAAGTGAAGTTAATGCCGGTAAAATTATCGGTATTGACGATCTCGGCGTCAGCGAAGATATTTTAGGTCAATCTGATGATGAAGAAAAAAACAATCCGTATTACAATATGGAACAAGTTGTTTTCAAAAAATCACTGTCAGATTGCATTTCTGCTTTACCCGAGCGTGAAGCTTTAGTACTGTCGCTTTATTACGATGAAGAATTGAATTTGCGTGAAATAGGTCAAGTACTTGACGTAAGTGAGTCGAGAGTCAGCCAAATTCACAGCCAAGCAATGCATCGCTTAAAAGCCCGTATGCAATCGTGGCAAAGCTAAGAATATCAATAATCATAATAAATTGATCAAAAACAGAAAAATGCGCAGAAATTTATTTTGATTGGTATAAACTATAATTAAACAGACCTTTAGAATGTTCTCACCGGAGGGTGCCTTGGATAAAAATATGAAAGTACTTGTTGTTGATGATTTCTCAACAATGAGACGTATAGTGAAAAATTTATTACGTGATTTAGGGTTCACCAATATTTCAGAAGCTGACGATGGCAGCACTGCACTACCTATGTTACAGGGTGGTGATTTTGACTTTGTAGTCACTGACTGGAATATGCCTGGAATGCAAGGTATTGATTTGCTAAAAGCAATTCGTGCTGATGCCAGTCTTGCTCATATACCGGTTTTAATGGTTACCGCTGAAGCGAAAAAAGAGCAAATCGTTATGGCAGCGCAAGCAGGTGTAAATGGTTATATTGTTAAACCTTTTACTGCAGCAACATTAAAAACTAAACTCGATAAAATTTTCGAACGTTTAGGGTAATGTTTTTTTGCTTAAAATAATAAGGGTATAACATGGCAATGTCATCAAAGTTTCATGTTTCTTTAGAGCAAGCAAAACAGCTAGTAGAGTTTTTAGAAACTGGCCAACAAGAAAAAGCAGATGAGTTAATTGCTGAAATTCAAAACCCAATAAATTCGGAGTTGTTTGCAGAAATTGGTAAGTTAACGCGCCAATTACACGACTCGTTAATGAATTTTCAATTGGACTCACGCTTGAATGATTTGGCAACAGCTGATATTCCAGATGCTAAAGAACGCTTGAATTACGTTATTGCGCGCACGGAAGAAGCGGCGAACAAAACCATGGATGCAGTCGAGTCAATTTTCCCTGTTGTTGATAATATTCAGCAACAAATTGCTTCGGTAAACCCACTTTGGTCTAAGCTAATGAATAACGAGCTTGAATTACCTGAGTTTAAAACCTTATGTCATGATATTGACTCTTTGCTGATAACGACAAACAAAGAAACTGCTCAAATGCATACGTTAATGACCGATGTTCTGATGGCTCAAGACTTTCAGGATTTAACTGGGCAGGTTATTCGTAAAGTTATCGACTTGGTTAGAGAAGTTGAAGACAGCCTAATTGGAATGTTAACGGCGTTTGGTATTTCTTCAGATCAAGCTCAAGGGCAAGTGAGTACCCCAAAAGTGGGTGATAACTTGGTTGAAGGGCCAATTGTTAACAAAGATGAAAGAGATGATGTTGTCGCGGATCAAGATGATGTTGACGACCTTTTATCGAGTTTAGGATTTTAACGGGAGTTGCTGAATGTCTTTTGAAGCAGATGAAGAAATTCTTCAAGATTTTTTAATTGAAGCAGGTGAAATATTAGAAGCGCTTTCAGAGCAACTCGTTGAACTCGAAAACGACCCTGATAATTCTGATCTACTTAATGCTATTTTCCGAGGCTTTCACACGGTTAAAGGTGGTGCAGGCTTTTTAGGGCTCAATGAATTAGTCGACGTATGTCATGGCGCAGAGAATATTTTCGATTTATTGAGAAACGGCCAACGTTCAGTTAATTCAGAACTTATGGATATTATTTTACAGGCCCTTGATACTGTAAATGATATGTTTGTCTTAGTACAAAACTCTGAACCGTTAGAAGCCGCTGACCCAGAGTTATTAGCAGAGTTGCATCGTTTAAGTCAGCCAGAAGGTGCAGAAGAAGCAGCGCCAGTTGCTGAAGTTGTTGAAACGGTTGTTGAGACGCCTGTTCAAACACCGGCTGACGCAACACCTGCGTCTAACTCGTCTGATGAAATGACAGAAGATGAATTTGACCGTTTACTTGATGAATTACATGGCAGTAAATCTCCAGAATCTGCTCCTTTCGTATCAGAGCCTGCAGCAACAAGCTCTGACAGTAATGAAATTTCAGATGATGAATTTGAGTCTTTATTAGATGAATTGCATGGCCAAGGGGCGTTTTCAGCGGATGTTGCAACTAGTGCTCCTGCGCCAACTGCTAATAATTCTGACGAAATTGATGATGACGAATTCGAGAACTTGCTTGATCAACTTCACGGTCAAGGTAAAGGCCCTCAATCTGCACCTAAAGCGCCTGCTCCTAAGGTAGAACAGCCAAAAACCGCCGTACCTGCACCCGCTGCAAAAGCTGCAGCACCGGCTAAGCCTGCGGCAAAACCTGCAGCAGCTAAAAGTAAAAAGCCAGCTAAACCAGCAGCAACGCCTCAAGGTGAAACGACAGTTCGTGTTGATACTAAGCGCTTAGATCAAATTATGAATATGGTTGGGGAGTTGGTATTAGTTCGAAACCGATTAACCACGTTAGGCATGACCAAAGAAGATGAAGAGCTGACCAAAGCTGTGTCAAACCTTGACGCTGTCACTACAGACTTGCAAGGTGCGGTGATGAAAACCCGCATGCAACCGATTAAGAAAGTCTTTGGTCGCTTCCCGCGTGTTGTTCGAGATCTAGCTCGTAGTTTAAATAAAGAAATTAAATTAATTCTTGAAGGTGAAGATACCGATTTAGATAAAAACCTTGTTGAGGCATTAGCTGACCCGTTGGTGCATTTGGTAAGAAACTCTGTCGATCACGGTATTGAAGAGCCTGATGCTCGTGAAGCCAATGGTAAACCGCGTGAAGGTACCGTTGTGCTATCCGCGTCGCAAGAAGGTGATCATATTCTGCTTACTATCAGAGATGATGGCGCAGGTATGAATGCAGAAAAATTAAAGTCTATCGCCATTGAACGCGGAGTTCTAGACGCAGATACTGCGGCAAGAATGCCAGATTCAGAAGCATTTAATCTAATTTTTGCGCCAGGATTTTCAACCAAAACCGAAATCTCTGAAGTTTCAGGGCGCGGTGTTGGCATGGATGTTGTAAAAACCAAAATTACGCAATTAAATGGTGCGGTTAATATAGATTCTGAGTTAGGCGTTGGTACCGTATTAGAAATTAAAGTACCGCTTACCCTTGCGATATTACCTACCTTAATGGTTGAAATTGGTGAGCAAACTTTTGCATTGCCACTGGCAGCAGTAAATGAAATTTTCCATTTAGATTTAACCAATACCAATATGGTCGATGGGCAATTGACAATTATTGTTCGTGAAAAAGCAATCCCTTTGTTTTACTTAGACCAGTGGTTGATCAGAAACTACGTAGATAAGCCTAGAGACAAAGGCCACGTTGTTATAGTACAACTTGGCAACCAGCAAATAGGTTTTGTTGTTGACCGACTTATTGGCCAAGAAGAGGTGGTTATTAAGCCTCTAGATCGCCTGCTACACGGTACTCCTGGTATGGCAGGGGCAACGATTACCAGTGATGGCGGTATTGCACTAATTATTGATGTTCCTAACATGCTGAAATATTACGCCAAAAAAGCAGTCGTAAACAAAAAACTGCGTTAAGCAGAGATGGTTTACTAAGTTAGTTATGTTGTTTGAACAGAAAGGAAAATAAATGGCCTACAAGGTTTTAGTGGTTGATGATTCCAGTTTTTTTCGACGCCGTGTTACTGAAATTATTAATCAAGATAAGAATCTTGAGGTTATTGATGTGGCCGTTAATGGCATAGATGCTGTTGAAAAGGCGGTCGCATTAAAGCCTGATGTTATTACAATGGACATTGAGATGCCATTACTTAATGGCATCGAAGCTGTAAAGCAAATCATGGCGAAATCGCCTACCGCTATTTTGATGTTTTCTTCGTTAACTCACCAAGGAGCGCGTGCAACCTTAGATGCACTCGATGCTGGCGCGTTAGATTTTCTGCCGAAAAAGTTTAATGAAATCGCTAAAAATTCTGAAGATGCAGGTAGCTTGCTTAGACAACGTGTTACCCAGCTGGCAAGGCGAAAAGGCTTTGCCGTTCGCAAGCCTGTAGCTAGAGCTTCTTCGTTAACTCAACCTGTAACCACGAGATCTACTGATCATAAAAAAGTGGTTAAACCTGCGCCAACGGCAGGTGCCACTAAATCGTCGGCAAACTTTAGAAGCTCCGGAAAAAAATACAAATTGTTGGCGCTAGGTACGTCAACTGGCGGCCCTATTGCATTGCAAAAAGTACTAACAAAACTTCCCGCAGATTTCCCTCTGCCCATTATTATGATCCAACACATGCCCGCTGCATTTACCAATGCTTTTGCTAACCGTTTGAATACATTGTGTAAAATTTCGGTAAAAGAAGCTGAAGATGGTGATGTATTAAAACCAGGTTGTGCTTATTTAGCGCCAGGTGGTCGTCAAATGATTGTCGATGGTACAGAAAATGCAGCGAGACTAAAAATACTGGAAGATAATTCTGAACGAATTGCGTTTAAACCCAGTGTTGATATTAGTTTCGGCTCTGCTGCTAAAATCTTTAACGGATCAGTCTTAGCAGTCGTGCTGACCGGTATGGGTTCTGATGGTAGGGAAGGGTCTAGAATGTTAAAAGGTAAAGGTGCCACTATTTGGGCACAAGATGAGCAATCATGTGTGGTTTATGGTATGCCGCAAGCGGTAACAGTGGCAGGGTTAAGTGAACTCTCACTCGATATTAATGATGTTGCACCCTCGGTGTTAAAGGAAATTAACCATGGATAAGCTAAGTCTTGCCGGACTTATTATTGCTTTTCTTGCGGTTTATATTGGTTTTAGTTTAGATGGCGGCGGTATTGCTGCGTTATTTGAATTACCTGCATTTATTATTGTCTTTGGCGGTACATTGGGTGCCGTAATGTTGCAGTCGTCAAAAGAGCAGTTTTTTCACGCAATGACACTCCTAAAATGGGTGTTTTATCCGCCTAAATATGATGTTGAGCAAGGAATTGAAAAAATTATTTCTTGGGCTGAAGTCGCGCGCGAGTCGGGTTATTTGGCACTTGAAGATACTGCGGCTGACGAAGAAGACAGTTATACCAATAAAGGTTTGAATCTTCTAGTTGATGGCGTAGAAGTTGACAATTTTAAAGTTTCATTAGAATTGGATCTTGAGTTATACCGCGAGCATAACTTGCGTTCAGCCAATATATTTGAATCAATGGGCGGTTATAGCCCTACAATCGGTATTTTGGGCGCTGTGTTGGGGCTTATACATGCGATGGGCAATTTAACCGATCCTAGTATGCTTGGCCAAGGTATTGCGACTGCATTTGTCGCCACGATATATGGTGTTGGTTTTGCAAACCTGTTTTACATCCCGATTGCCAATAAAATTCGCAGTGTTATCCATCAGCAAACCATGTACCGCGAAATGATGCTAGAAGGGTTGGTATCAATCGCTCTCGCTGAGAATCCACATGCTATTGAAAACAAACTGTCGGCTTTTAGGCTAAAAGAATGACTAGGATCCGCAGAAGAAGACACACAGTTGAGCAAGATAATGTGCATCGCTGGCTAGTGTCTTATGCTGATTATATGACCTTATTATTTGCGTTATTTGTGGTTTTATATGCAATGGCAATGGTCAATGAAAAAAAGTTTGAAAGCATTACCGAATCAATTGGCAAAGTATTTCAAGCAGATAAAGATAAGCCAAAAAATCGCGGCCATGGCGACGATATTTTACCGGTTAATCGCTCTAAAACGACTAAAGCGTTATACGGAAATCACATCTTAGATCAAGCAGGGCCAGAGCTGGTCGACGGCGAACCCGTATTATCGAATGTTGAAAATAGTGAAGTTGGTACTAACTTAACGTCACTGGAAAAAGAATTACACACAGCCTTATACGATGTTATTGAGTCAGGGTATGCGCAATTACAAATTGACGGTGATTGGCTTGAAATAGAGCTTAATAGTGGTTTGTTATTCCCAAGTGGCTCAGCGTCGCCAACCAACGCCGCATCGGCAATATTGGCGGTTATCTATGAAGTTATTGGCTCTGCCACAAACTATATTCGAGTAAGAGGCTATACTGATAATCAACCGATAAATAATGAAATATTTTCGTCAAATTGGGAATTGTCAGTTTATCGTGCCACCGCGATTTTACACTTACTTGAAGATTTATCATTAGATTCTGCAAGAATGGCGATTGAAGGGTATGGTGAATATTACCCAAGTGCTAATAACGCAACGCGCGATGGCCGAGCGCTAAATCGTAAAGTTGTTATCGCTATTTCAAAATATGGTTTGGAAAAATCCAACCTATTAGATACACCGACGATCAGCGTAAAAGATGTTGAAGCGATTAAGAAAATAGATCCAGCTGATGAAAGTCAAGAAATTAGAGTTATTCAGTTAGAAAATGGTGGCATTAGAATTACCACGCGTAATGAAAATGAAACAGATAACTAACATTGATTAAAAACTAGGGAAATCCTTTGGTAGTTTGGACGATAGCGAATCAAAAAGGTGGTGTTGGTAAAACCACAACAACCATTTCTTTAGGCGGTTTATTAGCAGGCCTAGGTCATCGTGTCTTATTAGTTGATACCGACCCTCATGCATCATTAAGTTATTATTTTGGTATTGAATCTGAAGATTTAGAGCTTAGCGTATACGATTTATTTGTACAGGTATCAACCAAAGAGCAAATAATGCAAAGCTTATGTCCTACCGCTTATAAGAACATTGACATATTACCGGCAACAATGGGCTTAGCAACGCTTGATCGCTCTTTAGGTAGTAAAGGTGGTATGGGCTTAGTATTAAAAAAAGCCATTAACCAATTAAAAGATGAATACGATTATGTGCTTTTAGATTGTCCACCGGTTTTAGGTGTATTAATGGTTAATGCGCTAGCGGCATCAAATCGCATTATTGTGCCTGTGCAAACAGAGTTTTTAGCCCTTAAAGGTCTAGATCGCATGATGAAAACGCTGGAAATTATGCAGGGAGAGCAGGAAAAGCAATTTAACTTTACCATAGTGCCGACCATGTTTGATAAGCGTACCAAGGCATCATTACTTGCGTATAAGAAATTACAAGAATTGTACCCTGAAAGTGTTTGGCAAGGGGTGATCCCGATAGATACCAATTTCAGAAATGCCAGTGTCGCACAAAAAGTTCCCTCTGATTATGCCAATTCGTCTCGTGGTGTCTATGCTTATAATAGTTTGTTAACGCATTTGATTAAAATGCAATCGGTGAAAAAGTAAATGTCAAAGTCTTTAGCGGCAAGTAAAACGTTAATGAAAAATTATCTGTCGGAATTACTGACAGAAGATGAGCCCTTGCCAGAAGTTAAATCATCAAGACCAGTAAAAGAAAAAGTCGCCGACGAAAGTAAGCTTGAAAAGCTTTTAGAAACAGTAAGCGTACCTGTCGTTGAAGCAAAGCCGGTAATCTCTCGCAAATCTACCAATATTGAACCGGTCGCAAAAGAAACCATAGCAACACCGGTAATAGCTAAAGAGCCCATCGTTGCTGAAAATACCGTTTTAGAAACGAAAAAAAGCAAAGCTCAAAGCATAGTTGAAAAAGGAAACGATTATAGAAAAGGTAGTTTTCAAGCGATGTTTTTCGATGTCGCCGGTTTAACGGTTGCGGTGCCATTAATCGAATTAGGTGGCATTCATAATGCAGAAAAAACCAACTCGTTAGTTGGAAAACCTGATTGGTTTAAAGGCGTTATGGTGCATCGAGAAGAACAAATTAATGTGGTTGATACTGCACTTTGGGTTATGCCAGAGAAATGCGATCAAGCATTAAAAGAATCACTAGACTATAAATACGTGATTATGTTGGGTAGCAGTCAATGGGGACTTTTAGCTGAAAACTTAATTGATACCGTTACTCTAGAGCAAGAAGACGTAAAATGGCTCGCACAGGGGGGAAGGCGTCCTTGGCTTGCTGGATTAGTAAAAGATCGTATGTGTGCCTTGCTAGAAGTTGATGCTTTTATTCAGCTATTAAACGATGGCTGCAATGTAAATCAGATCTAATCTCAATAAAAACGAATTTAATTGTACTAATAAGTTGATAAAACAAGATATTCGTTAAATAATTAGCGAGTAGAACAAATAAAATATAAGAGGCAAGCTGTATGTCTGACGAAAGACGTAATGCAAGTGGTGACAACGATGAAGTACTTCAGTGGGTCACTTTTAAACTAGATAGTGAAACCTATGGCATCAATGTAATGCAAGTGCAAGAAGTGCTGCGTTATACTGAAATTGCCCCGGTTCCGGGCGCGCCGTCTTATGTCTTAGGGATTATAAATTTACGCGGTAATGTTGTTACTGTAATCGATACTCGCTCTCGTTTTGGCTTAGTATCAACCGAGGTTACCGATAATACCCGTATTGTGATTATTGAAGCGGAAAAACAAGTTATTGGCATATTAGTCGATAGCGTTGCAGAAGTGGTTTATTTAAAAGCTTCTGAAATTGATATTGCACCAAATGTTGGCAACGACGAAAGTGCTAAATTTATTCAAGGCGTATCAAACCGAGAAGGTGAGTTACTGATCTTGGTTGATTTAGATAAGCTTCTTTCAGATGAAGAATGGGATGAATTAAAACAATTTTAGTTGTTTTTAATTTCCTTAAAGCCTGCACAGTCAGGCTTTTTTTATGAGTAGGATACAAGAATGTTAACCACACCATTAATTGTACTTGTTGCGGTACTGTTTTTTTTACTGGTTTTGTCGGTTGTTGTATTTTATTACAAAAAAATCTCTCACCAGTTAAGCCTATTTCAAACTGAACTTTCGTCTAATCAATTATTTATTGACGAATTACAATTACGTTTGTCAGCCGAAGTCGATAAACAACAAAAACAAAGTGAAGAACTAAAAGACCTTGGTCTTGAAAATCAGCAGGTAACCAAGCAATTAGAGCATCGAATTAAAGTTATTCAGCAGCAACAAACTCAGCTAGAACAACTGATTAGCCAAATTGAGCAGCAACAACCTGAAGATAAACTTTACAGCCGGGCGTCTAAACTGGTTGAGCTTGGTGCTGATATTGAAGAAATTATGCGTGAGTGTGATATACCAAAAGCTGAGGCGGAAATGTTAATATCAATTCACCGCAATCGTATTAAAAGCTAGCTTTTACTCGCAACATCATTTGTCACGCAATAATTTAGTGAATTAAAAGTGGTTATCAACTAAGTGATAACTTGCTATTGTATGCGTCGAAAAATTTATGCGTGTTTTGCAAGGAAAGAAATTGTTTAACTATTTTAAAGCTAACCGTTCACTGCGCCTGCTACAAGTTATCTTGTTTAGCGCGATTTTATCAGCATGTGCAACGACTAATTCACCAGAAGCCACGGATGCTGAAACTGCTCAGAATACTTATGCAGACCCAAGAGATCCACTCGAGCCGTTAAACCGTAAATTATGGACTTTTACTTGGGACTATACTGACAAATACATCACGCGACCTGTGTCTCTTTTCTACGGTAACGTAATGCCAGAGTTCCTTCGTGAAGGTTTATATAACGTAGCGACCAATTTAAATGGTCCTTCTACCATCATCAATCAGTTATTGTTGCTGCAATTTGATAATGCCGCCAAAAGTACCGGGCGATTTTTGCTTAACACCACCATAGGTTTAGCGGGCTTTTATGATCCTGCAAGTGATTTTGGTTGGGCTAAAAATGAGAAAGAATTTGGTGAAGTGCTAGGTAAGTATGGCGTTAGTGATGGCCCGTATTTTATCATCCCAGGTATTAAGCCTACCTCGGTAAGAGAAGAAGTCGGTGATTATGTTGATAAGTATTATTGGCCGTACACTTTATTAGGTTTTTGGCCGTCGTTTACACGTTGGGCGATTGAAGGTATGGAAACCCGCATTCAATTGGTTGAACAAGAAGAATTGCTTAATGAGGCGATTGACCCATACGAATTTGTTAAAAATGCTTACTTCCAAAATATGGAATATAAAGTTTGGGACGGTAATCCACCTCTTAAAGTCGATGAAGAAGAAGAAGCAGATTTTGATGCGTTTCTAGATGAATTTGACGATTATCAAGATGAGCTTGACGAGGCATCTGCTGAGCCCGAACCAGAGCCTGAACTTAAAGGTGAACAGCAAGCACCGCAAAGTGAACAAATTGATTAAAAATAGATTGCCTAAGAGTAAATAGACTAAGAGAAATTAGTTAATTTTTAAAACCATTCTATCAAGCCATTAAGCTAAAAATCACTTTGCTTAATGGCTTTTTCAATATATTTCTCTGCAAAAGATAAGCTAATAGGTTTCATAATAAAAAAGTATGCCAATAGCACGGCAACCACCGAAACAAAAAACCAACCACTTTCTAAATTCGCTAACAGTAAAAATGGTGGAATTAACATTAATAATTTGATCACATTAATCACAAACTTCTCTGGTGCCGTGAGCTTTTCCATTGCAAGGTTTACAATCGCTTGTCGTTGTTGAACCGAGTAGTTACGTAATTGTGGAATTTGATTGGTTGAAAAGTAAAGAGCCATAGGTTTTAGGTGTCTATTTTAGTGTTTGTGAGTTAGGTTGTAACCAAGTCATGGTATGGTGATGATTAGTTTACGCGATTAACAAGTATGTAATGTAAATCGTGAAAATAGGCTTTTTATCTTAACCTAATTCATATAGTTCTTAAATAATAATCACTAAGTTTCACCTCATCGCATAGTATCTTTTTCCTCGTTGCTTTAGACATTTCTTGGCAAATACCGTCGTTTTAACTAATAATTATTTTTGATAATAAACCAGAGTCTGTTGAGCTTTGATGTATATTTTTGCAGTAGTATATTGCGTGTTTATACAAGGCAGTGCCTATGCAGTTGTTCCACAAATAGGCGATACCCTAGTAGAAATACGCACAAAACGCTGTCATTAATATTTGAACAAAATTTATACCGCAAAGGGCAATATGCTCTAGTGTTTTCAATAACACGCGCTAATTTCACATCAGGTTGCATTTCATTGCGACAAATATGTACAAACGAGTACCTAACTTCCTTTGGATTTGTTAGAATGCGGCAATTTTTTTATGTAGGTGATTTATCCATGAATGTAATCGAAGCTAATTTCGAAGCATCAGGCAAAAAATTTGCAATTGTTGTTTCACGTTTTAATAGTTTTATTGTTGAAAGTTTACTTGAAGGTGCCGTTGACGCCCTTAAACGTCATGGCAATGTAGCTGATGACGATATTACCGTTATTCGCGTACCAGGTGCTTACGAGCTTCCTGTGGCAGCTAAGCGTATTGCGGCAAAAGGCGATTACGACGCTATTGTTGCAATTGGCGCTGTAATTCGTGGTGGTACACCTCATTTTGATTTTGTTGCTGGTGAATGTAACAAAGGTTTAGCACAAGTGGCTATGGATTACACAATGCCTGTAGCATTTGGCGTAATTACCACTGATACTATTGAACAAGCCATTGACCGTGCTGGTACTAAAGCAGGTAATAAAGGTGCAGAAGCAGCATTAAGCGCCTTAGAAATGGTTAACGTTCTAGATAAATTATAAGTCGGAGATCTAAGTGAAACCATCACCTAGAAGAAAAGCCCGTGAATTGGCAGTGCAAGCTGTTTATTCATGGCAGCTTAGTCAAAACTCGGTAAGTGACATTGAAACTAATTTTTTAGTAGATAACAGTGCTCGCCGTTTTGACATTGATTATTTTCAACTACTTTTTCGTGGCGTAACGTCGCATTTAAGCAAGTTAGACCAAGTGATTGTGCCTTTTGTCGATCGCCCAGTTGAAGAAATTGACCATGTTGAAAAGTCAATTTTACGTGTTGCGATTTACGAATTAAGTGACTGCCCTGATGTGCCTTATCGTGTAGTGATTAATGAAGCTATCGAATTAGCCAAATCATTTGCTGCTGACGATAGCCATAAATTTGTGAATGGCGTATTAGATAAAGCGGTGAAAGAACTTCGCCCAGAAGAGTAATTACTCTCCTTAGTTTAAATGACAAAACTATGAAAGAATTTGATCTGATCAAACACTATTTTGCCCAGCAAGGCCTTAACCGTAAAGATGTGGTTTTAGGTATTGGTGATGACTGTGCGTTAGTGCAAGCCGCTGAACGCCAACATATTGCCGTAACCACTGACACCTTAGTTGCCGGTGTGCACTTTCCTGTGGAAACCAGTGCGCATGCTATCGGTCACAAAGTTGTTGCGGTAAGCTTGTCTGATTTGGCAGCTGTTGGCGCCGAGCCCGCGTGGATATCGCTTGCGATAACGTTGCCAAGCATCGATGAAGCTTGGGCAAAGGAGTTTTGTCGTGGCGTATTTGAACTGTGTGAATTTTATAATGTTCAGCTTATTGGCGGTGATACCACTCAAGGACCAATGAGCGTTACAGTGACAGCACAAGGCATAGTACCTTTTGGTAAACATATTTCACGCACTGGTGCGAAAGCGGGTGACTGGTTATATGTGACGGGTGAAATTGGTGATGCGGCACTTGCCTTGCAACACGTGTTTGGCAATATCAAATTAGCTCAGCCATTTGTTGAAAATAGTTTGAAAAAGTTAAACTATCCTAAGCCTAGAGCGCTTGCAGGTCAGGCATTGCGTGAATATGCAACGTCAGCTATCGATATTTCCGATGGTTTACTGTCTGATCTTGAACATATTTGCCAAGGCTCAAAAGTTGGCGCCAATATCGTATTAGACGACTTACCTATCTCTACCGCTATGTTTGAAACCTTAGGGCAAGAAGCTGCGGTTGAAATGGCGTTAAACGGTGGTGACGACTATGAATTATTGTTTACGGTATCGCAAGACAATAAAGTCGGTATGGAAACAGCGCTCGCGAATGTAGGTGTAACGGTAACTTGTATTGGTCAGTTAAACCCTTCTGAAAAAATCACCACTACGTTAAATAGCAAACCTGTGCTTATTGATAAAAAAGGCTTTGAGCACTTTTCGGAAAATAATGTCTAAGCGTCAATCCACCGAAAATTTTAAATTAAGCGATCCGATCCACTTTCTTGCGTTAGGCTTTGGCAGTGGTTTGTCACCTAAAGCGCCGGGTACTTTTGGTACGCTTGCAGCCATTCCTGTGTTTTTACTGATGTCGGGCTTATCGTTAGAGGTATACGGCGCAGTTGTGGCAATAATGAGCTTGTTTGGCATCTATATTTGCGGCAAGGCAGCGACGGATGCTGGTGTTCATGATCACGGCGCAATTGTCTGGGATGAAATTGTGGGTTACCTGATCACCATGCTTATGTTGCCTGTTACTTGGCAAACTGTCGTGGTTGGTTTTATTCTATTTCGTATTTTCGATATTTTTAAGCCATGGCCAATTTCATTTATCGATAAACATTGTCATGGCGGCTTTGGCATCATGCTAGACGATATTATCGCGGGCTTTATGGCGCTTGGCTGCATGCATCTTATTTTCTAATTTTATTTGAACGTTTATACGTTATTGCGTGTGCTTAAATAAAGACGCTAATAAAAAACGGCAAGTCAGTAATGACTTGCCGTTTTTGTATTTACTTTATTGTCGCTATAAACGAGCGTGGTGAATTAGTGCAGTATTCTTGCTCTAATGGTACCGTCGATAGCTTTTAACGCTTTTAACGCATTTTCACTATGCTCAGTTTCAACATCAATAACTACGTAACCAATTTGGTCGTTGGTTTGTAAGTATTGCGCTGCGATATTGATATTATTGTCAGCAAACGCTTGGTTAATTTGCGTCAAAATACCGGCTTTGTTTTTGTGAATGTGCAATAAGCGGCTAGTACCTGCATGTCCTGGTAATGATACTTCAGGGAAGTTAACCGCTGAAAGCGTAGAACCATTGTCAGAATATTTAGCAAGCTTGCTTGCTACTTCTAAACCAATGTTTTCTTGTGCTTCTTTGGTACTGCCACCAATGTGTGGCGTTAAAATAACATTGTCTAAGCCACGCAGTGGAGAAACAAATTCTTCGTCGTTGCCTTTTGGTTCAACAGGAAATACGTCAATGGCTGCACCGCCAATTTTCTTTTCACGAATTGCTTCTGCTAGCGCGTCAATATCTACCACGGTACCGCGAGAGGCATTTATAAATATGGCGCCTTGCTTCATTACATCAAACTGAGCTGTGCCCATCATGTTTTGTGTTTGCAATGTTTCTGGTACGTGTAAACTTACTACGTCTGCTTCTTCAAGTAGCGCATTCAGAGTCGAGCTTTGGCTAGCGTTGCCTAAGGGTAATTTGGTTTCTATATCGTAAAAACGTACACGCATACCTAAGGTTTCAGCAATAATACCTAGCTGAGTACCAATATGGCCGTAACCAATAATACCTAAAGTTTTGCCACGCGCTTCAACAGAGCCAACAGCAGATTTGTTCCAAACACCACGATGCGCTTGTGCACTTTTTTGTGGAATGCCACGTAACAATAATAATGCTTCACCTAACACTAATTCAGCTACCGAGCGGGTATTTGAAAATGGTGCGTTAAAAACAGGAACACCGGCAATTTGTGCCGCTTTTAAATCAACCTGATTAGTACCAATACAAAAACAGCCAATTGCCACTAGCTTTTTAGCATGTTTGATCACGTTTTCATTTAATTGTGAGCGTGAGCGAATGCCAACAAAATGCACGTTGGCGATTTTTTCAATTAGCTCGTCTTCAGCAAGGGAAGTTTTAAGGTATTCAATACTGGTATACCCTTGAGCTTTTAACTCTTCAACGGCACTTTGGTGCACGCCTTCAAGTAATAATATTTTAATCTTCTCTTTTGCTAATGAATTAGTGCTCATGGTGCCTAATATTCCTGTTAAAATTTTATTTAGATGGCTAGATGCCTATAGTTTGACTATAAACTAACATATAGTGCTTAAACTCTAAAGTGTTTTTTATTAGCCTGAAATGACTTTTGCGCCTTCTGGGCTACCAATGATCAAGGTATTCGCACCGCGATGAGCAAACAAGCCATTAGTTACAACGCCTACAATGGCATTGATGTTAGTTTCCATGGTTAATGGATCAATAATATCTAAGTTATACACATCAAGAATGACGTTGCCGTTGTCGGTAATTACGCCTTCACGGTAAACCGGATCGCCGCCAAGTTTTACTAGCTCTCTAGCAACATAACTTCGCGCCATAGGAATAACTTCAACAGGTAATGGAAAACTGCCTAATACGTCCACTTGTTTTGAACTGTCTGCGATACAAATGAATTCTTTGGCAACTGCAGCAACAATTTTTTCGCGAGTAAGTGCCGCGCCACCGCCTTTGATCATATGCATGTGCTTAGTAATTTCGTCTGCGCCATCGATATAGACATCTAGTACGTCAACGCTATTTAAATCAAATACTTCAATGCCGTGGGCTTTTAGTCGCTTGCTTGACTCTTCAGAGCTTGAAACTGCGCCTTGTATTTTGTGTTTAATGCCTGCTAATGCTTCAATGAAATGGTTAACAGTCGAGCCGGTACCAACGCCAACTATTGAGTCGTCAGTTATATAGTCAAGCGCTTTAATTGCCGCCGCTTTTTTCATTTCATCTTGGGTCATGATTGTGCCTATAAAGTAATAAGAGGGTACTAAAAATATCTGGCTATTATAACAGCGATTACAGTTAGCTGTAATGACAGATGTGTGATTACAGCAAAAGTTTTAGCGTATTTTTGAAATGAATAATCGAAACTCTTTATCGAGTGTTATCCGGCGCCTCATAAAGAGCGTTATGCAAGGGCGTGGTATATCGTGCCATACCGTGCAATGGCAGAGTTTTAAAACAGAGTGATTTTTTGACTTGGCGTTATAATTTTAGGTAGCGGAATATCCCAATGTGCTGATGGTATTTGCTCAACTTGCTGGCAGTCATGTGCTAGCGCAATAGGGTAGGGCTTAATGTGAGTTACTTGCTCAGGTGTTTGTGTTAACTTTTGATGCCAGCTTGCAAGGGTTCTATCGTAAAAACCGCCTCCCATCCCCAGTCGAGCGCCTGTTTTATCAAAAGCCACTAAAGGCGTGAATATAATGTCGAGTTGTGAACTTAGGCACACTTTAGTTACGTTGAGTTTGGGTTCTTGAATATTAAAGCGATTTCTCACCATCGGTGTGTTTTCTTCATATCGTATAAACAATAAATTGCCGCTACTAAACGGGTGAATAACCGGTAAATAAACATGCTTGCCTTGTTGCCAACACCACTTAATGAATGTCTCGCAATTTAGCTCGCCATCGTTTGCCAAATAAATGGCAAGCGATTGCGCTTTTTTTACGAGAGCATCGTTTATAAGCTGCTCTAATAAGGCATCACTTGCTTGTTGTTGTTCAAGCAATGTAAGTGCTTGGCGTTTTGCACGAGTTTGCTTTCGTAAATGTTGGCGACTGTTCATATAGCGATGAAAGTTTATGTGTGTTAGTTACAATAGTTAAGATATTGTACTGATATTAAATATTAAGGCTAGGGGCTGTTGAACTTTCAGAATAGAATTTTATAGCACGCTAGAGCTGAAACTATAGTAAAAAATAAATGCCAAAAAGTAAAAAAGCCAAAGTTTAACAAACTTTGGCTTTTCATATTTTAGCTGTTAATGCTTAGAGCAAATTAAGAGCTATGTTTTTCCGAAATGGCTTCGTGGGTACCAGTAATGCCAATTTCTTCTTCTAGTTTTTCTTCGAAGTTAGTAGGGCTAGCATCTTCAGCGCCATGCATCCAATCAACTAACTTGTCTCTTAATAGGTATAAACAACCACCAGCAACAAATGCCATAATTGCTACGCCAGCAAATGTAGATAGAGGACCAGCTTCACCTACTAACTTACCAATTTGAGCGGCCGCCATGTTACCAACGCCAGAGAAGAAGAACCACATACCCATTAATAAGGAAGTGTATTTAAGCGGTGCAAGTTTAGTTACCATAGATAAACCAATTGGTGATAAACAAAGTTCACCCATAGTGTGGAATATATAAGCCATTACTAACCAAATTACGTGAGCGCGTGCACTTGAATCGTCACCAATTTGTAGCGCAGCACCAACCATGCTGATAAAACCTAAACCTAAGAACAGCATACCCAAACTAAATTTGACCGGCGAGTTTGGCTCTCGGTCGCCGAGTTTAAGCCAAATGGATGCAAATACAGGTGCGAGTACAATAATAAAGATTGGGTTAACGGTTTGTAGCCAACTCGCTGGCATTTCCCAGCCAAAGAAAACGAGGTCTGTTTTATGTTTAGCAAAAAGTGTCATTGAACCAGCAGCTTGTTCAAAACCTGCCCAGAAGACAACAGTGAAAAAACTCATGATCAAAATAACTTTAACGCGGTCGCGCTCTTCAGACGTTAACGGACGGTTAGCTAATTCATTTTCAGCAGTACCTTTTTGTTTTGCAGAAGGTACTTTACCAATATCGCCTAAGTATTTGTTACCCATAGAAAGTTGGAAAATTAAACTTAATGCCATACCAACACCAGCAGCAATAAAACCGTATTGATAGTTAATTTTCTCACCAATAGAGCCTACAACTAAGTAACCTAAAATTGAACCTAAGTTAATACCCATGTAGAAAATAGTAAATGCAGCATCACGACGTTTGTCGCCATCTTCATATAAGTCGCCAACCATAGTTGAAATGTTTGGCTTGAAGAAACCGTTACCAATAATTAGCAAAGTTAAACCAATTAATAAGAAGGCTTTTTCCATACCGGCGATATATTCATGGGGTGTACCTAGCGCAAACTGGCCAAGCATCATAAAGACACCACCAACAATTATCGATTTACGTTGGCCCCAGACGTTATCGGCCATCCAACCACCTAATACCGGTGTGATGTAAACAATCATTGCATACCAACCTAAGTAGCTTAGCGCGTTAGATTGCAGTTCTAGTTCGGTCATGTGGCCCCAGCCCATAACACCGGCGGTTGCAGCTGTTGTTAAATATAAAACAAAAATGCCGCGCATACCGTAGTAGCTCATGCGTTCCCACATTTCTGTGCCAAATAAAAGGAACAAACCTTTCGGGTGGCCTAAGAGGTTACCTGGAGTAGGTCGTGTCATAAAATCTATCCTGTATTCGAGTTACTTATAATGATTAACTTGTTGATTAAAAAATTATTATTATCAATTAAACGTTTGTAATTTGAGTTATTAGATATTCAAATGCGTTATAGTCAGCGGCAAGTTATACCTGTGCTTTACGTCAAAGGCAAGTTTTCGGGATAAAGTGACTGTAAGTTAAGTTGAAATGTTTCTTTACAATGTAAAAAGGCGTTATGTTAAGTAATGAAGTGTAATGTCAGTAAAAGGAGTTGTAGAGCTTTGACGCTTCTTGATAGAATAACCCGCGTTTTTCTCTTGTTGGCGGTATAAATAGCCAAGGATCAAAACAAGTAAAGTAAATTCATCTTGGTTATTTGTCTAATTATTACCAAGTAAGTATGAATTTGTCGGTATTAATTCATAGTAATAGTTTGATTCATTGATGAAACTATCAGCTATTTTCTTGGAAAATTAGGTTTAAATGAAAAATCTTCTTAAATTGTTCGTCTTAATTGGAGTCTTTATTTCAATTAGCTCATCGGCTGCCGGTATTTCCGCTGCGCAAATCAAACAGTTTCAAAGTATGCCTAGAGCACAACAGGAAGCCTTAGCCCGTACAATGGGTGTTGATATTAAAGATATTGAAGGGCAACTGTCGGGCATGAGTGGTAGTTCAAGCACTGAAGCACCGGCTACAACACCTGTTTACCCGCGAGGTACCGTTTTTGATGAAAGCGGCAGTGCGAGTGTCGATGCAACTTCGCAGTCTGGCGAAGATGAATTTTACGAAGATGAAGACCAAGAATTACAACCATTTGGTTACGATATTTTTGCTAACGAACCGTCAACTTTTCAGCCTATTCATGCCATTGCCATTCCTGAAGGTTACATCATCGGCCCAGGCGACGTGGTATCTATCGAATTATATGGTAAAGAAAGCGACAGCTTTGAATTAACGGTTTCTCGCGAAGGGAAAATTGTTATTCCTGAGCTTGGCCCTTATAAAGTCGCTGGTTTGTCGTTTGATGAAATGAAACGTTTTTTGGTTAAACGCATCGAAGAGCGCATGTTAGGTGTTGACGCTATTGTTAGCGTTGCCGAAATGCGTTCAATGCGAATTTTTATTCTAGGTGATGCCTACAAGCCGGGTCCTTATACATTAACGTCGCTTTCAAGCGTCACTCATGCCATTTTTGCCGCGGGCGGCATTAACGATGTTGGCTCTCTTCGAAATATTCAATTAAAACGTGCCGGTAAATTAGTGACCACGTTAGATTTATATGACTTGCTGATCCACGGTGACTCGTCTAACGATGTGTTATTGCAATCAGGCGATGTAGTATTTGTTGCGCCTGTAGGTGCTCGTGTATCGGTTGACGGCGAAGTAAAAAGACCAGCAATTTATGAGCTTGCCCAAGGCGAAACCTTTGAAGATGCAATAAATATGGCGGGTGGCGTTTTACCTTCAGCCTATTTACAGTCAACTCGAGTAGAGCGTTTTAGTGTTAATAACTATCGCGCTGTGTTAGATGTTGATTTAACTAACCAAGACGAACTGCAGCAAAAAGCACAAGCCGGTGATTATATTCGCGTTAAAAAATCAACCGATTTATTTGAACAATCAGTAACGGTTGTCGGTGCGGCAACCTTGCCGGGTAAATATCAATGGCGAGCAGGAAAAACTGTCGCTGATTTATTCCCTAATATCGATTCGCACTTGTTAAAACATGCTGACTTAAATTACAGCTTAGTCGTGCGTGAGACTGATAAATCACGAAATATTGAAGTATTGCAGTTTAGCCTAGAGCGCGCTATCACGAATGTTAATGGCCCTGACAATATTGAGCTAAGCCCAAATGACAAAGTAGTGATTTTTTCATTGGCAACGACCTTAAGTGAAGAGAAGATCACATTAGACTCATTAGCTTATACGCAAGAAGAGCTGTTTAGGCTGGAACGTAAAATTGCCAAAGAAAAGCATAAAGCGAAGCAGTTTTGGAAAAAATATGGCGAAAACTTAGCGCAATACGATGTGAATGATGAAAATGCCGAACGCCGTGAGATGATCAACAATACCATCGCACAAATGTCAGGTGGGGAAGTTGAAGAAGTGGTTAATGTGCGCGAACTGGCGCTGTTTTCTCGTCAACGCTTATTGATCCCTATTTTGAAAAAACTGCGCGAACAAGGCAATAACGGCGAGCCGATTCAATTGGTGGAAATAGACGGCGAAGTTAAATTTCCGGGTATTTACCCATTAACAAAAAATGCGCGCGTGCAAGATTTAGTAGTTGCCGCAGGTGGCATAAAAGAGTCGGCATTTTTATCACGCGCGGAAATTACGCGTAATCAAATTGAAGGTATTGAAGCGAGAAAAACATCAAAAAATATTCAGTTAGCCAGCGCCTTAAAAGGTTATGCTGACGATAATATTTTGCTTGAAAGTAAAGATCGCTTAAATGTCCATAAAATACCATCTTGGAGTGAAAACCATGTGGTTGAACTTAGAGGTGAATTTGTTTTTCCTGGCAAGTACACCATTCGCCGTGGTGAAACCTTAGCCGATATTATCAAAAAAGCCGGTGGTTTAACTGACTATGCGTTTGCCGAAGGTTCGGTATTTTCACGCCAAAAATTGAAAGAATTAGAGCAAGAAAACCTACTTAAACTGACTAAAGATTTACGATTAGACATTGCCTCTAAATCGTTAACTGATAACCGTAGCTCTGCTTCTTATGCTGATTTACAAAAGCTATTAACCGACGTTACGCAGTTACAGCCGATTGGTCGTTTAGTTTTAGATTTACCTAAGGTGATTGACGATAATGACTATGATGTATTACTTGAAAACGGCGATGTGTTATATGTACCCGTGAAAAGTAATGCGATTAATGTGATGGGGCAAGTACAAGTGAGCTCGTCGCACATCTTTAATAAGTCGATGGATGTCTATGATTACATTAATCAAAGTGGTGGTATTCGCAAACGCGCTGACGATGAACGTATTTATGTAATTGCAGCTAATGGCGGTATTAAGCTGGTAGATAATTCAAGTTGGTTTACTAGCGATGCAACAAGTACTTTACAACCAGGGGATACCGTTGTGGTGCCATTAGACTCTGAATACATGAGTAGCATTACATTATGGGCTGAATCGAGCCAGATTGTTTATCAAATAGCGGTAGCGTTTGCGGCAATTAGTGGTATTTAACTAAGGCTGTTTATATTTAACACGTTATTTGAATCAAGGGCTGATATTAATCAGCCCTTTTTTGTATGTGATTTTGATGTTTTATTATTGATTTACATTCAAAATGTGAAATTTATTGTTGAACAGGCCAAATTATCTATTTATCAACTAGTTTGGTGTGCTAAAGTATGGCGCTAACAAATAGGTTACAAAAAACACGTAATTTCATTTAAGTTTTATAAAAAGCGCGTATAAGTGTCATATCTATTTGTTATATAATAAAAATAGTAAAGTGTTTCACTGTAAATCAAGGATTGTGTCGACATATGTTTAATCTTTTTAAAGCGCTATCATTCGCTTTTTTCTTCTGTTCATTTTCTTTTTCTCTTTATGCAACCAATATAACGCAACAACAAATTGATCAATTTACGAACTTACCGCCTGCGCAGCAAGCTGCATTGGCGCGTAGCATGGGTGTTGATTTAAATGATATCAAAAGCCAGATAAATGGCGCGAGCAGTCAAGCTAATGTTGAAGTAACACCGACAGAGCCAAGAGAAGTAGAGCTTGCTGCTGACAACGAGCTTACTTCTAAGGTAGAGCAAAGCGATGGCGAAGATTCAGAGCAGCTTCAGCCTTTTGGTTACGATGTTTTTGCTAATAATCCACAAACGTTTGCTCCTACTACTGATGTTGCAATTCCGCTTGGGTATATTGTCGGCCCTGGCGATGTGGTCTCTATTCAAATGTTTGGTAAAGAGAATTTATCAGCTGAAATTCCAATTAGTCGAGAAGGGCAGTTAGTACTACCTAATTTAGGACCTTTTTCTGTATCAGGCTTATCTTTTGTTGAAATGAAGCAACTGCTTAAATCAAAAATCAAAGAAAAAGTAATTGGCGTAAATGTTGTGGTTGGGTTGTCTACCTTACGTACCATGCGCGTATTTGTATTAGGCGATGCTTACAAACCAGGACCGTATCATTTAAGTTCATTATCTAGCATTAGCCATGCATTATTTGCCGCTGGTGGTATTCGCACTATTGGCTCATTAAGAAATATTCAGCTTAAACGCGCAGGAAAACTGATTAAGCAGCTCGATTTGTATGAATTGCTAATCAATGGTGATTCAAGCAACGATATTATGTTGCAGTCAGGTGATGTGGTATTTATTCCTTCTGTTGGCAAGCGTGTTAGCGTTAGTGGTGAAGTGCGTCGCCCTGCAATTTATGAACTTAATCAATCAGACACTTTTGCCAAGGTTATTGCTATGGCGGGCGGCCTGTTACCATCAGCTTATAGTCCTTCTATTGTCGTTGAACGATACCAAGCAAATAGTTCACGCCAAGTGATTAATCTAGACGCCAATAACGCAAAAGCGCTTAACGCTTCGGCGCAGGCGGGCGATGTTATTAAAGTTGCTGCTAGCTCTGCCATGTTTGCACAATCGATAGAATTATCGGGTGCAGTGTTAAGAGCCGGCAATTTTCAATGGCAACAAGGCATGAAAATTAGCGATGTTATTCCAAGTATCGATAGCCACCTAGAAGAAAACGCTGACTTGTCTTATGGCTTAGTGGTAAGAGAAGTCAACATAGCAAAAGAAATTGAGGTATTACAATTTAGTCTAGTTAATGCTATTTCTCAGCCCGATGGTATAGACAATATAACTTTAGAAGCAAATGATAAAGTGGTGATTTTTGGTGATGATCAAGAATCACGAGATGAATTGCTCGCGCCTGTTATTGAAAAACTAAAACACCAAGGGCGCTCAGGGAAACCATTACAGCTTGCTGAAATTACAGGTGAAGTAAAATACCCAGGTACGTATCCGCTAGCGAAAAATAATAAAGTGTCAGATCAAATTACTGCAGCAGGTGGTTTAAGTGAGTCAGCTTACTTAGCGCGAGCGGATATTACCCGTGATAGTGTTGATGCAAAACAAGCATCGAAACAGTGGTTGACGATTGATTTGGGTAATGCATTGGCAGCAGATGCGAAGCCAAGCACCGATAACCTAACCTTGCAAAGCAAAGATCGCATCAACATTTATAAAATTCCTAAATGGAGTGAAAACCGCGTAGTTGAACTTAAGGGTGAATTTGTTTTTCCTGGTCATTACACTATTAGACGTGGCGAGAACTTAAGCGATTTAATTGAGCGTGCTGGTGGCTTTACTGACTTTGCTCACCTTGAGGGTTCAGTGTTCACTCGTGTTAAATTACAAGAGCTTGAAAAGAAAAACTTAGTTAAGCTTTCTGAAGACTTACGCATAGAAATAGCTTCTAAATCATTATCTAATGAAGGCAATAACCAGACATTTGATGAAATGCAAAAAATGCTCGACCAAATTAACAAGCTCGAACCTGTTGGGCGTTTGGTAATTGATTTACCCAAAGCCTTAGCAAGTAATAGCTATAATATTGCGTTAGAAGATGGCGACGTGCTTCATGTACCAACTTTGAATAACTCGGTGAATGTGATTGGCCAAGTACAAGTAGCCTCATCACACATGTTTGACGAAGGTTTAACAGCCGAAGATTACTTAAAACAAAGTGGCGGTAGTAAAAAGCGCGCAGATGAAGAGCGTATTTATATTATTTCAGCTAATGGTAGTATCAAAATGTTAGAAAGTAATTGGTATGCAGTAACACAGCACAGCAATATGCAACCAGGCGATACGGTTGTTGTACCGCTTGACGCTGAATACATGAGCGATTTATCACTTTGGACCAGCGCGACAACAATATTATATAACACCGCTGTCGCCATTGCCGCCATCAGTGGCATTTAATTTAATCGTTAAAAAGCAACGTTTATTGAACTTTTCGAACGGATTGGGCTGAATGCATAGGGGTCGGTGACAGTGAATGCATAGGGGGCGGTGACAGAGACAAAATAGTTTGGCACTAATAGCAGAACCTATCTCAAAAATAATAAGCTGTCACCGACCCCTAAAGTTTATACGACTAAACTCATCAGCTAACAGTTCGCCCAGAGCAAGCCAACCTTGAGCTCGCCAAAAGGTCGAAGGAAGCGCGAAGTCGTCGAAAATTCAAATATCCGTTCGTCCTGAGTAAGCCAGCCTTGAGCTCGACGAAAGGTCGAAGGAAGTCTGTCGAAGGAAGCTATCAAGTTCGCGCTTCAAAGAAAACCAATTAATTTCAGATACTTCGACAAGCTCATCATGAACGCATGTTAGTATGAATAAATCGACCACCAAACCGTTCGTCCTGTCCGTCCTGAGTCTGTCGAAGGGAGCCTGTCGAAGGGAGGCTGTCAAGGGGAGAAAGTTGCAGAAAGCACTAACTCAAAAAATTAAAATAAATGTACAAAAAAATTAGACAGCTAAAAATTCTCTGCTATATTTTTTTAAATCACAGGACGTGACTCAAATATAAGGAATTATTATGCTTAAAACTACTCCCTCCTCAATCATCATACTTGCCACTCTATTTATATTTATTCTGTTAAACAGCAGTAAAATAAACGCGACTCCAATCACCAATGTCTTTATTAACGAAATTCATTATGACAACACTGGCAGCGATCAACATGAGTTTGTTGAACTAGTGGGGGAAGCCGGTATTAACTTACTCAATTGGTCACTTTATTTTTACAATGGCTCAAACGGTGAAGTGTATAAAACGTTCACATTTGATCACTGGCTGCTTTTCGACGAAAACAATGGCTTTGGTGTTGCCACAGCAGAAGTTTCAGGCATTCAAAACGGTTCGCCAGATGGCATAGCATTGGCAGATAGCGACAACAAGCTAATTCAATTTCTATCATATGAAGGTACTTTTACTGCAACAACAGGTATCGCGGCTGGTTTATCTAGTGTAGATATCGGTGTAAGCGAGCTGACAAATACGCCTGTGGGATTTTCATTACAACTTAGTGGATCAGGTAATTCATATAACGACTTTACTTGGAGCGAAGCCTCATTAAACACTTTTGGTGATATAAACAATCACCAAAACTTTATAAGCACACCAATAGAAACAATCACAGTTAACGAGCCATCAAGCATTTTCATCTTAATAATCGCATTACTTTTTCTCTGCATACGAAATTCTTATAAACAGACATTTTTGATATCCAATTTATCCACTTGAATTCTCGAAATATTATATGCTTCATCCGTTCGCCCTGAGTAAGCCTGCCTTGAGCTCGTCGAAAGGTCGAAGGATCCGTCCTGAGCCTGTCGAAGGAAGCTGGCATAATTCGAAGAAAGTTAGGAACTCATACAAACCACTTTAACAAGGAAGAAAAGTGTTTTACGTTTACATATTAAAGTGTAATGACGGAAGTTATTATACTGGCCAAACTGAAAATATTGATCAAAGATTGCATCAACACCATATGAGACAAACACCTCATTGCTATACCGCCAAACGCTTGCCAGTAAAACTGGTTTATCAGCAAACTTTTTACCAAAGAGAAGAAGCGCTGATTGTTGAAAGGCAAATTAAAGGTTGGAGCCGTAAAAAGAAGCAAGCGTTAATAAACAATGATTGGACTGAAATATCTAAATTAGCCCGTTCATTTACTAACATTCATATATTAAATCGTAAAACTCCCCGTTCGCCCTGAGCGCGTAGCATTCGAAGGGAGCTTATGAATTAGTAATGCTTAGGTTAACTCATTCACCAAACCGTTCGCCCTGAGCGCGCAGCAGTCGAAGGGAGATTAGTGAAAATTGCAAAAGGGCGAGGTGAAAAAGGCGCCGTTCTTGGAGTTTTGAAGAACACTGAAGCCCCTCAAGTAATCAGTGATAAGAAATCATTAAGTGGTCTATTGAAGAATACTTTTCGTTTTAAAGGAAAACCAGAAATACGTACAACAAACGTATGTTGAGTTTCATGGGCGAAGTCACTATACTGTACGTATGTTAAACGTATAAGGGGTTTGATATGGTAGCCTTAACACTGAAAAAAGATGCGCGATTAGATTTAAAAACAACTATGCAAAATAAAGAATTGCTTGCACAAGCTGCAATGTTGCGCGGTGTTGATTTGACTACATTTATTATGATGCCGGCTTTAAAAGCGGCAAGAGAAGTTGTGGCGCTGAATGAAAAAGCACAACTTGATAAACAAGAGCAACATGCATTATTTGCAGCGTTATCTAAACCGGCTAAGCCTACTGATGCTCTGAAAGAACTACTATCAGCGGGTACGTTTAGTGAGCGATAATCAATTTGTAATTGAAAATTTTGAGCCAAAAAAATCATATCATCAGCAAAAGAAGTTTGATTGTGGCAACAAAATTATAAATAAGTTTGTTCATTCTTCATTAAAAAAGCAGGTAAATCAGAATTTCTCACAAGCCTATGTATTGCTTGACGCACACGAGAATGATCGGTTTTCTGCTTTTTATACATTAACTTCATTTAAACTTCAGGTTGATGAATTAGAAAAGTTATCTAAAGGTAGTTTACCCAGAGATATTCCATGTGTTCGCTTGGTCATGCTTGGTGTTGACTTGTCACTTCAAGGGCAAGGAATCGGAAAAAAAATGATGTCAGATGCATTACATCGAGTGCATAGAGCATCAAAAGAAATTGATATATATGGCTTATATCTAGATGCCGCTCCCAACGCTACGGATTTCTATTTGAGTTTAGGATTTACACGCTTAGATAATGACGGAAATGATAAAATTGCTAAAATGTTTTTAAGCATTGATACAATAAATCAAGTATTGGGTTAATAATAACACTTTTGTTGACCTATATTTAGTAGCTGCAATTATGGATGTTTTAGAGTATTAAAGATAGAAGTGCATTGATATGCAAATATGAGCGATAGGCAAAAAGGCTCGGTAATACATAAATGATTAATTCCACATACTTTCTGCGCCTGGTTTCAAAAATGTGTGAATCATTTCGCATACTTCGATATGCTAAACATGAACGGAAATTATTAAGTATAAACTCACCACCAAACCGTTCGCCTTTTAAGCAAGATTCTCTATAGTTAAAATTAAAACCAAACCGTTCGCCTGTTGAGTAAGATTCTTTATGCTTAAAATCACCACCAACCGTTCGCCCTGAGCCTGTCGAAGGGAGTCTTTTTAAAGCGTATAAAACCGCCGTGAATTAAAAAACATCTGTTCACCATGAGTAAGCCTGCCTTAAGCTCGTTAAAAAATTGAAAGAAGCATGAAGCAGTCGGACATTAAAAAAACACCCGTTCGTCCTGAGCGCGAAGCAGTCGAAGGGGGTTTTTAAAGGAAACTCACCACAATAAAAAGTAGCCCAAACATAAAAACTACAAGCATTTCATTTCGCTAAATTGAAATAATGTTTATCGAAAATATAACCCCCCTAAGAAAAACACGCTTTCGAAATTACCTTGAAAGCATTATGTTATGTTAATATTTCCGATAGATTAACTAGCGAGTTGGCAACTGATGCATACTCAAGAAAAAATGATGAAACGTATCATAGAACTTGCAACTAATAATACCGATATTGAAGTAATGTGGTTGTATGGTTCACGAGCTAGAAATACGCACAATGAAGAAAGTGACTATGACTTGGCTATCGCTTTTAAAGAATATATAAGTGACCCAGTTGAAAGGCGGTTACGGCCTGAATTATTAGCAATACAATGGCAAAAACAACTTAACTTGGATTTATCTATCATTGACATTAACCAAATACCACTGCCTTTAGCGTATTCAGTGGTTCAAGATAATACGGTGGTATTTTCTTGTAACGATTATCGCTTAATGACAGAAGAACAAAAGATCATGTCAAAATGGGAAATTGACCATCAATACCACAGGAAACACTATGCTTGATAGTTATGTAGATGCAATACAGCAACATGTGAATGAAAGCATAGAAGATCTTGAGTTGCTCAATGAACTTTTAAAAGATAGAAATTGGACTCGTGTTGAGCGTAAAGGCGCAGAACGATTAATTCAAACATTAGTTGAAGCGTGTATTGGTGTTTCAAAACACTGGCTAAAAAAACAAAAAAAAGTATTACCAAGTGATGCATATTCAGTGTTTGAAAAACTGATGGAACTTGGCTTAATTTCTCATAAAGACGCTGGCGAATGGCAACGAATTATTGGCATGAGAAACGCGATAGTTCATGATTACTTAAATTTGGATGAAAAATTGATCAGAGCAATAGTTGAAAATAAAATGTATCTAAAACTACAAACCTTTGCATTAGACATAAGCAACCAATTACGCCTATAACTTCATCACATAACTACTCTTTAGTGCTAGTGTTATCAATTTTGTGACAAAAGCACTTTGAGTTACAAGTATTTCATCATTCCGTTCGCCCTGAGCCTGTCGAAGGGGCCGTCCTGAGCCTGCCGAAGGAAGCGCGAAGCAGTCAACATAAAAAAATACCCGTTCGCCCTGTCTGTCCTGAGCTTGCCGAAGGAAGCCTGTCGAAGGGAGTTTTTCTAAAGCGAACAAAACCGCCGTGAATTAAAAAACATCTATTCACTATGAGTAAGCCTGCCTTAAACTCGTGAAAAGATCGAAAGAAGCATGAAGCAATCGACATAAAAAAATACCCGTTCGCCTGTTAAGTAAGATTCTCACCACCAACCGTTCGCCCTGTCTGTCCTGAGCTTGCCGAAGGAAGCTTGTCGAAGGGAGTTTTTCTGAAGCGCACAAAACCGTCGTGAATTTGAAAACATCCACACTCCCTGAATAGGGCAGTCTTGAGCTCGTCGAAAAGCCGAAGGAAGCGCGCAGCAGTCGAAGGGAGCTCACTTAAATCAAATAAACAGTGACACCCAAAAACTCGCAGCCTAAATTCCAATCACAATGTTCAAACTTAAAACAAGCACATAACAAAAGGCATTAAATCATATAAATATAACGGCATTATTTACAAATAACTTACCTCAATATGCCATTTTCCACTGTTAATCGATAAATAAAAAATGCATAATACGTCAGCTTTCGTCGAACAAAAAATATTGGATATTTAGTAAACGTGGAAAACAACAGTAATCAAGGAGTGAATACTTCGCAACAGCAGTATATAACCATTCCTGCTAACTCCTTATTCCCCCAGCAACAAAATAATGATGATGAAATAGATCTTGCTGAACTTTGGCGCGCCATATGGGCGGGAAAACTAACTATAATAGCTATTACCTTCATATTCGCCGTTGCATCTGTTATCTATGCTATAAGCCAACCAAATATATATAAAGCTTCAACTGTACTTGCACCTGCTAGCTCTGATGGCGGAGCTGGTGGCTTATCTGCCCTCGCTGGTCAATTTGGCGGCTTAGCTAGTATGGCAGGCATTAACCTTGGTGGTGGAAGTACTGATAAAACAGGTTTGGCATTAGAAGTACTGAAATCACGTGCTTTTCTTGAAAAATTTATTAATAAGCATAAATTGCTTTTGCCACTAATGGCTGTTGAAAGCTGGGATATTCATAACGATAAGCTCATTTTCGATAAAGACATTTACAATGAGCAAACCCATGAATGGGTTCGCGATGTTACCTTTCCTAAAACACCTAAGCCTTCTGCATGGGAAACCTTTGAAGCCTTAAAAGAAATACTTTCTGTTGCCACAGATAAAGAATCAGGAATGATTAGTTTATCAATTGAATATTACTCACCTGAACTAGCAAAACAATGGTTAATACTATTAGTTAAAGATTTAAATAAAGAAATGCGCGAAAAAGATAAAAAAGAAGCTCAAGAGAGTATTAACTTTTTAACAAATAAGTTGGAACAAACTCAATTAGCAGATATGCAAACTGTATTTTATCAACTTATAGAAGAACAAACTAAAACCATGATGCTAACAGAAGTATCAGAAGAGTACGTTCTTAAAACAATTGATCCTGCTAATGCCCCTGATGAAGAAGCAAAACCTAAACGTGGTTTAATTTGCGTTCTTGGTACTATGCTAGGTGGAATATTAGCTGTGTTGATTGTTCTAATTCGATATTTTACAAACTCATCAAGGTCTACTAAACCTAATGAAAGCATTCAAACTGAAACTCCTAGAATATAGGTAAACAGGACTTTTATATGGATATTGTAATACCAGTATTTACCTCCTTTATATTTGCCTATGTTGCGATTAAGTTTTTTAAGCCTATTGCTATAGAAGTGGGTTTAGTCGATAAGCCAAATGAAAGAAAGCACCACGCAGGACATATACCATTAATTGGTGGCATATCTATTTTTGTAGCTGTTTTGATGGCAAGTTTAATTTGGCTACCAAACACACTAGAGCTGAGAATGTACCTTATAGCCTCAGCTATGATGGTGTTTATTGGTGCGCTTGATGATAAATACGACCTGCGTGTACGAGTGCGCATTGTTGGGCAAATAATTATTGCAAGCTTAATGATATACGGCGTTGGTGGTTACATATCTAATTTAGGTGATTTATTTGGTACGGGAGACGTATCATTAGGTCCGCTAGGCATTTTGTTTACTTATATTGCAATCATTGTAGTCATTAATGCTTATAACATGGTTGATGGCATCGACGGTTTAGTTGGCAGCTTGAGCCTAAATACTTTTGTATCAATTGCAGTGTTATTTATGCTTAGTGGTAACACGTCATATTTAAGCTATCCATTAATTATTGCAACGGCAACACTCCCTTACTTATTTTTTAATCTTAATGTTTTTAAGAAAAGCACAAAAAAGATATTTATGGGTGATGCAGGTAGTATGTTTATCGGTTTGAGTGTTATGTGGTTACTATCTATGGGTACACAAGGTGAAAATGCCTCTTTTAGACCTGTGACAGCCCTTTGGATTTGTGCTGTGCCATTAATGGATATGTTAGCGATTGTTTACCGCAGGGTAAAAAAAGGAAAGTCGCCTTTCAAACCTGACAGAGATCATTTACACCATATTTTACAACGAGCCGGTTTTAATTCTAGGCAAACCTTGCTCATCATAACAATATTTTCAATATTAATGTCTTTAATCGGCATTTTAGGAGAGCATTTTGTTGTAGCTGAAAGTACTGAGTTATTTTTGTTTGTATTAATTTTTATAATATACAACAAATATGTAAGGCACTTTAGTTGGAAGTACAACAGCTTGTAACTTTCTTTTATTCTTGTAAAAATCTATTTTGAAGTTGAATATGAAAAAAAAAATATTAACAGTTTTCGGTACACGGCCTGAAGCAATTAAAATGGCCCCATTAGTCCACTCTCTTGCTGCCGATGAACGCTTTGAAGCAAAAGTTTGTGTTACAGCACAACATCGAGAAATGCTTGACCAAGTGTTAGAGTTATTTGAAATAACGCCTGATTTTGACCTTGACCTTATGAAAGAAGGCCAAACCCTGAATGAAGTAACTGCGCGTATTCTTATCACTCTAAAGCCTATTCTTCAAGAGTTTAAACCTGATGTTGTATTAGTGCATGGTGATACAGCAACCACTTTTGCCGCTAGTTTAGCAGCATACTACGAGCAAGTTGCAGTAGGGCATATTGAAGCAGGCTTACGGACTGGGAATATTTATTCACCTTGGCCTGAAGAAGGAAATCGTAAATTAACAGGGGCATTAACTAAATACCATTTCGCCCCTACTGAGAACTCAAAAGAAAACTTGCTTTTAGAGAACTATCCATCAGAAAACATACATGTAACAGGTAACACTGTAATTGATGCTTTATTGATGGTTAATAATAAAATAGAAAACGATGCCAATTTAAATAAAACTTTAGCTAAAAATTTTCCAATGCTTGATGAAAGCAAAAAGCTAATATTAGTGACTGGTCATCGAAGAGAAAGTTTTGGTGGCGGATTTGAAAGGATTTGTGAAGCTTTAGCTATTACAGCTAAACGTTACCCAGATGCTCAAATATTATATCCAATGCATTTAAATCCCAATGTACGAGAGCCTGTAAACCGTATATTGAAAAATATTCGGAATATTTATCTTATAGAGCCACAACAATATTTACCATTTATATATTTAATGAGTAGATCATACATCATTTTAACTGATTCAGGTGGTATTCAAGAAGAAGCGCCTAGTTTGGGTAAGCCGGTCTTAGTCATGCGTGATACAACTGAACGCCCAGAAGCTATTGAAGCTGGTACAGTAAAATTGGTAGGAACAAATGTCGATGTTATGACACAGGCCATTAACGAATTAATGGATGATGAAAATGCATACCAAGCGATGAGCTTTTCCCATAATCCATATGGCGATGGTAAAGCATGTAATAAAATTTTAGATGTTCTTTCAAATTAAAAGAATTAAAAAAATAGTATCATCGCCCGTTCCAAGTAGCTTGTCGAAGGGGCGAAGTGTTAGATTTAAGTAGTGTTTTTATATAACAACAAAGATAGTAAATAATAGAGAATAAAATGTCATTTGAAACAATATCAGTAATCGGTTTAGGTTATATAGGTTTGCCTACAGCAGCTATGTTTGCAGCATATGGAAAAAATGTTATCGGAGTGGATGTAAATCAACATGCGGTTGATACTATTAATCGCGGCGAAATACATATTGTAGAGCCCGAACTTGATGCTATAGTTCATAAAGCTGTTACTGATGGCAAGCTTAAAGCTGTGTTAGTTCCAGAATCCGCAGACGCTTTTTTAATCGCAGTGCCCACTCCTTTCTTGCAAATCGAAAATGATGGTGACATCCCTCAACCCGATTTAAAATATATTCAAGCTGCAGCAAAAGCGATTGCTCCAGTATTAAAAAAAGATGACTTAGTTATTCTGGAATCTACATCTCCTGTTGGTGCAACTGAGCAAATGGCTAATTGGTTAGCGGAATATAGAAGCGATTTAACCTTTCCTAAAACTCATGGTGATGCATCTGATGTTCGAATTGCACACTGTCCTGAACGTGTTTTACCTGGTCATGTTGTGCGAGAATTAGTTGAAAATGATCGAGTAATAGGAGGCATGACAGCTAAATGTTCAGAGTTAGCAGTGGAACTTTATAAGACTTTTGTGAAAGGTGAATGTGTTATAACTAATGCACGTACTGCAGAAATGGCAAAACTTACCGAAAATAGTTGTAGGGATGTTCAAATTGCATTTGCAAATGAACTTTCTATTATTTGTGATGAATTAGATATTAATGTATGGGAACTAATATCATTAGCAAATCGCCACCCTCGTATTAATATTTTGCAACCTGGACCAGGTGTAGGTGGGCATTGCATAGCAGTAGACCCTTGGTTTATTGTTTCTAAAACACCGGAACAAGCACAAATTATTCATGTAGCACGAAAAGTCAACGACGCTAAGCCTAAATGGGTCATTAATAAAGTTAAAGTTGCTATTGCGGAGTTTTTACAAGAGAACCCTACAAAAACGGTAAAAGATATTACGATAGCCTGCTTCGGACTTGCTTTTAAACCTGACATTGATGATTTGCGTGAAAGTCCAGCATTAAATATTACTAAGGAAGTTGCTAAACTGCATAGTGGTAATGTAATCGCAGTAGAGCCCAATATAGCTAAATTGCCCAATTCATTATCTTCAGTTACTGAACTAAAAGATTTTCAGCATGCTATTAGAGAAGCTGATATAGCTGTAATCTTAGTTGACCATAAAGAATTTAAAGATATAAAATTTGTATCAAGTACCAAAGTAATTGATACAAAAGGTATTGTATAAAATCTAATGGCAACGAAGTTTAATGCGAGAAGATTAATATATGTGGTTAGGCGATTAAAAGAATCGCCTATTCAATTTTTAATACGTAAAATTTGGATACTTTTTGGTAAAAAAATAGCTTTTTTACCCAAGTCACCTTTATTGTCATTATTTCAATATATTGTTACTTATAGGCTCGTAAAACACTCGAAAAAGCTCAATGATTTGGACTTAACTATTGGTGCGTTTTCAGCTGAAAGCGAACTTAAAATAGTCAACTTAAAAAATGAAGTCGAAAATGGTACCTACCAATGTTTAGGTTATGGTTCTGTTGATATTATAGGTGAAAACACATTTCATACCGATTGCATTCACGGTTACACATGGCCCAACAAGCACTTTTCTAAAATTGATTTTGTTTGTTCAGACATAAAAGCTGACGTTAAGATCCCTTGGGAAAAAAGTAGGCTGCAATGGTTACTTGTTCTAACCTCATACCATAGCTCACACGGTAGTCTTAGAGAGTATAAAACAGAAGTTTTAAAGCACATCTTTCGTTGGAAAAAACAGAATGAATTTCTAATGGGCGTGAATTGGTGTAGCTCGATGGAAGTAGCTGTTCGTGCTATTAATATTGTTTTAATTTATCGACTTTTATTGCCCCATCTAACGAATACAGAAAAAAGTAAGATATTAGAAAGTATTGCTCAGCATAAAATTTACCTCTATTTATTTCCTGAAATTAGTGACATACCAGGAAATCACTACTTAGCAACTGAAGTTGGCGCTTTTATAACTGGTACGCTGATAAATAAAAGTGAAAAACAATTAGCAAAAAGAATGTTGCATTTAAATAAAGTGTTTGCGCAGCAGTTTAATAGTGATGGTATGCATATTGAATTTGCACCTATGTACCATAGATTGTGTCTTGATTTTGTTTTAGTGTCTTACCTTTTTGCCGCAGAACAAAAGGTTCCTCTTCAGGAGCTTGAAAAAATTGAAGGTACAATTAAAAAAGCTGTGGAAGCACTGAAAGTGGTTTCTAGTGAAAATGGTAAAATTGCAATATTCGGTGACAATGATAGTGGCCAAATTTTATGGTTTGGCCAAGATGCCCGTGACGCTAGTTTGTATGTTAAAGGCAAGAATAAAGAAAAAGTACTTACCAGTTGTTGTTTGCTGAAAGAGTTTTATTTTTATTCCTTTCCCGATGCTCTAACAAACATAGAGTCTTTAATTACAATGTTAAATAAAGAGAAAACAGAACGGTATTCTGCCTACCCTTTTCATACGATTAATGCGGGTAGTTTTAAATTGATTACTCGTGTTGGTAAGTTAGGTTTGGGGGAGCGAGGTGCCCATGATCATGATGATAATTTATCTTACTGGGTATTTGATGAAGATGACGATGTTATTATAGAGCAAGGCTGTGCACCTTATACGTTATCCGTTGAAGAAAGGGAAGCTTGTATTAGCTCTAGCGCACATAATGTAATTACCCCTCGAAAAGGTGAAAGATTCAACTTGGTTGATGGTTCGATCTTCAAAACAGTGAGAGGGGCTAAAGTATCAACAATTGTGAGCCAAAGTGACAGTGCTATACATGGGCGAATGACCATAGAAAACTATAGTCATGAAAGGATTTTTTCATCCTGTGAGCAGACTTTAGTTATTAATGAGCGCGTAAAAGGTGAAAAACAACATTTAGATAGTTACATTTACATTTATTCTCGTGCCGTAAAGGTTGAACCTTGCGGAAAATTTAGCTTTACATCTTTAAAGGGCAAGGAGTATTTTCTTGATTTTGGAAGTGTCGAAGACAAAAATATTGAAATACTGGATTCATATTACTTTCCTAATTATGGTGAAACAGAGTCAATCATTGTGTTGAAGTCACTATTTAATTTCGGCACTCCCAGATTAGAATTGAAAATATCTAAAGCATAGTAATTATATGAACAGTTTTTTAAATGAGTAATTTTTTATCCAATCGATCTTGGAAGATTTTATATCTTTTAATGGTCACTTCAGCTGTTTTTGCCTCAGATTTACCAAAAGAGAATATTTTTGCGTTTGTTATCTCTATAGGTGCTTTCATCTTACTTTTTTTAAGGTGGTTATTTTTTCTAAAATTAAAAAACACTTATTCTACTATTTATTTAGTGGTTTTTTTTGCTGTTTTAGCTATATCATTGCCTGCGGCAATGATTAATAGTGTTAGCTTTAGAGATTGGTTTTTTAGAGGCGTTTTTCCTTTTATCTTTCTTTTAGTGTTTCTATTTTTACCAATTAAGACAAGAGCGGATGCTGAGTATTTAGTTAAGGTATTGCTTTTCATATGCTTTATATGGACGTTAAAAATACTTTTTGCACTGTTTTTTGTGTCCGATAATATTTTTGTCCGTTGGACTGAGATATCCAGAGATTTGTTATTCCCCTACAACCTTGTAGGTATAGGGCTCTTATTATTTTCGAGTTGGGGGTTAAAGCCTGTATATAGAATTATAATACTTGTCCTGATGTTAGGTATGACAGTAGGTGGAGGATATAGGATGCAATTTATTTTATTGCTATGTCTTATGTCATATTTTATCTATTTAAAGGTTCTGCAAAGAAAGTTCATTCTTCCAGTCCTCATTGTGTTTGCCTTAGCTTCAGCTGGTTCGTATGTCCTATCAACAAAACTAGGAGATTTGATTATCGAACGAGTTACTGAATTAAAGAGCGAGGGGGACTCTAGTAGAGTGAAAGAAATAAAGTTTGCTTACAACAAATTTTTAATGAGTCCTGTTTTTGGGAACGGTTTAGCTACCCCAATTCCTTTAGAGGTTACTTTTTATGGCAGAGAAAACTATGTTAAAGGTGTAGCAAGTAATTATGATGGTAAATATACACATGTAACCTATATGCATAATATATTTATGTATCTGTTAATGTCTACTGGTCTCATTGGTTTTATTAGTTATTTAGGTTTTGTTTTTTCGCCTTTATTTAGTTGCTTGACTAATAAATGCTCTTTTTTAAATAGAAATGAAAAAAGAAGTGTAGGCTCTGCCCTTTTGCTAATAATCTTTTTTAATGCTAGTGCTGCCACATTTACACTCTTTCAATATCAAATACTGGTAGCTACTTTGGTAGCCATTTTAAGTGGAAGTTTTTTCAAAGAAAGAGTTACTAATGAATAAGTTAAATAATTTTATTGGGCAAGCGTTGTTAGCTTTTTTACCGGCTTTATTGGTTGCTGTTACTTCACATTATAACCTTTTGCTAAGCGGACAGTTTTCTTTTTCTTTTGCTGTGGTCGGTGTTTGTTTTTCTATTTTTTATATGGGGCAACGCGCTTATATTGCTATTAATGGTGCTCTAGAAGGTTCACTTTATAAGGAGTTTGTGTTTCGCAATATTAATTTGTTTCTTGCTTGTTTAGTTTCAACCATCTTGTGTTTGATATTAGATGTAACGTTATGGTTAGCTTTTTGCGCAATGGCTATCAAGCTGTCAGAATCACCTATTGAACTGCACAACGGTATAGCTATAAAATATGAAGGTAGTAAAAAAGCTGCTCAAAAATTGTGCGTAGCATCAGTTGTGCGAGCTATTTTTATTGTTGTGCCATTCTTACTAATCCCACCAAGTAACGAAGACGTTATCAAAATATATACATGTTACTATTTGTTGCTGAGTGCTTTTGTATATTGGTTATACAAACATAAAGTGAGTCGTTTAAACAATTCAGCCATGAAAGTAAGGGTTAACTACTTTAAAAATTTAGGAAGGTTGAAAGTTTTTGCCCTTGCAACTATTGCGTGTAGTTTACTTTCGGCTTTACCTCGTTTAGTTACTTCACCTAGTGGTAATGAAAATAGTATTATTCTTATTGCGTTGTCTGTTTCCCCTGCGCTTGCTGTCATATTTCAAGCAATATGGTTAGCAAATATTAATAAATTAAATCATAAAAGCTTTAAGTCTTTAGTGTTTTTTTATCTCGAAATATTAGCTATTTTCGTTGTTATAATAATCAGTTTGCCTATTTGGTCGCTATTAATACCAATTGTTTATGGTGTATCAACATCGTCTGAAGTTGAAATATTTGCAGACGTTGTTGTTGCTATGTGTTTGTTTTTTTCCGCGATGACGTTAATGAACTGTTTTAAATTTTACACTCCTAAGTTGGAAATGGTCGCTTATATAGGTTCATCATTAGTGCTGTTGTTATCATCATTTTCTAATGTTGAACTTCTGACTAGCCTCTATTACTCAGCTTTTATTATGTTTATTTTCTCACTTATACCACCTTTAATTCATTTAAAAAATAGAGTTTAATTAATGAAAAAGTTTATTTGTTTAAGAACGTCATCGAGACCAATTCCTAGAGTTATTAGAATGATGACTGTAGCAAAAGATATCGGTTTAAATGCTATCTTTATCGGTGCTAATAGAGAAAGTGACTTACCCTCGAAAGATTCGTGGGATGGTATGGAGGTTAATCGTGTAGGGCAGTTTTATCCGATGTTAAATGGCTCTGCTTTTTTTACTTATTTAAGAGGTGTTTTCTCGTATAACGTAAATTCTTATAAGTTCTTAAAAAAGGAACGACCTGAATTAATTCATGTATCTGATGTTGAATCATTCCCTGCCGCGTTTGTTTATAAACTCTTCAACAGAACTGCATTGCTCTATAATATTCATGATAATCTAGCGCAACGTTATGCGCTTCCAAGAGCAATAAATGGCGCTTTAAATATTCTTGAAGGACTTATTGTTAAGTATGCAGATGCAACCTTAGTGCCTGAAGTTTTTAGGGCTACCTCATTACCAAAGTTTTGCCAAAAAAAGATTAGCGTAATTAGAAATACACCAATTGATCCAGGTAAGGAACCTCCTCGTGAAAAAGATGACACTATTAGAATAGTGTTTGCTGGTTGGTTAGATTCTGGCCGAGGGATAGATACGTTGTTAGAACTTGCGAATTTGATGCCTAACGTTCAGTTATTAATTGCTGGCGAAGGCGATGATGAGATAGTAAAAAAAGTATCTTCTGTTCCTAATTGTAAGTATTTTGGTTTTTTAGATCATGAAAAAGTTTTGGAATTAACTAAAAGTGCTGATTATGTTTTTGCTCATTATAGCCCTCATCGCATAATAAACAGATATGCCGCCCCAAATAAACTCGCAGAATCGTTAGCTGTTGGTCGCCCAGTGATCATCAATAAAGAGGCTTTGGTAAGTCGTTTAGTTGTTGAAAGTAATTGCGGCATAGTAACAAAATATGGCGATGCTGAAAGTATAAAACAAGAAATTTTAGCTTTAGAAGATAATGAGTTCGATTGTATGTGCGAAAGGGCAAGAAATTTATTTGAAAAGGAATATAGCTGGGAAAAAGTTAAGCTAGCGTCCCAACAGGTTTTATTAAAATTGTTAGAGAGAAAATAATAAATGGATTACACAAAAGAACCGATAGGTTTCAAATTAAAGAAGGTTTTTCGATATGTACGAATGTACGGTCCTTCTAGAACGGTTATTAAAGTTAAGTCACAGCTACATATGAAAAATACTGAAGTATTTGATGATGAACGTTGGATTAACCCTAAGGGTAAACAGCACGGCGATGTTGCTATTGTTGGTTGTGGTAATTTTTCTTTTTCAACAATTGCTTATTATGTAACGAAGAAAACGGCTGGAAAAATTAAATACGCATTAGACGTTGATAAGTCTAAGTCATTGTCTTTAGCTAAAACTTATAATGCTTACTGCGCCACTAATGATTACCAAGATATCTTAAATGATAGTGACGTTAAAATAGTGTACATTGCTTCAAATCATGCAAGCCATGCAGAATATGCAATTGAAGCAATAAAACACGGTAAGTCGGTTCATATTGAAAAGCCTCATGTTGTTCGTGAAGAACAAATGGAAAGGTTAGAGCAGGCTATGCTTGAGAACCCCACAGCGAAGGTGTTTTTAGGTTTTAATAGACCACAAAGTAAATTGTTTAAAATTTTGAGTCATGAAATGAGTCAACAAAGTGGTAACTCAATGCTTAACTGGTTTGTCTCAGGGCATGAAATTGAAGATGGTCACTGGTACTTTTCAGAAGAAGAAGGTGGGCGTATTTTAGGCAATTTGTGCCATTGGTCCGATTTGTGTATTCATTTGGTTGGTAAAGATAATGTCTTTCCATGTACAATTAACCCTGCCAATTGTCAAAATGAAAAGTCTAATTTTTCATTAACGATAAATTTTAATGATGGGTCTCAAGCGGCGATTACGTTTTCAGCCAAGGGCCATACATTTGAAGGCGTTCGAGAGTATTTAAATGTACATAAAGGTGATTTATTAGCATCTTTACAAGACTTCCATTCTTTAACTACTGATGTGGTTGAAAAGAAAAATAGCTATAAACTTCTATTTAGAGACCATGGCCATCAAGAGAATATAGTGTCTTCTTATATCAACACTATAGATGCAAAGCAAACTGGTGAAGACCTTAGTTATATTAAAGGTAGTGCTTTACTCGTATTAAAAATTAAAGAAGCAGTTGATACTGGTAAAGTCATTAATTGCACATTGAACAGTGAGAATCCATAGTGAAACAAATATTTCAAAACTTAAAAGATGGGCAAATTTTACTTGAAGAGCTTCCATCGCCAAAACCAGTTAGTGGTCAAGTTATTATTGGAACAAGAAAAACTCTTGTTTCAGTGGGCACTGAACGAATGCTTGTTGATTTTGGTAAAGCTGGTTGGATTGAAAAAGCTCGATCACAACCAGATAAAGTTAAAATGGTTCTGGATAAAGTTAAAACTGATGGCTTGGCTCCTACTATTGAGGCTGTAAAGTCTAAATTAGATCAGCCGATGCCATTGGGTTACTGCAATGTAGGAACTGTTTTAGATTCTGGAGGTACCACTTTCGAAGTTGGACAAAGGGTTGTTTCTAATGGTAATCATGCTGAAATGGTAAGGGTACCTAAAAATTTAATTGCTAAAATACCAGATGATGTTGATGATGAGTCTGCTTCTTACACCGTTTTAGGGGCAATTGCCCTGCAGGGTATTCGCCTTATTAAACCAACACTAGGTGAAGTAGTTGTTGTTACAGGTTTAGGACTAATTGGCTTACTTGCAGTTCAAATGCTTAAAGCTAATGGTTGTAGAGTAATTGGGGTTGACTTCGATTCATCTAAATGTGAACTTGCTAAAAGTTTTGGTGCTGAGGTTGTTGATTTATCAAAAGGGGAAGACGTTCTTCAAGTTGCTAATAAATTTACACGTGGTAACGGGGTAGATGCTGTACTTATAACAGCTAGCTCAAAAAGTAATGATATTATGCACCAAGCTGCAACCATGTGCCGAAAAAGAGGCCGCATAATATTAGTTGGTGTTGTAGGCTTAGAGCTTAGTCGCGCTGACTTTTACGAAAAGGAATTAACTTTTCAAGTTTCATGTTCATATGGCCCAGGCCGCTATGATGAAGAGTATGAACAAAAAGGAAAAGACTACCCTTTTGCTTTTGTACGATGGACTGAGCAGAGAAATTTTGAAGCCGTATTAGATTTAATGAGTTCAGGCATGCTTGATGTCAAGCCTCTAGTTAGCCATCGCTTCGAACTTGAAAAAGCGGAAGATGCTTATAAAAAGCTAGATGATAAAAGCTCATTAGGGATTATTTTATCTTATAAAAACAAAACAGTTGATGATCTAACTACTAGAACAGTTGCACTGTGTGATTTACCTAATAATCATGTTCCTTCTAAAGGAAATTTTGCTTTTATTGGTGCAGGTAATTATGCGTCTAGGGTATTGATCCCTCAGTTTAAAAAAGCTGATGCAAATTTAGTTTCACTTATTGCTAGTGGTGGGGCTAGTGCTGTTCAACATGGTAAGAAAAATGGTTTTCTAGAGGCATCAACGTCGATAGATTCTGCTTTTACTGAAAAAGTTGATTCTGTTGTTATTGCGACCCAGCATAACCTGCACGCTGAACAAACGATTCAAGCTATTAATGCAGGGAAAAATGTTTTTGTTGAAAAGCCTTTGGCATTAACTCACGTTGAGTTAGACGCTATTGAATCAGCATATAATGACAAACATGGCGCTTGCCGTGTAATGGTTGGTTATAATCGCCGCTTTGCCCCTCATGTTATTAAAATGAAATCTTTACTTGCTAATGTAGCTGAACCTAAATCGTTTATTATGACCATGAATGCTGGCGCTATTCCTGCTGATCATTGGACCCAGGATCCTCAAGTTGGTGGCGGACGTATTATTGGTGAGGCATGCCATTATATTGATTTAATGCGTTTCTTAGCAGGCAGTGAAATAACAGGGTTTACCGCTACATCAATGGGCAAAGCTGATGGTGTAGAAGTAACTGAAGATAAAGCGTCAATTACATTAACCTTTAAAGATGGTTCGTTCGGTACTATTCATTACTTAGCCAATGGCGGTAAAGCGTTTGCTAAAGAACGAATTGAAGTATTTGCAAATGATGGCGTGCTTCAATTAGATAACTTTAGAAAGTTAACTGGGTATGACTGGAAAGGCTTTAATAAAGATAAATTAATGTCTCAGGATAAAGGGCAAGCCAATTGTACAAAAGCTTTTGTTGACTCAATTAAGCAAGGTGAGCCTTCACCGATTCCTTTTGAAGAAGTCATGGAAGTAGCTCGCTTGTCTGTTGATATTGCTCAATCATTAAGGCAATAACTCTAGGTTTTTTCTGATAAGGGCTTTGGCTGAATTTTATAAAATTTCAGCTAGGGCCCTTTCTTATTGGTTAACACACTGAATTAACAATGAAGTTTAAAATAATGTCAAAATTTTTTCTTTATTTTCACACGTTAAAATACCTTAAATTTACTCAAATATTTCATCGAGTATTAAAAAAAATCCGCCACCCTAAAGCACGGACTATTCAGGGGAATGTCGCGAATGTTACTGGCAACTGGATCCATCAAGAGCTATATCCTAGGAAATTTATTAGTGAGTCTGATGTTAACTTTTTAAATCATAAAGGGAGTGTTAAGTGTAAAGAAGATTGGAACGATATTAACCAAGAAAAGCTTTGGTTATATAATTTACATTATTTTGATGATTTAAATTCTGAACGCTCTGAAGCACAGCAAAAACTTCAGCTTAGCTGGATTAAACGTTGGATTATTGAAAATCCCGCTAGTGATGGAGGGAATGGCTGGGAAGCTTATACATTATCACTACGTATAGTTAACTGGATTAAGGCTTTTCTTTCGGGTGTAGAATACGATAAAGAAATGCAGAATAGTTTGGTACAGCAAGCAGATTTCTTAACTCAAGACTTAGAAAAGCACTTACTAGGCAATCATTATTTTGTTAATTTAAAGGCTTTAATTTTTGCTGGGTGTTTTTTTCAAGGGAAAGCCTCTGATCGCTTTTTGGCAATAGGGCTAAAAGACTTTGAAGTACAGCTAAAAGAACAGGTGTTAAATGATGGCGGTAGCTTTGAATTAACCCCAATGTATCATGCTATTATGCTGACAGATTTATTAGATCTTGCTAATTTATTCAAAGCCTTCCCTGGTAATATACCAAATAAAACCGTTGAGTTAGTAAATAAAACCATTATCAAGATGTTTGGTTGGTTAGAGGTGATGAGTCATGGTGATGACAAGGTCAGTTTTTTTAACGACTCCGCTTTTGGTATAGCACCAGACAATAGAGTTTTACGAACCTACGCTCAAAAGCTAGGTTTTTCACTTAATAGCTTAGAACATTTTGAAGACCGTTTAACTGTATATAATTTACAAAACTCTGGCTATGTCTCAGTAAAAAGTGCTGATATAAGTTTAATTGCGGATCTTGCGAACGTAGGACCAAGTTACATACCCGGTCATGCACATGCCGATTCTTTATCTTTTGAGCTGTCATTAGGTGACCTGAGGTTTTTTGTAAATTCAGGAACGTCAGAATATGGTATGAAAGCGGAGCGTTTAAGACAGCGAGGAACAGCAGCGCATAATAGTGTGGTGATAAATGATATTAATTCTTCTGAGGTTTGGAGTGGCTTTCGAGTTGCAAGGCGTGCAGAAATAGGTAATCGACAAGTTGGTAATGTTTCTTCAAATCAAACGGTTGAATTTTCAGCAGCTCATAATGGCTATAAAAAGCAAGGGATCAATTGTATTCACCACCGTGCTTGGCATGTTTCTCTTGATGAATTATCTATTGACGATGTGCTTCAAGGTGAGTATGAAAATGCAGTAGCTTATTTTCATTTACATCCAAATGTAAATATTAAAAATGCAAGCAATACACAAGTAGTATTGCTTGTTGATGGTTATGAATTGCATCTTGAAGTTCTGGGCGGTGAATTGGCTGTTGAAAAATCAACATGGCATCCAGAATTTGGTGTTGTGATCCCATCAGAGAAATTAAAGGTTCAGTTTTTATCATCTCAAGTTTGTTATAAAATAAGTTGGAATAAAATTTAATTATGCATATTTTGTTTTTAACCGATAATTTTCCACCGGAAGGAAATGCACCTGCTACAAGAACTTTTGAACATGCTAGAGAATGGGTGAAATTAGGGCATAAGGTTACAATTATCACAGGAGCACCTAATTTTCCGGAAGGAAAAGTTTTTGAAGGATACCAAAATAAATGGTATCAAAAAGAATACATTGAAGGTATAGAGGTAAGACGAGTTAAAACCTATATAACGGCTAATGAAGGTTTTGCTAAGCGAATTCTCGATTTTATGTCTTTTATGGCGACTAGCTTTTTTGCCGGTTTATTTGTTAAAAAGCCCGATGTCATTATTGGTACTTCCCCACAATTTTTTACTGCTGTAAGTGCTTGGGCGCTTTCAGCTATTCGATTTAAACCTTTTGTTTTTGAGTTAAGAGATATTTGGCCTGCTTCTATCACTGCTGTTGGTGCTATGGGACGAACCTTACCAATTCGAATTTTAGAAAAAGTAGAGATGTTTCTTTATCGTAGAGCAAATAAAATAATATCAGTAACACATAGCTTTAAGTCTGAGTTAATTGAGCGAGGTGTTGATGGCAATAAAATTGATGTGATTTTAAATGGTGTTGATTTATCAAAATATATCCCTGTAACTAGCAAAGATGAAGCTTTTGCGAAAGCATATGACCTCGAAGATAAGTTCGTTGTGGGGTATGTCGGAACACATGGCTTAGCACATTCTTTAGACAAAATAGTAGATGCCGCAGAGTTAGTTAAAGACTTTACTGAGGTAAGGGTTTTGTTTGCTGGCGGTGGAGCTGCAAAAGAACAAGTTGAAAGCTTAGTTAAATCAAAAGGTTTATCAAATGTTGTACTTATTCCTCGCCAGCCAAAGTCTGAAATGCCAAAGCTTTGGAGTTTATGTGACATTTCGTTAGTAAGTTTAAAAGATACACCATTGTTTAAAACTGTAATACCTTCAAAAATTTTTGAATCAATGGGAATGGGTTTACCGATGTTAATGACATCTCCAGGCGGGGAAGCATCGGAAATTATTAGAAAGACAAAATCAGGTGTTATTGTTCCTCCTGAGTCGCCTGAGCAGGTTGCTGATGCAATAGAAAGGATGTACCGAGATAAAGAGTTAATGAAGGAGCTATCACAGAATAGCGTTAATTCTGCGGTTAACTTCGATCGTGAAAAGTTAGCTTTATTAATGTTGGAAAAATTAGAAGAAGTCGTTAATTAACTTAAAGTGTGAGTTTAAATAGCAGGTAGTTGATGAAAATCTTGTTAGTTACGGGAGGTGCTGGTTTTATTGGTGCTAACTTTGTTCATTATTGGCTTCAACGGTACCCAGCTGACAAAGTGGTGGTTTTAGATGCATTAACTTATGCAGGTAATATTGCTAATTTAGACACTGTAAAAGGCAATGAAAATTTTACTTTTGTGCATGGTAATATTTGTGACCAATCGTTAGTAGAATATTTATTAGCTAAACATGAAATTGACACCGTAGTTCATTTCGCGGCTGAATCGCACGTTGATCGTTCAATTACGGGTCCTGACGCTTTTATTGAAACAAATATTATTGGCACTTATAGTTTATTAAAAGCAGCTAAAAAAGTATGGTTAGATGGAGATGCTGTACTTGAAGGTCATCGCTTTCATCATGTTTCAACAGACGAAGTTTATGGTACATTATCAGCAACTGATCTTGCATTTACTGAAGATACCGCATATGCACCAAACTCTCCTTATTCTGCTAGTAAAGCAGCAAGTGATCATTTAGTAAGGGCGTATCATCATACTTTTGGTTTAAATGTTACTACTAGCAACTGTTCAAACAATTATGGTCCGTTCCACTTTCCTGAAAAGTTAATTCCTTTAGTTATTACGAATATTTTGCATAATAAGGCTTTGCCTATATACGGTGATGGACAGCAAATTAGAGACTGGTTATATGTAGAAGATCATGCCTATGGTATTGATTTAGTATTACAAAATGGCCGTATTGGAGAGAACTATAATATTGGTGGTAATAATGAGTGGGCTAACATAGATATTGTAAAAACCATCTCAAAGTTAGTTGAGCAGGAATTTATTAATAATGAGGAATTAGCTAAGCGTTTTCCTACTGCTATAGCGGCTATCGATAAAAATACGGAGTCTTTGATCACTTATGTTAAAGATAGACCTGGGCATGACAGACGTTATGCAATTGACGCAACTAAAACAAATGATGAATTAGGCTATCAACCGAAAGAGTCATTTGAAAGTGGCATTGCTAAAACAGTGCAGTGGTATTTAACGAATGCAGCTTGGTGGCAGAGCGTGATAGATGGCTCTTATCAAAGTTGGATTAAAGAGCAATATTCTTAATTAGCTTTCCCCTATATAGCGTTAATAACTCTAATTAACGCTATATTCTTTAACATTTATCCCTTAGAATCATGTTCATAAAATTTACTATCGCATAGTTGATGAATAAAGGATTTACATGATTTTACCCGTAATTATGGCTGGCGGCTCTGGTTCGCGTTTATGGCCACTTTCACGCCAACTTTTTCCTAAACAGTTTCTAACGCTTCATGGTGAAAACTCTATGTTGCAAGCTACTGCATTACGATTGTCGGGTATTGAACATCAAGCGCCTATTGTTATTTGTAATGAAGAGCATCGCTTTTCGGTTGCAGAGCAGTTTCGTACCAATAATATTGACAATAGCGGTATCATTTTAGAGCCTGTTGGACGAAATACCGCTCCTGCTATTGCCTTGGCTGCATTTGAAGCCTTAAAAAAAGGTAATGATCCTTTATTACTTGTACTTGCAGCCGATCATGTTATTAAAAATGAGCAAGCGTTTTGTAACTCGGTTGAGCGAGCAGCGCCGTATGCAGAGTCTGGCAAGTTAGTGACTTTTGGCATTGTACCAACGGCTGCTGAAACGGGTTATGGTTATATTAAAAAGGGTAACCCTTCGACAAGCTCAGGGCGAACGGATGGGGCGGAAATGGAAAACCCTTCGACAAGCTCAGGGCGAACGGTTGGGGCGGAAATGAATAACTCTTCGACAAGCTCAGGGCGAACGGTTGGGGCGGAAATGAATAACCCTGCGACAAGCTCAGGGCGAACGGTTGGGGTGGAAATGAATAACCCTTCGACAAGCTCAGGGCGAACGGTTGGAGAGGGAATGCAAAACCCTTCGACAAGCTCAGTGCGAACGGCTAGTGCGGAATTGGAAAATCCTTCGGCGGGCTCAGAACAAACGGTATTAAATGGTTTCGATGTGGCAGAGTTTGTCGAGAAACCGGATTTAGCTACAGCTGAGAAATATTTAGCAAGTGGTGACTACTACTGGAACAGTGGTATGTTTTTATTTAAAGCCAGTTGTTATTTGGCAGAGCTAAAAGCGCATCGCCCTGATATTTATGAGGCATGTGAAAAGGCTATGGCAACTACTTCCAACGATATTGACTTTATTCGTGTGAATAAAGCAGCATTTGAAGCATGCCCTGACGACTCAGTCGATTATGCGGTGATGGAAAAAACCTCACAAGCTGTTGTTGTGCCCATGGATTGCGGTTGGAGTGATGTTGGTAGTTGGTCAGCGCTTTGGGATATTGAGCAAAAAGATAGTGATGAAAATGTACTTAAAGGCGATGTCATCAGTATCGACAGCTCTAATTCGTATGTTAACGCACAAGAGAAGTTAGTTGCTCTTGTAGGTTTAGATGATGTTGTTGTTGTTGAAACTAAAGATGCGGTTTTAGTTTCTAAAAAATCGCAGGTGCAAAAAGTTAAAAACGTTGTTAATCAACTAAAAGCTGAACAGCGCCCTGAGTTTAAATTACATCGTGAAGTATATCGCCCATGGGGTAAATACGACTCTGTGGATAATGGCGAACGTTTTCAGGTAAAACGCATCACGGTAAAACCTGGCGCTAAACTGTCAGTACAAATGCATCACCATCGGGCAGAGCATTGGATTGTTGTTTCTGGTACCGCCAAAGTCACCAATGGCGAGAATGAAATATTGCTTACTGAAAATCAATCGACTTATATTCCTATTGGCGTCGTTCATGCGCTTGAAAACCCAGGAAAAGTGGATCTAGAGCTTATCGAAGTACAATCTGGCTCATATTTAGGTGAAGACGATATTGTTCGTTTCGAAGATAAATACGGTCGAGTAAAATAATGATGTCTGTAAATAATGATACAGAAAAAAATAGCCAACAAATACTTGCTAATAGCGGCGTAGCTTTTGGTACTAGTGGCGCTCGCGGTTTGGTTGAACAATTCACTTCAGAAGTGTGTGCAGCTTTTACGCTTGCCTTTGTGGAATCAATCAAATCACAATTTGCTTTTGATACGTTAGCTATCGCGATTGATAACCGGCCTAGCAGTTATGCAATGGCACAGGCTTGTAGTGCCGTATTAAGGCAGCAAGGTATTAGTGTATTATATTACGGCGTTATTCCTACCCCCGCACTGGCTAGTGCGGCCATGCAACGAAATATTCCTTGTATTATGGTTACCGGCAGTCATATTCCCTTTGATCGCAATGGTTTGAAGTTTTATCGTCCAGACGGTGAAATATCAAAAAGTGATGAGCAAGCAATTTTAACTGCTCAAGCATTAGTGTCAGATTTAGGCGTGTTGCCTGAGCTAGAAGTTGATAACAATGCAGCTAACGAATACATCGAGCGTTATACGCGCTTATTTCCGCAGCCGATTTTATCGGGTAAGCACATTGGTATTTATGAGCATTCAAGTGCCGGGCGCGATTTATACCAAAGCTTATTTGAACAACTAGGCGCACAAGTAACCTCTCTTGAGCGCAGCGATGTATTTGTGCCAATTGACACCGAAGCCGTATCTGAAGAAGATAAAGCAAAAGCTAAAGCATGGTCACAAAAGTTCAAATTTGACGCGATTTTTTCAACCGACGGTGATGGCGACAGGCCATTAATAGCGGATGAAAAGGGTGATTGGTTACGTGGTGATATTCTTGGGCTTTTATGTGCGAAAGCACTCAATATAGAAGCATTGGCAGTGCCTGTTAGTTCAAATACCTCAATTGAATTGTCAAGTGCCTTTAAACAAGTAGACCGCACCCGCATTGGCTCACCGTATGTGATTGCTGAATTTGCGCGCTTATCTGAAAAATATAATGCCGTTGCCGGTTTTGAAGCTAACGGCGGCTTTTTACTTGGTAGTGATGTCGTTATAAACAACCAAACTTTAACCGCCTTGCCGACGCGTGATGCAGTGTTGCCTGCGATAATGTTACTAGCGGCGAGTATCGAAAGTGACAATGGGAACATCTCATCACTGGTTGCTGAGTGTTCAAAACGCTTTTCAGCAAGCGACCGAATTAAAAACTTCGCAACCGAAAAAAGCCAAAACATAATTAAAACCTATCGTGACAATGCTCAGCAGTTGATTGAATTATTAGGTTTTGACGAAATAAATGTTAATAACGTTGATGTAACAGACGGTTTAAGAATGACCTTATCTAATGATGATGTTATTCATCTACGCCCTTCTGGAAATGCACCTGAATTGCGCTGCTATGCAGAGTCGGTTGATGAAAATACCGCACAACAGCTAGTGGTTAAAGTTTTGAGTAATGTTGTTAAGTTGTAGTGAGTAACTTTATAAATTTTGCTCAGGGCGAACGGATTGGGAAAAGATTAATTAAGTAAATATTAAATGAACAAACTCCCGTGCATGCTGAGCTTGTCGAAGTATAGGGGGTTGTAAGGTGAAAAATGGCAGCGCTCCCTTCGACAGGCTCAGGGCGAACGGATTGGTAAAAGATTAATTAAGTAAATATTAATTGAACAAACTCCCGTGCATGCTGAGCTTGTCGAAGTATAGGGAGTTGAATTACTAGAACTCCCGTGCACGCTGAGCTTGTCGAAGTATAGGGAGCTGAATTGTTAAAACTCCCGTTCATGCTGAGCTTGTCGAAGTATAGGGAGTTGAATTACTAGAACTCCCGTGCATGCTGAGCTTGTCGAAGTATAGGGGGTTGTAAGGTGAAAAATGGCAGCGCTCCCTTCGACAAGCTCAGGGCGGCCCCTTCGACTGCTTCGCGCTTCCTTCGACAGGCTCAGGACGGACAGGGCGAATGGATTAATAAAAATTAATTGAGCAAACTCCCGTTCATGCTGAGCTTGTCGAAGTATAGGGAGTAAAACGGAAGAAATTTAAAATTAAGCAAGTAATTTTATTGTGGTCAATAAAATGCAGATGAATACACGTGATAAGGATTGAAATGAATATTACCATCGCCGGTACTGGCTATGTAGGTTTATCTAATGCGATGTTGCTTGCGCAGCACAACCAAGTGATTGCGGTTGATATTATTGAAGAAAAAGTTGCATTGCTAAATGATAAAAAATCACCAATTGCAGATAAAGAAATCGAAGACTTTCTTGAAAACAAAACGCTGAATTTTGTCGCAACTACCGATAAAGAGTTTGCCTACAAAAACGCTGATTATGTTGTTATTGCGACTCCTACTGATTACGACCCTGTAACCAATTATTTTAATACATCGTCTGTTGAAGCCGTTATTCAAGATGTTCTGGCAATCAATCCAAAAGCGGTTATGGTGATAAAATCTACGGTTCCGGTTGGTTATACGCAAAGTATCAAAGAGCAACTTAACTGCGACAATATTATGTTTTCGCCCGAGTTTTTGCGTGAAGGAAAAGCACTTTACGATAATCTTCATCCTTCTCGCATCATCGTTGGCGAACAATCTGAACGAGCAGAAGTGTTTGCAAGTTTATTAGCGCAAGGGGCAATTAAAGAAAACATTCCAACACTTTTTGCTGACTCAACCGAAGCTGAAGCGGTTAAACTTTTTTCAAATACTTATCTTGCCATGCGAGTTGCTTTTTTTAATGAGCTCGACTCATATGCTGAGTCTCACGGCCTAGACAGTAGGCATATTATTGAAGGTGTTGGTTTAGACCCACGCATTGGCGATCATTACAATAATCCCTCTTTTGGCTATGGTGGCTATTGTTTGCCAAAAGATACTAAGCAGCTTAGAGCAAACTATAAAGATGTGCCTAATTCTCTTATTGGCGCCATTGTTGATGCCAATACCACGCGTAAAGATTTCGTCGCAGATTCTATTATCGCCAAGCAACCTAAAGTGGTTGGTATTTATCGACTGATCATGAAAACAGGCTCAGATAACTTTAGAGCATCAAGCATTCAAGGGATCATGAAACGTATTAAGGCCAAAGGCATCGAAGTTGTTATCTATGAACCTGAGTTAAAAGAAGCTGACTTTTTCAACTCAAAAGTCATTGCTGACTTAAATGAGTTTAAACAAATCTCTGATGTGATCGTATCAAACCGTATGGCAAATGATATTAAAGATGTCGCTGATAAAGTATATACACGTGACCTTTTTGGTAGTGATTAAAATCTAAAGTGAAATACATATAAACTATTTAAGAGCATTAAACGACAGTCAAAACACTGTCGTTTTTTATTGGTTGTAATATAAATGTAAAAAAAATCATCTATAAACCCATGACAAGTATTTGAATAGCCCATAGAATAGAGCTAAGCAAATTAAAGTAGGGTTATTAAGGAAGAAAATGTCTAAACAAATTAGAAAAGCAGTTATCCCAGTTGCCGGTCTAGGTACTCGCATGTTACCAGCAACAAAAGCCATTCCTAAAGAAATGCTTCCAATCGTTGATAAGCCTCTTATTCAATACATTGTTGATGAATGTGTTGCCGCAGGCATTACGGAAATTGTACTTGTTACGCACTCTTCTAAAAATGCTATTGAAAATCACTTCGATAAATCATTTGAACTAGAAACCACTTTAGAAAAGCGCGTAAAACGCCAACTTTTAGACGAAATTCAAGCGATTTGTCCGAAAGATGTAACTATATTGCATGTGCGCCAAGGTGAGGCGAAAGGCCTCGGTCATGCGGTATTAAAAGCGCGCCCAATTATTGGTGAAGAGCCCTTTGTTGTTGTTTTGCCTGACGTTATTTTAGACGATGCTTCAGCCAATTTAAAAACTGAAAATTTGGCTGCGATGTTAAATCGCTATAATGAAGTAGGTGGTTACAGCCAAATTATGGTTGAACCTGTACCTATGGAGCAGGTGAGCAGTTACGGTGTTGTTGATTGTGGCGGTGCAGACTTAACGCCTGGTGAATCAAAATCGATGACTGCCGTTGTTGAAAAACCACCTGTTGATGAAGCTCCATCGAATTTAGCGGTTGTTGGTCGTTATGTTTTATCAGAAAAAATTTGGCAGCTACTTGAATTTACCCCTCCAGGTGCTGGTGATGAAATTCAATTAACTGATGCTATTGCTAGCTTGATGAAATTAGAAACGGTTGAAGCATTTCATATGACAGGAAAATCGCACGATTGTGGTTCAAAACTTGGTTATATGAAAGCGAATGTTGAATACGGTTTACGCCATTCAGAACTTGCTGAAGACTTTAAAGCCTATATTTCGAGCTTGGATTTATAATTACTCCTAAAGTCGGAGGGATTAACTTGATCAAATTCCCGTTCATGCTGAGCTTGTCGAAGTATAGGGCGTTGAGAAGTAAATCAAAGTGTTGCTTCCTTCGACAGGCTTCCTTCGACTGCTTCGCGCTCAGGACGGACCCTTCGACTGCTTCGCGCTCAGGGCGAACGGTTGGTGGGGTATTAAATCGAGCAAACTCCCGTTCATACTGAGCTTGTCGAAGTATAGGGAGTTGGAAAGTAAATAATTGTATTGCTTCTTACGGCAGGCCCAGGACGGACCCTTCGACAAGCTCAGGGCGAACGGTTTGGTGGAGTATTAAATTGAGCAAATTCCCGTTCATGCTGAGCTTGTCGAAGTATAGGGAGTTGTCATAGCCGGGCTTCCTTCGACAGGCTCAGGACTGACCCTTCGACTGCTTCGCGCTTCCTTCGACAGGCTCAGGACTGACAGGGCGAGCGGATTGGTGGGGTATTAAATTGGGCAAACTCCCGTTCATGCTGAGCTTGTCGAAGTATAGGGAGTTGCGACTTAAAAACTAGCGTATATAAATAACGAATCAATCATAACCTTAATTATTTAATTTCATGCAAACAGGCTTAATAAATGGATGTTAATACACTAATACCGTTAGCAGAAAACGCAAAAAATCGAGACATTACCTCATTATTTTCAGAGTCAAAACGAGCGCAGAAATATTCGGTTAGTGCCGCAGAGCTATTTCTTGATTATTCAAAGCAAAATATTAACGAGCAAGAATTTTCTTCACTTATCTCTCTAGCTAAATCAAATAACTTATCTTCCCAAATTAATAGCCAATTTAGTGGCGAAATTATTAACAATACCGAGCAGCGAGCGGTATTGCATACCTTGCTGCGTGCGCCTAATCAGCAAAAAATTGCCATATTAAAAGACCAGGCCGACGAGGTTATCGCCACAGAGCAAAAAATGGCGGATATTGTTGAAAAAGTCAGCTCCGGCAAAATTACGAGTAGTACTGGTGAAAAGTTTACCGATGTGATTGCAGTGGGTATTGGTGGCTCGTTTTACGGTGTTAAAATTGGTTTGTCTGCGCTGCAACCATATCTGCGTACTGGTTTAAATGTTCATGTTATTGCTAATGTCGACGGCGGCGCTCTTGCCGAGAAACTTGCAAGACTAACCCCTGCAACAACGTTACTCGTGGTTATTTCAAAAACCTTTACCACGCAAGAAACGCTATTAAATGCCAAAGCGATAAAAGCCTGGCTATGTCAGAGTTTGCCAAAAAACTGTATTGAAAAACAATGTTATGCGGTAAGCAGTAATGTTGAAAAAGCGACGGAGTTTGGTATTGCCAAAAACAACATCTTGCCAATGTGGGACTGGGTTGGTGGTCGGTTTTCGTTATGGTCAGCCGTTGGTTTACCTTTAGCATTGGCAATTGGCAATGATAACTTTGCGCGATTAAAGCAAGGTGCATTCAATATGGATCAACACTTCCAAAACGCACCTTTTGAGCAAAATATGCCGGTTATTATGGCGCTGCTAGGTATATGGAATAGAAATGCCCTAGGTTACCCGAGCTTAGCTATTTTACCGTATCAGCACTCGCTACGTGCGCTACCAGGCTATTTGCAACAAACAGATATGGAAAGTAACGGTAAGTCGGTATCAACAGGCGGTGAAAAACTTGCTTGGCTAACTGCGCCCATTGTTTTTGGTCAAGAAGGCACTAATGGTCAACATGCTTTTATGCAGTTAATGCATCAAAGTGATGACATTATTCCAACTGATTTTATTGTTAGTCTTAACGGCGACAGTGAATATACCTCTCACCATCAGGTGCTGGTAGCAAACTGTTTTGCCCAAAGCGAAGCATTAATGCAAGGTAAAACCTTAGCCCAAGCTAAACAAGAGCTGCAGCAAGCGGGTTTAAATGACCTACAAATTAGTCAATTAGCGCCACATAAAACCATGAAAGGCAATACCCCAAGTAATACCTTGGTTTGTCAAAAGCTTAGCCCTGAATCACTAGGCGCTATGTTAGCGCTTTATGAACACAAAATTTTTGTACAAGGCGCGCTATGGCAGGTGAATTCGTATGATCAGTGGGGTGTTGAATTAGGTAAAGTGTTAGGAAAAGACATTCTTAGTGCCATGCAAGGAAATAAAATCAGCGGTTTGTCTTCATCAACTGAATTTTTGCTTAATAAGTTTCAACAGGGTGATATTTAACCTTAATTTATCGACACTTTATACGCACGAGTGTTATTAAGTTATTTTCATATTACTTTTTGTTATATAAATTCTTTTTCTAATATGGAACAAACTTGCTTTTTCTGGCACTATAAATCCATCTTACTAATTATTAACAATTGTAGTCGATTCAATGAACTTAACTCATTTAAAAAAGCTGGAAGCTGAATCCATTCATATCATGCGTGAAGTCGCAGCAGAGTTCGATAACCCTGTTATGCTTTATTCAGTCGGTAAAGATTCTGCCGTATTATTGCACTTAGCACGTAAAGCCTTCGCACCTGGGAAAATTCCATTCCCGTTATTGCATGTTGATACCGATTGGAAATTCAAGGAAATGATTGAATTTCGTGATCAAATGGCGAAAGAGTATGGCTTTGAATTATTAGTGCACAAAAACCCTGAAGGTTTAAAAATGGGCGTAGGTCCGTTTACTCATGGCAGTGCAAAACACACCGACATTATGAAAACACAAGGCTTAAAGCAAGCCTTAGATAAATACGGTTTTGATGCGGCATTCGGTGGCGCACGTCGAGATGAAGAAAAATCTCGTGCAAAAGAGCGTGTTTATTCTTTCCGCGATAAAAACCACCGTTGGGATCCTAAAAGCCAACGTCCTGAGCTATGGAATATTTACAATGGCCAAGTAAACAAAGGTGAAAGCATTCGTGTATTCCCATTGTCTAACTGGACCGAGCTAGATATCTGGCAGTATATTTACCTAGAAAGCATTAAAATTGTACCGCTTTACTTATCTGAAAAACGCCCTGTCGTTGAGCGTGACGGCACACTTATTATGGTTGACGATGACCGCATGCCACTTGAGCCAGGCGAAAAACCTGAAATGAAGAGTGTGCGCTTTAGAACATTAGGCTGTTACCCGTTAACCGGCGCAGTTGAGTCAGAAGCGGCAAGTTTACCTGAAATTATTCAAGAAATGTTATTAACCAAAACGTCTGAGCGCCAAGGTCGAGTGATTGATCATGATTCTGCTGGCTCGATGGAAAAGAAAAAAATGGAAGGTTACTTCTAAGCGACAAGAAATCAAGCTTCAAGAATTCAAGTAACAAATACTCAAGGATGAGAGATGAATTTTGAAAATTTAGCAGTTTGGCAAAGAGCAACTGGGTTATCTGTTGCTACTTATAAAGCATTTGCCATGCACAAAGACTATGGATTTAAAGATCAAATTACGCGAGCTAGTTTATCGATAGCCAGTAATATTTCCGAAGGAATGGAAAGGCAAACATCTAAAGAGAAATGCCAGTTTTTGTATATTGCTAAAGGTTCTTGTGGTGAATTGCGAACACAATTATATATTGCTAAAGAAATTAACTATCTTGAGCGTTCTTTTGCTGATAACTGCATTAGTGAAACAACCGAAATTTCCAAGATGTTAATGGGGTTAATTAATAAAATCAGAGAGAGTTAATTGGGCTTAAAGCTTGTTGCTTACAACTTGTAGCTCTAACTTTCAAAAGGAAACAACATGAGTCACCAATCAGACTTAATTGAACAAGATATTCAAGCTTATTTAAAGCAACATGAAAATAAAGAATTAGTACGCTTTTTCACATGTGGTAGCGTTGATGACGGTAAAAGTACCTTAATTGGCCGTTTATTACATGACTCAAAAATGATTTTTGAAGATCAACTAGCGGCTATTGAAAACGACAGTAAAAAGTCGGGCACTACAGGTGAAGAGGTTGATTTAGCCTTACTCGTTGACGGTTTGCAATCAGAGCGTGAGCAAGGTATCACTATCGATGTTGCTTATCGCTATTTCTCGACAGATAAGCGTAAGTTCATTATTGCCGACACTCCAGGTCACGAACAATACACCCGTAACATGGCAACTGGTGCTTCAACGTGTGAGTTAGCAATTATTCTAATTGATGCTCGTCATGGCGTACAAGTGCAAACACGTCGTCACTCGTTCATTTGTTCATTGCTTGGTATTAAGCATGTACTCATTGCTGTAAACAAAATGGACTTAGTTGATTATAGCCAAGAGCGCTACCAAGAAATCAAGAAAGATTACCGTGAATTCGCCGAATCATTAAACTTTAACGATGTACGTTTTGTGCCTATTTCAGCACTTAATGGCGATAATGTTGTTGAAGAAAGTGAAAACATGTCGTGGTACCCAGGTGCCACCATGATGAAACTTTTAAACACCATTAAGTTTGAAACTGATGAGCAGTTCACCCAATTTAGATACCCTGTGCAATATGTCAATCGTCCGCATTTAGATTTTCGTGGTTTTTGTGGCACCGTAGCCTCTGGTCATGTACGTGTTGGCGATACCATCGTTGCTTTGCCATCAGGCAAAGAAAGTACGGTTAAATCAATCGTGACTTTTGACGGTGATATTGAACGTGCTGAAAAAGGCATGGCGGTTACGCTTACCTTAGAAGATGAAATTGATATTAGCCGTGGCGAAATGATTGTTAAGAAAGACAGTCTACCAACCAGTGCCAAAAATATTAATGCTACTGTGGTTTGGATGCATGAAGACGAGCTAGAAACTGGCCGTGAATATTACATCAAACATGGTACAAAAATGACCACAGGTCATGCGAGCAAAATTGTTAACCGTATTAACGTTAATACCATGGAAAAAGCAGATGCAACGCAATTACTACTGAACGAAATCGGTTCTGTTGATTTTGAAGTGGCAGAAGCGTTGCATTTTGACCCGTATAACGACAATGCAGGCACAGGTGCATTTATCATTGTTGACCGCTTAAGCAATATTACGGTTGGCGCAGGTATGATCAACAATGCACTTGCAGATCAAGACAAGCAAAGCTATTCAGAATTTGAAGTAGAATTTAACGCGCTAGTACGTAAGCACTTCCCACACTGGGGCGCTCGAGACATTCTTAAAGCTCAATAGTTACAATAACGCTTGTTGGTGAATGCCAACAAGCGTTTATTGCTACAAGGAAACATAAATGTCGGCGATACAATGGCTTATGTTATTGATATTTTTTGCTACGTTTTTAGGTTTGCTAAAATATCAAAAACATCCTGAAAGAATATTTGCTGGCGCTACGCTTGTTTGCTTGGCGGTTTCTTTTGTCTCTTCAGACGACATACTGCGCAACGCAGTTAACCCCGGCTTAATCACCTTAATTTTACTAGTCTTTTGTTCATTTACCTTTGAGCGAACCAGTATTTTAAGGCGTTTATCAGGGTTAATGATCAACGGTTCTAAATTTAAAATCACTTTAAAAACGCTTATTAGCACTGCAATAGCCTCGGCATTAATGAGCAATACAGCGGTGGTTGCGACATTAATAGGCACAATAAAAGCTAACACCGTTATCAACCCAGGGAAATTATTACTACCCTTATCATTTGCTGCTATTTTAGGTGGCACGTTAACGCTGGTGGGCACATCAACCAATCTTATCGTTAACAGTATGTTGATAGAGCAAGGAGAGCAGGGCTTAGGCTTTTTTGATTTTACCCTTGTTGGTGCTTGTGCATTATTTGCTTGTTTTTTTGTGATAATTGCCAGAATTTATAAACTGCCTAATATGAAAGGCAGTAAACTTGAAACCCAAGATTATTTGCTTGAAGCTGAAGTACAAGCGGATTCGAGCATGATAGGTAAGTCGGTTGAAGATAACGGCCTGCGTAATCTCGACAGCTTATTTTTAGTGGAAATTGTTCGTCGCGGGCGCTTAATTTCACCGGTGGCACCGGATGATTATATTATTGCTGGTGATAAATTGATCTTTACCGGCGATATTTCTAAAGTCCTTATTTTGCAGCAATTTGATGGTTTAACCTTATTTGCGGAACAAGATGGCTTATTGCGTGATAACTTAACCGAAGTTTTAATCAAACCTGATTCAGCCGTTATTGGAAAAAGCTTAAAAAGCGCCGGTTTTCGCGCACGATTTGACGCAGCGGTTGTTGCCATTCGCCGAGAAGGTGAACCCCTTTCCGGTAAGCTTGGTGAAATTGTGATTCAATCAGGTGACTTTCTCGTATTAGCGGTTGGCCAAGATTTTGCCTCTCGAACCAACTTAAGTAAAAACTTCTTTATTCTTTCCGGTCACAAGCCAGACAATATGCTTAGTGGTTGGCGTGATCATATGACCATTTGGGGCTTTTTTGCGGTGATTGGCGTTTCAGTCTTTACTGAAATCACCTTATTGAAGTGCCTGATGTTTTATATTGCTCTGTTGGTGATGACAGACTGTTTAACCGTCAACGAAATTAAGCGACGTTTTCCATTAGAAATATGGATGATAGTATTAAGTGCATTAACCCTAGCAACTGCATTGGAAAATACCGGTTTAGCGAGCTTGTTAGCGGGGGGGTTAGAAACTGTTATGCAAGGGCAAAGCGCGTTTTTTGCCTTAGTGGTTATATTTTTTATTACCTTAATAGTGACCGAATTGGTGACCAATAATGCGGCAGCCGCGTTAGTTTTTCCGATTGCTTACAATATTGCTCTTGGTCTTGGCGTAAGCCCAATGCCATTTGTTATGGCGGTCGCATTTGGCGCAAGTGGCAGTTTTATCAGCCCATTTGGCTATCAAACCAATGTTATGGTGTATAGTGCCGGTAACTACAAGTTAACTGACTTTATTAAATTTGGTATCCCAGTCTCACTCACCTACAGTGTGGTGGTGTTGACTATGATACCGATAATATTTCCGTTTTAATGCTTCGACAAGCTCAGCATGAACGGCTAGGGTAAAAATTACATAATACTGTTCGTCCTGAGCTTGTCGAAGGAAGCGCGAAGCAGTCGAAGGAAGCCTGTCGAAGGAAGCACGAAGCAGTCGAAGGAAGCGCGAAGCATTAGAAGGAAGCCTGTCGAAGCTGTCAGTAGTCAGGGAATTATGAATAATTCAAGCTTGATGAGTTTTATTATGGCGAACCGCCGTTTTAATACTTCGACAAGCTCAGCATGAACGGCTTTGATTATACGTT